>NZ_JBIRST010000022.1:0-127545 GCF_044334385.1 Streptomyces sp. NPDC020801
CTCGGCCCAGAAGCCGAGCCTGTCAGCCTTGGCCTGTACGTACGCCTCCGCCGTGACATTGGCATGCGCGGCCAGGTCGGCGGGCGGCGCGAACCTGCGCTCTTCCTTCAGCAGGTTGGCCAGGCTTTCGTTGCTCACGACATCTCCCTTTCTCAGGGTGTCCGTTGTGTCCCAGGCCACAGCTCATCAGACCTGGGGGCCCGCTGACAAGGGTCGACGGCAAATTGGTTTAGACCTTTTTGCGGGAACGCTTGCGCGGCGGCCCGGGAGCGCTGCCCGCGAGTGCTGCCCGGGGGTGGGTGCCACTCCTTCCCACGGACCGCGGGCCGCCCAAGTTCAGCACGGCTTTCCGGCGGCCCGCCCGAGATGGCCCCGCCGGGCGTGTCGCCCGGCGGGGCGCTGACGGGACGGGGCGCTGACGGGGCGGGGCGGTGGCCGGTGGGCCGGTCCGGTCCGGTGCCGGTCCGGTCCGGTCCGGGGCGGGGCGGTCAGGGGAGCGGTCACGCCGGGCTGTGCAGGTCCTCCGTCGCTGCCACGCCCGTGAAGACCTCGTTCCTTTCCGTCCCCGTGAGCAGATACGCCTGTGCCTCGCCGACGTGGAAGTACATCCCGTGCAGCTCCAACGCGCCCTCCCACAGGGCTCGGGCGACCGGGGCGTGGGCGCGCAGGTGGTCCAGCTGCTGGACGATGTTGGTCAGGCACAGCTGCTCCACCGCGTCGGCCGGCCGGCGCCCGGCCAGTCCGGGGACGCAGCGGCTCTCGTCGGCCGTCCGCTCCAGGCTGGGCAGCCCATGCCGCAGCCACCGCCCGAGCGACGTACGACTCGACCCGGACCCGGAGCCGGAGCCGGAGTCCGAGCCGGAGTCCAGCAGTGCCTGCATGGCCCCGCACCCGGAGTGGCCGCACACCGTGATGGAGCGCACCCCCAGTACGTCCACGGCGTACTCGATCGCGGCCCCCACCGAGTCGTCGCCGCCCTCCTGACCGGGCGGCGGCACGAGGTTGCCCACGTTCCGCACGACGAAGAGGTCGCCGGGGCCGCTGGAGGTGATCATCGACGTGACCAGGCGTGAGTCGGCGCAGGTGAGGAAGAGCTGGGACGGCCGCTGCCCCTCCCGCGCCAGCCGAGCCAGCTCGTCGCGCACATGCGGTGCGGTGTTGCGCTGGAACGTGCTGATGCCACGCGCCAACTGCTCCCGGCTGGGACCGCCGGACCCTGGAGCGGCTCCGGGTCGGGGTCCCGCGCCGGGACCGGAGGCGGGCGCGGGACCGGGGCCGTTGCCTGGTGAGCTGCCGGAACCCGTGCCGGGTGCGGTGCCGGAACCCGTTGCGGCACCGGAAGCGTGGCCGCACGCGGCCCCGGTTCCGGAGGTGTGGCCGGAGCCAGGCCCGGAGGCGGGACTCGTGCCGGATCGGAAGGCGTGGCCCGAGCGCGGCCCCGAGCCCGAGCCGGGGTCGGACCTCTGCCCCTGCCCGGGACCGGCGCCAGGGGATGAACCGAGGCCGGAGTCCGGACTTCGTCCGCCGTCCCTCTCCCCGTCCGTACGCCCGCCCGGCTGCCGGGTGGATGTGGGTGCGGACGCGGACGCGGACGCAGGCACAGACGCAGGCACAGGCACAGACGCAGACGCAGACCTGGGCGTCGACGCCGATTCCGACGCCGGCACCGTCCGCGGACCACCCTCGCACTGGTGGTTGCGCCAGGGCGTCCAGGGGCGGCAGCGGCATTCGGCACCGGCCGGGCCGGTGGGCTCGGCGATGCGGACTCCTGCCCGGCGCCCGGTGCGCCCGGTGAGCTCGACGGAGCCGCCCTGCGCGGTGTGCGTCCGCTGCCAGTCCTGCAGTGACTCGTATGCCGCGTGGTCCATGAACGAGCCGTCCAGCTCGACGACCGCGTCCGACCCCTGGGGCACGAGGTGCAGGGCCCGGCTGAGCCGCGGCACCGCGAGGAACGTCAGCTGTCCTCGTACGTGTACGTGATGGACCCCTTCCTTCTCGTCGTGCGTGATGCGGGTGCGGGTGAGGCGGTGGAGGGCGACGGCCACGGCCACGGCGATCCCGAGGGCCACGCCCTGCAGGACGCCGAGGGCCACCACGCCGAGGGTGGTGACGGCGTACACCAGCACCTCTCGGTGGCGGGTCACCGTGCGGATGTGGTGCAGGGACACCATCTGGATGCCGACGGCCATCACCAGGGCGGCGAGCGAGGCGAGCGGGATGAGCTCCAGGATCGGGACCATCAGCAGCGCGGCAACCACTACGAGAACGCCGTGCAGCATCGTGGAGTTCCGGCTCACGGCACCTGCGCGCACATTCGCCGAACTCCGCACGGCCACCCCCGCGACCGGCAGTCCGCCGAGCGCGCCGGAGACGACGTTGGCGGCGCCCTGCCCGAGCAGTTCGCGGTCCAGGTCGGAGCGTCCGACACGGGCGGCCGGTCCGGAGCGGCCCGCCACCAGTTTGTCCACGGCGACCGCGCCGAGCAGCGACTGCACGCTGCACACCAGCGTGGTGCTGAGCACCGCGGCGACGAGTCCGAGGGCCGGGCCCTGCGGCAGTCCGGCCAGGGCGTGGCTGCGCCAGGACGGCAGGTCGACCCTGGGCAGGTTCAGTCCCGCGAGCGCGGCGATCGCGGTGGCCCCGGCCACGGCGACGAGCGCGGCCGGTACCCGGCGCAGGAGCCGGCCGGCCCCGCCGGGAAGCCGTGGCCAGAGCAGCAGCAGGGTCAGGGTCAGCACGCTCACGGCGAGGGCGGCCGGGTCGAGGCCGGCCAACTGGGCGGGCAGCGCCAGGAGGTTGTCGATCACGGAGCTCTGCGGGCTCCCGCCGAGGACGATGTGCAACTGGGCGACGGCGATGGTCACACCGATGCCGGCGAGCATGCCGTGTACGACGGCGGGGCTGACGGCGAGCGCGCCGCGGGCCACCCGCAGGCAGCCGAGGCCCAGTTGGGCGAGGCCGGCGAGGACGGTGATGGCGCAGGTCGAACGCCATCCGTAGCGGTGGATCAGGTCGGCGGTGACGACCGTGAGCCCGGCGGCGGGACCGCTGACCTGAAGGGGGGAGCCGCCGAGCCGTCCGGCGACGAGGCCGCCGACGGCGGCGGCCACGAGGCCGGCCTGGAGCGGGGCGCCGGTGGCCAGGGCGATGCCGAGGGACAGGGGCAGGGCGATCAGGAAGACCGCGACTGCGGCCGACGGATCGGCGCCCGCGAGGCGGAAGCGGGGCGGCCGCGGGGGCGGGCTGTGCTGGGGGTGGGAGCGCTCGGCCCGAGTGGGGTCGGCGGTGTGGGTGGGGACGCAGGCTGACATGTTCCCGTCTCCTCCGGGTGGCGCGGTCGCGGAACTGGTGGTCCCCGCGGGAGCGGGGGTCGGGTCGCGGCCGTGGGTCACGGCGTGCAGCGGCGGGATGGATCACTGGGCGGACCGGGTCGGCGATTCCAACTGGATCAGCTGAATCATGACCGGGTAAAGCAAACGTAATGCAACGTAAAGGCCATGCATGAATATTTGGCGCAAATGGGTCAGTGAGTCACCTCGATGAGTGAAGCGGTCTTTTTATCGGCTTGTCGTATTAATTCCTTCTCGGGTCCGTGCGACCTTGGCGGCGCTGTCGGCATGTCCGGCACATCACCAGCACACGCCGTCTGGCGTTGGACGAGAGAAGGAAGAAGGTGGGCGGAACATGGCCGCCACCCAGAGGATCGCCACGGGGGTTGTCGCCGCCGCGGCCTGCGCCTCGTCGCTCGCCGGTTGTGCGAGCGACACCCACGCCCCCAAGCAGGGCGCACACGGCGCGCAGCAAGGTGCGCCGGCTCCCGGGAGTGTCCTCCGTCTGATCGGTGACGGATCCACTTCGTACACCGGAGCCCAGCCGCACCTGCCCAGACCGGAACGGCTCAAGTCCGGTGAGAAGCCCCCGCAGTTCGTCGTGTTCTCGTGGGACGGCGCGGGCGAGGACAGCCAGAAGCTGTTCTCGCACTTCCGCAAGGTGGCCAAGGAGAACGACGCGACGATGACGTACTTCCTCAGCGGCGTGTACATGCTGCCGGAGGAGAAGCGCGACCTGTACCGCCCTCCGCAGCACGCGCCGGGCAGCTCCGAGATCGGCTTCAACGACGCGAAGGGCATCGCCGACACCGCCAGGCAGGCGCGCCTGGCGTGGCTGGAGGGCAACGAGATCGGCACCCACTTCAACGGCCACTTCTGCGGCCCCGAGGGCGGGGTCGGCCAGTGGTCGGTGGACGAGTGGAAGAGCGAGATCACCCAGGCCAAGCAGTTCGTGAAGACCTGGAAGACCAACGCCGGCATGAAGAACGCGGCCCCGCTGCCCTTCGACTACGACAAGGAGCTCATCGGCGCCCGCACACCGTGTCTGGAGGGGCAGAAGAACTTCATGAAGGCGGCGAGCCAGCTCGGCTTCCGCTACGACAGCAGCGGCGTCAACAACCAGGTGTGGCCGAAGAAGCGGGAGGGTCTGTGGGACCTGTCCATGCAACTGGTGCCGTTCCCCGGTCACACCTTCGAGCAGCTGACCATGGACTACAACTTCATGGTCAACCAGTCGGGCACGCAGACCCAGGGCGACCCCGACAAGTTCGACTACTGGGGCGACCAGATGCGCGACGGCCTGCTCCAGGGCTTCTACCGGGCCTACGACGGCAACCGCGCGCCGCTGATCATCGGCAACCACTTCGAGTCCTGGAACGGCGGCACCTACATGCGCGCCGTCGAGGAGGTCGTGAAGGAGGTGTGCAACAAGCCAGAGGTGCGCTGCGTCTCCTTCCACCAGCTGGCCGACTGGCTGGACGCCCAGGACCCGCAGACCCTCGCCAAGCTGCGCAGCCTGGAGGTCGGCGAGACCCCCAAACAGGGCTGGGCGTCCTTCCTGTCCGGGCACCGGGCTCCGGCGCCCAAGGGCGTGCCCGGGGCGCCCAGGCCGTAGCCGCCGTCACGCGGGGGCGGTGACGCCCTCGCCGAGGACGAAGCCGGGGTCGATCTGCGCGGCCAGGTCGGCCCCGGTGCGCTCGTTCCCCCACGCGTCGGCGTTCTTCAGGTGGAAGTGCACCATCTGCTGGGTGTAGCGCTCCCAGTCCCGCAGCTCGTACGTGGCGTCGGCGGCCACCTGCAGCACGCGCAGTGCGCGGCGGTTGGCGTCCTCCAGGAGCTCGAAGCGGGGCGGCCGGCCCCTCTCCATGGCGCGCACCCAGTCCGAGTGCCCGACGGTCACGAGCAGGTCGTCCCCGACCTCGGCGCGGAGGAAGTCGAGGTCGTCCTGGCCCTGCACCTTGTTGCCGACGACTCTCAGGACGATCCCGAAGTCGCGGGCGTACTCCTTGTACTGGCGATAGACGGAGACCCCTTTCCGGGTCGGCTCGGCGACGAGGAACGTGATGTCGAAACGGGTGAACATGCCGGAGGCGAAGGAGTCCGAACCGGCCGTCATGTCCACCACGACGTACTCGTCGCGGCCGTCCACCAGGTGGTTCAGGAACAGCTCCACCGCTCCCGTCTTGGAGTGGTAGCAGGCGACCCCCAGGTCGGCGTCCGTGAAGGGGCCGGTGACCATCAAACGGGCGGCGCCGCCGTCGAGTTCCACCAGCCGCGCGCAGGCGTCGTAGACCGGGTTCTCCTCGCGCACGCGCAGCAGCCGCGAGCCCTCACCGGGCGGGGTGGTCTTGATCATCGTCTCGGCGGAGGCGATGCGGGGGTTGGAGCCGCGGAGATGGTCCTTGATCAGCGTCAGCCGGTCGCCCATCGCGGGCAGCGCGGCCGCCTCCGTCTCCTCCAGGCCGAGTGCGGCTGCCAGGTGCTGGTTGATGTCGGCGTCGACCGCGACGACGGGTGCGCCGGAGGCCGCGAGATGGCGGACGAACAGGGAGGACAGAGTGGTCTTGCCGCTGCCGCCCTTCCCGACGAAAGCAATTTTCATGTTCACGAAGCGTAGTGGTTCGGTCGCTTTGCGTGGCAGTGGTGCGTGAAGAAGACCACTCCTTCGTGGGGTGGGTCGCTCGGGTGCGTAGGGTCGTACTCATGAGTACGACAGGCGCGACCGCCGATCCTCCCCCAAGCTCTCGAATGAGCTCGAACAGGGGGGACCCCCTTGCGGCCCTGGGCTCGCTGCCCGGTGTGGCCGAGTCCGTGGAGTCCGTGCGCAAAGCCGTGGACCGGGTCTACGGGCACCGGATCATGAGGCGCCGGAGCAGCGAGATCACCTCCGAGGCGGCGCTGCGCGGGGCGCGCGGCTCCGCGGCGCTGTCCGGCGCGGACTGGGCCCTGGAGGAGGTGCGCCGGCGCACCGACTTCAGCGGCGACGACGAGGCGCGCGTGGTGGGTGCGGCGCTGAGGCTGACGGCCGAGGCCGGTCAGCTGCTGTCCATCTGGCGGCAGTCGCCCCTGCGGGTCCTGGCCCGGCTGCATCTGGTGGCCGCCGCGAGCGATGAGGACACGGTCGGGCGGCCGCGCCAGGCGGGCGAGGGTGCGGAGGAGCCGCTGGTCGAGCTGCCGCTGCCCAGCGCCGCCGAGGTGTCCGGGCGGCTGGAGGGCCTGTCCGGGCTGATCGTCGCGGGCGGCTCCGCGCCCGCCCTGGTGACGGCGGCCGTCGTGCACGGCGAACTGCTGGCGCTGCGCCCCTTCGCTTCCCACAACGGTCTGGTCGCGCGGGCGGCCGAGCGCATCGTTCTGGTCGGCAGTGGCCTCGACCCGAAGTCGGTCTGCCCGGCCGAGGTGGGCCACGCCGAGCTGGGTCGCGCCGCCTATCTGGGCGCCCTGGAGGGCTATGTCTCCGGCACTCCGGAGGGCATGGCGGCCTGGATCGCCCATTGCGCCAGGGCGGTCGAGCTGGGTGTGCGCGAGTCGACGGCGGTGTGCGAGGCGCTGCAGCGCGGGGCGGCGTGAGGCGCTGGGAAGCGCCCCGGAGCAAGGTTGCGGCGGTACGAGGAACTCGTACCGCCGCTGGCATGTTCACCGAGTTACCAAGCGTCCTCGATATGTCGCCCATCAGGTCGGGATCTTTGCCCGTCACCTGGTGCGGCTGGCCCGTAATCGACGGGTCGACGTCGCGTGGGTGCCCGGTGTTCATGCTCGGTCCGTGGGCCAAATGCGTTTTAAAGGTGATCCTTTCGGATGTCCTTTGGTCTCGCGGGCCGTTGAGTCCTTTGTACTGCAAGCCAGGAGCAAGCGGAACCCCTGGCTGCACTTCTTTACTTTTAGGTTCAAACGGGACTTAAACGGGCGCCGGGATCTCGACGTGATTTCCCGGCGGCGAAAAAGGGGCGGCTCAGGCGAGCGCGCTCCGGCGCCGGTTCGCGTACCAGACCAGCCCCGCGGTGGCCGCCGCCGCTCCTATCGCCGCGGCCGCGACCAGCACCGGACGCGGCGGTACGGAGAACGCGGGCAGCCGCTGCTTGAGCCGCACCGGCCGGTGGAAGTCGAGAATCGGCCACCCGCGTGCGAGCGCCTCCCGGCGCAGCGCGCGGTCCGGATTGACGGCATGGGGATGCCCGACCGACTCCAGCATCGGCAGGTCGGTGACCGAGTCGCTGTACGCGTAGCAGCGGTCGAGGTCGTAACCCTCGGACCCGGCCAGTTCCCGGACGGCCTCCGCCTTCGTGGGGCCGTAGGCGTAGTACTCCACCTCGCCGGTGAAGCAGCCGTCCTCGCCGACCACCATCCGGGTGGCCACCACCCGGTCGGCGCCCAGCAGTTCGCCGATCGGCTCGACCACTTCGGCGCCGGACGTGGACACGATGACGACATCGCGCCCCGCGGCGTGGTGCTCCTCGATCAGGGACGCGGCCTCGTCGTAGATGATCGGATCGATGAGGTCGTGCAGCGTCTCGGCGACGATTTCCCGGACCTGACGCACATTCCAGCCGCGGCACAGCGCGGACAGGTACTGGCGCATCCGCTCCATCTGGTCGTGGTCGGCGCCTCCGGCGAGGAAGACGAACTGGGCATACGCGGTACGCAAGACGGCCCTGCGGTTGATCAGTCCGCCTTGGTAGAACGACTTGCTGAAGGTGAGCGTGCTCGACTTCGCAATGACCGTCTTGTCCAGATCAAAGAAGGCCGCTGTGCGGGGCAAGGAGTGGTTTTCCACGCCACTGAGCATAGGGGCAGCCCATTCGGCGTAAGGTGGGCGCGTGGGTTTGCCTGAGAGGGCTCTCGGGTACACCATGGAAGTCACGGATCGTTCGCGACCGTGCTAACCCGGTCCGACTCCTCCCCCCCCCGAGTCGGCCGTGGAGACGACCCCCGCTCTCCCCCCCGGCGGGGGTCGTCGCATGTCCGGGTGGGTTTTTCGCGTTTCTCCCCTTCTGTGCAAGGCTGCCGGCCCGAACGTGCCACGTTGCGGGGCTTCCGCGCCCCTGCCCGTCATCCGTCACGGTGTGTAGTCGAGAGGCTGCGCTGTGAAAGTCGTACGCGAGTCGGTACAGGGGTCACCGGTTTGGGTGATGACGATATTCACAGCCGCCGAGTTGTCCACAGTTTTCGACCAAGATCCACATCATTTTCCGGATCGCTGCACCGTGATTCCTGCGCGCACCGCTCGCGGCGAGTTCATGGCCGGTTCCGTTTGTCGGGCGTGTATGGCCGGTTCGTATCGGCCGCCATATGAAGGCCGGTCGCCGGTCTTCACGTGTCTGGGATTCGCGGGGCCGCAGGGGCTGCGCGAGAGATGCAGCGAAGGGGGACCGGCCCATGACCGGAACCGTCACACACGATCCGCCGCCCGGCGCCGCAGGACGGCAGGGCGGACCGCTCATCGTCACCGAGGACGCCGAGCTCCTCGACGACCTGCTGCGCCTGTGCGCGGCGGCGGGCGCCACGCCCGAGGTCCACCACGGGGTGCCCGAGCGCAGAGGCAGCTGGGAGGCCGCGCCGCTGGTGCTGGTCGGCGACGACGCCGCGCGGCGTGTGCGCGGGGCCGCACGCAGACGTGGGGTGGTGCTGGTGGGCCGCGACCAGGACGACTCCGGAGTCTGGCGGCGCGCCGTCGAGATCGGCGCCGACCATGTGCTGGTGCTGCCCGACGGCGAGCAGTGGCTGGTCGACCGGATCGCGGACGTCGCCGAGGGCGTCGGCCGGCCCGCGCTGACCGTGGGCGTGATCGGCGGCCGCGGCGGGGCGGGGGCGTCCACGCTGGCCTGTGCGCTGGCCGTCACCTCCGCGCGGGAGGGCCTGCGCACCTTGCTCGTCGACGCCGATCCGCTCGGCGGCGGGCTCGACGTCCTGCTCGGCGGGGAGACGGCCGAGGGACTGCGCTGGCCGGCGTTCGCGGCCTCACGCGGGAGGGTCGGTGGCGGCGCGCTGGAGGAGTCGCTGCCCGAACTGCACTCGCTGCGCGTGCTCAGCTGGGACCGCGGCGATTGCGTCGCCGTCCCGCCCCAGGCCGTCCGGGCGGTCCTGGCCGCCGCCCGGCGACGCGGCGGCGCCGTGGTCGTCGACCTGCCCCGCCGCGTCGACGAAGGAGTCGCCGAGGCCCTCGCCCAGCTGGACCTCGGACTGCTCGTGGTTCCCGCCGAACTGCGCGCCGTGGCGGCCGCAGCGCGGGTCGCGTCCGCCGTCGGCATGGTCCTGCGCGATCTGCGGGTGGCCGTACGGGGTCCCTACGCGCCCGGGTTCGACGACCGCGAGGTGGCCCGGCTGCTCGGTCTGCCACTGGCCGGCGAGGTGCCCGTGGAGTCCGGGCTGCGGCGACCCGGCGAGGGCAGGACGCCGCCCGGCACGGCCGCCCGCGGACCACTGGCACGCTTCTGCGCGGCCTTCTGGGAGCGGGCCCTGATCGAGGCGGGTGCCGCATGAGGACGGCGGCCGAAACACGGCGGGCGGGCGAACGGGGCGTTGCTGCGGGCGGCCCTTCCCGGGAGTCGGCGCGGGACACGGCCTCCGAGATGTCCGCGGAGCTGCTGGCCGGGGTGCGGCAGTGGCTGGCCGAGAGCGGGGCCGAGCCGACGCCCGCGCGCGTGGCCCAGGCGCTGCGGGAGCAGGGCCGGGTGCTCGGGGACGCGGAAGTGCTCGGCGCGGCCGAGCGGTTGCGCTCCGAGCTGATCGGCAGCGGCCCGCTGGAACCCCTGCTCGCCGACCCCTCGGTGACCGACGTCCTGGTGTCGGCCCCGGACCGGGTCTGGGTGGACCGCGGCGGCGGACTGGAGCGGGCCGCCGTCGCCTTCCCCGACGCCGCGGCCGTACGACGGCTCGCACAGCGCCTGGCCGCGGTGGCCGGACGCCGGCTGGACGACGCCCGCCCGTGGGTCGACGCCCGCCTGCCCGACGGCACCCGGCTGCACGCGGTGCTGCCCCCGGTCGCCGTCGGCTGCACCTGTCTGTCCCTGCGAGTGGTCCGGCCGCGCGCGTTCACGCTCGGCGAGCTGGTGGCGGCGGGCACGGTGCCACCGGGCGGGGACCACGTGCTGCGGGCGCTGATGGAGGCGCGGTTGTCGTTCCTCATCAGCGGTGGAACGGGCAGCGGCAAGACCACGCTGCTCAGCGCGTTGCTGGGGCTGGTCGGGCCGGGCGAGCGGATCGTGCTCGCCGAGGATTCCGCGGAGCTGCGGCCCGACCATCCGCACGTCGTCCGCCTCGAGGCCAGACCCGCCAACCAGGAGGGCGCGGGCCTCGTCACGCTCGAGGACCTGGTGCGCCAGGCGCTGCGGATGCGGCCGGACCGCCTGGTCGTGGGTGAGGTGCGCGGAGGGGAGGTCGTCCATCTGCTGGCCGCGCTGAACACGGGCCACGAGGGCGGGTGCGGCACGGTGCACGCCAACGCGGCCGCGGACGTCCCCGCCCGGCTGGAGGCGCTGGGCACCGCCGCCGGGCTCGACCGGGCCGCGCTGCACAGCCAGTTGGCGGCCGCGCTGTCGGTGGTGCTGCACGTCGTTCGGGACCGCTCCGGGCGGCGGCGGATCGCCGAGGTGCGGGTGCTGGAGCGGGACGCGTCGGGGCTGGTGCGCACGGTGTCCGCGCTGCGCTGGGGCGCGCGGGCGTTCGTGGAGGAACGCGGGTGGGAGCGGCTGCGGGGGCTGCTCCACCCGGAGACCCAGGAGGGGAAGTGGTGAGCGGGATGGGTGAGTTGTCCATGGTTTCGGTGTCCGGGGCGGCGACTGCTGTCGGTGCGACGCCCTGGGGGCCGCTGTCCCTGGGGGCGGCGGTGGCGTGTGCCGGGGCGGCGGCGTGGCTGCTGGGCGGGCGGCGTTCCGGGACGCGGCGGGCGCGGCTGCTGCTCGCCGGCGCTGGGGTGGTGGCCACGGGGCCGCCCGTGTGGGACCGGGCTGTGCGCGAACTGGTCCGTGCGCGTGGGCGGTTGCGGGCCGAGTGGTGGGCGCTGGCGGCGGGACTGGTGCTGGCGGTGCTGGGTGCCTCGGTGCTCCCGGCCGTGGCGGGAGCGGCGGGAGTGCCACTCCTGCGCCGGAGCCGTCTGGCCCGGGCCGCGCGCCGGGCCCGGGAACGCCGGGCGGACGCGGTGATCGCCCTGTGCGGGGCGCTGGCCGGTGAGGTTCGGGCCGGGCGGCAGCCGGGTGAGGCACTGCTGCGCGCCACGCAGGACTCGGGCGGGCTCGGGGACGCCAGGGCGGCGGTGCTGGCGGCGGCGCGGTTCGGTGGGGACGTGCCCGGAGCGCTCGCCGTGGCGGCCCGGCAACCGGGCGCCGAGGGGCTGCGGGGACTCGCGGCCTGCTGGCGGGTGGCCGTGGACCAGGGCGCGGGCCTCGCGGCGGGGCTGGACCGGCTCGAAGGGGCGCTGCGCGCCGAGCGGGACCAACGTGCTGATCTGCGGGCCCAGTTGGCGGGCGCACGGGCCACGGCGGTGATGCTGGCCGGCCTGCCGGCCCTGGGGCTCCTGCTGGGCACCGCGATGGGCGCCGATCCCCTGCACGTGCTGCTGCACACGGGAGCGGGGCTGGGGTGCCTGGTCGTCGGCGGAGTGCTGGAGGGCGTGGGGCTGTGGTGGGCCCTGCGCATCGTGCGACGGGCGGAGGCGGCATGAGCGCGGATGTTGTCCACAGGCTGGGGGCGGCCGTGGGGGCGGCAGTGCTTCTGGTGCTGCTGGTGCGGTGGCTGGAGGCGGTGCGCCGGGAGCGGAGAGTGCGGCGGCGGATGGCCGCGCTGCTTCGGACGCGGCGGGCGACGCAGGATCGGCGGACGTCGGAGGCGGGACGTGGGCGCGCCGGGCGGTGGTTGACGGCGCCGGGTGCCGTACGGCGATGGCTGCCGCTGGTGGGAGTGGCCGGCGCCGGGTGGGTGCCGGCCGGCGGGCTCACCGCAGTGGCGGTCGGGCTGGCCGGCGCTGCCGCGCTGTGGTGGTGGGACCGGCGGCGGACGGCCGGCCGCCCGCCGGAGGAGTTCGACGCGGCCGAGGCGGCCCGCCAACTTCCCCTTGCCGCCGATCTCCTGGCGGCCTGCATCGCGGCCGGGGCCGGTCCGGTCCTCGCCGCGCAGGCCGTCGGCGAGGCTCTGGGCGGGCCCGTGGGAGAAGGGCTGGCGCGGGGCGCGGCGGAGGTACGGCTCGGCGGTGAACCGGCCGACGCCTGGCGCGGGATCGCCGCGATACCGGGCGCCGCGGCCCTGGCGCGACTGCTGGAGCGGGCCGACGAGTCCGGGCTGCCCGCCGCAGGTCCGGCGGCCCGGCTGGCGGGCGACGCCCGCGCCGACCGGGCACGTGCCGCCACGGCCCGGGCCCGCCGGGCGGCCGTGCTGGTCACCGCGCCGACGGGGCTGTGCTTCCTGCCCGCCTTCGTCGCGGTCGGCGTGCTGCCCGTGGTGATCGGCCTCGCGGGCGGTGTGCTGAGAGGGGGTGGTGGCTGACGGGCCGGTGGGTGTGAAGAGCCACGCGGCAGATCGGATCGCGTGACGCGGAGGTATGGCGCGTGACGTATGGCGCGTGACGTATGGCGAGTGACGCGTGACGCGTCGCATGAACAACGGACCGAGACCTCACGGGGGTTGAGATGTACGAAAAGGCGCGGGCAGGGGTGCGTGCCCTGGTGAACCGGATGCGCCGGGACGCGGGAATGGTCACCTCCGAGTACGCGATGGGGATCATCGCGGCGGTGGCGTTCGCCGTCCTGCTGTACGAGGTGGTGACGAGCGGGCAGGTCAAGACGGAGCTGCAGAACATCGTGAAACGAGCGCTCAGTGCGCGGATGTGAACGCCGGGGCGGTCGGGCAGCCGATCAGGGGTTCGTGACGGCGGAGGCCGCCATGGTCCTGCCCGTGCTGGTGCTGGTGGTGACCACGCTGGTGTGGGGGCTGCTGGTCGTGCTCGCGCAGATCCAGTGCGTGGACGCGGCCCGGGTGGGTGCCCGGGCCGCCGCCCGTCAGGATCCGGACGGGGCGGTCACCGAGGTGACCCGCGAGGCGGCACCGCACGGCGCGAAGGTCACGGTGACCCGGGAGGGAGAACACGTGCACGTGGTCGTGGTGGCCGACCCGCCGGGACTGGGGGCCCTGCCCTTCGAACTGAGGGAGGAGGCCGTGGCCCAGGCGGAGGACACGGTGGGGGCACTGACCCGGCAGGGGGTGCGGTCGTGAGACGCCGCTTCCGGGCGGACCGGGGCCGCGCCGTGAGACGCCGCTTCCGGGCGGATCGGCGACGTGCTGTGAGATGCCGCTTCCGGGCGGACTGGCGACGTGCCGTGAGGTGCCGCTTCTCCGAGCGCGACCGTGGCTCCGCCACCGTCTGGAGCGTCGGTGCGATCACCCTGCTGTGCGTGGTGTTCGGCATCGGTCTCGCCCTGGGGCAGGCCGTGGTCACCCGGCACCGCGCGGCCGGGGCCGCCGACCTCGCGGCGCTGGCGGCGGCCGACCACTGGGCCGAGGGCGGCGCCGCGGCCTGCGCCCGGGCGGACCGGGTGGCACGGGCGCAGGACACCCGGCTCCTGCGGTGCGCGATCGTGGGCGACGTCTCGGACGTCACCACGGTTTCGGAGAGAGGACCGTTCTCGGCGCGCGCAAGAGCCAGGGCGGGACCACCGGCAGCCGCGGGTCCGAGGGCACCCCCCGCATCCGCGGGTCCGGCGGTACCCACGGCACCGTTCACTCCGGTGGGCTAAGCCTCCGTCTCCTTTTCCTCGGGGGCTCCCTTCAGCAGCTCCGTCAGCAGACGTACGGCGCCCCGCTTGTGCAGAGGGTCGTTGCCGTTGCCGCATTTGGGGGACTGGATGCAGGACGGGCAGCCGGCATCGCACTCGCAGGAGGCGATGGCCTCGCGGGTGGCGGTGAGCCAGGCGCGGGCGGTGTGGAAGGCACGCTCGGCGAAGCCCGCGCCGCCGGGGTGACCGTCGTAGACGAACACCGTGGGCAGGAGCGTGTCGGGGTGCAGCGGGATGGAGACGCCGCCGATGTCCCAGCGGTCGCAGGTCGCGAACAGCGGCAGCATGCCGATCGAGGCGTGCTCGGCGGCGTGCAGCGCGCCGCCGAGGATCTCCGGGTTGATCCGGGCCCGGTCGAGCTGGTCCTCGGTGACCGTCCACCACACCGCGCGGGTGCGCAGCGTACGCGGAGGGAGGTCGAGCTTCGTCTCACCCAGCACTTCACCGGTGATGACCCGCCGGCGCAGGAAGGAGACCACCTGGTTGGTGACCTCGACGGAGCCGTAGCACAGCCGGCCATCGCCCCAGGGGAGCTCGACGTCCGTCTCCAGGACGGAGATCGACGTCGTGTCGCGGGCGACCGTCGTGTACGGCGGGTTCGCCTCCTCGACCAGGGCGACCGAGTCGTCCAGGTCGAGCGAGCGCACCAGGTAGGTACGGCCCTGGTGCAGGTGGACCGCGCCCTCGTGCACGGTCGTGTGCGCGGCGGCCTCGTCGACCGTGCCGAGCAGCCGTCCCGTTCCTGCCTCGACGATCTGCACGGGGCGTCCGCCCTCGCCGCGGATGTCGGTCAGGTCGGCGGCCCGTTCCCGGCGCGTCCAGTGCCAGGCCCTGGTCCGGCGGCGCAGCAGCTTCGCGGCCTCCAGCTGCGGCAGCAGCTCCGCGCACGCCGGCCCGAACAGCTCGACGTCCTCGTCGGTGAGCGGCAGCTCGGCGGCGGCCGCGCACAGGTGCGGGGCGAGGACGTAGGGGTTGTCGGGGTCCAGGACGGTGGACTCCACCGGCTGGTCGAACAGAGCCTCCGGGTGGTGGACGAGGAAGGTGTCCAGCGGATCGTCGCGGGCGACCAGCACTGCCAGGGCGCCCTGCCCGGCGCGGCCCGCCCGGCCCGCCTGCTGCCACAGGGACGCGCGGGTGCCCGGGTAACCGGCGATCAGTACGGCGTCCAGGCCGGAGACGTCGACGCCGAGCTCCAGGGCGGTCGTCGCGGCCAGGCCCAGCAGCTCGCCGGAGTGCAGGGCGCGTTCCAGGGCGCGGCGCTCCTCGGGGAGGTAGCCACCGCGGTAGGCCGCGACACGCCGGGCCAGTGGCCGGTCGATCTCGGCCAGCCGCTCCTGGGCGATCACCGAGATCAGCTCGGCGCCACGCCGGGAGCGTACGAAGGCGACCGAGCGGACGCCCTGCAGGGTGAGGTCGGCCAGCAGGTCGGCGGTCTCGGCGGTGGCGGTACGCCGGACGGGTGCGCCCTTCTCGCCCTGGAGTTCGGTGAGCGGCGGCTCCCAGAGGGCGAACACCAGTTCACCGCGGGGCGAGGCGTCGTCGGCCACCTCGAGCACGGGCAGGCCGGTGAGTCGGCGGGCCGCCACCGAGGGCTCCGCCGCCGTCGCGGAGGCCAGCAGGAAGACGGGGGAGGCTCCGTAGCGCGCGCACAGGCGGCGCAGCCGGCGCAGGACCTGGGCGACGTGCGAGCCGAAGACGCCCCGGTAGGTGTGGCACTCGTCGATGACCACGTACTTCAGGGACCGCAGGAAGGAGGACCAGCGGGGGTGGGAGGGCAGGATGCCGCGGTGCAGCATGTCGGGGTTGGTGAGGACGTAGTTGGCGTACTGGCGGACCCATTCGCGTTCCTCGACCGGCGTGTCGCCGTCGTACACCGCGGCCCGTACGGCGTTGCCCAGCGGCCGGGCGAGTTCCCGTACCGCGCGGCACTGGTCGGCCGCCAGGGCCTTGGTGGGGGCCAGGTAGAGGGCGGTGGCGCCACGGCCGTTCGGAGCCTCGGAACCGTCCAGGAGCGTGGAGAGCACCGGGACGAGATACGCGAGCGACTTGCCGGACGCCGTACCCGTGGCGACCACCACCGAGTCGCCGTCGAGCGCGTGCTCGGCGGCGCGTGCCTGGTGAGCCCAGGGGTGTTCGATTCCGCAGGCTTGCACGGCGGCGATGACCTCGGAGCGAATCCGGTCGGGCCAGACGGCATGGCGACCCGCCCGCGGGGGCAAGTGCTCCGTATGAGTGATGCGCGCAGCCCGGCTCGGCCCGGAGGCGAGCCGGTCCAGAACCGCGCCCGGTGTCAGGCGGGTTGCGGCGTCCGTCGGGGATCGATCGGATCGGTGATTCTTGGCCATCGGCACCGAGTGTGTCACCGGCGTGACGGACAATGGGGCCAAGGCGTCGTGCACGCCTGCCGGTAAGTGATTGAATGCCATCGCGGCTGGCGAACCGTCCTGGGGGCTTCAAGCCGAGGTGCCCAACGGGCGACCGCTCGATAGCAAGGTGCTGGAGGATCCGTGGACCTGTCCCTGTCGACCCGTACCGTCGGCGATCGTACGGTCGTCGAGGTCGGTGGCGAAATCGACGTATATACCGCGCCCAAGCTGCGCGAGCAGCTGGTCGAGCTGGTGAACGACGGGAATTTCCACCTCGTCGTCGACATGGAGGGCGTGGACTTCCTCGACTCCACCGGTCTCGGCGTCCTGGTCGGCGGTCTGAAGCGAGTGCGTGCCCATGAGGGCTCGCTGCGACTGGTGTGCAACCAGGAGCGCATTCTCAAGATCTTCCGTATCACCGGTCTGACCAAGGTGTTCCCGATCCACACCTCGGTCGACGAAGCGGTGGCGGCCACCGACTGACCGTGGCCCGGGCCGGTGGTGTCCGGGACGGAAGAAGTTCATGCGGGGGACCGGGCTCTCGGTGGCCCGGCCCCTCGACAGCACGCCCGTAGCTCCGAGGGGGATGCATGGCCACCGTCGAACTCCGCTTCAGCGCGCTGCCCGAGCATGTCAGGACCGCCCGGCTGGTGGCGGCAGCGGTGGCACGCAGGGCCGGAGTCGACGAGGCCGTCCTCGACGAGCTGAGGCTCGCCGTCGGCGAGGCCTGCACCCGTGCCGTCGGGCTGCACCAGAGCGGCGGGATCGCGGCGCCGGTGAAGGTGATGCTGATCGAGGACGAGAAACAGTTCTCCATCGAGGTCGGCGACGAGGCCCCGCACGCGCCGCACGGTGCAGGGGACGCCCCCTCGGCCGCGGACGAGGCGGAGGCCGAAGAGGACGAGATGGGCCTCGCGGTCATCAGCGGCCTCGTCGACGACGTGGAGGTCTCGGCGGGGGAACACGGCGGGTTGATCAAGATGACCTGGCCGACCACACCGCCGGCCGTGGTGCTCTCCTAGTCGGCCGCGCACCGCCTGCGCCGAGCCGAACGCACACAGCGACTGTCCCGAAGGGCCCCACCGAGTGGGGCCCTTCGGCATGTCCGCACGGCGCTGACCGGGCATACAGTAGTCATGCAATGATTTCGTGAATTCGTTCACGATCGATAGGCCGATAATGGATCAAGCGTCAATGCTTTTGAGGCATTACCGCTTTCGGGTTCCGTGGCTGCCCGGCGATCATTTGCTGAGGAGCATGTGAAGGCTGATTCCATTTACCGCGCACTGTTTTGATCAGGTTCCGGTACCTACAATCCGTCCACATCTTGAGCTCAGCCCAAGCGTCAAGGAGGACGAATGGCGGGGCTTTCTACCCCTCATCAGTTGGGCCAACCCACAACCTTCGCAGCCGCAGTACTCACCAGCGACAATCGGATCATCGTGGCGGTCATCGGGGCCGTCGCGCTGGCCGCCCTCGTGGTCGCCGGCGTCCTGGTGCGCCAGGTGCTCGCGGCGGGCGAGGGCACCGACAGCATGAAGAAGATCGCGGAAGCGATCCAGGAAGGAGCAAAGGCCTATCTGGGCCGCCAGCTGCGCACCCTCGGCGTATTCGCCGTCGTGGTGTTCTTCCTGCTCATGCTGCTGCCCGCGGACGACTGGAATCAGCGCGCCGGACGCTCGGTGTTCTTCCTGATCGGTGCGGCGTTCTCGGCCGCCACCGGATATATCGGCATGTGGCTCGCCGTGCGCAGCAATGTGCGCGTCGCCGCAGCGGCCCGGGAAGCGACTCCGGCGGAAGGCGAGCCGGAAAAGGATCTCACCACCGTCTCGCACAAAGCCATGAAGATCGCTTTCCGCACGGGCGGCGTCGTCGGCATGTTCACGGTGGGGCTCGGCCTGCTGGGCGCCTCCTGCGTGGTGCTGGTGTACGCGGCCGACGCGCCGAGGGTGCTGGAAGGATTCGGCCTCGGCGCGGCGCTGATCGCGATGTTCATGCGAGTCGGTGGCGGCATCTTCACCAAGGCCGCCGACGTCGGCGCCGACCTGGTCGGCAAGGTCGAACAGGGCATTCCGGAGGACGATCCGCGCAATGCCGCGACCATCGCGGACAACGTGGGCGACAACGTCGGCGACTGCGCGGGCATGGCGGCCGACCTCTTCGAGTCGTATGCCGTGACCCTGGTCGCCGCGCTGATCCTCGGAAAGGCCGCCTTCGGCAACGACGGGCTCGCCTTCCCGCTGCTGGTGCCGGCCATCGGCGTGATCACCGCGATGATCGGCATCTTCGCGGTGGCGCCGCGCCGCGCCGACCGGAGCGGCATGAGCGCGATCAACCGCGGCTTCTTCATCTCCGCGGTGATCTCGCTCGCGCTGGTCGCGGTCGCCGTCTACACCTATCTGCCCTCCACCTACGCCGGTCTGACCGGGGTCACCGACCTGGCGATCCGGGGCAAGGACGGCGATCCGCGCATCCTCGCGCTGGTCGCCGTGGCGATCGGCATCCTGCTGGCCGCCGTGATCCAGCAGCTGACCGGCTACTTCACCGAGACCAACCGGCGTCCCGTACGGGACATCGGCAAGACCTCGCTCACCGGCCCGGCCACCGTCATCCTCGCCGGTGTCTCGGTCGGTCTGGAGTCGGCCGTCTACACCGCCTTGCTGATCGGCCTCGGCGTGTACGGGGCGTTCCTGCTCGGCGGTACGTCGATCATGCTGGCGCTGTTCGCGGTGGCGCTTGCCGGCACCGGCCTGCTCACCACGGTCGGCGTGATCGTCGCCATGGACACCTTCGGTCCGGTCTCCGACAACGCCCAGGGCATCGCCGAGATGTCCGGTGACGTCCGGGGCGCCGGCGCGCAGGTGCTCACCAACCTGGACGCGGTGGGCAACACCACCAAGGCCATCACCAAGGGCATCGCCATCGCCACCGCCGTGCTGGCGGCGTCGGCGCTCTTCGGCTCGTACCGTGACGCGATCACGACCGGTGCCCAGGACGTCGGCGAGAGACTGTCCGGCCCGGGCGCACCGATGACCCTGATCATGGACATCTCCCAGCCCAACAACCTGGTCGGCCTCATCGCCGGCGCGGCGGTCGTCTTCCTCTTCTCGGGGCTGGCGATCAACGCGGTGTCGCGGTCGGCGGGTTCGGTGGTCTTCGAGGTGCGGCGGCAGTTCCGTGAGAAGCCCGGGATCATGGACTTCAGCGAGAAGCCGGAGTACGGCAAGGTCGTCGACATCTGCACCAAGGACGCCCTGCGCGAGCTGGCCACGCCCGGACTGCTCGCCGTGATGGCGCCGATCTTCATCGGGTTCACGCTCGGCGTCGGCGCGCTCGGCGCCTACCTCGCGGGCGCGATCGGCGCGGGCACGCTGATGGCGGTGTTCCTCGCCAACTCCGGCGGCGCCTGGGACAACGCCAAGAAGCTGGTCGAGGACGGCCATCACGGCGGCAAGGGCAGCGAGGCCCACGCCGCCACGGTCATCGGAGACACGGTCGGCGACCCCTTCAAGGACACGGCCGGTCCCGCGATCAACCCGCTGCTGAAGGTGATGAACCTGGTGTCGCTGCTCATCGCGCCCGCGGTCATCAAGTTCAGCTACGGCGACGACAAGAACCTCGGCGTACGGATCGCGATCGCGGTCCTCGCGCTGGTCGTCATCGTCAGCGCGGTCTACATCTCCAAGCGGCGCGGAATCGCCGTGGGTGACGAAGACAACGCCGAGCGGGTGTCCAAGCCGATCGATCCTGCGGTGGTTTCGTAGGCGGTCTTACTTCGGGTCCAGCTCAAGAGGCGGGCGGGCGGCGTGCAGGACGCGCTGCCCGCCCGCTGTGTGTGCGGGTGCGCCCACTCCGTGAGCCTTCTCTCGCTTGGTGCAAATGGCTGCAAGACCCCCCATACAGGGCGTTCGGCTCCCGGTTGTCGCCCATACGGCGTGTATGTTCCGGGGCCGAGAGCCATGGAAGGGACCAAACCGGTGAACAAGAAGCTCGCGGCCGCACTGTCCGGCGGTGCGGTACTGGGACTGGCACTGACGGGATGCAGCAGCAACAGCGCCGACAACAAGAACGACGCGCTGAACACCTGGGCCAAGCAGGTGTGCGACGCGGTGCAGCCGCAGGCGAAGAAGATCGAGGCCGCCAGCGCCGCGATCCAGAAGCAGACCTCGGACAACAGCCCGACGACGGCGGTGCAGAAGACCGACGCGCAGGCCTTCCAGGACATGTCCGACGCCTACAAGGCGATCGGCGCCGCCGTCAGCAGGGCCGGTGCCCCCAACGTGGACAACGGCCGGAAGAAGCAGCAGGACGCGGTCAAGGAGCTCAACGACCTCAGCGCCTCGTACGTCTCCCTGAAGCAGCAGGTGGACAAGCTGAACACCAAGGACCAGGCCAAGTTCGCGGACGGCCTCAAGGGCATCGCCACCCAGCTGGACAAGCTGAGCAAGACCGGCAGCGACGCCCTGAAGAACCTGGAGGAGGGTGACGTCGGCAAGGCGATGGCCCAGCAGCCGAGCTGCAAGTCGGCGTCCGCGTCCGCTTCCGCCCCGGCGGCGAACGGCTGACGGGCGGGTCGGTGAACGGCTGACGGGCGGGTCGGTGAACGGCTGACGGGCAGGTCGGTGAACCGCTGACGGGCAGGTCGGTGAACCGCTGATGGGCGTGTCGGTGAACCGCCGACGCGCAGGCGCCGAACGGCCGGCCGGCGCGGGACGGCCGAAAGCGCGCGGCAAGCGCGCGTGCGATGTCGGTCCGAGCCGACACAATGGGGGACGTGAGTGACTCCCGCCTGACCGCCCTGCCCGCCGCCGATCGCCCGGACGTCGCCGCCCGGCTCCGACAGGCGCTGCTCGGCGCCTCCTTCACCGCCGACGGACTGCTCGAGCTGCTGGGCGCGCCCGCGTACGCGGCGCTGGCCCGCAGCGAGACCGTGCCCGCGCTGCGGGCCACGCGCGGGGACACGCCGCTGGAGATGCTCGTGCGGCTGTTCCTGTTGCAGCAGCCCGTGCCGCACGCGCGCGTGGCGGACGTCCTGCCCGTCGAGACGTGCCTGGAGACCGGCTGGCTGGTGCGCGTCGGCGGAGACGAACTCGCCGCGACCGTGGACGTCCGGCCGTACGGCGGACTCGACGGCGAGGACTGGTTCATCGTGTCCGACCTGGGTTGCGCGGTCGGCGGCGCGAGCGGCATCGGCAGCCGTGAGCAGGGCGTCGTCCTCGGCGTCGGCGGCGCCTCCACGACGCTGGCCGGCATCACGGTCCGTACGCCCGTCGGCTCCGCTCTGGACCTCGGCACCGGCTCGGGCATCCAGGCCCTGCACGCCGGCCGGCACGCGACGCGCGTGACCGCGACCGACGTCAACCCACGCGCGCTGCACATCACCGCGCTCACGCTGGCCCTGTCCGGAGCCCCGGCCGCGGATCTGCGCGAGGGCTCGCTGTTCGAGCCGATCCGCGACGACGAGAAGTTCGACCTGATCGTGTCGAACCCGCCCTTCGTGATCTCCCCCGGTGCCCGGCTCACCTACCGCGACGGCGGGATGGGCGGGGACGACCTGTGCCGCACCCTCGTCCAGCAGGCGGGGGAGCGGCTGAACAGGGGCGGGTTCGCGCAGTTCCTCGCCAACTGGCAGCACGTGGAGGGGGAGGACTGGCAGGACAGGCTCAGGTCCTGGGTGCCCCGCGGGTGCGACGCCTGGATCGTGCAGCGCGAGGTGCAGGACGTCACGCAGTACGCCGAGCTGTGGCTCAGGGACGCCGGCGACCACCGCGACGACCCGGCCAAGTACCAGGCGCGGTACGACGCGTGGCTGGAGGAGTTCGAGGCGCGGAAGGTGAGGGCCGTGGGCTTCGGCTGGATCACCCTGCGCAGAACCGGGGCCGCCGTGCCCTCGGTCACCGTGGAGGAGTGGCCGCACGCGATCGAGCAGCCGCTCGGCGACACGGTCCGGGCGCACTTCGCACGCCTCGACTACCTGCGGAACCACGACGACGCGGCCCTGCTCGACGCGCACTTCCGGCTCGTCCGCGAGGTCGTGCAGGAGCAGGTCGGTCTGCCCGGCGCCGAGGACCCGGAGCACGTCGTGCTGCGCCAGCACCGCGGGATGCGCCGCGCCACCGCGGTCGACACCGTCGGCGCGGGCTTCGCCGGCGTCTGTGACGGCACGCTGAGCGCCGGCCGCATCCTGGACGCCATCGCCCAGCTGATGGGCGAGGACCCGGTGCTGCTGCGCGACCGTACGCCCGCGCAGATCCGGCTCCTGGTGGAGCAGGGGTTCCTCGAGCCGGCGGACTGACCCTGGCGCCGAGGGGCGGCCGGGTCGGTCCGCTCCCCGTCGGGTCGGTCCGGCCCCTGCCGGGACGTCGCGCCCCCTCGGGTCGGGCCCCCTCGGGTCGGGCCCCCTCGGGTCGGGCCCCCTCGGGTCGGGCCCCCTCGGGTCGTGGAGCCCCGTCGGTCGGGTCGGCCCCGTCTTCTTCGACTATTTTTCGGTCATGTGTTCCATGATCGCCGAGGTGGCGGGCGTCCGCCGGGCATGACGGCGCGGATGCGGTCCGCCTGGCGTTCACCCGGGGTTGGCCCGGCCGTCGTCCGTGGGTGCCAGCCTCCCGCACCGGGGTATCCGGCAAGGGGAGGGGACGTACATGGAGAGCGGACCGGCGATCTTCACAGGATCGGTGTTCGCCCTGTTCGGAGCGGCTCTGCTGGGGTGGACGGCGGTCCGGGTGCGGCACCGCGAACCCGTCGCCCTCGGCGCCCACCGGGTCGCGTCGGCCACCGTCGCGACGGCCGCCGCCCTGGTGGCCCTGGCCCTCGGCGCGTGGTGCTTCACGCACCTGTGACAGTCGCCACGGTGCCCGGGTTCCGGTAACTGAAAGATTACCCTCCGCATCGGCTCGAAAGGGCTGGTGGGCACTCCGGGCGGCAGGAAGGGCGGTAGTCGGGTTACCGTTCGAGTGGCCGTTGCGGGCTTTTCCCGTTTGACACGGGGGCGGGATGTACCGTCACACTCCGCAGCGTCAGCACGACCCCACCCCGGGAGACCAAGCCCGGGGAGACCCAGCGCCGACCGGAGAGAAGAGCGAAGTTGTCCCCGACCAGCGAGACCGCACAGGGCGGCCGCCGACTCGTCATCGTCGAGTCGCCTGCCAAGGCGAAGACGATCAAGGGCTACCTCGGCCCCGGCTACGTGGTCGAAGCGAGCGTCGGGCACATCCGCGACCTTCCGAACGGGGCCGCGGAGGTCCCCGAGAAGTACACCGGCGAGGTCCGCCGCCTCGGTGTGGACGTAGAACACGACTTCCAGCCGATCTATGTGATCAACGCGGACAAGAAGGCCCAGGTCAAGAAGCTCAAGGACCTGCTGAAGGACTCCGACGAGCTCTTCCTCGCGACCGACGAGGACCGCGAGGGCGAGGCCATCGCCTGGCATCTGCAGGAAGTGCTCAAGCCGAAGATCCCGGTCAAGCGGATGGTCTTCCACGAGATCACCAAGGACGCCATCCGGGAGGCGGTCGCCAACCCGCGCCAGCTCAACCAGAGGCTGGTCGACGCCCAGGAGACCCGCCGCATCCTCGACCGTCTCTACGGCTACGAGGTCTCTCCGGTGCTGTGGAAGAAGGTCATGCCGCGGCTGTCGGCGGGCCGTGTCCAGTCGGTGGCGACCCGGCTCGTGGTCGAGCGGGAACGCGAGCGCATGGCGTTCCGTTCCGCCGAGTACTGGGACCTGACGGGCACCTTCGCGACCGGCCGCGCGGGGGACCCCTCCGACCCGTCGTCCCTGGTCGCCCGGCTGCAGGCCGTCGACGGCCGGCGTGTCGCGCAGGGCCGCGACTTCGACTCCCTGGGGCAGCTCAAGAGCGCGAACACCCTCCACCTCGACGAGGCGAACGCCCGCGCCCTGGCCGCCGCCCTGGAGAACACGCGGTTCTCCGTCCGGTCCGTCGAGTCCAAGCCGTACCGCCGCTCGCCGTACGCCCCGTTCCGTACGACGACGCTGCAGCAGGAGGCGAGCCGCAAGCTCGGCTTCGGTGCGAAGGCGACCATGCAGATCGCGCAGAAGCTGTACGAGAACGGCTACATCACGTACATGCGTACGGACTCCACGACCCTGAGTGACACGGCGATCTCCGCCGCCCGCGCCCAGGTCACGCAGCTGTACGGCGCCGACTACCTGCCGCCGCAGCCGCGTACGTACGCCGCGAAGGTCAAGAACGCGCAGGAGGCGCACGAGGCGATCCGCCCCTCGGGCGATCGTTTCCGCACCCCGGCCGAGACCGGACTGACCGGCGACCAGTTCAAGCTCTACGAGCTGATCTGGAAGCGCACGGTCGCCTCCCAGATGAAGGACGCGACCGGCAACTCCGTCACGGTGAGGATCGGCGGCCAGGCCGCCGACGGCCGGGACGTCGAGTTCAGCGCGTCCGGCAAGACGATCACCTTCCACGGATTCCTCAAGGCGTACGTCGAGGGCGCCGACGACCCGAACGCCGAGCTCGACGACCGCGAGCGCCGACTGCCCCAGGTGAGCCAGGGCGACGCGCTGGCGGCCGAGGAGATCACGGTCGACGGGCACGCCACCAAGCCCCCGGCCCGCTACACCGAGGCCAGCCTGGTCAAGGAGCTCGAAGAGCGCGAGATCGGCCGCCCGTCGACGTACGCGTCGATCATCGGCACGATCCTCGACCGCGGCTATGTGTTCAAGAAGGGCACGGCGCTCGTGCCGTCCTTCCTGTCCTTCGCCGTGGTGAACCTTCTGGAGAAGCACTTCGGGCGGCTGGTCGACTACGACTTCACCGCCAGGATGGAGGACGACCTCGACCGCATCGCGCGCGGCGAGGCCAGGGCCGTGCCGTGGCTGAAGCGGTTCTACTTCGGCGAGGCAGTGCCCGGCAGTGGCTTCGCCACGGGGGGCGGGGGCGGCGCCGCCGACGCCGGCAACGGCGACGGGGACCACCTCGGCGGCCTCAAGGAGCTGGTGACCGACCTCGGCGCCATCGACGCCCGCGAGGTGTCCTCGTTCCCGGTCGGCAACGACATCGTGTTGCGGGTCGGCCGCTACGGCCCGTACATCGAGCGCGGCGAGAAGGACACCGAGCAGCACCAGCGTGCCGACATCCCGACCGACCTGGCGCCCGACGAGCTGACCGTCGAGCTCGCCGAGGAACTGCTCGCCAAGCCGAGCGGCGACTTCGAGCTCGGTGCCGACCCGGCCACCGGCCACACGATCGTCGCCAAGGACGGCCGCTACGGCCCGTACGTCACCGAGGTGCTCCCCGAGGGCACTCCGAAGACGGGCAAGAACGCGGTCAAGCCGCGCACGGCCTCGCTCTTCAAGTCGATGTCCCTGGACACGGTGACCCTGGACGACGCGCTGAAGCTGATGTCGCTGCCCCGCGTCGTCGGCACCGACGCCGACGGGCAGGAGATCACCGCGCAGAACGGCCGCTACGGCCCGTACCTGAAGAAGGGCACGGACTCGCGGTCGCTGCAGTCCGAGGACCAGCTCTTCACGATCACGCTGGAAGAGGCGCAGGCGATCTACGCCCAGCCCAAGCAGCGGGGTCGCGCGGCCGCCAAGCCGCCGTTGAAGGAGCTGGGCGAGGACCCGGTCAGCGGCAAGCCGGTCGTGGTCAAGGACGGGCGCTTCGGCCCGTACGTCACCGACGGCGAGACCAACGCCACCCTGCGCTCGGGTGACAGCGTCGAGACGATCACCCCCGAGCGTGGGTTCGAACTGCTCGCGGAGAAGCGTGCCAAGGCGCCCGCCAAGAAGACCGCGAAGAAGGCGTCGGCCAAGAAGACGACGGCGAAGAAGACGGCGTCCACGGCGGCGAAGAAGACCGCCGCGAAGAAGACGACCACCGCCAGGAAGACGGCCGCCAAGGCCACGACGGCCAAGAAGGCCGCCGCGAAGAAGGCGACGGCCGCCAAGGCGACGGAGGGCTGAGCGCGCCGCGCTGCGGGGTCCCGGCCCGCCTGGCCGGTCCCGCACGGCGGCCCCGCCCGTCCTTCACGGCTCGAGCGCAATACGAACACCCCGGCATCACTTTGGTGTCGGGGCGTGCGCGCGTTCGGACGGTCATCACCCGCTGTCGGTGCGTCCCGATAGGCTGAACGCATGACGCGAGCCGAGCAGCCAACGGCCCACCCCATCGCCCCCGACGCCACGCTGGTCGCGGATTCCCGCGAGCGCGCCGTCCGCGCGCTGTTGCGCCGGCCGCAGTTGAAGCGGCTGTGGAGCGCGCAGCTGGTGGGCGGCATCGGAGACACCCTCGCGCTCCTCGTGCTGGTCCTGCTCGCCCTCCAGGCGGCGATCGCCGAAGGCTCCTTCGGCGGTGGC
Organism: Streptomyces sp. NPDC020801; assembly: GCF_044334385.1. Classification (NCBI taxonomy): domain Bacteria; kingdom Bacillati; phylum Actinomycetota; class Actinomycetes; order Kitasatosporales; family Streptomycetaceae; genus Streptomyces; species Streptomyces sp. NPDC020801. Next base: position 26,795 of record NZ_JBIRST010000022.1, read on the forward strand.
TACCGAGGGGTGGCGTTCGCGGTGGCGGCCGTCTTCGGGGCGCGCATCCTGGCGACCGTGCTCTTCGGCGCGGTCCTCCTCGGCCCGCTCACCTCGCTCACCTCCCAGGAGGGGCCGCTCGACCGCCGCTGGACCATGGTCGGTGCGGACGGTGTGCGGGCGGCGCTGCTGATCGTCGCGCCGCTGTGGATCGACTGGACACCGGACGACGCCCTGGCCTTCCTCCTGGTCACCGTCTTCGTGGCCGGGGTCGCCGAGCGGTTCTGGACGGTGTGCCGGGAGAGCGCGGCCCCCGCGCTGCTGCCGGCCCCGCCTCCGGAGGGCGCCACGGTGCGTCCACTGCCCGACCACATGGACGCCCTGCGCCGGCTGTCGCTGCGGACGAACTTCGTGGCGATCCCGCTGGCGGCCGCCGCCCTGGTCGCCGCGTCCCTGTTCAACAACCTCCTGGGCACCGGCATCGACTGGTTCGACCAGCACCAGGCGGCCCTCGGCGCGTACGTCGCGGCCGGCCTGTTCGCCGCGTCCCTGTCCGTGCTGACCTACCTGGAGCTGCCCGGCACGCGCACCCCGCGCGCGCGGTCGCCGCTGGAGGGACTGCGCCGCCCCAAGACCGGCACCGGCGTCGACAAGGGCCGTACGGGGGCCATCCCGCTGCTCGTGCTCGCCTCCGCGTCCGTCGCGGGGGCGATCGCCGCCGCGGTCTCCGTCTGCGCGTTGCACGCCAAGGACCTGGGCGGCGGCCCGGTGCTGTACGGGCTGGCGGTGCTCGCTCTGACCGGCGGGGTCGTCGTCGGCATCCGTACGGCACCCAGGGCGCTCGTGTCGCTGTCGCGGCGCCGGCTGCTGGCGCTGGCCATCGCCCTCACCGGTGTCGCGCTGCTCGCCGCCGGGCTCGTCCCGGACGTCACCACCGTTCTGCTGATCCTCGCGCTGGCCGGCGCCGGCGCGGGCGTGGCCGCCAACACGGGGCACGCGCTGCTCGACCAGGAGGCCGAGGACTACCGCCGGCCGCGCATGACCGAGCACCTGCACGCGGTGGTGCGCGTCTTCGTGGCGCTGGGCGCCGTGCTCGCGCCGGTGGTCGCGGCCGGGATCGGCCCGCACCGGCTGGAGAACGGCCGGTTCGTGTTCGCGCACGGCGGCGCCGCCTTCACGCTGATGCTGGTCGGTGCGCTGCTGCTGCCGGTGGCCGCGCTGGTGCTCGCCAAGGTCGACGACCGCTCCGGCGTACCGCTGCGGCAGGACCTGGTCGACGCCCTGCGCGGCGGCGACGACCCGGTGACCGCACCGGCGGCGTCCGGCTTCTTCATCGCCCTGGAGGGCGGTGACGGGGCCGGGAAGTCCACGCAGGCCGAGGCGCTCGCCGACTGGATCAGGGCCAAGGGCCACGAGGTCGTCCTCACGCGTGAGCCGGGCGCCACGCCGGTCGGCAAGCGGCTGCGGTCGATCCTGCTGGACGTGTCCTCGCAGGGACTGTCGCACCGCGCGGAGGCGCTGCTGTACGCCGCCGACCGCGCGGAGCACGTCGACACGGTCGTACGGCCCGCGCTGGAGCGGGGCGCCGTGGTGATCACGGACCGGTACGTCGACTCCTCGGTCGCCTACCAGGGCGCCGGCCGTGACCTGTCCCCGACCGAGATCGCACGGATCTCGCGCTGGGCGACCAACGGGCTGGTGCCGCATCTCACAGTCCTGCTGGACGTCTCCCCGGAGACCGCCCGCGAGCGGTTCACGGAGGCACCCGACCGCCTGGAGTCGGAGCCCGCCGAGTTCCACGCGCGTGTGCGGTCCGGTTTCCTGACGCTGGCCGCCGCCGACCCCGGCCGGTACCTCGTGGTGGACGCCGGCCAGGAGCCCGAGTCGGTGACCACGGTCGTCAGGCACCGCCTCGACCAGATGCTGCCGCTGTCCGAGGCCGAGCTGAAGGCCCAGGAGGAGGCGCGGCGCAAGGCCGAGGAGGAGGCGCGGCGCAAGGCGGAGGAGGAGGCCCGCAGGAAGGCCGAGGAGGAGCGCCTGGAGCGCGAGCGCCAGGAACAGCTCGCCCGGCTGCGTGCCGAGGAGGAGGAGCGCAAGCGGCGCGAACTGGAGGAGGCGCAGCGGCGCGAGGCCGAGCGGCAGGCCGAGGAGGCCCGGCAGCGCGCCGAGGAATCGCGCCGGCGGGCGGAGGAGGAGCAGGCCCGGCTGCTCGCCGAGGAGCAGGCCCGGGCCGAGGCCGAGGCCCGGCGCAAGGCCGAGGAGGAGCGGCGCCGCAAGCAGGCCGAGGAGGAGGCCCGGCTGCGCGCCGAGGCCGAGGCGCGGCGCCTGGAGAAGCAGCAGAAGGCCGAGGAGGCGCTGCTGCGGGCCGAGGAGGCCCGGCGGGCCGCGGAACAAGCGGCGGCCACCGCACAGGCGGGCCCCAGGCCCACGGCACCCGCGGCCGCGGCGGTACCGCCGGACGCTTCGACCGTGCCGACCCCCGTGGTCGCGCCGACGAACGCGTCGGGCGGCCCGGCGGACGAGACGGCCGTACTGCCGCCGGTGCGCGACGAGCGGGAACAGCGGGGCGAGCGGGGCGACGAACGGTCGCCGGGCCGCCCCTCGCGCGGACCGTCCGGTGCCGCCTCCGGGAGCTCGAGTGCTCCCGCGCGGGAGGTCTCTCGCGGGAGCGGGGAGTCCGCGTCCGAGGTCACGGCCAAGCTGCCCAAGCCACCGGTGCCCCCGGTCCCGCCGGGGGCCGCGGACGAGACTGCCGTACTGCCGCCGGTGCAGCCGGCCGGGGCCGTCGACGAGACTGCCGTACTGCCGCCTGTGCGGGATGAGACTCCCGCGGACCGGGTCCCTCCGGGCCTCTTCCGGGACGAGCGGTCCGCGTCCGCCCGGCCCGACGGCTCCGACGACCGCACGCGCGAGCTGCCGCAGGTCGACGCCGACTCAGGCGCACGACGACGCCCCCGCCCGGACTGGGCCGAGGAGACGCCGCTGGACGACCTGCCGACACTGGCGGACGAACTGCTGGGCCCGCGCGAGGACGACGAGGAGTTCGACGACGACCACGGCGGCGGAGGCGGGCGTGGCCGGGGCCGGGGACGGGGCCGCAAGGGTTGAGCCCGGGCCGCAGGGGCTGAGCCCGGGCCGCGGGCACTGAGCCCCGGTGGCCGGCGGGCGTGTCGGTCCCCGCCGGCGCCGGGCGCTCTGCGGGAGGTCCGCGCCCGATGTCACCCGTTGTCAGTGGTCCCCCGCACAATGGATCCCGCAGCACGGAACAGGACGAAAGGGCGGCGTGACCCATGGGCGTGTGGGACGACCTCGTCGGGCAGGAGAGGGTCAGCGAGCAGCTGGGTGCCGCTGCCCGGGACGCCGACGCCCTGGTCACCGCGGTCGCCACCGACGCGCCGCCGCCGGAGGCGTCGAAGATGACGCACGCCTGGCTGTTCACGGGGCCGCCCGGCGCGGGCATCATTGAGGCGGCGCGGGCCTTCGCCGCCGCGCTGCAGTGCGTGAGCCCGGACCGTGCCCTCGGCGGAGCCCCCGGCTGCGGCTTCTGCGACGGCTGTCACACGGCACTGGTCGGCACCCACGCCGACGTCACCACGGTCGCGGCCGTCGGCACGCAGATCCTCGCCGACGACATGCGGGACACCGTCCGCAAGTCGTTCACCTCCCCGGCGAACGGCCGCTGGCAGGTGATCCTCGTCGAGGACGCCGAGCGGCTGAACGAGAAGTCCGCCAACGCCGTCCTGAAGGCCGTCGAAGAGCCCGCGCCCCGCACGGTCTGGCTGCTGTGCGCGCCCTCCATCGAGGACGTCCTGCCCACGATCCGCTCCCGCTGCCGCCACCTGAACCTTCGCACCCCCTCGGTGGCCGCCGTCGCCGACATGCTCGTACGAAGGGAGGGGGTCGAACCCGGCGTGGCGGCCGCCGCCGCCCGCGCCACCCAGGGGCACGTCGCCCGCGCCCGCCGCCTGGCCACCGACCCGGCCGCCCGCGAGCGCCGCGCCACCGTCCTGAAGCTCCCCCTGCGCATCGGCGAGATCGGCGGCTGCCTCAAGGCGGCACAGGAGCTGGTGGACGCCGCCGCGGAGGACGCCAAGGCGCTCGCCGAGGAGCTGGACACCAAGGAGACCGATGAGCTGAAAGCGGCGCTGGGCGCGGTCCAGGGCGGCCGGCTGCCGCGCGGTACGGCGGGTGTGATGAAGGACCTGGAGGACAAGCAGAAGCGCCGCCGCACCCGCACACAGCGCGACAGCCTCGACCTCGCGCTGACCGATCTCACCGGCCTGTACCGCGACGTCCTCGCCCTCCAGCTCGGTTCCCGCGTGGCGATCGCCAACGCGGACGTCGCGGACACCCTGGAGCGCGTCGCCCGCGGCAGCTCACCGGAGTCCACCCTGCGCCGTATCGAGGCGATCGCCGCCTGCCGCGACGCCCTCGACCGCAATGTGGCCCCGCTCCTGGCGGTGGAGGCGATGACGATGGCACTGAGAGCGGGCTGACGGAAGGCGACGCCGTCGTCCTCGCCCTCGCCCTCGCCCTCGTCCTCGCCCTCGCCCTCGCCCTTGCCCTCGTCCTCGCCCTTGCCCTCGTCACTCGTACGAGCTCGTCACTCGTACGAGGCACGCTGTGCACGGAGAGCACTCATTCGACGGTGGAAGGTTACGCTCGGTTGATGCACATCAGGCGCGCCCTTCGTCCGAGCAGCGGTCCGAGTGGTGGTCCGACCAGTGGCCCGGACGACCGTCCAAGCAGCCGCAGTCCCCGAACCCTGCGGGCCCCCATCGCCCTGCGCACGGCCCGCACGGGCGGCGCCCTCATGGTGGCCGCCGCCCTCCTCGTCTCGGCCTGCTCCGCAGCCGGCACGCCGCGCCAGGCCACCCCCGCCGCGGAGACGGTGCTGGCCGCGCTGCCGCAGTCCACACCGGCGGCCCTCTCGCCGTACTACGGACAGAAGCTCACCTGGCACAACTGCGGGGTCCCCGGCTTCCAGTGCGCCACGATGAAGGCCCCGCTCGACTACGCGCGGCCCGCTGCGGGCGACATCAAGCTGGCCGTCGCCCGCAAGAAGGCCACGGGCCCCGGCCGGCGCCTCGGCTCACTCCTGGTGAACCCGGGCGGACCCGGCGGCTCGGCCATCGGCTATCTGCAGCAGTACGCCGGTGTCGGCTACCCGGCCGAGATCCGCGCACGCTACGACATGGTGGCCGTGGACCCGCGGGGGGTCGCCCACAGCGAGCCCGTCAAGTGCCTCGACGACCGGGGCATGGACAAGTACACGCAGACCGACATCACGCCCGACAACCGCAAGGAGACCGACGCGCTCGTCGGCGCGTACCGGAAGTTCGCGGAGGGCTGCGGCGCGCACGACGCCCGTCTGCTGCGGCACGTCTCCACCGTGGAGGCGGCGCGCGACATGGACATCCTGCGGTCGGCGCTGGGCGACCGCAGGCTGAACTACGTCGGGGCCTCGTACGGGACGTTCCTGGGCGCGACGTACGCCGGGCTGTTCCCGGAGCGGGTCGGCCGGCTCGTCCTGGACGGCGCCATGGACCCCTCGCTGTCCGCGCGCCGGACGAACCTGGACCAGACGGCGGGCTTCGAGACGGCGTTCAAGTCGTTCGCGAAGGACTGCGTACGGCAGGGCGACTGCCCGCTGGGCGGCCCCGGCACGACGCCCGCGCAGGCCGGCGCCCGTCTGAAGGCGTTCTTCCGCAAGCTCGACGCACAGCCCCTGCCCACCGGTGACGCGGACGGCCGCAGGCTCGGCGAGGCGCTCGCCACCACGGGCGTGATCGCGGCCATGTACGACCAGGCGGCCTGGCCGCAACTGCGCGAGGCGCTGTCCTCGGCGATGAAGGAGAACGACGGCGCGGGCCTGCTCATCCTGTCCGACAGCTACTACGAGCGGGACGCCGAGGGCCACTACAGCAATCTGATGTACGCCAACGCCGCCGTGAACTGCCTGGACCTCCCGGCCGCCTTCACCACCCCCGCCCAGTTGAAGAAGTCGCTGCCCGCCTTCGAGAAGTCCTCCCCGGTCTTCGGCGAGGGCCTCGCCTGGGCCTCCCTGAACTGCGCGTACTGGCCGGTGGTGTCCACCGGCCAGCCGCACCGCATCGTGGCGAAGGGCGCCGCCCCCATCGTGGTCGTCGGCACCACGCGCGACCCGGCGACCCCCTACCGCTGGGCCCAGTCCCTGTCCCGCCAGCTCTCCTCGGCCCGCCTGCTCACCTACGACGGCGACGGCCACACCGCCTACGGCCGAGGCAGCCGCTGCATCGACTCCGCGATCGACACCTACCTCCTCCACGGCACCCCGCCGGCACCGGGAAAGCGCTGCTCATAACCCCTGCGACCCGCCCCGGAGCGCCCACCCGCCGGGCCCCTCCGGGGCGTGTACGAAGCACCCCGGGAAACTGTGTAGACTTACCGACGTTGCCGATCGCACCATAGTGCCGGCGGCGCGCCGCTTTAGCTCAGATGGCCAGAGCAACGCACTCGTAATGCGTAGGTCTCGGGTTCGAATCCCGAAAGCGGCTCCACTGGAACCCCAGGGCAGATGGATTCTGACCTGGGGTTTTTGCGTTCAGTGGACGTCGACGTAGTCCTGCGCCGAGCGGCTGGCGAAGTGGGTGCCGTCGCCGGCGTAGCCGACCACCCAGGTGCCGTCCTGGGACGCCTTCGACCCGGCGGTGAAGTGTCCGGTGCTGTTGGTGCCCGCCGTGGTCACGGTCGTCCAGGTGGAGGAGCCGAGCGGCTGGAAGAGGACGGCGACCCGCTGACCGCCGTACGACCGCCAGGCCGAGGTGCGGTGCTGCAGCTCACCCGTCACGGTGAGGGTCCTGCCTTTGGCCACGGGCTGCGGGGAGATCTTCAGCGAGACGATCCGGCTGTCGGTCCGGGGCGCGGCCGCCGCGGACGGAACAGCGGCCGTGGATGCAGCCGCGGCCAGGAGGGCGGTTGCGAGGGCCGCCGCCAGGTTCCTGGGCACGTAAGTCTTCGTCACAGAAACGATCATGACGATAAGTCAGTTGAATGATCGGATCATATGTAGAGGCTGTGATGAATGCGTGACGTTTCCGGGATGCCGAACCGGTCCAGAAACAGTGGCTGGACCGGGGAGACACCGATCAGCACCGGGGGCCGGGGAATCGTCGGCGCCGCCCCGGAACTCGGTCCCTGCGGATCGGGACCGGCCCCCCTCGCCTCAACCGCCTTGGTCACGACGACGAAGTGCGCGACCGGTGCGACACCGCCCTCGCCCTGAAGGAAGCCTTCCCGGGCGGCTCCCCGTGAGGGACGACGGCTCGGGGGATCAGCCCAGGACCCGTACCGGGGTGCCGGTCAGGAAGGCATCGATGGCTTCGACCGCCTGGCCGTAGTAGCGCTCGTAGTTCGCCTGTGAGACGTAGCCCAGGTGGGGGGTGGCCAGGAGGCGGGGGGCGGTGCGCATCGGGTGGTTCGCGGGGAGTGGTTCGGTATCGAAGACGTCGACTCCCGCGCCGGCGATGCGGCCCTCGTGCAGGGAGGTCAGCAGGGCGTCCTGGTCGACGATCGCCGCGCGGGAGGTGTTGATCAGGTACGCCGCCGGCTTCAGGAGAGCCAGTTCCGGGGCGCCCAGCAGGCCGCGGGTGCGGTCGCTCAGGGCCAGGTGGACGGAGACAAAGTCGCTGGTGGCGAGCAGGTCCTCCTTGGAGGGCGCCAGGGTCGCGCCGACCTCCTGCGCCCGTTCCCCGGTGAGGTTGTGGCTCCAGGCCGTGACCTCCATGCCGAAGGCGAGGCCGATCCGCGCCACCCGGCTGCCGATCTTCCCCAGGCCCAGCAGTCCCAGGCGGCGGCCGTGCAGATCGGCTCCCACCGTTGACTGCCAGGGGCCGCCGGACCGCAGGGCGTCGTTCTCGGTGACGATGCCGCGGGCCAGGCCCAGCAGCAGGGCCCAGGTCAGTTCCACGGGTGGGGTGGAGGAGCTCTCCGTGCCGCAGACGGTCACGCCGTTCGCCCGAGCCGCCGTGTAGTCGATCACCGAGTTGCGCATGCCGGAGGCGATCAGCAGCTTCAGGCGGGGGAGGCGGTTCAGGAGCGAGGCGGGGAAGGGGACGCGTTCGCGCAGGGTGACGACGATGTCGGCGTCGGCGAGTGCAGTGGCCACGTCGTCCTCCGTGGCGAGGTGGTCCGTGAAGGGCACCACCTCGACCCGGTCCTTGAGCGGCGACCAGTCGGCGACGGTGGTCGCGACGTTCTGGAAGTCGTCGAGGACGGCACAGCGCAGTCGCATGTCGGTTCTCCCCCCTGATGTCGCCGGTTCGGGCGAGTGTGGATCTTCAGGAGTAGCGTACGAACCGTCGTGGGGAAACGGGCGGTAAGACAGGGGGAAGCGGTAAGACAGGGGAAAGAGGACGCAAAGCGATTCGGCGCCGGCACAACCGGCGGAGCTGAGGCAACATCCTGGTGAACGAGGAGCGCCCTGCGGTGGGAGCACGGGCGCCGTCGTCGCGGGATGGAGTGAGCTGACCGTGGTGGAACCGGTGGAGCCGAGGATCGCCGTCGCCGTCGTGACCATGGGGAACCGGCCCGCCGAGGTCGACGCCCTCCTTGAGTCGGTGGCCAAGCAGGACCTCGCCCCCGCCCGCATTGTGATCGTCGGCAACGGCTGCCGGCTGCCCGAGTTCGCCCGCCGCCTCTCCCTGCCCGGTGAGGTCACCACCATCGACGTCGACGACAACCTCGGCTGTCCCGGCGGACGCAACGTCGCCCTCACCCGGCTCCGGGAGTTCGCCGACGTGGACGTGGTCGTGGAACTCGACGACGACGGGCTGCTGGTCGACGCGGACGTGCTGCGCCGGGTACGGGACCTCTACGCCGCCGACCCCCGGCTCGGCATCGTCGGCTTCCGCATCGCCGATGAGCACGGCGAGACCCAGCAGCGGCACGTGCCCCGGATCGGCGCCTCCGACCCGATGCGGGGCGGATACGTCACCGGCTTCCTCGGCGGCGGGCACGCCCTGCGCATGAAGATGCTCGACCAGACCGGGGACTGGCCCGCCGAGTTCTTCTTCGCGCACGAGGAGACCGACCTGGCCTGGCGCGCCGCCGACGCCGGCTGGAAGATCCTCTACGCGCCCGAGCTGCTCCTGCGGCACCCGAAGACCTCGCCCGCCCGGCACGCCATCTACTACCGGGTGACCGCCCGCAACCGCGTCTGGCTGGTCCGGCGGCGGCTGCCACTCACGCTGATCCCGGTCCACCTGGGCGTGTGGACGCTCCTCACACTGCTGCGGACGCGGTCGCTCGCCGGGCTGCGGACGTGGTTCGGCGGGTTCGTGGAGGGACTGCGCCAGCCGGCGGGCGAACGGCGGCCCATGCGCTGGCGTACCGTCTGGCGGCTCACCCGGCTGGGCCGGCCGCCGGTCGTCTGACGGGAAGCCGCCCGAGCGGGCACCGGTCCGCGTCCGCCCCGGGTACGGGCTGTCCTTGATACGTGCATGCGTGCATGGGCGCGGTTCGTGCGTTCGTGCGTTCGTGTACGGGTCCGTAGACGCATCCCTGTATGCATCCGTGTACGCGGACGAGGTCCCGGTCGTTCACCTCCGCCGACCGGGACCCCTCGCGTGCCCGGACCAGGCCGGCGGCGACACTCCCCCGAGCGACGCGACGTACGCGCGCACCGTCGGACCGGATCCGATGAAATGATCACATCAGGTCGGGCCAACGGATCGCTAATATGTGGCCAATGGTTCTCCCGGTGGTCGCGGACCGGTCTCCGACCGGTTGGCGCGAAGTCGCCGGTGTGCACCGGTAGATGGCCCGCACCGTACCGGAGGTCGGCCGGGCACGTCTGCGAAAGGTGGCGGGAAACCGCTGCGACGAGGGCGAAAATCCGCCAGCGCCGTGGCTGTCCGCCGTGGGAGCGCGGTCGGTCGCGGCCGCTCGGGAAGGCAGCAGTGGACGTCGTGATGCGGTGCGAGCCGCGGTTCGGACTGCTGGGACCGCCCGTCCTGTTCGAGCCTGCGGCGTCCGAGTCCGTCGTGGGTGAACCCGTCGTGGGCGATCCTGTCGTGGGCGAGTCCGTCGTGGGCGAGCCTGTCGCGTACGGCGATCGCAGCCGTCTGGAAGAGCTTCCCGGCCTCGCCGTCCGTTCCATCGGCAGTCCCAAGGTGCGTGCCCTGCTCGCCGCGCTGCTGCTGGAAGCCGGGCGGGTCGTCTCCGCCGACGCGCTGAAGGACGCGTTGTGGGGTGGCGCACCGCCGGCCTCCGCGCAGGCCTCGCTGCACAACCACGTGACGCGGCTGCGCCGGCTCCTCGACAACCCCGAACGGCTGCGCACCGTACCGCCCGGATATCTGCTGCGGGTCGAGCGGGGGGAGTTGGACCTCCACATCTTCGAGGCCCGGCTCGCCGAGGCGCGCGCCGCGCACGCGGGCGCGGACTGGGCGCGGGTTGTGCGCGCCTGCGCGGCGGCGCTCGCACTGTGGCGGGGTGCACCCCTCAGTGGCCTGCCCGCCGATGTCGGCGGATACGCCCTCGTGCAGCGCCTGGAGGAGGCACGGCTGCTGCTCCTGGAGTGGCGCTACGACGCCGAGCTCGCCCTCGGTGGCAACCGGCCCGCCGGGGCGGCGGGGTCGGCCGGGTCGGCCGGACTCGTACCGGAACTCGCGGCGCTGGCCGCCGAGCATCCACTGCGCGAGGCGTACCACCGTCAGCTGATGCTCGCCCTGCACCGTACCGGCCGCCGTGCCGAGGCGCTGGCCGTCCACCGTGACCTGCGCGCCCGCCTGGTCGAGGAGCTCGGCGTCGAACCGGGCCCGGCCGTTCGCGAGGCCCACTTGCAGATCCTCCGCGACGCGGAGGACGTGCCGAACGTGACTGGCCTGCCGCACGCGCCTGGCGTGCCGGACGTGTCGGATGATCCCGAGAACGTCGCCGAGAACACCGCCAGGGACACCGTCAAGAACCCGGACGAGCCCGCGGCGGACGAGGGCGCTCCCCAGCCACCGCCCCGGCCCGCCCAGCTTCCGCCGCCTCCGGCTCACTTCACCGGACGGCAGGACCTACTGCAGGCCATACGCCGGGTGCTGACCGGCACCGACCAGGACAGCGGCGACAGCAACGACAGCAACGACAGCGACAGCAACGACAGCGACAGCAACGACAGCGACAGCAACGACAGCGACGGCGGTAGCCCCGTGGCCGTCCTCAGCGGCATGGCCGGCGTCGGCAAGAGTGCCCTCGCGCTGCATGCGGCGCACGGGCTGCTGGAACGTTTCCCCGATGGTCAGCTCTACGTCAATCTGCACGGCGCCACGCCCGGAATGGCTCCGCTCGCCCCCGCCCAGGCGTTGCGCTCCCTGCTCCGCGACCTGGGCACCGACCCGCGCCGTATCCCCGAATCCCCGGACGCGGCCGCCGGGTTGCTGCGGTCCCTGCTCGCTCCGACGCGCACGCTGATGGTGCTCGACGACGCCGAGAGCGCCGCTCAGGTACGGCCGCTGTTGCCGGCGGGAGCCGGCTGTGCGGTGATCGTCACCAGCCGTTCCCCGCTGACCGCGCTCGACGGCGCCCGGCGCTTCCCGCTCGCGCCGCTGTCCGGCGAGGACAGCGCGGCTCTGCTGTGCGCCGTCTCCGGGCGGGACGGCGGGGACGGCCTGGACGCCGGGCACCCGCTCGTCGAACTCACCGGCCGGCTTCCGCTCGCCCTGCGCGTCGTCGCGGCCCGTCTGGCCGCCCGCAGCGCCCTCACCCCGGACGTACTGGCCCGTCAACTGGCGGCGACCGGAGGGCGGTTGCGGCACCTGGAGTATGACGACCTGAGCGTGCGCCGCTCGCTGGCCGTCGCCCACGACGCGCTCGCCGCCTCCGAACGCGAGGCCGACCGGGACGCGGCACTCGTCCTGTGCCGCATCGGCGCGCTCGACCTGCCCGCCTACGGTGCCCCGCTGCTCGCCCGCCTCACCGGCACCGGCGTCCGCCGCGCCGAGGCCGCCCTCGACCGGCTCGTCGACGTGGCTCTCCTGGAGGAGTCGGCGTACGGCCGGTACGCCCCGCACGACCTGGTACGCGACTTCGCCCGCGAACTCGCCGACGCGGCCCCGGGGCCGTGGGCCGGCACAGCCCCGGACGCGCCGGCCGAGGCGGACGCGTCCGCCGATGCGGATGCGCCCGTCGGCGCGGCCCCCGGCAGCACCCGGGCCGGCACAGCCCCGGACGCGGCTGCCGACGCCGACTCCCCTCCCATGGCCCCGGACGCCGCCGAGGCCGCCCTGCGCTGGTACGCCGCCGTCGCGGAGCACGCCCTCACCGCGATCCTGGAGCCCGGGCACGAACGGGACGACCGCCGCCGCCCCACCGCTGCCCAACCGCCCGAGCACACCGCCGGCGTAAGGGCCGTGCCGCCCTTCAACTCCGCCGAAGAGGCCTTCGCCTGGGGCGACGCGGAGCTGGAGAACGTCGTCGCCCTGACGGAGCGGTACGTGGGGGCGGCCGGGGCCGGCTCCGGTGACCGGCGAACCGCCCACCTCACCCACCTCACCCACCTCTCTACCCTTCTGCGCCTCTACTTCCCCTACGTGCAACGCAGTGGGCGGGTCGCCGAGATGGCGGTGCTCGGGCGGGCCGCGCTCGGGGTGGCGCGCCGGCTGGGGGACGAGGCCGGCGAGGCGTATGCGCTGGGCGATCTCGCCGGGCTGCACTTCCTGACCGGCCGGCACAGCGACGCCCTGGCCCTCAACGACCGCTCGCTGGCGATCTGGCGCCGGCTCGGTGTGGCCTCCCGCATCCGGCGCGGTCTCAACAACCGCGGGCTCCTCCTCGAAGGGCTCGGCCGGTACGAGGAGTCCGGCCAGGCGCTGCGGCAGAGCCTGGAGTACTCGCGGCGGCTGAACGACCCCTACGGCGAAGCCGTCACCCACAGCCACCTCGGCAACCTCTACGAGCACACCGATCCACGCGCCGCCATCGAGCAGCACCGGCGTTCGCTCGCCATCGGCGACGGGATCGGCGCCGTCATCGTGCAGCACACCGCGCACTGCAACATCGGCTACGCCCACCTCACCCTCGGCGAACCGGCGGCCGCGGCCCGGCACTTCGAGGAGAGCCTGCGCATTCTCGGCGGACACGGTGACTGGCACGGCGAGTCCCAGACCCGGCTCGGGCTGGTCCGGGCACTGCGCCGGCTGGGCCGCAGCGAACGCGCCCAGCGCGAGTGTGCCGAACTGCTGCGCCGTGCCGACGCCCGCGCCGACCGCTACACCGGTGGACTCGCCCGCCACCAGCACGGGCTCCTGCTGCGCGAGCAGGGACGCGTGGAGGAGGCGTACGAGCAGTGGCGGGCGGCGCTCGCGGCGCTGGACGGGACGGACGACAAGGCCGTGGCACGGGAGTTGCGGGAACTGCTCGCCGAGGCGTCGTCGAACCTGGACGAAGCCTGACTCACCGAGGCCGCCGAGCCGGTGTCACTTCGCGTCCGCGTAGCACTCCACCACCGCCGTCGTGAACGGGAACCGTACCGGCGTCTCGCCGAACGTCAGCCGCCCCGCCAGCTCCGCCGCCTCCCGGATCGCCTCGACCACCGTGTCGGCCTCGTCCTTCGGGCAGTGCACGATCACCTCGTCGTGCTGGAAGAAGACCAGCTCGGCCGCCAGGTCCCGGCAGGTGCGGCGCAGCGCGGCGAGGAGCAGCAGGGCCCAGTCGGCGGCGCTGCCCTGGACGACGAAGTTGCGGGCGAAGCGGCCGCGGGCGCGGGAGTCGGAGGAGGCGTACCCCGGCATCCAGCCCTGGTCGGCGGGCTGCCCGGCAGGCTGCTCGGCCGGGTCGTCCTGGGGGAGGCCCGCCTCCTGGGTCGCGTCCTCCGCCGTCCCGGCCGCCGGGGGACACGTCCGGCCGAGCCAGGTCCGTACGAGCCGCCCCTCCTCGCCGGCCCGTGCCGCCTCGTCGACGTACGCCACCGCCTTCGGGAAACGGCGTCTGAGGGCGGCGAGGTTTTTCAGGCCGTCGCCGGAGGTCTGGCCGTACACCGCGCCGAGCACGGCGAGCTTGGCCTGGGCGCGGTCGCCGGAGAAGGCGCGGTCGGAGACGGACTGGTACAGATCGCTCTCCCGGCCGGCCACCTCCATCAGGCCGGGGTCGCGGGAGATCGCCGCCAGCACCCGCGGTTCCATCTGGTCGGCGTCGGCGACGACCAGCCGCCAGCCGGGATCGGCGATGACGGCCCGGCGGATGACCTTGGGGATCTGCAGCGCGCCCCCGCCGTTGGTCACCCAGCGGCCGGTGACCGTCCCGCCCGCGAGGAGCTCCGGCCGGAACCGCCCCTCGCGCACCCAGTCCTGAAGCCAGGACCAGCCGTGGGCGACCCAGATCCGGTACAGCTTCTTGTACTCCAGCAGGGGTGCCACGGCCGGATGGTCGACGGACCGGATCTCCCACCGGCGGGTGGACCTGACCTTGATCCCCGCCTGGGCGAAGGCCTTGACGACGTCGGCGGGCAGATCGGGTCGCACCCGGCGGCCGAAGGCGGTGGACACCTCGTCGGCGAGTTCGGCCAGGCGGCGCGGCTCACCGCCGCCCGCGTAGCGCTCGCCGAGCAGTTCGCGCAGCACCTCGCGGTGGACGTCCGCGCTCCACGGCAGGCCCGCGCGGTTCATCTCGGCCGCCACCAGCATGCCCGCCGACTCCGCGGCGGTCAGCAGCCGCATGCGGTCCGGGTGGACCGTCCGGTCGTGCCGCCGCTGCTGCTCGGCGTAGACCGCGATCAGGTCCTCGAGGGGCAGGCGGACGCCCTGCGGCTCGAAGAGCGGGGACTGCGCACCGGGTTCGGCGGACCGCTGCGGCGGATCCGGCGGTACGGGGCCGCCGCGCAGCCGCGCCAGCGCGGCGGCCGCCGACCGGGGCTCGCCGGAGTGCCCCTCGTGGCCGAGGAGGAGCGTCTCTGCGTCCTCGATGTCGTAGCACCGCTCCACTCGCACCCCCGCGGCGAGCAGGCGCGGATAGACCTCGGGGGTGGAACGCCACACCCACCGCGTGACGTCCGGTCTGCGGCGGACGGCCCCGGCGAGGTCCGCCTCCCGGTGCGCCGGCCCGGCGGGCAGCCCCTCCGGACCGAGGGGGGCGACCTCGGCGCCACCGTCCTCGGTCGGAGCCAGAGCCCATCGGCCGGTCATGTCCGCGAGTCTCGCAGACGGCTCTGACAATGGCTCCGACCTGCGGTTTCGGCGGTGGGTCAGTCGCCCCGCCCGGCCTCGCCCCGCCCGCCCTCGCCATGCCCGGCCCCGCCCTGCTCGTTCCCGCCCTGCTCGTTCCGGTCCTGCTCGTTCCCGCCCTGCTCGTTCCGGTCCTGCCCGTCCTGGTCCTGCCCGTTCCGGTCGTTCTGGTCTTTCCGGTCGTTCTGGTCGTCGTGTTCACGGTCCTTCAGCAACTGCGCCAAGACCGTCGCCACGTACTCCTCGGTGCGCGCCTTGTCGAGGCCGAGGCCGCTCAGGACGCCTTGGCCGTTCTCCAGTTCCAGCAGGGCCAGCAGGATGTGCTCCGTGCCGATGTAGTTGTGGCCCAGGCGCAGTGCCTCGCGGAAGGTGAGTTCCAGGGCCTTCTTGGCGGCCGGTCCGTACGGGACGAGCTCGGGGGGGTCGGCGGACGCGGGCGGCAGCGCGGCGGTCGCGGCCTCGCGGACCGCTTCCAGGGAGACGCCCTGGTCCTCGACCGCCTTCGCGGCCATGGCCTCCGGCTCGGTCAGCAGCCCGAGGACGAGGTGCGCGGGCGTGCCTTCGGAGCTCCGGGCCGCCTTGGCCGCGTCGTGGGCGGCCATGACGACCTTGCGGGCGCGCGGCGTGTAACGGCTGAAGCCCTGGCTGGGGTCGAGATCGGCCGACTCCTTGGGTACGAACCGCTTCTGCGCAGCCTGCCGGGTGACGCCCATGCTCTTGCCGATGTCGGTCCATGAGGCGCCGGAGCGCCGTGCCTGGTCGACGAAGTGCCCGATGAGGTGGTCCGCCACCTCACCGAGGTGCTCGGCCGCGAGTACCGCGTCCTGGAGTTGCTCGAGGGGTTCCTGATGGACTGTCTTGATGGCCGAGATGAGGTCGTCCAGACGGACGGTCGACCTGATGGCGGGGTTCGTCATGTGTCAACCGTAGGTTGACACATGCGCCACCGTCAACCCGGAGTTGACGATCGCCCCGAGCCTGTCCCCTCCCTCACGCCCTCTCGCTGTCCACAGGGTGTGGACAGTGTTCCTCCGCCCCCATGGCACGATCGACGCGTGACCACCCGCAGCACCGTCGACCGCGCCCTCCGGTCCGCCCTTCACACCACCACCGACGACGCCCTCGACACCGGCGCCTCGCTGCTCGCGGCCGACCCGGCGGCGGACGCCGAACTGGCCACTAGGGGAAAGGAGTTCGTCGCGGCGGCGTGGCGGCGGGGCTGGCAGCCCGCCGATGTCGTGCGGATCGTGCGGCGGGAGCTCGGCGACGTGCACGTACGGCTCGTGGCGGCGCTGGTCCGCGCGCAGGCTCCGCACGACCGGCCGCGCGGCCCCCGCTGGGCCGCCCAGATCGAGGAGCTGACCACCGAGGAGCCGCCGAGCACCGACCGTTTCTCGCACGTCACCGCCATCCTGGAGCTGTACCGTCTGCTCCTGCGGCTGCCCGCGCTGGAACCTCTCGACGAGCCCGCGCACCCGCCCAGAAGGGCCGCGTCCAAGAGTGCCGCGGCCGGGGATTCGCGCATGCTCGCCCGGATCCGGGCGCTGCTGGCCAAGGCCGAGGCGACCGGGTTCCCGGAGGAGGCGGAGGCGCTGAGCGCCAAGGCGCAGGAGCTGATGGCCCGGCACAGCATCGACGAGGCGCTGCTCGCCGCGCGCACCCTGTCGCCCGACGCCCCCGGCGCCTGCCGCATCGGCGTCGAACCGCCGTACGAGGAGGCCAAGGCCGTGTTGCTGGACGCCGTCGCCGGCGCCAACCACTGCCGGGCCGTGTGGAACGAAACCCTCGGCTTCTCCACGGTGGTCGGCTTCGAGGCCGACCTGGAGGCGGTCGAACTGCTCTACACCTCGCTCCTCGTCCAGGCCACGGCCGCGATGGCAAGGGCCGAGGCGGCGCAAAGGGCGGGTGGGCGCAAGCGGACCAAGACCTTCCGGCAGTCCTTCCTCGCCGCCTACGCCCACCGCATCGGCACCCGCCTCGCGGCCGCCGCCGACACCCAGGTGACCGAGGACCTGCTGCCCGTCCTGGCGAGCCGGGACGTCGCGGTCACCGACCGGCTGGACAGCATGTTCCCCGAGACGACCACCACCCGCCTGCGCGGTGTGAGCGACGCGGCGGGCTGGACGGAGGGCGCGCAGGCGGCCGACCGGGCACAGGTCAGGGCCCGCCCGCCACTTCGCTGACGTGCCACGTCGCCCCTTGCACCCACCGCGGGCCTCCAGCCCGGCCGTGAGCGAGCCCGAGTCCGGTTGTGAGCGAGTCCCCGGTCCCGAGTCCGGTTGTGAGCGAGTCCCCGGTCCCGAGCCCGGAGTCCGTCAGTCCCCAGCCTGCTGGAGAGCCGTCACCGACGCGTCCGGATCGGTGGCGTCCTTCTTGCCCTGCACCGGACCGTACGACCACTTGAAGCTCTGACTGTCGGACGCCCCGGGCAGGCCGATCTTCAGCGAGGTCGCCGCCAGGCTCTTCGCGTCGCCCTCCTTGCCCCGTACATAGGTGAGCGTGAAGGACGCCGTGTCGCCCTTGGCCAGGGTCAGCTTCTGCGGCTGGCCCGTCTTGTCCGCCGGTACGGTCGCCGAGGCGCTCCCGGCGGACAGGGCGAGGCCCGGGAAGCCCTCCAGGGTGCACCGGGCGCCCTTGTTGGTGAGGGTGACGGGGACGTTGCCGGTGTCACCGGCGGCGGGCGCGGCGTTGGCGGGGCCGACCTGCAGCCCGATCTCACCGATCCGGCAGGCCGTGCTGTCGGTGTTCTTGCTCCCGGTGTCGGTGCCGCTGCCGCTGCTGCTGCCGCCGCTGTCGCAGGCGGAGAGGAGGAGGGCCGCGGCGAGGGCGGTGACAGTGATCGGAATGGCGCGCATGAGCTGGTTCCTAGGGTCGTGACGATGCTCAAGGATCATCACGTACGAGCGTGCGGCGCGGTTGCCCGCCCCGCCACCGGGCCTGGCTTGTAGGTCAGGAGCCGAGGCTCGCCGTGGGCAGACCCGACGGTAGCGCCGCACCCTCCGACCGGGTGTACGTCTCCTGGCCGAGACCACCCTCCCAGGTAACCTGGAGGGTGGTCTTGTTGACGGAGTCCACCGTGCCCGTCGTGCGGGCCTTGCACTTGCCGAGGTGGATCACGCGCTTCCCGGACTCCTCGCCCCAGGCCCCGGTGCACGTCGTCCGGTCGGTCGCGAAGAGCGCCGCCTGCCTGCCGGTGATGATCAGCACCACGGCCTTGCCCCCGCTGGTGGCGAGCCAGCTGCCGTTCAGCTCGGCACCTTTGGCCGACGTGCCGCCCGTGCTGCCCGCGCCGCCGCCGCTGTTCGCGGTCGAGGGTGCGGTGGGGGTGGCGGAGGCGCCGTCCTTGGCGCCGGAGCCGCCGCCGCTGTCGCACGCGGTCAGCGCGAGCGCGCCGAGCAGGGCCGCGGCCGCGATTCGCACCGTCCTCGCCCCCGGGGTCGCCCTGGCCGCCGAAATCGCCGTAGTCACTTGAAGCCCCCAAGCTGGAACCGGTCGGCCGCCCGGCGGCCGGTACGACCGCAGCAAGCTACCAGGCGCCGACAGGAGGGTGGGCGATTCCTGCGGGCAGGTGTTTCCCCACGATTGACGCGTAGGAATTTACCTACCTATTGTCGTTCCCGTGAACATCACCCACGCCTCCTTCGTCACCCTCCCCGTCGCCGACCAGGACCGCGCCCTGCGCTTCTACGCGGACGTCCTCGGCTTCGAGGTCACCGCGGACCGGCAGCTGCCCGCGGGCCGGTGGCTCCAGGTCGCGCCCGAGGGCGCGCAGACGGTCTTCACGCTCTCCGGTCCGGGCATGGGCGATTTCGTGCCCGGGTCGGCGCGCGGGATCATGTTGGTCACCACCGACGTCGACGCCGACTGCGCGCGGCTCGCGGAGGCCGGGGTCGTCGTGCGGGGTCCGGACGAACTGCCGTGGGGGCGCATGGCCTCCTTCCGGGATCCCGACGGCAACGGCCTGATGCTGCTGACGGAGAAGGAAGGGTTCTGACGGGACCATGGACGGGACGGGTATCGCCGCCGAGGACCGCGTCTTCGCCGCGCTCGCCAACGCCACCCGCCGCGAGGTGCTGCGGCTGCTGCGCGAGGCGGGACCCCAGCCCGTCCAGGCCCTGGCCGACCACTTCGACATGCGCCGCCCCAGCCTCTCGGAGCACCTGAAGGTGCTCCGGGAGGCCGGCCTCGTCTCCGAGCGGCGCTCCGGCCGGCAGCGCATCTACCGCCTCGAGGCGGCCCCGCTCGCCGAGGTGCAGGACTGGCTCCATCCGTACGAGCGGTTCTGGCGCGGCCGGATGAAGGAACTCGGCGAACTGCTGGACCGCATGCCCGACGATGGCCGCACATGAACGACACACCTGAAGACGGTGGTGGCGAGTCCGGCGACCTCACCACCATCCGCGTCGACCAGTTCTTCCCGCACCCGCCCGCCAAGGTCTGGCGGGCCCTCACCGAGCCCGCGCTGCTCGCGCAGTGGCAGATGCCGGGCGCCGAGCACTTCCGTCTGGAGGTCGGCCACCGGTACCGGATGACCTCCGTCCCGCGGCCCAACTCCGGCTTCTCCGGCGTCGTCGAGGTGGAGGTCCTCGCCTACGACGTCGAGCGGATGCTGTCCGTCCGCTGGGCCGACGCCGATCCGGCCGGTCCCGCGGACTGGACACTCACCTGGACACTGGAACACGAGGGCCGCGGTACGCGTCTCTTCCTTGTGCACGAGGGATTCGATCCGGACGACCCGGCGCAGATGATGGCGCGGAGGATCATGGACGGGGGCTGGCGGACGCATGTCCTGCGGGCTCTCGGGCAGACGCTCCAGCGAGTTCGGTAAAGCGGACGTCAAAGCTGTAACCGTCGAACCACTCCGCGTGCACGTGCATCTGCCCACGCATCTGCACATGAACAGGGTTATGATCCGGGTCAGTTGACCGATGCATCAATGGCCACACCAGCCAGTGCACCACCGGGGAGCGACCTGTGGACCACGACGTTGAGGGCGTGTACGGGGGGTACGACGTGTACAACGGCATGGAGGCCACGCAGCTGCACGGGGTGGCCTGGCAGAAGAGCCGGCACAGCAACTCGCAGGGCTCCTGCGTGGAGTTCGCGCGGCTGCCGGGCGGGGACGTGGCCGTGCGCAACTCGCGCTTCCCCGACGGTCCCGCGCTCGTCTACACGCGCGCGGAGATCGAGGCGATGCTGCTGGGCATCAAGGACGGCGAGTTCGACCATCTGATCGCGGGCTGAGGCGGCGGCCTCGAAGCGCCGGGCGACGTGCGGCGGCGACATGAGGTGCACGGCGCCGGACGCACCATGACGCGCGTAGAACCGCGGCGTGGGAAATCGCCGCGGTTCTTCACTCGGCAGGGTGCAGCCGGAACAGCGCCCAGACGACCTTGCCGCCCGGGCCGCCGGCCATCGGGTGCCAGCCCCAGCTGTCGCTGAAGGAGTCGACGAGGAACAGACCGCGGCCCGACTCGGCCGAGAAGTCGTCCGTCTCGCGGGCGACCGGGCTGTCCTGGCTGGGGTCGCGCACGGCGCACACCAGCCGCTCGCTCCAGCGCATCAGGTGCAGCCGCACGGGCGAGACCTCCGGGCCCTGTTCGCAGGCGCGCGGGATCGCCGACGGCGCCGGCAGCGCGTGCCGCAGCGCGTTGGTGACCAGTTCGGAGACCACCAGGCAGACGTCGTCGAAGCGGTCGCCCAGTTCCCACTGGTCGAGCGTTCTGCGGGTGAACTGCCTGGCCTCGCGAACGGCTTCGTAGCGGGCCGGCAGAGCGCAGGAGGCGGCGTTGGACACGGCCGCGGGATCCAGCGGCGGAAGGCCCTGCCGTAACGGCTCGAGCATGGTCGATCCATTCGTCCCCATGCGAGGCACTCCCGGGAATTCGCGGTCGTTGCGATGCAGCGGTGGCGCGAGACCATGGTTTCGGATGCGTACAGCAGATGCAAGGGCAGATGCACGTGCACGAGACCGAATTGGACCCTCCCGTACCGCTTACTGGCCATTTTTTCCGCCATCTTCTCGTCCGCCGCTTGCCCCCTTCTTGCCTCCGGCTGTGCGGTTTCTTCGGTCTCTTTCCGTTTCCGTAATCGCACGAGTACTGCTCGGAGTGATTTAGTGGCAGACTGCGGCCCTTGAAGACGGTTGGGGAGGCTGGCGAACGTGAGCGCGGGAGAGCCCGGATCGGTGGTGCGGCGCATGCTGCTCGGCTCGCAACTCAGGCGACTGCGGGAAGCACGGGGGATCACGCGCGAGGCGGCAGGGTACTCGATCCGCGCCTCGGAATCGAAGATCAGCCGGATGGAGCTGGGCCGGGTGAGCTTCAAGACCAGAGACGTGGAAGACCTGTTGACCCTGTACGGCATCACGGACGAGGCGGAGCGCATCTCACTCCTCTCCCTCGCCAAGGAGGCCAACGTCGCGGGCTGGTGGCACAGTTACTCCGACGTCCTGCCCAGCTGGTTCCCCACCTATGTGGGCCTGGAGGGCGCGGCCTCGCTGATCCGCGTCTACGAGGTCCAGTTCGTGCACGGGCTGCTGCAGACCGAGGCGTACGCCCGCGCGGTGGTGCGGCGCGGCATGCAGGGCGCGAGCGAGGCAGACGTCGAGCGGCGCGTGGCACTGCGCCTGGAACGGCAGAAGTACCTCGTCTCGGAGAACGCCCCGGAGCTCCACATCGTCCTGGACGAGGCCGCCCTGCGCCGCCCCTACGGCGACCGCGAGGTGATGCGTGGCCAGTTGCAGCACCTGATCGAGCTCTCCGAGCGGCCCCATGTACGGCTGCAGGTCATGCCGTTCAGCTTCGGCGGCCACGCCGGCGAGTCCGGCGCCTTCACGATCCTCAGCTTCCCGGATTCCGACCTGTCGGACGTGGTCTACCTGGAGCAGCTCACCAGCGCCCTCTACCTGGACAAGCGCGAGGACGTCGCCCAGTACGAGAAGGCGCTCAAGGAACTGCAGCACGACAGCCCCGGGCCGGACGAGAGCCGTGACCTGCTGCGCGGGCTCCTCCAGCTCTCCTAGGTTCACGGGGAATTCCCCGGCCGCGGTGGGACGGACGCCCAACTCCCGTCCAACTCCCCTGATGCACAAGTACGATGACGTGCGATCAGACCGTGAATAACCGTGAAGAAGTGATCGGAAGTTGATCGGGTTCCGACTGCTTCGACCGCCTCGGCAGCAGGGGATTTGAGGGATCACATGTCGTCCTACTTCACCGACCTGGCCCAGCAGTACATCGACGGCGAGTGGCGCCCGGGCACCGGCTCCTGGGACATCATCGACTTCAATCCGTACGACGACGAGAAGCTGGCCTCGATCACCATAGCCACGGTCGACGAGGTGGACCAGGCATACCGGGCCGCGGCCCGCGCCCAGAAGGAGTGGGCCGCGACCAACGCCTACGCCCGCCGCGGGGTGTTCGAGAAGGCGCTGCGCCTGATCGAGGAGCGCGAGCAGGAGATCGCCGAGATGATCACCGCCGAGCTCGGCGGCACCCGGCTGAAGGCCGCCTTCGAACTGCACCTCGCCAAGGAGTTCCTGCGCGAGGCGGTCCACCTGGCACTGCGGCCCGAGGGAAGGATCATCCCGTCCCCGATCGACGGCAAGGAGAACCGCGTCTACCGCGTTCCGGTCGGCGTGGTCGGTGTGATCAGCCCCTTCAACTTCCCCTTCCTGCTGTCGATCAAGTCGGTGGCCCCGGCCCTGTCCCTCGGCAACGGCGTGGTGCTCAAGCCCCACCAGAACACGCCGGTCACGGGCGGCACCCTGGTCGCGAAGATCTTCGAGGACGCGGGGCTGCCGGGCGGTCTGCTCAATGTCGTCGTGACGGACATCGCCGAGATCGGGGACGCCTTCCTCGAGCACCCGGTCCCCAAGGTCATCTCCTTCACCGGCTCCGACAAGGTCGGCCGGCACGTCGCCACCGTCTGCGCCTCCCACTTCAAGCGCTCGGTCCTGGAACTGGGCGGCAACAGCGCGATCGTGGTGCTCGACGACGCCGACGTGGACTACGCGGTCGACGCGGCCGTCTTCAGCCGGTACGTCCACCAGGGCCAGGTCTGCATGGCGGCGAACCGGGTCATGGTGGACCGCTCGATCGCCGAGGAGTTCACCGAGAAGTTCGTCGCCAAGGTGAAGTCGCTGAAGGTCGGCGACCCGCGCGACCCGCAGACCGTCATCGGGCCGGTGATCAACTCCACCCAGGCCAACGCCGTTTCGGCTGCCGTGGCGCAGGCGATCGCCGAGGGCGCCACGGCCCTGGTGCACGGCAACACCACCGACAACCTGGTCGAGCCGTCGGTCCTGACGGACGTGCCCGCCGGCTCCGCGCTGCTTCAGCAGGAGGTCTTCGGCCCGGTCGCCTTCCTCATCCCGTTCGACGGCGAGGAGGAGGCGGTGCGGATCGTCAACGACACCCCCTACGGGCTCAGCGGCGCCGTGCACACGGCCGACGTCGAGCGCGGTGTGGCCTTCGCCAAGCGGATCGACACCGGGATGTTCCACGTGAACGACGGCACCGTCCATGACGAGCCGATCGTGCCCTTCGGCGGCGAGAAGCACTCCGGTGTCGGCCGGCTGAACGGCGAGACGATGCTGGACGCCTTCACCACGGTGAAGTGGATCTCGGTGCAGCACGGCCGCAGCGGCTTCCCGTTCTAGTGCCGGCGGGGGCCGACGATCCTCCTCGGCGGCCGGTCCTTGCGGACGGATTCTGACCTAAAGAACCCGTAGCGTCGTCGGTGTCAGCAGGAGCCGATGAATGCGACGAAAGGCGGCCGGTCATGGTCACTCACGTGCGAGCCGAGGCACAGGGCGACGAGCGCGGAGCGCTGCTGTCCTTCCTCGAGGAGCAGCGCGGCGGGCTCCGCCGGGCGGTGTTCGGACTGACCGAGGAACAGGCCCGCTCCCGCCCGACTGCCGGCGAGCTGTCCCTGGGCGGCCTGCTCAAGCATGTCGCCGAGACGGAGCAGGGCTGGGTGGCCCGGGCGAAGCAGGAACCACCGGCGGTCGAGCGGGACGAGTCGAACTGGCACGAGTGCTTCCAGCTCCTCGGTGAGGAGACGGTCGCCTCACAGTTGGCGTACTGGGAGAAGGTCGCCGCCGGGACGGAGGCCTTCATACGGTCCGTCCCCAGCTTCGACGACACCTTCCCGCTCCCGAACGACCCCTGGTTCCCGCCCGACGAGCGGGTCTCCATGCGCTGGCTGTGCCTGCACCTGATCCGTGAGACCGCCAGGCACGCCGGTCACGCCGACATCATCCGCGAGTCGCTGGACGGCAGGACCGCGTTCGAGCTGCTCGCCCTGGCACAGGCCGCACAGGCGGACTGAGCCCGCGGCAATAACCTGGACGGCATGTCAGCGATCCGTCTCCTCGTGCTGGGCGCCGTCCGTCAGCACGGGCGGGCCCACGGCTACCAGGTGCGCAACGACCTGGAGTACTGGGGCGCGCACGAGTGGTCCAACGCCAAGCCCGGCTCGATCTACCACGCGCTGAAGCAGATGGAGAAGCAGGGGCTGCTGCACGCGCACGAGACCGCCCCCTCCACGGCCGGCGGCCCGCCCCGCACCGAGTACGAGATCACCGACGCCGGGGACGAGGAGTACTTCCGCCTGTTGCGCGAGGCCCTGGTCTCCTACGACCAGAAGACGGACATCCAGTCCGCGGCCGTCGGCTTCCTCGTCGATCTGCCGAGGGAGGAGGCGATCGCCCTGCTCAGGGAGCGGATCCGGCGGATCGGGCAGTGGCGGACCACCGTCACCGGGCACTACGTCCCCGAGGACGGTCCCGAACGGCTCGGTCACATCGGAGAGATCATGAATCTCTGGGTCCACACGGCCGACTCCCACGCCGCCTGGACCAGGGGGCTCGTGGAGCGGCTGGAGGGCGGTGCCTACACCTTCGCCGGAGAGGGCGAGCCGTTCGTCGGGGTCCTGGCCGAGGGCGAGGAGAACCCGTACGCGACGGGAGAGCGGCATCCGGGGGACGACCACTGATCAAGTTCGGTCAGTGGCCCGGACCCGGGGCGGTCCGGCCCGGGCGGCGAACCCGCCCGGGCCCTGGGACGACGGGCATGTGACGACAGGACCTAGTGCTGACCTGGTGCTGCGACCGGAAAGGTTCACCGGCTCGCGACGCCCGGCACGGCACCTCGCCGCGTTGTCGCATCACCCGAGTACATCCGGTACGCGGGCGATGCTCCGCCCTGCGATGCACCGCACCGGACGCCGCGAGCTCTCCGGCAAACCTTTCCGGCCACAGCACTACTAGTGGTGGAAGCTGGTGGCCGCGGCCTTGTCCCGGATCTGGGGATGCGGTTGCCTGCGCAGGTCCGGCAGCAGGCGGCCGAGGTCCTCCGCGAAGAGTTCGGCGAGATCCGCCGAGAAGCCGTTGCGGCAGACCACGCGCAGCACGGACAGATCCTCCCGGTTCGGCGGGAAGGTGTACGCCGGTACCAGCCAGCCGGCCTCGCGCAGCCGCCGGGAGACGTCGAAGACGTCGTACGCCTGGACGTCGGGCGCCGTGGTGAAGGCGAACACCGGCAGCTCGTCGCCGCGGGTCAGCAGCCGGAAGTCGCCGAGCGCCTCGATGCGGTCGGCGAGGCTGCGTGCCACGTCCCGGGTGGACTGCTGCACCAGCCGGTAGCCCTCGCGGCCCAGCCGCAGGAACGTGTAGTACTGCGCGACGACCTGGGCGCCGGGCCGGGAGAAGTTGAGGGCGAAGGTCGGCATGTCGCCGCCCAGGTAGTTGACCCGGAACACCAGCTCCTCGGGCAGCGACTCCTTGTCGCGCCACAGCGCCCAGCCGACACCCGGGTAGACCAGCCCGTACTTGTGCCCGGAGGTGTTGATCGAGGCCACGCGCGGGAGACGGAAGTCCCACACCAGGTCCTCGTCCAGGAAGGGCGCGACCATCGCCCCGGACGCTCCGTCCACGTGCACCGGGACGTCCAGGCCGGTTCGCTCCTGCAGGGCGTCCAGGGCCGCGCACAGGTCGGCGATCGGCTCGTAGGAGCCGTCGAAGGTGGAGCCGAGGATGCCGACGACCCCGATGGTGTTCTCGTCGCACAGTTCGGCGGCGGCCTGCGGATCGAGGTGGAAGCGGTCGCCGTCCATGGGCACCTGGCGGGCCTCCACCTCCCAGAAGTTGCAGAACTTCTCCCAGCAGACCTGGACGTTGACGCCCATGACGAGGTTCGGCCGTACGTCCCGCGCGGGATAGCGGTCGGCGTTGCGCGCCGCCCAGCGCCGCTTGAGGGCCATCCCCGCGAGCATGCACGCCTCGCTCGACCCGGTGGTCGAACAGCCCACGGCGGCCGAGGGGTCCGGCGCGTTCCACAGGTCGGCGAGCATGGCCACACAGCGCCGCTCCAGCTCGGCGGTGCGCGGGTACTCGTCCTTGTCGATCATGTTCTTGTCGCGGCACTCGTTCATCAGGGTGCCCGCCTGCGGCTCCATCCACGTGGTGACGAACGTGGCGAGGTTCAGCCGGGAGTTGCCGTCCAGCATCAGCTCGTCGTGCACGACCTGGTACGCCGTCGAGGGCATCAGGGGCGCTTCCGGCAGCCGGTGCTTGGGCGGGGCCTCGGTCATCTCGACGGCCGGATTCGCCTCCCCGTAGAAGGGGTTGACGGACAGGGGACGCTCATCGGGCTTCTCGTGCCCTCGGTGAAGCGGCATGCAACAGCCTCCTGGGAAGGGGAACCAACGGCCGGGCCGGTCATCTGATCGCCGTCCCGTCCTCCTTGAGCTGCATCTGCGGCCGTCCGGTCACCAGCAACCAGGCGGGCAGCGAGGCGACGCAGAGCAGGGCGAGGATCGACGGCGAGCCGACGAGGACCGCCGCCGTGAACAGGCTCACCCAGCCCTGCCGGGTGACGGCCAGGAGCATGCCCAGTACGCCCGTCGCCACGCCCACCGCCGGATGCACCGCCGGCACCGCGGCGTGGGCGGCCAGACCGAAGGCGGCGCCGATGAAGACGGACGGGAAGATCCGCCCGCCGCGGAAGCCGCAGGACGCGGCGACGAGCAGCGCCGCCAGTTTCACCACCGACATCGTCGCGAACTGCCCCGCCGACCAGCCCTCCGGGTTCCGGGCCAGCTCCTCCACCTCCGACAGCCCCTTGAAGAGCGTCAGACGGCCGCCCAGGGCGCCCAGCAGGCCCAGCACGAGTCCGCCGAGCGGAAGCGCCAGCATGGGGTGCCCCAGCAGGGAGAAGACCCTGTGGACGTACGGAAAGGCGTACACCGCGCACATGCCGAGCACCGCGGCCAGGGAGGCGACCACCAGGGCGGCCGCCACGTCCACCCAACGGGGACCGCCCATCTCGGGCAGGCGCAGATCGAAGACCGGCTGGGCCAGCAGGTTGATCGTCATGGCCCCGGCGGTTCCCGCGGCCAGCGGCGCGAAGACGTTGTCCCACAGCGCACCGCGCACCGGCCGTCCGGCCATGGCCTCGGAGATGACCAGCGCCGCGGCCACCGGCGTGCCGAACAGTGCGCCGATCGTCGCCGCCTCCGCCAGCAACGGCCACACCACGCCCGGTACCCGGGGCAGCAGCCGGCGGCCCACCCAGAAGGCGAGCGCCACGTTCACCAGGATGATCGGGTTCTCCGGGCCGAGGCTGGGGCCGCCCGCCAGCATCAGCATGGTGACCACCAGCAGGCCCGGGATCACGATCGGAGGCATGGGCGCGGCCGAGAGACCCAGCGTGGCCGGGTCGGGTCCCGCGTGCCCCGGCACCTTCCACACCACCAGCCCCACCATGATCCCGGTCGCGGTGAGCATGACCAGCATCCACGCCACGGAGTAGGGGCCGATGCCCAGTGCGTCGGGCAGGTCGCCCCACAGCACCTTCTGGAGCCGCTCGGCCAGCCCGCTCACCACCAGCAGGAGCAGGCTCGAGCCGACCCCGACGACGAGGGCGGGCAGGATCAATGGCAGCAGGGCGCGTGCCGGGGCCGCCCCGTGGGCGGGTGCCTGTTGCGCGGTGTCCTGGGCCACGGGCACACCATAAGCGGATCAACCCGGCAAAAAGGGTGCAACATTCAGAGCGGGGGACGGGCTTGCACCTCACGCCACGTCAGGCCTCAGGGTGGAGGGCGTACCGAGAAGGGAGCGGAAGTGAGCTACTCCGTGGGCCAGGTCGCCGGATTCGCCGGGGTGACGGTGCGCACGCTGCACCACTACGACGACATCGGCCTGCTCGTCCCGGGCGGGCGCAGCCACGCGGGCCACCGGCGCTACGACGACGCCGACCTCGACCGGCTGCAGCAGATCCTGTTCTACCGGGAGCTCGGCTTTCCGCTCGAGGAGGTCGCGGCCCTGCTCGACGAGCAGGCCGGCGGAAAGGCAGACCCGCGTGCGCACCTGCGCCGCCAGCACGAACTGCTGACCGCCCGGATCGAGAAGCTGCAGAAGATGGCCGCGGCCGTGGAGCACGCCATGGAGGCACACAAGATGGGGATCAATCTCACGCCGGAGGAGAAGTTCGAGGTGTTCGGGAACTTCGACCCCGACCAGTACGCCGACGAGGTCCAGGAGCGCTGGGGGAACACGGAGGCCTACCGGCAGTCCCAGCGCCGTACCGCGGCGTACACCAAGGAGGACTGGAAGCGGATCAACGAGGAGCAGGACGCCATCCACCGGCGCATGGCGCAGCTGCTCGACGCGGGCACGCCGGCCGGCTCCGAGGCGGCGATGGACGTGGCCGAGGACCACCGCCGGTTCATCTCCGGCAGCTACTACGACTGCGGGCACGAGATGCACACGTGCCTCGCCGAGATGTACGTCGCCGACCCGCGCTTCACGGCGACCTACGAGAACATCCGGCCGGGCCTGGCCGCGTACATGCGCGAGGCGATCCTCGCCAACGCCGCCCGCCACGCCTCCTGACCGGTCCCGGCCCGGGCGGCGGCCGCAGCGTCACCCCCCGGGCCGGGACCACCGCCGTGCCGTACGCGCACACCTCCGTGCCCGCGTCCGCCGCCTCGGCCACGTCGAAGCGGAACGCCGGCGCCGCGTCGGCGCCGCGCGGGTGCCTGCTCCACCAGCCGCTCCATGGCCTGGTCGCGGGGCTGGCCGAGTGCTTGGGGGAGGCTCACAGCCCGGATCCGGCGGGCCCACGGCGCATCCTCTTCGGCGCCCTTGGAACCCGGGGCGGACACCTGGCGTTGATACTTTGTGCGGCAGCACCCATCCGGCCGTACGGCCGCCGCATCTCCCCACCCCCTCAGGAGCCCGGAACCGTGATGACGCTTGCACTCGGCCCGAGCTGGCTGGATCCGAACACCCTCCTCGGTGACTACGGCATCTGGGGCCTGCTCCTCGTCGTCTTCGCCGAGTCCGGCCTCCTCGTCGGCTTCTTCCTGCCGGGCGACTCCCTGCTGTTCACCTGCGGTCTGCTGATCACGTCGAAGCAGATGGACTTCCCCCTGTGGGGAGCCATCGCGCTGATCTGCCTCGCCGCGGTCCTGGGCGACCAGGCCGGCTACATGTTCGGCAAGAAGGTCGGACCCTCGCTCTTCAACCGCCCGGACTCCCGCCTGTTCAAGCAGGAGAACGTCGCCAAGGCGCACGAGTTCTTCGAGAAGTACGGCCCGAAGTCCCTGGTGCTGGCCCGCTTCGTGCCCATCGTGCGTACCTTCACGCCGATCATCGCGGGCGTCAGCGGCATGCGGTACCGCTCGTTCCTGGTCTTCAACGTCATCGGCGGCGTGCTGTGGGGCGCGGGTGTGACCCTGCTCGGCTCCTGGCTGGGCCAGCACGCCTTCGTCAAGAACAACATCGAGGCGATCCTGATCCTGATCGTCCTGGTCTCGGTGGTCCCGATCGCCATCGAGTTCCTGCGGGCCCGCGCCAAGGCGAAGACCAGCCCGCAGGAGCCGGCCGCCGCGTACCAGGAACACCCTCCGTCCCAGCGGCAGTACCAGCAGCCGGTCATGGACGACGCCACCACCCGCCTGCGCCGCGTGGAGCCGGTGTACCAGGAACAGAGCCAGGCGTACGGCAACCAGCAGCAGTACGGGCAGTACCCGCAGGAACAGCAGCAGTACGGGCAGTACCCGCAGGAACAGCAGCAGTACGGGCAG
Organism: Streptomyces sp. NPDC020801; assembly: GCF_044334385.1. Lineage (NCBI taxonomy): Bacteria > Bacillati > Actinomycetota > Actinomycetes > Kitasatosporales > Streptomycetaceae > Streptomyces > Streptomyces sp. NPDC020801. Next base: position 57,055 of record NZ_JBIRST010000022.1, read on the forward strand.
TACCCGCAGGAACAGCAGCAGCAGTACGGGCAGGGGGACTACGACCAGTACTACGGCGAGCAGTACCCGCCGCAGCAGTACCCGCCGCAGCAGTACCCGCAGCAGCCGTACGGCGGCCGGCAGGACGTCCGGAACCAGCAGCACCCCTACGACGGGGACTACTACCGCGCCCCCTGAGCCCCGCCGCTCAGAAGCCCCTCGTGCGCTTCGCCGCCCGGCGCCCCGCGGCGGAGCCACCCGGCACCCGGAGGAACAGCCGGGAGATCTCCGAGCCCAGGTTCACCCCGATCGCGATGGCCATGGCGAGCGACACCGCCTTGGCCAGTGACACCAGCCCCTTGTCGATGTTGTTCTGTGCGATCGACAGCAGACCGAAGTACGTCGCCGAGCCCGGCAGCAGCGGCCCGATCGCGGCGGTGGTGTACGGCAGCGCGGACGCGAACCGGTAGCGGGACAGCAACTGCCCGAACAGCCCGACCAGGCCCGCCGCCACCGCCGTGGACGCCACCGGCGAGATGCCGCCGACGTAGTGCATCGCGCCGTACACCACCCATGCGACACCGCCGTTGAGCGTCACCCACAGCACGGTGGACCGCTCCTGCTGCAGCAGCACGGCGAAGGTCAGCGACAGCAGCATGGACGCGACGATCTGCACCAGCGGCTGCTCGTTGAGACCCAGCGCCGCGTCGGGGTTGAGCTGGGCGCCCAGCTTCACGCCGAAGTACAGCACCACCAGCACCCCGGTGACGATGCCGACGAAGAAGTACATGACCTCCAGCAGGCGCGCGGAGGCTGTGATGTAGAAGCCGGTCAGGCCGTCCTGGACGCCCGCCACCAGCGCCCGCCCGGGCAGCAGCGCGAACAGCCCACCGGTGATGACCGCGGACGCCTTCACGTCCACGTGCGCCACCGTCAGTGCGACGCCGAGCGCGGCCGGCGGCATCGCGGCCACCGTGAACTGGTAGAACTCCGGCAGCCCGCGCCCCGCGCACAGCCAGGCCAGCCGGTCGCCGAGCATCGCGCCGAGCGCGGCCGCCACGAACACGAGCAGGTCGCCGCCGACCAGCACGGAGGCTGCGCCCGCGAGCAGTCCGGCGGCCCCGGTCAGCGCCCAGCCGGGATAGGGGTGCCGGTTGCGGCGGATCTCCGCCAGCCGCCGGTAGGCCTCCTCCAGGGAGACATGGGTCTCCGGGTCGCTCAGGTCGTCGACGAGCCGGAAGACGGCCGCGAGGCGCGTGTAGTCGGTCCCCCGGCGCCGTACCGTCCTGGACGCCGTGACCGGGTCGTCCACGAGGGACGGCTGGTACGAGATCGACAGCAGGGTGAAGGTGACGGTCGGCTCACAGCGGTCCAGGCCGTAGGAGCGGCAGACGGCGAACATCGCCGCCTCCACGTCCTCGGCGCCCTCACCGCCCGCGAGCAGCAGCTCGCCGATGCGCAGGGTCAGGTCGAGCACGCGTGGGACGGCCGGGCCGCCCTCCTCCGCCTTGTGCACCGTCTCGGGCGCCGGACGCTCGGCCACCGGCATGCGCAGCATGGTGCGCATCCGGTCCTGCCAGGGGACGTCCTTGGTCAGGCTGACCACGGGGATGCCGCCCGGCGGGGTGAAGGCGGCCGGGGGCTGCCGGGTGCTGTAGGTGCTCGGCGGGCTGAACGCGGACCCCTCGGGCTCCGCGGCCGGCGGCTCGGAGACCTCCAGGCCCTCCGGGAGGGCGAACTCGGAGGTGGCCTCCGACTCGCTCCCGGCCCTGGGCACCGCCAGCCCCTCGGGGACGGCGAACTCGGACGTCGTCGACGACTCACCGTCGACCGCCGGGGACGGCGGCACCGGGATCACCTGCGTCACCTGCGTCACCGAGGTCCCCCTCGGCGGCGTGAACGCGCTCCTCGCCTCGTCCGACTGCGGCTTGCGGTCCTCCGCATCCGTCACTGGGCAACGCTCCCTGAACGACACCTTCCGTAAGCCTCAGTATGCGCAGACGGACGCACCCGTACACGAACGGGTCGCACCGCCCCCGCAGGGGCGGTGCGACCCGTTCGCGGCGTGGGGGTCAGTGACCGCCGTGCTCCTGGAAGCGCTTGACCGAACGCTCGATCTCCGCCTCGGCGTCGGTGCGGCCGACCCAGTTGGCGCCCTCGACCGACTTGCCGGGCTCCAGGTCCTTGTAGACCTCGAAGAAGTGCTGGATCTCCAGGCGGTCGAACTCCGACACGTGGTGGATGTCCCGCAGGTGCTCCACCCGCGGGTCGGACGCCGGCACGCACAGCAGCTTGTCGTCGCCGCCGGCCTCGTCCGTCATCCGGAACATGCCGATCGCACGGCACTTGATGAGGCAGCCCGGGAAGGTCGGCTCGTCCAGGATGACCAGCGCGTCCAGCGGGTCCCCGTCCTCGCCGAGGGTGTTCTCGACAAAGCCGTAGTCGGCCGGGTAGCTGGTCGAAGTGAAGAGTCGACGGTCCAGGCGGATACGACCGGTCTCGTGGTCCACCTCATACTTGTTCCGCGAACCCTTCGGGATCTCGATCGTGACGTCGAACTCCACCGGTGGCTCCTCCATGATCAGCACATAGTTCTGGTGGTTAAGTGTCCCTCACGCACGTGTGTGATCGCGAAAGGGGCTGGTGGTCGTGCCGGAGCTGAGGGCCTGGCGGGCCGCGAGACCGCGTCTGGCACGCCTCGCGCGGGCCGCCGGACCGCGTCTCGCACGGGCCGCGCGAGACGTGAAACCGCTGGTCGCGAGGCTTGCACAGGCCACCGGACCGCGGCCGGCGAGGCCGAAGACCTGGCAGTTCACCGCCGGCGCCGCCACCGCCGGGCTGGTGCTGACCGCCGGTGTGGTGACCGCCGCCGGTCCCTGGGACTCCTCGGGTCAGCGTACGGCCGAGCGCGACCGGGCCGCCGCCCTGGAGCGCGCGGGTGGCACAGATCACGGCCGTCGCGGCGATACGTCCGATACGTCCGACACGGCCGAGGGCGGGCCGAAGCCCGCGCCCAGCGCCGCCCCCGTGCTGGTGGGCCTCGGCACCACCGGCAACACCGTGAAGTCGGCGTCCGGCGGACCCGCCTTCGCCGCCGTGCTCGACCCGCTGCTGAGCGGCACGGAGCTCGGCACCCGGCACTCCGCGGCCGTCGTCGACGTCGCCACCGGCCGGCGGCTCTACGGCCAGGGCGCCGGCGAATCGTTCACCCCCGCCTCCACCACCAAGATCGCCACCGCCGTCGCCGCCCTGTCCGCCCTCGGCGCCGACCACCGCCTCACCACCCGCGCCGCACTGGAACCCGACACCGGGGAGCTCGTCCTGGTCGGCGGTGGCGACCCCACGCTCACCGCCCGCGAGAACGCCCGGGGCTGGGCGAGCCTGCGCACCCTCGCCGACGACACGGCGGCCGCGCTGACCAGGCGCGGCCTGAGCCGGGTGACGCTGTCCTACGACACCACCCTGTACGCCGGCCCCGAGCTGCACCCCATCGGCGTCAACGACAACCTCGCCCCGGTCAGCGCCCTGATGGCCGACGAGGCCCGCACCGACGGCTCGGCCCGGGGACCGGCCCCGCGGGCGATCGATCCGGCGGCCGACGCGGCCCGCACCTTCGCCCGGCTGCTGTCCGCCCACGGCATCCGCACCACTGCGCCCGGCCTCTCCAAGGCGACCGGCCGTGCGGAGACCCTCGCGGCCGTCTCCTCGCCACCGCTGTCCGACGTGGTCGAACGCATGCTCACCAACAGCGACAACGACATCGCCGAGGCCCTCGCCCGGCAGACGGCCGCGGCGACCGGCGGCCGGCCGGACTTCGACGGCGGTGCCGCCGCGATCGCCGCCCAGCTGACCAGGCTCGGCCTGCCGCTGACCGGCGCGGCCTTCCACGACGGCAGCGGCCTGAACCGCGCCGACAGGCTCACCGCCGACCTGCTCACCTCCCTGCTGCGCAAGGCCGGCGACCCGGCCCATCCCGAACTCCGAGCGGTGCTCACCGGACTGCCCGTGGCCGGCTTCACCGGCACCCTGGCCGACCGCTACACCTCGGACGGCGCGGCAGGGGTCGTACGGGCCAAGACGGGCACCCTGACCGGCGTCAACGCGCTGGCCGGAACGGTCGTCGACCGGGACGGCCACCTGCTGGCCTTCGCGTTCCTGACGGAGAACACGACCGGCCCCGAGGCGGCCCAGGCGGCCCTGGACAGGACGGCGACGGCACTGGCGAACTGCGGCTGCCGGTAGCGGCAGCGACGGGCGACCCGCAACCGGCACGCGGCTCCGTGCCCGCCGGGCCTTCGCCGCCCTGCCCCCAGCGGCAGCGCTCACGTACCGTTGACGCATGACGAGCATCGGTGGTGCTGCATCTTCCGGGATGGTCGACTGGAATCTCGCGGTCGCGACCGCGACCCGGCTGGTACGTCCTGGCCCCGAGGTGAGCCGCGACGAGGCCCGGGCCGTCGTCGCGGAGCTGCGCCGGCACGCCAGGGCCTCGGAGGAACACGTCCGGGGCTTCACTCGTCTGGGTACCGACGCGACCCACGACACCCCCGTCCTCGTGGTCGACCGCCCCGGCTGGGTACGCGCCAACGTCGCCGGGTTCCGGGAGATCCTCAGGCCGCTGCTGGACAAGATGCAGGAGCGGCGCGGCAGCAGCACCGGCGGCGCGGTCCTCGGCGCCGTCGGCGGCAAGGTCACCGGGGTCGAGCTCGGAATACTGCTGTCCTTCCTCGCCTCCCGCGTCCTCGGCCAGTACGAGACATTCGCCCCGGCCGGCCGCGATCTGCCCACGGGGGAGAACGGCGGTGGCCGGCTGCTGCTCGTCGCCCCCAACATCGTCCACGTCGAGCGGGAACTCGACGTGGAACCCCACGACTTCCGCCTTTGGGTGTGCCTGCACGAGGAGACGCACCGCACGCAGTTCACCGCGGTGCCCTGGCTGCGCGACCACCTCGAGGGCGAAATCCAGTCTTTCTTGGCGGAGACCGACGTCGATCCCATGGCCTTCCTGGAGCGCATCCGGGAGGCCGCCCAGTCGCTGGCCGGCGGCCGCCCCGAGGGCGAGGCGGACGACGGCGGCCGCTCCCTGGTGGAGCTGGTGCAGTCCCCGGCCCAGCGGGAGATCCTCGGCCGCCTCACCGCCGTGATGTCCCTCCTGGAGGGCCACGCCGACTACGTGATGGACGGGGTCGGCCCGGACGTCGTCGCGACCGTGGCGGAGATCCGCGAGAAGTTCCAGCAACGCCGCGCAAAGGGCGCCTCGCGCCTGGACACGGCCCTGCGCAAGCTGCTCGGCCTGGACGCCAAGCTGCGCCAGTACCGGGACGGCGAGCGCTTCGTGCGGGCGGTCGTCGACGAGGTCGGCATGGACGGCTTCAACCGGGTGTGGACCTCGCCCAACACCCTCCCCACCAAGGCGGAGATCGCCAAACCGGCGGACTGGGTCGCCCGGGTGCACCGCAGGGCCGAGTCGTGAAGCGCATGAGGACGTCGTGAACCGAATCCGGCCGACGGCAGGCAAACGCTCCTTCAATCACCCGTCCGAGGGACCGTGAGGCATGCGTAGGCGTGCAATGCTCGGGGAACCGCCCGTTTCTGTCACCATCTACACACTCTGAGTGACCGACTTCGGGCTCACCCCCCGAATACTCCGTGAAGGGAACCGGACATGGGTCCCCATCCTGCGGTCGCGGCGATACGCCTGGCGGTACGCCGCGTCCTCCACGACATCCTCGACGAGCAGACCTCGCACGACGCCGAGCTGCGCCACCCCGAGCTGCAGACCGCGCACGCCGGGCATGCGCCCCGCGGCGCGCAGCCGCGGCACGCCCCGCACTCCACGCAGCCACCGCACTCCGCGCAGGCCCCGCACGCCTCGCCGGGGTCGCGGGTCGGGCAGTTCCCCGGACAGCCGCCGTACGGCGTGCCGACGCCGAACCGCACGACGCGCGGTGCCCGGCAGGCACCCCCTGCCCCGCAACTCCCGCCGGCCGCTGCCACCGCCCCGCACGAGCGTGCGCCCTCGCCGCTCGTGCTCGTGGCATGCTCCGGCGGCGCCGACTCCATGGCGCTCGCCTCCGCCCTTGCCTTCGAAGCCCCCAAGCTCGGCATCCGCGCGGGCGGCGTCACCGTCGACCACGGCCTGCAGTCCGGCTCCGACCTGCGCGCCGACGAGGTCGCCCAGCGGCTGCGCGAACTCGGCCTGGACCCGGTCGAGGCCGTCTCCGTGACCGTGGGCCGCGACGGCGGGCCCGAGGCCGCCGCCCGCGACGCCCGCTACGCCGCACTGGACGCCGCCGCCGAACGCCACGGGGCCGACGCGATCCTGCTCGGCCACACCCGTGACGACCAGGCCGAGACGGTGCTGCTCGGTCTCGCCCGCGGCTCCGGCATCCGCTCCCTGTCGGGAATGGCCGCGGTCTCGGGGGCCGGCGGCCGTTACCGCCGCCCGTTCCTGCACATCGACCGGCAGACCGCCCGCAAGGCCTGCATGGTCCAGTCCCTGCCCGTCTGGGACGACCCGCACAACGCCGACCCCGCCTACACCCGCTCCCGGCTGCGACACGAGGGCCTGCCCGCCCTGGAGAAGGCCCTCGGCAAGGGCGTCGTCGAGGCCCTCGCCCGCACCGCCCAGCTCTCCCGCGACGACGCCGACGCCCTCGACGCCTGGGCCAGCCAGGCGGAGGAGTCCGTCCGCGACGCCGCCGGCCGCCTGGAGTGCGCCAAGCTCTACGTGCTGCCCCCCGCCGTGCGCCGCCGGATCCTGCGCCGCGCCGCCATCGACGCCGGTGCCCCGGCCGGTTCGCTGTTCGCCCGCCACATCGAGGAAGTCGACCGGCTGATCACCGGCTGGCGCGGTCAGGGGGCCATCAACCTCCCGGGCAAAGTCGTCGCCCAGCGGCAGGGTGGCAGACTGGTGATTCGGCAAGGCTGAATCCGGACCCCCCACCGGCCCGCTGACGCGGGCCCCTCAGGTCCGGGCGAGGCCGGTGGGACGACCGACCGAAAGTGATGCGGGTGGACGCGAAAGACATGGGTGCCGACCTCAAGCAGGTGCTCATCACCAAGGAAGAGATCGACGCGAAGCTGGCAGAGCTGGCCGCGAAGATCGACGCGGAGTACGCGGGCAAGGACCTGCTGATCGTCGGCGTCCTCAAGGGGGCGGTCATGGTCATGGCGGACCTGGCGCGTGCGCTGTCCACCCCGCTCACCATGGACTGGATGGCCGTGTCCTCGTACGGCGCGGGCACCCAGTCCTCCGGCGTCGTGCGGATCCTCAAGGACCTCGACACCGACATCAAGGGCAAGCACGTCCTGATCGTCGAGGACATCATCGACTCGGGCCTGACCCTGTCCTGGCTGATCTCCAACCTCGGCTCGCGCGAGCCCGCCTCCCTCAAGGTGTGCACGCTGCTGCGCAAGCCGGAGGCCGCGAAGGTCGCCATCGACGTGGAGTGGGTCGGCTTCGACATCCCCAACGAGTTCGTCGTCGGCTACGGCCTGGACTACGCCGAGAAGTACCGGAACCTGCCGTTCGTCGGTACGCTCGCCCCCCACGTCTACGGCGGCTGACCCCGAAGGGCGCAACCCCCGTACGTTGATCGGGAACCCCGGCGGGCCTGACGCCGTTGGAGCATGCAGACGGGAACGCCAGCTCTCCCGTGCGGCTTCGAGCCACAATGCTGGGGTACCGTCAGAAGAACTGTCTTATCAAACTCACTATGGCAGGAGGGACGGGGCGGCACCGCTCCGTATGGATGGACGTGAAGCGATACTTCCGTGGGCCGGTCATGTGGATCGTGCTGGCCGTCCTTGCCGTGGTCGTGTTGATGCAGGTCGTCGGCTCGTCCGGCGGCTACAAGACGGTGGACACAGGCCAGGTCGTGGCAGCGATCAATGACAACCGGGTCCAGCAGGCCAAGCTGACCACCGGCGACGAGCAGACCATCAAGGTCGAGCTCAAGGACGGCCAGAAGGTCGACGGCAGCTCGAAGATCCAGGCGAGCTACATCGGCGACCAGGGCGTGACCATCGCCAACACGCTGCAGACCAAGTACCAGGACAAGCAGATCCCGGACGGCTACACCGTCTCGCCGTCCAAGCAGAACCCCTTCGTCGGCGTCCTGCTCTCCCTGCTCCCCTTCGTCCTCATCGTGGTCGTCTTCCTGTTCCTGATGAACCAGATGCAGGGCGGCGGCTCCCGGGTCATGAACTTCGGCAAGTCCAAGGCCAAGCTCATCACCAAGGACACCCCCAAGACGACCTTCTCGGACGTCGCCGGTGCGGACGAGGCCGTCGAGGAACTGCACGAGATCAAGGAGTTCCTCCAGGAGCCGGCCAAGTTCCAGGCCGTCGGGGCCAAGATCCCCAAGGGCGTCCTGCTCTACGGCCCGCCCGGCACCGGCAAGACGCTGCTCGCGCGTGCCGTCGCGGGCGAGGCGGGCGTGCCCTTCTACTCGATCTCCGGTTCCGACTTCGTCGAGATGTTCGTCGGTGTCGGTGCCTCCCGAGTCCGTGACCTGTTCGAGCAGGCCAAGGCGAACGCCCCGGCGATCGTCTTCGTCGACGAGATCGATGCGGTCGGCCGCCACCGCGGCGCCGGCCTCGGCGGCGGTCACGACGAGCGCGAGCAGACCCTGAACCAGCTGCTCGTCGAGATGGACGGCTTCGACGTCAAGGGCGGCGTGATCCTCATCGCCGCCACCAACCGCCCCGACATCCTCGACCCGGCCCTCCTGCGCCCCGGCCGCTTCGACCGCCAGATCGCCGTCGACCGCCCCGACATGCAGGGCCGTCTGGAGATCCTCAAGGTCCACCAGAAGGGCAAGCCGGTCGCGCCCGACGTCGACCTGTCGGCGGTCGCCCGCCGCACCCCCGGCTTCACCGGCGCGGACCTGTCGAACGTGCTCAACGAGGCGGCGCTGCTCACGGCCCGCAGCGACAAGAAGCTGATCGACAACCACATGCTGGACGAGGCGATCGACCGCGTGGTCGCGGGCCCGCAGAAGCGGACCCGGATCATGTCGGACAAGGAGAAGAAGATCACCGCGTACCACGAGGGCGGTCACGCCCTGGTCGCGGCGGCCTCGCCGAACTCCGACCCGGTCCACAAGATCACGATCCTGTCCCGCGGCCGTGCCCTCGGCTACACGATGGTGCTCCCGGACGAGGACAAGTACTCGACCACGCGCAACGAGATGCTGGATCAGCTGGCGTACATGCTGGGCGGCCGCGCGGCCGAGGAGCTCGTCTTCCACGACCCCACCACGGGCGCGGCGAACGACATCGAGAAGGCCACCTCCACGGCCCGCGCGATGGTCACGCAGTACGGCATGACCGAGCGGCTCGGTGCGATCAAGTTCGGCGGCGACAACACCGAGCCGTTCCTCGGCCGTGAGATGGCTCACCAGCGAGACTACTCGGAAGAGGTCGCCGCGCTGGTGGACGAGGAGGTCAAGAAGCTCATCGAGAACGCGCACAACGAGGCCTGGGAGATCCTGGTCGAGAACCGCGACGTCCTCGACAACCTCGTGCTGGCCCTCCTGGAGAAGGAGACCCTGGGCAAGGAGGAGATCGCCGAGATCTTCGCCCCGGTCGTCAAGCGCCCGCCGAGGCCCGCCTGGACCGGCTCCTCCCGCCGTACCCCGTCCACCCGCCCGCCGGTGCTCTCCCCGAAGGAGCTGGCCCTGACCAACGGCGCCAACGGTGCGACGGCGGCGATCAGCACGGTCAAGTCCACGGCGACGGAGCCCGCCCCCGCGAAGGAGCAGCAGGCCCAGGAGGACCGTCCCGACAGCTGACGGACCTCACAGGCCCCGGAATGGATGCCGCGCCCCCCTGGTTCTAGCCTGGGGGGCGCGGCATTTCGCATGTCCGCAGCTGAGACACACAGGAACGAGGCTTCACATGACCGACCCCGTGACGCTGGACGGCGAGGGCACCCTCGGTGAGTTCGACGAGAAGCGTGCCGAGAACGCCGTACGCGAGCTCCTCATCGCGGTCGGAGAGGACCCGGACCGCGAGGGCCTCAGTGAGACCCCGGCGCGCGTGGCGCGGGCGTACAAGGAGATATTCGCCGGCCTGTGGCAAAAGCCCGAGGACGTCCTGACGACGACGTTCGACCTGGGGCACGACGAGATGGTCCTCGTGAAGGACATCGAGGTGTTCTCGACCTGCGAACACCATCTCGTCCCCTTCAGGGGAGTTGCGCACGTCGGTTACATCCCGTCCACCAGCGGGAAGATCACGGGGCTGTCCAAGCTGGCCCGGCTCGTGGACGTCTACGCCCGCCGTCCGCAGGTGCAGGAACGCCTCACCACGCAGATCGCGGACTCGCTGATGGAGATCCTGGAGCCGCGCGGCGTGATCGTCGTCGTGGAGTGCGAGCACATGTGCATGTCGATGCGGGGCATCCGCAAGCCCGGTGCGAAGACCATCACCTCGGCGGTGCGCGGTCAGCTGCGCGACGCGGCGACGCGGAACGAGGCGATGAGCCTCATCATGGCGCGCTGATCCGGATCATGGCGCGCCGCTGCAGATCGCGCCGCTGCAGATCGCGCCGCTGCAGATCGCGCCGCTGCGGATCGCGGCGCGGGTGAGGTGGCCGGTGGCTCAGGCCACCGGCTCGGCGCCGCTGTGGTTCTCGTCGTCGTCCTCGGGGAGTTTGCAGACGCGCTCGAGGAACAGGGCGGCCGCTATGACGGCGATGCCGGCGAGGACCGAGAGGCCGGCGTAGATGGCCTGGTCGCGGCGGGCGGGGATGTCGAGGAGCTCCAGGAGGAAGACGCCCGTGCCGCCGTACATGCCGGCGACGAGGGCGGCCACCAGGGCGCTGGCCTGGCCGAAGACGACGGCACGGGCGGCCATCAGGGGGTCGACGCCCTTGGCGCCGGGGCGGCGCTCGCGCTGGGCCCTCAGACGTGCGCGCAGCGGGAGCGCCGTGGACAGCAGGACCGCGGCGATCAGGGCGAGGACGATGGGGGCGGCCAGAGGGACACTGGGGAGTGTCCCCACCGAGTTCCACAGGCGGGCGCCCGCCCAGGAGAGCACTCCGGCGACCACGAACACGCCGGCCAGCACCCTGATCCGCAGCTCTTTCACGGTGTCCCTTCAGCTCCCCCGGACTGTGGCCGGTTCTCGGCGGTTCGGCCCGGCCCGGTCTCGGGCCCGGTCGTGCCGTAGCGTCGTCTTGACCTTAACGACTACTCGGGCAGCCGGAGTTCCAGATCCGCGCGCGGTTCGACACCCTCCCGGGTGACGGCGGTCAGGAGGTCGGCCACGGGGCCGCGGCCCGGGAGATGTGCCCCGGGATCGACGTCGTGCCACGGCGCGAGGACGAAGGCCCTTTCGTGGGCACGGGGGTGAGGGAGCGTGAGGCGCGGGTCGTCGGAGACGACTTCGGCGTAGGCGACGATGTCGACGTCGATGGTGCGCGGGCCCCAGCGCTCGTCCCGGACCCGGTTGAAGGCCTCTTCGATGGCGTGCGCCCGTTCCAGGAGGGAGGACGGCGGCAGGGTCGTCTTCAGCACCACCACCGCGTTGAAGTACGACGGCTGGGTACCGGGTTCGACGCCCCAGGGCTCCGTCTCGTAGACCGGGGAGACCGCCTTGATGCGGACGCCGGGGGTGTCCTCGAGGGCGTCGACGGCGCCCTGGAGGGTCTCCAGGCGGTTGCCGAGGTTGGAGCCGATCGAGATCACGGCCCGTTTGGGGTTCTGCAGGGTGGTGTCGGCGGCGTCGACCTGTTCGACGACGGAGGCGGGTACCGGCTGGACGGTCGGGTCGCTGTGACCCATGGTGGTCGGTCGCGTCATACTCGGCTCCGGGTGATGGTGACGGTCACGTCGTCGAAGGGGACGGTGATCGGGGCGTCCGGCTTGTGCACGCAGACCTCGACCTCCTGGACCCCTTCGTGCTTCAGGCAGGCCTGGGCGATCCGCTCGGCGAGCGTTTCGACGAGGTTCACGGGCTCGCCCTCCACCACGGCCACGACCTCCTCGGCCACGATGCCGTAGTGCACGGTCTTCGCCAGGTCGTCGTCGGCCGCGGCTGCACGGGTGTCCAGTCCCAGGACGAGGTCCACGAGGAAGATCTGGCCCTCCTCGCGCTCCTTGGGGAACACACCGTGGTGCCCGCGGGCCCTCAGGCCGCGCAGCGCGACACGATCCACGCGAATCACTCCTGCAATCGTCGGTCACGGCCGGTCCCTACCGCGTGCGGACGGTACACCGGCCCCGGAACGAATCTACCTGCGGGCACTGACAAAGCCGGGCCGCGGGCACGGGGGTGCGAGCCGGGACCGGCAGGTTTCACCCCGCGTTTCCCCTGGAGAACCCGGCCACTCATGGGTCGGTGGCCCGCCCCGGCCCCCGGGCCCGTGATTCCGGACACGTCCGGGCCGCTGTTTCCCGGCGCCTGTTCCGCCTGTGCCGCCCGTCTACCCACTCAGCCGGGAGTGTCGTCGTCCTCTTCACCATCGTTTTCGGCCAGAACGGGGGAGGCGTGGTGGGACCAGAGCTTCCAGCCAAGGGGCGTGCGCCGGAACACGTTGGTGGCGACGACGAGCTGTCCGACGAGCGGGCCCAGCTCGTCGCCGTCGTCGGGCGCCGGGCCCCCGCTGAGGATGTTCTCGGTGCAGGTGACCAGGGCCGTGTCACCGGTGACCGAGACATGGACGTCGGTGAGGAAGAACTGGATGTAGTCGGTGTTCGCCATGATCAGGGCGTAGGAGCGGAGCACCTCGCCGCGGCCGGTGAGCACCGGCCAGCCGGGGTGCACGCAGGAGATCACGCCGCTGTCTGCCGGATCGTGGTACTCCTCGTCGACGCCCAGGTCGGACGGGGTGAGCCAGAGCGAGGACAGCTCCTCGAAGTCGCCCCGTTCCATCGCCTCGTAGAAGGCGGTGTTGGCGGCCTCGACCTGCTCGACGTCGGTGTGCGGGGCGCTCACCGGGCTCCTTCGCGGGGACGCGGAGCGCTCCCGCCGGCGCGCGCCCCCTCCACCGCGCGCGCGACCCGTACCGCGTCCGCCGTCGCGCGCACCTCGTGCACGCGTACCGCCCACGCGCCCGCCTGCGCCGCGAGCGCGGAGACGGCCGCCGTGGCGGCGTCGCGCTCCCGCGCGGGCGGCGGTGCGCCCTCGGGGCCGGCCAGGACCCGGCCCAGGAACCGCTTGCGCGAGGCGGCGACCAGGACAGGGTGGCCGAGGCGCAGCAGGCGGTCGAGGTGGGCCAGGAGCGACAGGTCGTGTCCGGCCTCCTTGGAGAAGCCGAGGCCGGGGTCGACGACGATGCGGTCGGGGGCGATGCCGCCCTCCAGAACGGCCTCCACACGCGCGTGCAGTTCTTCGGTGACCTCGGCCACGACGTCCTCGTACACGCCCTGGACGTTGCCGCCCTGCAGGAAGCCACGCCAGTGCATGACGACGAAGGGGGCGCCCGCGTCCGCCACCACGGGGATCATGGCAGGGTCGGCGAGGCCGCCGCTGACGTCGTTGACGAGGGCGGCGCCCGCCGCGAGCGCCTGCTCGGCGACGCGGGCGCGCATGGTGTCGACCGAGAGCGTGACGCCTTCGGAGGCGAGGCCGCGCACCACGGGGACGACACGCCGGAGCTCCTCGGCCTCGTCGACGCGGGTGGCACCGGGCCGGGTGGACTCGCCGCCGACGTCCACCAGGTCCGCGCCCTCGGCGACCAGGTCGAGGCCGTGCTTGACAGCGGCGGTCGTGTCGAACCAGCGGCCGCCGTCGGAGAAGGAATCGGGGGTCACGTTCACGACTCCCATGACCGCGCAGCGGTCCCATGCCGGAAGGCCCGCCACTCGGCCGCGCCCGCTCTGGTTGCTCATACGTTCAGCGTAGGCCCCGGGCCAGGCCGCAACGTCTTCGACCCGAGCGGAGACGCCGGGTGCGGACGGGGGAGGACGGAACGTTCCTGCGCCTGAGGGGAGCATTCGGGGCGAGTGCGAGTGCGGGGGCGAGTGCGGGGGTGAGTGCGAGTGCGGGGGTGAGTGCGAGCGGGAGCGAGAGGGCGAAGGAGGGCCGGAGCGCGGTCGTGACGATCGCGGCCCGGGCGGAAGCCCCTGGGCTGGAGGGGGGCAAAAGGGCTTCCGTCCGGGCCTGTCCGGGGTCACGCCGCGCGGACGTCCTGTTCGGCGACCGCGTGCGCGCACGGGCGCTGGACGGCGCTGCGGCGGCGGCGCAGGAAGCGCGGCATCGGCAGGGCGAAGTTGACGAAGCCCTCCGCCTGCATGGCGGCGAAGCCGATGCGGGGCAGGTCGGCGGAGGCGCGGTAGACGACGAACCGCGGCTCCCAGCGGGGCTGGAACTTGGCGTTGAACTTGTACAGCGACTCGATCTGGAACCAGCGCGAGAGGAAGACCAGCAGCCCCCGCCAGGCGCGCAGCACCGGACCCGCGCCGATCTTCTCGCCGCGCGCCAGCGCCGAGCGGAACATCGCGAAGTTCAGCGAGATCCGCTTGACGCCGAGCTTCGGGGCGGCCTGGAGTGTGGCGACGATCAGCAGTTCGTTCATGCCGGGGTCGGCCGAGCGGTCGCGCCGCATCAGCTCCAGGGACGCGCCGTCGGTGCCCCAGGGCACGAAGTGCAGGATCGCCTTCAGATCGCCGTACTCGCCCGGCTCGTCGTCCTGCTTGTGTGCGGTGGCGATCAGGCAGTCGCCGTCGGCGGCGTCGCCGATGCGGCCGAGCGCCATGGAGAAGCCGCGCTCGGTGTCGGTGCCGCGCCAGTCCTCGGCGGCCCGCCGGATGCGCTCCAGCTCGGCCTCGCCGAGGTCATGGATGCGCCGCACCCGCGTTTCGTAGCCGGCCCGCTCGATGCGCTTGACCATCTGACGGACGTTGCGCATCGCGCGTCCGGCGAGCGAGAAATCCGCGACGTCGACCACCGCCTCGTCGCCGAGTTCCAGGGCGTCCAGCCCGGTTTCCCGGGTCCACACCTCGCCGCCGGTCTCGGAGCAGCCCATGACCGCGGGCGTCCAGGAGTGGGCCCTGGCCTCGTCCATGAAGCGTTCGATGGCGCCCGGCCAGGCCTCGACGTCGCCGATGGGGTCGCCGCTGGCGAGCATCACGCCGGAGACGACGCGGTAGGTCACCGCCGCCTTGCCGCTGGGGGAGAAGACGACCGCCTTGTCGCGGCGCAGCGCGAAGTGGCCGAGGGAGTCGCGCGCGCCGTGCTTGGCAAGCAGGGTGCGCAGCCGGCTCTCGTCCTCCTCGGTCAGGCGCGCGGCCGGGTGCTCGGGGCGGAAGGCGAGGTAGATGGTGGTGACCGCGGTGAGCCAGCCGAGCGCGCCGAGGGAGAAGGCCACCGTCCAGGAGGTGTTGCCCTGGTAGTCGACCGGGCCCTCGAAGCCGAACAGGCCGTAGACCACGTGGGTCAGCCGGTCCGCCACGCTCGGGTTGCCGACCATGCGGTTGGAGTGGACGCTGACGATGACCATGCCGAGGGCGAGCGAACCCGCGCTCATCAGCACGAAGTTGGCGAGCGCCCGCCAACGGCTGCGCGGGTCCGGCAGTGCGGCGAACTCGTTGCGGTGAATCAGCAGCGGCGCGAGCAGCGCGAGCGAGATGACCAGGCCGACCACCGAGTGCCGGTAGACGAACTCCGCCGCCGCGCCGGCCGGCAGCAGTGCCACGGCCGCACGCCACGCCCGGCGCTTGCGCCGCTTGATGCCGTGCGCGAGCAGCAGCAACAGCACGCCCGCACTGAGTGAGAGGGCCGCGGCGAACGGGCCGAACGAGCCCGGCAGCACCTCGGCCATGGCGTGCATACGGCTGTGCCGGAAGCGCGGAAACACGCCCGCGGCAATGTCCAGGAGGCCCACGAGAGTGCAGGCCCAGCCGACCAGCACGGGGACGGCCGCGGGGCGCGGGCCGCGGAGTATGCGCCGCACCCGGCTCGATCGGCTCGGAACCCCGTCCGACAATTCCCCATCTATCCTGACAGACATCGCATCCCGTAGTTCTGCGAGAGACCTTGAATCCGGTGCCGATCCCGGGCATCCGGCGACATTGCGCCCTCTAGGACGGTGTCTGGGGGAGGGAGGTTCACTCCCCACCGGAAAGTCGGGTCAAAGGCCAGGGAAAGGCCGGGGCAAGTCTTCGCCAATGGAGCGGCGGCGGCCCGGGCGGGAAGTGCAGGCAGGAAAGAGCCCATGGGTCTCACGAGCAAAAAAGTGCTGGTACTGGCGGTGCTGTTCGCCGTGCTGCTGTTCGTCGCCACGGTGTGGCTCTGGCCGCGTCTGGCGCGGCGCAACTGGCGGGCCGTCAGCGGACGGGTAGGCATCCTGTTGGCCACCCAGGCCGCGATCTTCGCCTGCGTCGGCCTCGCCGCCAACCAGGCGTTCGGCTTCTACGCCAGCTGGGCGGACCTGTTCGGTCAGGAGACCGACCAGGGCGTCGTCGTCGACAACTCGGCCAACGGCGCCACCAGCGGCCCTCTGCAGGTGGTCGGCACGGAGCGGATAAAGATGTCGAACGGGACGCGGCCGCAGATCGCCGGCCAGATCCAGAAGGTCGACATCGTGGGCCGTACGACCCACATCGCCACGCCGGCGTACGTCTACCTGCCGCCGGAGTACTTCCAGCCGCAGTACCGCACGCGTACGTTCCCCGCCGCCGTGGTCCTCACCGGCTACCCGGGCACCGCCCACGCGCTGGTGAGCAAGCTGCAGTACCCGCGCACGGCCCAGGACCTCGCCAAGAGCGGGCGGATGCAGCCGATGATCCTGGTGATGCTCCGGCCGACGCTGGCGCCGCCGCGGGACACGGAGTGCGTGGACATTCCAGGCGGCCCGCAGACCGAGTCGTTCTTCGCCAAGGATCTGCCCGACGCCGTCCTCGCCCACTACCGGGTCGCGAAGAAGCCGAGCGGCTGGGGCATCGTCGGTGACTCCACGGGCGGTTACTGCGCCCTGAAGCTCGCCATTCACCACCCCGAGACATACGCCGCCGGGGCGGGACTCTCCGCGTACTACAAGTCGCCGATCGACCCCACGACGGGCGATCTGTTCCACGGGAACAAGAATCTGCAGAATCGTGCCGACCTGCTGTGGAGCGTCAAGCACCTGCCGGCGCCCGACACTTCGCTGCTGGTCACCAGCAGCAAGGTGGGCGAGGGCAACTACAAGGCCACGCTCAAGCTCATCGACGCGGTGAAGGCGACCGGCAAGACCCGGATCTCGTCGATCATCCTCAGCAGTGGCGGGCACAACTTCAACACCTGGCGGCGGGAGATTCCCCCGACGCTGCAGTGGATCAGCGGACGGCTGACGGACCGCTGAAAACGATCTTGTGAAAAGAGGTTCGGACATGGCTGTCTTTTTGCGGGGCGGGCCACCACGATTCGCCTACGCGCGGTAAGTTTCTGGCCATGCCACGTGGACGTCACCGCCATTCCCCGCCCTTGCACAGGCTGCTGCCTCCCACGGCGATCGCCGGCGTCTCCGTTGTGTGCGCCCTCGGCCCCTGGGTGTTCTCGGCGCCGATGGTGCTGCGCTCGCTCGCCGCGGCCGCCGCGGCGACGGCCGTCATCGGCGCGGTCGTCATGCGCCATTGGGACACACAGGCGGGCAGGCAGGTCGCCGACCTCGCACGCGCGCGTGCGAGCGACGAGTGGCGATTCGAGGAACGGGTCGCCGAACTCGAGACCGACCTCGAGGAGTCGCGTGAACTGCGCGTCCGGCTCGAGCAGAAGCTGCGGGCGAAGCGGGCGGAGCTGGCGGGGCTGCGCAACGAGCACGCGGCGCTGCTGCGGCGGTACGCCACGGCGGAGACCGAGCGCGCCAGCGCCCTGGAGGGCCGCCGCCTGCTGGAGATAGAGAACGTCTCCGACGCCCCCGCCCTGCCGCCCGCGGCGGCCGACCGGAACGCGGACCCCGACGCGGCGGCCCCAAAGGCCCCGCAGGCCACGGAGCCCGTGGAGACCACGGAGCCCGTGCAGACCACGGAGCCCGCGGAGGCACAGACCGCGAGCACCGAGGCCGCGGATGCCGGGCCCGCGCAGGAGGAACCGGCGGCCGTGGCTCCCGCCGTGTTCTCCCCGGAGGGGTCCCAGCTGTTCCTGCGCGCCAACGCCGCGCTCTCGCGGTTCGGCGCGGACGGCGACGGGACGCCGGAGGCGGAGGCGAAGAAGGCGGAGGCGCCGAAGGCCGAGCCGGCGGTCACGAAGGCCGACGCGGTCACGAAGGCCGACGCGGTCACCAAGGCCGACGCGGCGGCGGACGCCGAGGCGGAGTCCGCCAAGGAGCCCGGCCCCGGGAGGGACGGTGGCGCCGAGGCGTCCCCCGCGCGGGAGGACGAACCGCAGGGGCAGCCCGAGGCGGCCGACGCGCACGAGCACGCGGCCGCCGCCCCCACGACGGAGCCCGGCGAAGCGATCGGGCCGGCCGAAGTGACCGAGTCCGTCGAAGCGACGGAGCCGGCCGATCCGGCCGCCGAGCCGGCCAAGGCCGTGCAGCAGCCCTCTGGGCACTTCACCGTGCCGACCGCGGTGGCCGTCGTCCCGGCCGCGCCCGCGCGCCGTCCGGTGGTCGAGGGCGGGTTCGACTTCTTCGGTACGCAGAAGGGATCGCCGTCCGCCGCCCTGGAGGCCGTCCAGAACGAGGACCTCGCCGACGTCGTGGGCCAGGAGGCGCTCGCCCTGCACAAGGCCGACGCCGAGTCGCAGTACAAGCCGGCCGACGCCCACTCCCGGGCCGTGGGCCAGGTCATCGACCTGACGGCTCACGACGAGACCGAACAGATCGACATACAGGGCCTGCGGACCGCGGCCTCCTGAGTGCGGGCCACGGGACCACGGGACTCCGGGACTTCGAATCCCGGGACCGCGGTACCCGGGAGCACGGGAACGGAACAGCGACCTGCACCACGGGCGCGGCACCAGGTGCCGCGCCCGTCCCGCTTGTCCGGAGGGTGGCCGGGGCCCGGTCCGGAAGAGGGGCCCTAAGCCATCCACCGGTCCGGCCGCGCGCTCCTGCGCCCCGTGCGCGACCTGTCCGCCTGCGCCCGGAGCAGTTCCGCGGCCTCCTGTGCGTCCCGCAGGCGGGCCGTCACCGTCTTGTCGGCCCCGGTGTCCACGTGCACGTCGGCGACGCCCCACGCGCGCTTCCACGGCCCCTGCGTGAGGCGCACGCTCTGCACCTTGGCGTGCGGCACCAGTGCGATCCGGCGCCGCAGCAGCCCGTACCGCGCGGCGAACACCGTGTCGGTGACGGCGATTCCGTACCCCCGCCACCGCACCGGTGCACACCACCGGGCGCGCCGGGGCGGTCGTACCGGCGCGGAGGTCCCCGGCACCGCCTGCGGGAGTACTCGTGCGATCAACGACTCGGCGACCTCGCGCGGGGCGACCGGAAGCAGCACCGAGTTCGACGACCCGGCCACGTCCAGTTCGACCCGTACCCAGCCGCGCCGCCGCCACAGCAGCGGCTCCACGATCCGTACGGTCTGGACCCGCCCGGGCGGCACCGTCTCGTGGGTGCGGTCTAGCAGCCCCCGGTCGATCCGCAGTCCGTCGGGCGACTCGCCCACCGTCCAGTCGTACGCACTCATGAAGCGCCCCGCGCTGCCCGTCACGGCCCCGCCCAGCAACGGCACCGCGGTCGCGAGCACCGTCCACAGGCTGTGGGTGGCCAGCCACAGCAGTGGCGGTACGACGATCGCGGCGGTCAGCGACGTCCAGGTCGCGCCGATCAGAAGCAGCGACACCGCGATCATGCGCGGGGGGACGCGCACGAGCTCGCGCGCGGGAGCCTCACCGACCTCGTGCGCGGTCTCGGGGGCGAAGCCGGCCGCCCGCGCGAGCAGTTCGGCCCGCAGGGCCCTGGCCTCGTCCTCGCCGAGGAAGGCGAGTTCGTCCTTCTTGGCCGTCCCTATGACGTCGAGCTTGAGCTTCGCGACGCCCGCGACCCGTGCGAGCAGCGGCCGGGTGACGTCGACGGCCTGGATCCGCTCCAGCCGGATGTGCGCGGTGCGGCGGAACAACAGGCCGGTGCGGATGCGCAGTTCGCTGCCGGTCACCGCGAAGTGCGTGAACCACCAGGACAGGAAGCCGTGGAGGGCGGCCGCCGGGACGAGTACCGCCAGTCCGATCAGCAGCGTGGTCGTCGTCAGCCGCGCCAGCTGGTGCTGCGCCTGGTCGGGGTCGTGCGCGGCCCAGCCCGCGAGCACGGCGACCGGCGCCCACGCCCGCCTGAGGGGTGTCACGGGGTGCAGCCGCCGTTCGATCACGGGCCGCTCGTCGCGCACGGCGCCCGCGCCGGCGGGCGCGTCACCGGAACGCTCTTCGCTGACGGGTCCGGCGCCGGGTCCGGCGCCGGAAGACAGCTCGCTGCGGGGCTCCTCGCCGTGACGCCCGTCGCCGTGACGCCCCTGTGCGGCCGGCCCGCCCCCGAGGTCCCTCGCTACGGCCTCCTCGCCCCCCGCCGCCGTCACAGTCCCGCCGATCGGGCCTCGCCGAGTTCGGTGAGCCGGTCGCGCAGCCGTTCGGCCTCGGCCGGACGGAGGCCGGGAATGGTCGCGTCGGTCGCGGCGGCTGCCGTGTGCAGCTGGACGGTGGCCAGCCCGAAGTGCCGCTCGACGGGCCCGGAGGTGACCTCGACCAGCTGCATCCGCCCGTACGGCACGACGGTCTCCTCGTGCCACAGCACGCCCCGGCTGATCAGCAGGTCGTCGGCGCGCTCGGCGTACCGCCAGGAGCGCCAGTTGCGGCCGAGCAGCACCCAGCCCCAGGCCATCAGCGCCAGCGGCAGCAGCGCGAAGGCCGACCAGGCCGGACCGGCCAGCAGTCCGGGCAGCAGCCCCGCCGCCAGGGCCGGCAGGCTCAGCCACACCACCAGCAGCAGCCGTCGCATCCGCAGCAGGCCCGGCGGCAGCGCGGTCCAGGCCGGCTCACCCCCGGTCGTCCGTTCGCTTCCCAGGCTCCCCGTTTCCATGGGGCAAGCGTACGTAGGGGAGACTGTGCACATGACTCCTACGACGGAGACCATGGTCGGGATCGGCGGCGCCGCGGAGAGCACCGACATGGTGCTCAACATCGGGCCCCAACACCCGTCCACGCACGGTGTGCTGCGGCTGAAGCTGGTGCTGGACGGCGAGCGCATCACACGCGCGGAGCCGGTGATCGGCTATATGCACCGCGGTGCGGAGAAGCTCTTCGAGGCGCGTGACTACCGGCAGATCATCATGCTCGCCAACCGTCACGACTGGCTGTCGGCCTTCTCGAACGAGCTGGGCGTGGTCCTCGCGGTGGAGCGGATGCTCGGCATGGAGGTCCCCCCGCGCGCGGTGTGGACGCGCACGCTGCTCGCGGAGCTGAACCGGGTGCTCAACCATCTGATGTTCCTCGGCTCCTATCCGCTGGAGCTGGGCGGCATCACGCCGGTCTTCTACGCCTTCCGGGAGCGGGAGGTCCTCCAGAACGTCATGGAGGAGGTCTCCGGCGGACGGATGCACTACATGTTCAACCGGGTCGGCGGCCTCAAGGAGGACCTGCCGGCCGGGTGGGCCAGGCGCGCGCGTGCCGCCGTCGCCGCCGTCCGCTCACGCATGGACGTCTTCGACGACCTCGTGCTGGGCAACGAGATCTTCCGGGGGCGTACGCGGGGCGTGGGCGAGCTCACGCCCGGGGCCGTGCACGCCTACGGCGTGAGCGGCCCGATCGCGCGCGCCTCGGGCGTCGACTTCGACCTGCGCCGCGACGAGCCGTACCTGGGGTACGGGGAGCTGCAGGACGTCCTCAAGGTGGTCACCCGGCGGGAGGGCGACTGTCTCGCCCGCTTCGAGTGCCTGCTGGAGCAGACCCACAACGCGCTCGACCTCGCCGACGCGTGCCTGGACCGGCTGGCCGGGCTGCCGCCCGGCCCGATCAACCAGCGGCTGCCCAAGGTCCTCAAGGCGCCCGAGGGGCACACGTACGCGTGGACCGAGAACCCGCTCGGCATCAATGGCTACTACCTGGTCAGCAAGGGCGAGAAGACGCCGTACCGGCTGAAGCTGCGCTCGGCCTCGTACAACAACATCCAGGCGCTCGCCGAGCTGCTGCCGGGGACGCTGGTGGCGGACATGGTGGCGATCCTGGGGTCAATGTTCTTCGTGGTCGGGGACATCGACAAATAGGGCCGCCGCGTCCCCTGCCGGGACGCCGGCCGGCTGCAGCAGCCAGCCGAAGTCGCCGAGTCCCCCCGCCGCGGTGAGCTCGGCGGCCTCACCGGCGCGCGCGAGGGCGCGTACATACTCCGCGGGGCTCGTCGAGGCGAGGGTGAGCGAGGGGCGTGCGCCGGTGACACCGAGGGCGCGCAGGGCATCGCGCTGGGTCAGGAGACGGGCGCCCGGGGGCACGTACGCGGCGCACGCGTCCAGGGCGACGTGCGCCGTGATGTCGCACGATCCGTCCGGAACGGGAGCGGTCTCGCGTCCTTCCCGGAAGCCGGTGAGAGTACCGAACGGCGGTCGCGCCCCGGCGGTGTGCGCGTAGTCGACGGCGACCGCGAGGCCCCGCTCCACGCGGGAGACAGCCTCGGCCCAGGCGGCGTCCCTGGTCAGTCCGATCTCCGCGCGCAGGCCCTGCTCGGCGGGCAGCGGCCACCAACGCGCCAGCCACTTTGCCTCGGCACCCGCCACCGGCCCACCGAGCCGCTCGGTGCCGTCCCGCCGTACCAGAACGCGCCGCGTGACGCCGGCGGAATCCACCTCCGCCACCTCCACCGGCACGTTGTCCAGCCATTCGTTGGCGAACAGCAGTCCGGTGATCCCGCGCGGGGGCTCGGCCCGCCACTCGATCCGGTGGTCCAGACCCTCCGGGCGGCCGGCGATCTCGACGGCATGCACGCGCGCGCGTGCGGCCACCTCGGCGGGCAGCGCGGCCAGCACCCCGGCGGCCAGCTCGCCCCGCCCGGCCGCCATGTCGACGAAGTCGAGGTTGGCCGGGCGTCCCAGCGCCCCGTCGACCCGGCACAGCAGCCGCGCCACGGCCCCCGCGAACAGCGGCGAGGCGTGCACGGACGTACGGAAGTGACCGGCCGGTCCCTCGGGACGCCGGTAGAAGCCGTCCGGCCCGTACAGCGCCTCCTCGGCCGCGGCCCGCCAGCCGCGCCACTCGTCCTCCGCGTCGGCCGCGGTGCCGCCCGCCCTGCCGTTCGCCGAGTCGTCCGCCCCGCCGTTCGCCGAGTCGTCCGTCACGCCGCCGGCCGCGCCGCCCGCCGCGTCGCCCTCTGTGTCGTCCGCCACCCCGCCAGACTAGGCGCACAGGTGATCACAGCCTCCACCTTGGGGAGTACGAGGGCCGAGCGCGGATCGGTCCTCCGGTTGACCCCTGCACCTATCTCGCTTCCCTACTCTGGGTTACGTGCAGCGCCTCTATGACTTCCTCCGCAGGCACCCGATGTGGGTCGACGGCTCCTGGGCCCTCGTCCTGCTCGGGATCTCCGGCGTGAGCGTATCGAGCGTCAACGGGGCGCCGGACCACCACGGATCGCTCGGTGCCGCACTCGCGGTGTCCGTCGTGCTGGGCGCGGTCGTCGCACTGCGCCGCCGGATGCCGGAGAAGATGCTGCTGCTGGCGGCGGCGACGGGCGTGGCGCAGCTGGTGCTGGACGTCGAGACGACGGTCGCCAACTTCGCCATGCTGGTGATCATCTACACGGTCGCCGCCATCGGCGCCCGCTGGGCCTCCCGGTTCGCCCTGGTGGGCGGGCTGTGCGCGGCGACTCTCGCGCAGATCCGCTGGCCGCAGCAGCACTCGAGCGCCGTGGGCAACGTCGCGATAGCCGTCTTCCAGACGGTGCCCTTCGCCCTCGCCTGGGTGCTCGGTGACTCCATGCGCACCCGTCGCGCCTACTTCGCGCAGCTGGAGGAGCGCACCGCCCGTCTGGAGAAGGAGCGCGAGGCGCAGGCCAAGGTGGCGGTCGCCGCCGAGCGCGCCCGGATCGCGCGCGAGCTGCACGACGTGGTCGCGCACAACGTGTCCGTGATGGTGGTCCAGGCCGACGGCGCCGCCTACGTCCTGGACGCGGCGCCCGACCAGGCGAAGAAGGCCCTGGAGACCATCTCCTCAACCGGCCGCCAGGCCCTTGCCGAGATGCGCCGCCTGCTGGGCGTGCTGCGCACCGGCGAGCACCAGGAGGGCGGCGAGTACGTGCCGCAGCCCGACGTGGAGCAGATCGAGGATCTCGTCGAGCAGTGCCGGGGCTCCGGACTGCCCGTGGACTTCAAGGTCGAGGGGACCCCGCGCCCGCTGCCCAGCGGGGTCGAGCTCACCGCGTACCGCATCGTGCAGGAGGCCCTCACCAACACCCGCAAGCACGGCGGGCCGAACGCGGGTGCGAGCGTGCGCCTGGTCTACTTCGACGACGGTCTCGGCCTGCTCGTCGAGGACGACGGCAAGGGTGCCCCGCACGAGTTGTACGAGGAGGGCGGCGCCGACGGCCGGGGCCACGGCCTGATCGGCATGCGGGAACGCGTCGGCATGGTCGGCGGCACGCTGGACGCGGGCCCCCGCCCCGGTGGAGGCTTCCGCATCAGCGCCTTGCTGCCGCTCAAACCGGCGCACTGACGCCGATGCACGTCCCTGCTGACGCCTGTCACGCCTCCGCCGGGCGCGCTGGTGAGGAAGAACCCGACCCGCCGATGACGAACCGCACCCGACCGGACAACGAACGGCACCCGCCGATGACGAACGAGAGGACCCCGATGACGATCCGCGTGATGCTCGTCGACGACCAGGTGCTGCTGCGCACCGGATTCCGGATGGTGCTCGCCGCCCAGCCGGACATGGAGGTCGTCGCCGAGGCGGGCGACGGCGTCGAGGCCCTCCAGGTGCTCCGCGCGACCGCCGTCGACGTGGTGCTGATGGATGTGCGCATGCCGAAGCTGGACGGCGTGGAGACCACCCGCCGCATCTGCTCCGAGCCCGACCCGCCGAAGGTGCTGATACTGACCACCTTCGACCTCGACGAGTACGCCTTCTCCGGGCTGAAGGCGGGCGCCTCCGGATTCATGCTCAAGGACGTGCCGCCCGGCGACCTGCTCGCCGCGATCCGTGCCGTGCACAGCGGCGATGCCGTCGTCGCGCCCTCCACCACCCGCCGGCTGCTCGACCGGTTCGCGCCGATGCTGCCCACCGCCGGCAAGGAGCCCCAGCACAAGGAGCTGGAGCGGCTCACCGAGCGCGAGCGCGAGGTCATGATCCTGGTCGCGCAGGGCCTGTCGAACGGCGAGATCGCCGCCCGGCTGGTGCTGTCCGAGGCGACCGTGAAGACCCACGTGGGCCGCATCCTGACCAAGCTGGGCCTCAGGGACCGGGTACAGGTCGTGGTCCTCGCCTACGAGACGGGGCTCGTCCGGGCCGGCGGACACGGCTGACCGCCCGCGCGGGTGCCGGTGGCGTCGGTAGGGTCTCCGCATGCTCCTGTGGATCAACGGCCCCTTCGGGGGCGGCGATCCGTCGGATCGGCGTCCGGCACATCCGGTTCGACCGACCCGGACGCGCCAAGCCGTCAGCGCAGTATCCCCTCGAGGAAGTCGCTGCCCAGCCGGGCCACCATCGCCACGTCCAGCTGGTGGTAGACATACCGCCCCCGGCGCCGGGTGCTGACCAGACCCGCCTTCTTGAGCACGCTCAGGTGCCGGGATATCTCGGGCGCGGTCATGCCGTGCACCTGGGTCAGCTCGCCGGTGGTGAACGCACTGCGCGCCAGGCTGCGGCACAGCCGCATCCGCACCGGGTGGGACAGGGCGGTCATCCGCAGGGTCAGCTGCTCCACCGAGGGCGGCGAGGTCAGCTCCGGGGAGCCCACCGGGTAGTGCAGCACCGGCTGCCAGCCGTAGCGGTGCAGGACCATCAGATGGGGCCAGCCGAGGCTCGTGGGGACGAGCAGCAGGCCGCCGTCCGCCGTGGCCGTACGGCCCTCGCCGAGCTTGTCGACCGTGATCCGGTCGGCCGCCTCGTCCAGGGCGACCGCCGGGGACACCGCCGCCAGCGCCTCGGCCAGGCCCTTGCGGCGCAGCAGCTCCGTCTTGTGGCGGGCGTCGGCCGCGAGCTGGTGCCGCAGCCGGGACCAGGTCTCGGCGAAGAACGCCTCGTCGCAGTCCTGGAGGAACTGCCGCAGCCAGGCCCGGATGCGCGGCGGGTCGGCCAGCAGCCGCTCGCTGAAGCGCACCTGCTGCGGCCCGCGCGCGGCGGCCAGCTCCAGGGCGCGGCGGCGCAGCGCGGAGTCGGCGAGCGGGCCGGGGCCCGGAGCGCCGTACGGCAGGGCACAGGTGAACTCCAGGGCCGCGTCCACGAACTGCTCGTCCGACAGCTTGTCGAGCAGGTCCAGCTCCTCGGCGAGGTTCTGGCCGGGCAGGGCGGTCCCGCCGGGCACGCCCGCGTACGGCAGGAAGAGGTCCGAGAACGTCGCCCGCCACAGGAAGTCGGCCTCGCACATCCGGTCCGCCAGGTGCGAGTCCAGCCGGGCGGTCACGCCTGTCACCCAGCCCTGCAGCCCGGGGTGGTGCCCCGGCTCGGACAGCGCGTGCAGCGCCATGCACAGCTCGGCCAGGGGGGAGGTCACGACGGCGACCCTCTCCGGCCGCAGCCCCGCGATGTCGATGCGCACGCTCATGCCCCCATGGTGCACGCCCCCACTGACAACGCGGCCGTCGTTTGACGGCGGCCGTCGATCGACGGGACTTCGGCGGCGCACTGGCGCAACCTGGGACGGCATGAGCATCACCCAGCAGTACGCCCTCGACGTCCACCGCGCCCGGCAGCACGGCGAGCCCGCCCCGCCCGCGCCCGGCGCCCACGACCGGCAGGTGGTGCGCGGACTGCGCGACCACCGGCGCTTGCGGGCGGTACTGGCGGGCCGCCCGGCCCAGGGCCGGCTGCGCCGGTCCCTGGGCCGGTGGGCGCGCCCGCGGCCGCGGGCTACTCGCTGACCTCCTCGCCCGCGTCCTGCCTCAGCCGGGCGGCGAACTCCGCGACCGCCGCCCGCACGTCGTCCGCCGTCCACTCCAGGCCGGCGGCCCGCACATGGACCTCGGTGAAGGCGAGCCCCGGCCCCCTGGCCTCCCAGCCGGCCGCGAAGAGCATCGTCCCCGTCTCCTCGGCCGTCCGGATCGCGGCCCGGGCGAGGATGTCGGGGTCGTAAGGCAGCCAGACCTGGAACTCGTTGGTGTGCGGTTCGGCCGGGTTCAGACGCGTCCAGGGCAGCCCGGCCGCCGCGAACCCCTCGCGCAGGGCGGCGGCCACCACGCGCGCGTGCCGCACGTAGCCGGGCAGGCGGGGCAGCTCCCGCTCGAGCCCGGCCAGGGCCGACAGGGCCGTCGGGAACTGCTGGAAGACGTTGCCGCCGTAGCGGTGCCGCCAGGCCCTGGCCTCCTCGACCAGCTCCTTCGGGCCCGCGAGCGCCGCGCCGCCGTAGCCGTCGAGGGACTTGTAGAACGACACGTAGACGCTGTCGGCGAGGTCCGCGATCTGCGTCAGCGGACGGCCGAAGTGGACGGTGGACTCCCACAGGCGGGCCCCGTCGAAGTGCACCACGGCGTCCCGCTCGCGTGCTGCCTCCACGACCGCCACCAGCTCCTCCCAGGAGGGCAGGAGGAAACCGGCGTCCCGCAGGGGCAGTTCGAGCATCAGCGCCCCGAAGGGCTCGTCGAGGCCGTGCACCTCCTCGGCGGTCGGCAGCCGCGGCTCGCTCGTCACCCGTACCGGGCGCAGACCGGCGACCTGGCTGAAGGCATGCCGTTCGTGCACCTCGGGATGGGCCAGGGCGTGCAGCGCGACCGCCGGGTTGCCGGTGCGGCCCGCCCAGCAGCGCAGCGCGACCTGCTGGGCCATCGTGCCGGTCGGGAAGAAGGCGGCGGCCTCCTTGCCGAGCAGGTGGGCGACCTTCTCCTCGAGGGCCTCGACGACGCCGTTGCCGTACATGTCCGACGACTCGTCGAGGTCGTAGAGGTCCGCCGCACCGTCCAGGAGCGCGAGCCGCTCCCGTAGCGTCCCCAGGTACCCAGGGCGCGCGAGCACACGCTCCGCGCTCCGGTACGCGCCTGTGCGCCGTTCGCGAAGCCGCTCGCGAAGCCGCTCGCGCCGTTCCTCGTCCGGGACCCGCTCTTCCTGTCCTGCGCCCTGCTCCGCCGTATCGCTCATGTTCCGGATCATCGCGTGTGCCGGCCGGGCCCGGCACACGGATTTCCGGTGCCGCGATCTCGGGTGCCGCGGTTTCCGGTGCCGCGAGGAGTGCGGTACCCCACAGCCTGTGGACGGCCGAACCCCGCCCGGACCGATAGCGTTAACATGACGAGAAATCGTCCGGTACCCGGAGCGGACTGGAACGGGAAGGCCACCGTCGCGTGAGTACAAGCCAACAGCCAGACCCCAGGGACCGTCCCGCGCGGCTCACCGTCGGCGTCGTCGGCGCCGGCCGGGTGGGCCCCGCGCTCGCCGCGTCCCTCCAGCTCGCCGGGCACCGTCCGGTGGCCGTCTCCGGGGTCTCCGACGCCTCCAGACGGCGCGCCGGGCTGATGCTCCCCGAGGTCCCCCTGGTGCCGCCCGCCGAGGTGCTCCAGCGGGCCGACCTGGTGCTCCTGACCGTCCCCGACGACGCCCTGCCCGGGCTGGTCGAGGGCCTCGCCGGGACCGGCGCCGTGCGGCCCGGACAGCTTCTCGTGCACACCTCCGGACGGTACGGCGCGAAGGTGCTGGACCCCGCCCTGCGCGCGGGCGCGCTGCCGCTGGCCCTGCACCCCGCGATGACCTTCACCGGCACGCAGGTGGACGTGCAGCGCCTGGCCGGTTGCTCCTTCGGGGTCACCGCTCCCGGGGAGCTGCGGATGGCCGCCGAGGCGCTGGTCATCGAGATGGGCGGCGAGCCGGAGTGGATCGCCGAGGAGATGCGGCCGCTCTACCACGCGGCGCTCGCGCTGGGCGCCAACCATCTGGTGACGCTGGTCGCCCAGTCCATGGAGCTGCTGCGCGCGGCGGGCGTCGTGGCCCCCGACCGGATGCTCGGCCCACTGCTCGGCGCCGCCCTGGACAACGCCCTGCGCTCCGGCGACGCGGCCCTGACCGGCCCCGTCGCGCGCGGGGACGCGGGCACGGTCGCCGCCCATGTCACCGAGCTGCGCCGGCACGCCCCGCATACCGTGGCCGGCTATCTGGCGATGGCCCGCGCCACCGCCGACCGCGCGCTCGCCCACGGCCTGCTGGTGCCCGAGCTGGCCGAGGACCTGCTGGATGTCCTCGCGGACGGGGCGGCGGGGGCCGCCGGAACCCGTGAGGGGCACAGGGCCGGGGGAACCGGCGGGGCTCGCACCGACCGCACCGGCGGCAGCCCCGGCACTGACAGCGAGGGCGGCCCCGGCCCCGCCGGCCCCGCCGGCCCCGCCGGCGGCACCGACGGCACCGACAGCGCCGACCGCACGGACGGCGGCGACAGCGCCGACCGCACCGACGGCGGCGAAGGAGAGGGCCGATGACCCGCGCTGCGCACGCGACGAGCGGGGTGGTGCGCGCACCTGC
The DNA here is from genome assembly GCF_044334385.1 of Streptomyces sp. NPDC020801. Lineage (NCBI taxonomy): Bacteria > Bacillati > Actinomycetota > Actinomycetes > Kitasatosporales > Streptomycetaceae > Streptomyces > Streptomyces sp. NPDC020801. The sequence continues at coordinate 86,542 of NZ_JBIRST010000022.1, forward strand.
CGGGAACCCGGCAGGTCCCGCGGACGCCGGAAGCCCGGCGGGCCCCGCACGCGTCGGGCACCCGACGAGCCGGGTGGCGCCGGCCGACGCACCGGAGGGCCGCCCGGTGACACCGGCGCCCGGGAACGGAGACGCCCGATGACCACAGTTCTGCTGCGCACCGCCGACGAGCTGCACGCGCGCGTGCGCACCGGCCGCCGTGCCGTCGTGATGACCATGGGCGCCCTGCACGAGGGCCACGCCACCCTGATCCGGGCGGCCCGCGAGATCGCGGGCCGCGAGGGCGAGGTCGTCGTCACCGTCTTCGTCAACCCGCTGCAGTTCGGGGCGGGCGAGGACCTGGACCGCTATCCGCGCACCCTGGACGCCGACCTCAAGGTCGCCGAACAGGCCGGTGCCGACGCCGTGTTCGCCCCCGCCGCCGAGGAGGTCTACCCGGGCGGCGAGCCCGAGGTCCGCATCACCGCCGGGCCCATGGGCGAACGCCTGGAGGGCGCCTCGCGCCCCGGCCACTTCGACGGCATGCTCACCGTGGTCGCCAAGCTGCTGCACCTCACCCGCCCCGACGTGGCCCTGTACGGCCAGAAGGACGCCCAGCAGCTCGCCCTGATCCGCCGCATGGTGCGCGATCTCGACTTCGGCGTGGAGATCGTCGCCGTACCGACCGTGCGGGAGGACGACGGCCTGGCCCTGTCCAGCCGCAACCGCTACCTCTCGGCCCGGGAGCGGCGCACCGCCCTCGCCCTGTCCCAGGCCCTGTTCGCGGGCCGTGACCGGCACGCGGCCCAGGAGGCGCTGCGCGCGAGGGCCCGCGAAGTGCCCTCCACGCGTGCGCGTGCCGAGGCGCTCAGCGCGCTCGGGGAGTCCCGCGCCGCCGCCGACGCCGCCGCCGTCGCCAAGGCGTCCCCCGGTGCGGCCGCCGCCGTCCGCGCGGCCGCCCGCCTCGTCCTGGACGAGGCGGCCCGTCTCGACCCGCCTCTCGAACTCGACTACCTGGCGCTCGTCGCCCCGTCGGACTTCACCGAGATCGACGACGACTTCACCGGCGAGGCCGTCCTCGCCGTCGCCGCCCGGGTGGGCACCACCCGGCTGATCGACAACCTGCCCCTCACCTTCGGAAACTTCGGAGCCGCCTCGTGACCAGCACAGGCATACGACTGCACGCGCCCGCGCCCGGGTGGTCCATCTCAGCGGACGTCGTGGTCGTCGGCTCCGGCGTGGCCGGCCTGACCGCGGCCCTGCGCTGCGAGGCCGCCGGCCTGACGACGGTCGTCGTCACCAAGGCCCGCCTCGACGACGGCTCCACCCGCTGGGCCCAGGGCGGCATCGCCGCGGCCCTCGGCGAGGGCGACACCCCCGAGCAGCACCTGGACGACACCCTGGTGGCCGGCGCGGGCCTGTGCGACGAGGAGGCCGTACGGATCCTCGTCACCGAGGGCCCCGACGCGGTACGGCGGCTCATCTCCACCGGCGCGCACTTCGACACCGACGACGGGGGAGACATCCAGCTCACCCGCGAGGGCGGCCACCACCGCCGCCGCATCGCCCACGCGGGCGGCGACGCGACCGGCGCGGAGATCTCCCGCGCGCTCGTGGAGGCGGTACGCGCGCGTGGCCTGCGCACCATCGAGAACGCGCTCGTCCTGGACCTGCTCACGGACGCCGAGGGCCGTACCGCCGGCGTGACCCTGCACGTCATGGGCGAGGGCCAGCACGACGGCGTGGGCGCCGTGCGCGCGCCCGCCGTGGTACTCGCCACCGGCGGCATGGGCCAGGTCTTCTCGGCCACCACCAACCCCTCGGTGTCCACCGGCGACGGCGTCGCCCTCGCCCTGCGCGCGGGCGCGGAGGTCTCCGACCTGGAGTTCGTGCAGTTCCACCCGACCGTGCTCTTCCTCGGCGCGGACGCCGAGGGCCAGCAGCCCCTGGTCTCCGAGGCGGTGCGCGGCGAGGGCGCCCACCTGGTCGACGCCGACGGCGTGCGCTTCATGGTGGGCCGGCACGAACTGGCCGAACTGGCGCCCCGGGACATCGTCGCCAAGGGCATCATGCGCCGGATGCAGGAGCAGGACGCCGAGCACATGTTCCTCGACGCCCGGCACTTCGGCGCGGACATGTGGGAGCACCGCTTCCCGACGATCCTGGCCGCCTGCCGGGCCAACGGCATCGACCCCGTCACCGAGCCCGTCCCCGTGGCCCCGGCCGCCCACTACGCCTCCGGGGGCGTGCGCACCGACTCCCACGGCCGCACCACCGTGCCCGGCCTGTACGCGTGCGGCGAGGTCGCCTGCACCGGCGTGCACGGTGCCAACCGGCTCGCCTCCAACTCCCTGCTGGAGGGCCTTGTCTACGCCGAGCGCATCGCCGTGGACATCGCGCGGGAGCAGTCGGAGAACGGCCTGCAGGCGCGCGTGCCGCAGCCCGTTCCGTACTCCGAGAAGCCCGCGGACCCCCTGCTGGCCCCCGAGGCCCGGTTCACGATCCAGCGGATCATGACGGAGGGCGCGGGCGTGCTGCGCTCGGCCGAGTCCCTCGAGAAGGCCGCCGGGCAGCTCCGGCTGCTGCACACCGAGGCCCGTGGCGCCCTCGACGAGAACGGCAAGACCGCCGAACCCGGCGTCGACACCTGGGAGGCCACCAACCTCCTGTGCGTGGCCCGCGTCCTGGTCGCCGCCGCCCAGCTGCGCGAGGAGACCCGCGGCTGCCACTGGCGCGAGGACCACGCCGAGCGCGACGACGTGCACTGGCGCCGCCACATCGTCGTACGGCTGAACCCGGGCCTCGCGCCCGTCTCCCGCCATCATCCCTCCAACGAGGTTCCCCCGGTGCCTGACGCCTCGGGGCGCCCCCATCGCGCCGCATCCGCTGAATTCGCCGTGCACACCACGGACACCGCGGACTTCCCCCCGACCCGCCCCGGGGCCCCCGCGCCCCGGCGTCCCCAGGAGCAGTGACACAAGTGAGCACCGAAGACCTTCCCCTCGCCTCGAACGGCGGCTGCTGCGGCGGCGACGGCTGCGCCTGCGGCGCGGACGCCGACGAGGAGTACCTGGAGTGCGGGCTCGACCCCGCGCTCGCCCAGCTCCTGGCCGACGCCGGACTCGACCCCGTGGAGGTCGAGGACATCGCCAACGTCGCCATCCAGGAGGACCTGGACCACGGCGTGGACGTGACGACGGTCGCGACCATCCCCGAGACCGCCGTCGCCACCGGCGACTTCACCGCCCGCGAGGCGGGCGTGGTGGCCGGTCTGCGCGTCGCCGAGGCCGTGCTCTCGGTCGTCTGCGCCGACGAGTTCGAGGTCGAGCGGCACGTCGACGACGGCGACCGGGTGCAGCCCGGGCAGAAGCTGCTGTCGGTCACCACGCGCACGCGCGACCTGCTGACCGCCGAACGCAGCGCGCTGAACCTGCTGTGCCGCCTGTCCGGCATCGCGACCGCCACGCGCGCGTGGGCGGACGCACTGGAGGGCACCAAGGCCAAGGTGCGCGACACCCGCAAGACCACCGCGGGCCTGCGCTCCCTGGAGAAGTTCGCCGTCCGGTGCGGCGGTGGCGCGAACCACCGCATGTCGCTCTCCGACGCGGCCCTGGTCAAGGACAACCACGTGGTGGCCGCCGGCGGCGTCGCAGCGGCCTTCAAGGCCGTACGGGAGGCCTTCCCGGAGGTGCCCGTCGAGGTCGAGGTCGACACCCTGCACCAGCTGCGCGAGGTCGTCGACGCCGGCGCCGACCTGATCCTGCTGGACAACTTCACGCCCGGCGAGTGCGAGGAGGCCGTGGCGATCGTCGACGGCCGCGCGCTGCTGGAGGCCTCGGGCCGGCTCACCCTGGACAACGCCAGGGCGTACGCCGAGACCGGCGTCGACTACCTGGCCGTGGGGGCCCTGACCCACTCCTCGCCGATCCTGGACATCGGCCTGGACCTGCGCGAGGCGGAGTAGCGGCCATGCTCCTGACGATCGACGTCGGCAACACGCACACGGTCCTCGGCCTGTTCGACGGGGAGGACATCGTCGAACACTGGCGCATCTCCACGGACTCCCGCCGCACGGCCGACGAACTGGCCGTGCTCCTGCAGGGCCTGATGGGCATGCACCCGCTGCTCGGCGACGAGCTGGGCGACGGCATCGACGGCATCGCGATCTGCGCGACCGTGCCGTCGGTGCTGCACGAGCTGCGCGAGGTGACGCGGCGCTACTACGGCGACGTGCCGGCCGTCCTGGTGGAGCCGGGCGTCAAGACGGGTGTGCCGATCCTCACCGACAACCCCAAGGAGGTCGGCGCGGACCGCATCATCAACGCGGTCGCGGCCGTCGAGCTCTACGGCGGTCCCGCGATCGTCGTGGACTTCGGTACGGCTACGACGTTCGACGCGGTGTCCGCGCGCGGGGAGTATGTCGGCGGCGTCATCGCCCCCGGCATCGAGATCTCCGTCGACGCCCTCGGCGTCAAGGGCGCGCAGCTGCGGAAGATCGAGGTGGCCCGGCCGCGCAGCGTGATCGGCAAGAACACGGTCGAGGCCATGCAGGCGGGCATCGTCTACGGGTTCGCCGGGCAGGTCGACGGGGTCGTGAGCCGCATGGCCCGGGAGCTGGCCGGCGACCCGGACGACGTGACGGTGATCGCGACGGGCGGGCTGGCGCCGATGGTGCTCGGGGAGTCCTCCGTGATCGACGAGCACGAGCCGTGGCTCACGCTCATCGGACTGCGGCTGGTCTACGAGCGGAACGTCTCGCGCATGTGAGACGTCCGGGGTGCGGCCGGCACACGCACACGCACACGCACGCGAACGCCACACCGCACGCCACGCCCGCGCTTATGTCGAATTTGTCTGATTAGCGCGTATCGTCGCCCCTATGCCCACGCCATACGGAACCCGCGGCGGCATGGCGTTCGGCGCGGAGGAGCTGCGTGTGCTCCGCCGCGCCCTCGCCCTCGCCCTTCATTCCCGTCCCGTCCGCACCGAGGACGTGCAGGACTGTCTCCGGCTCGCAGAGTCGCTCGACGAGGCGATGCGCGAGGGTGCCCGGTTGCGTGCGTTCCTGGTCGCCGACCTCGCCCGGTACCGCGACGCCCTCCCCGGCACGGCCGCCGGGTACTTCGCGCTCCTGTCCGAGGCGCTGGAGGCCGGTCACGAGCCCGGCCCCGACGACCTCGCCGCCCTGCGTGCCCTGCGCGGCAACCCGACCGCGGCCGCGCTCCTGCGCCGCTGCCGGACGCCTGCCGCGCCGGCCGTGTCCGACCCGCCGGCCGCATCCGACCCGCCGGCCGTTCCGGCCACCTCAGCCGTCCCCGGCGCCCTTCCCGCCCCGGGCCCGTTCCCCGACCCCGACCCCGACCCCGCCCAGGCCCCCGTCCCCACGGTTCCGGCCTCCCGCGGCCCCTTGCGGCCCGTCCAGCCGGTCCGGCCCGCTCGTTGCGTCCAGCCGTTCCAGGGGCTCCTCGGTGGTCTGCCGGGCGTCCGGGCGGTCCAGACGGCCCGGACGGCCGAGGACGGCGATTCCGGCAAGGAGCCCGCCAAGAAGCCGGCGCCGAAGCCCGCCGAGCGTCCGGCCCCGGCGCAGCCCGGCCCGGCGCCCGCCCCGGGAACCCCTAAGCCGGCCCGGCGCCCCATCCCCACGCCGGGCGAGGTGTTCCCGCGCCGCAAGCCCGCCCCGCCGTCCGGAAGCGTGCGGAAGCGACTCGCCGCCGTGTAGCGCCCGGGCCACCCCGCCCCTGTTCGTCCCGCCGCCCTGGCTACTCTGGAGCCATGGACTACGTCTCCGCACTCGTCCCGCCGGTCGTCATGGCCGTGTTCTTCGTCGCTCTGGTCAGGGTGATCGTGAAGACCCAGGGCGGGGCCGCCAAGGCCAAGGAGGACGCGGCCGTCGACGCCGCCATCGCGCGTGCGCAGAGCGGCCCGCAGGCCACCGGCGGCACCGCACCCACCGACGCCTGACCCGGCGTACGGCTTCCGCACGGGCCCACCGTGCCAGGGAGCCGTACGCCCCTTTTGTTCGCGTTTGTTGCTGAAAGTGCCCGTCCGGCACGCCATTGTGGACATCTCCCACTATTGTTCTGAGCTGTGCCTCGCCCATTGGGAGAACTCGAAGACGCGGTCATGACGCGGGTGTGGAAGTGGAACCGCCCGGTGACCGTTCGAGAAGTCCTGGAAGACCTTCAGCGGGAGCGGTCCATCGCGTACACCACGGTGATGACCGTTTTGGACAACCTCCATCAGAAGGGCTGGGTGCGCCGCGAAGCCGAGGGCCGGGCCTATCGATATGAGGCGGTCTCCACCCGGGCCGCCTATGCGGCCGCACTGATGAACGACGCCTGGTCCCAGAGCGACAACGCCGCGGCCGCCCTCGTTGCCTTCTTCGGGATGATGAGCGACGAACAGCGGCAGGCACTGCGGGACGCGGTGCGGATCGTCGAAGGCACCACCACGGGCATCACCGAAGCGACCCCCGAAGGCGCGACCGAAGACGCGACCGAAGACGCGACCGAAGCCGGAACCGAAGCCGGAACCGAAGCCGGAACCGACGGCGGCGCCGAAGACGCCGGCGAAGTGACGCGCGAAGTGACCGGCGGCGAAGTGACGGGCGAAGTCCCGGATACCCTCGGCCCGGATACCGCCCGAGCCGCCGAAACCCATGACGAGAACCCCGGCTCAGCGCAGGGCGGCCGCGGGCGATAGCGTCCGCCCATGTCCGCAGAGCGTCCCGAAGCCACCGCAAAAGCCGTCACCGTCCGGCGGGCCAGGACCAGCGATGTTCCGGCCGTGCGCCGGCTGCTGGACGCCTACGCCCGCGAGCGCATCCTGCTCGACAAAGCGACGGTGACGCTTTACGAGGACATCCAGGAGTTCTGGGTCGCCGAACGGGACGACAACGCCGAGGTCGTCGGCTGCGGCGCGCTGCACGTCATGTGGGAAGACCTGGCGGAAGTGCGCACTCTCGCCGTGAAGCCGGGGCTGAAGGGCGCCGGCGTCGGCCACCAGTTGCTGGAGAAGTTGCTGCAGACCGCGCGCTGGCTCGGTGTTCGCCGCGTTTTCTGCCTGACCTTCGAAGTCGACTTCTTCGGGAAGCACGGCTTCGTGGAGATCGGCGAGACGCCCGTCGACACCGATGTCTACGCGGAGCTGATGCGTTCCTATGACGAGGGCGTCGCGGAGTTCCTCGGTCTCGAACGAGTGAAACCGAACACCTTGGGCAACAGCCGGATGCTTCTGCATCTGTGATCGTCAAGGACCGCCGGGCATCCGCATCGGCAAGCCGGTGCAAGCCGTATTCCGCCCGGCCGGCCATGCCCGCGTTCCCTATGTCCGAAACGCGCATGTTTCCGGTCGCGGTGAGAGGCCGGTCTCTCCCCAGGGGTTTGTGTTTTTCCCGCAAAAGCGGTTTGCTTTCCGACGTACTGCAGTACTGCATATAACAGGGGATGGCGAAACGGCGGACGCCGAGCAGCCCCGGCCCTCACGTTATCGATGAAAGGAAATCCGGTGGCACAGAAGGTTCAGGTCCTTCTTGTCGACGACCTCGACGGCGGCGAGGCGGACGAGACCGTGACGTTCGCGCTGGACGGCAAGACGTACGAGATCGATCTCACCACCGCCAATGCGGACAAGCTCCGTGGCCTTCTCGAGCCGTACGTCAAGGGTGGCCGTCGTACCGGAGGCCGCGCTTCTGGCGGCCGTGGAAAGGCACGTGCTTCTGCGGGCGGCAGCCAGGACACCGCGCAGATCCGCGCCTGGGCGAAGGAGAACGGCTACGAGGTCAACGACCGCGGCCGTGTTCCCGCGTCCATCCGCGAGGCCTACGAGAAGGCCAACGGCTGACGCACGGCCGGCGAAAAGGCCTAGGAGAAAGCGAGCGGCTGGGCGCACGCGCGCAGCAGCCGGGCCCGGTGGCACTGTGTCGCGGCCGTGGCCACCAGTCGCACGAGATCGGGGACGCCCCCAAGGCTCCCCGCGGCCGACAGCGTCGGCAGCGAGGCCTCGACCTCGCACCCAGGCTCGGGGGGCCGCAGCCATACGGCGGCCCCCTGTGAACCCCGGCTGCCCCGGGGAAGCGGCCGCGCTCCGGCCGCCCCCGTTCCGGGAGGCGGCGGCGCGTCCATCAGCGTGCCCGCGCCCAGCGCCACCAGGTCCAGGTCCAGCGCCCCCCACTCGAGCCACTCGAGCAGCCCGGGCAGTTCCTCCGCGCTGCCCGCGGCCACCAGCAGCCGCATCCGGTCCGCCTGCACGGCCACCGGGGAGCCGGGCTCCAGGTGGCGCAGCGCCGCCCGCCCCGCCTCTACCGGCAGGTCCAGGACGTCGAAGCGGCGGCCCACGACAAGTCGTACCGGCGCTCCGGGCACCGTCGTCCATCCCAGTTCGTTCTCGTACCAGTGCCGCGCCCGGTCGTCGGGATCGGGCGGCTGGCGTGGAAGAGGAATCGGGAGAGGAACCGTGGAGAGGCTGCCGACCATGCCAAGCGCAACCGCCGAAAACGGCCGCAGGTTACGCTGGGTTGCTGTTCGAGTTCGCAGAGTATCGAACGCGGGGGCGTGCGGGGGTGGGAGGGGGCGCAAGGTTGTTCGCCCATAGCGGAGGGAACCGGGGTGCGCGGCATGGAGTGTCAGTCCGTACGGGTAAGACATCCCTAGTGGGAGGGGGCGACACGCAGGCCGCACCCGGGCAAAGGAGTCTCACGTTCGCCATCGGCGTACTGGCGACTGGGGTAACTGCCTGGCCTGCGGGAACATCGTCTCGCACCATCGGGTTGGAGCAGATGTCGGCGTTCGGGGTCAGGAGGCCATCGACGGTGTCGGCAGTTGGAATGAGCGGTCCCCGCTTGCGGGACTAAGCTGCGGAAGGACAGGGAGGGGAAGTTCCCCCCACTGCCTGACCGCTCTGAGGAGCGATTAACGATGTTCGAGAGGTTCACCGACCGCGCGCGGCGGGTTGTCGTCCTGGCTCAGGAAGAAGCCCGGATGCTCAACCACAACTACATCGGCACCGAGCACATCCTCCTGGGCCTGATCCACGAGGGTGAGGGTGTCGCCGCCAAGGCCCTTGAGAGCCTCGGGATTTCGCTCGAGGCGGTCCGCCAGCAGGTGGAGGAGATCATCGGCCAGGGCCAGCAGGCCCCGTCCGGGCACATTCCCTTCACCCCCCGTGCCAAGAAGGTCCTGGAGCTGTCGCTCCGCGAGGCCCTTCAGCTGGGCCACAACTACATCGGCACGGAGCACATCCTGCTCGGCCTGATCCGTGAGGGCGAGGGCGTCGCCGCCCAGGTCCTGGTCAAGCTGGGCGCTGATCTCAACCGGGTGCGGCAGCAGGTGATCCAGCTGCTCTCCGGTTACCAGGGCAAGGAGACCGCCGCCGCCGGCGGCCCTGCCGAGGGCACCCCCTCGACGTCCCTGGTCCTCGACCAGTTCGGCCGGAACCTCACCCAGGCCGCTCGTGAGTCCAAGCTCGACCCGGTCATCGGGCGCGAGAAGGAGATCGAGCGGGTCATGCAGGTGCTCTCCCGCCGTACCAAGAACAACCCGGTGCTGATCGGTGAGCCCGGCGTCGGCAAGACCGCCGTCGTCGAGGGCCTCGCTCAGGCCATCGTCAAGGGCGAGGTGCCCGAGACCCTCAAGGACAAGCACCTCTACACCCTGGACCTCGGCGCCCTGGTCGCCGGCTCCCGCTACCGCGGTGACTTCGAGGAGCGCCTGAAGAAGGTGCTCAAGGAGATCCGCACCCGCGGCGACATCATCCTGTTCATCGACGAGCTCCACACGCTGGTCGGTGCGGGTGCCGCCGAGGGCGCCATCGACGCGGCCTCCATCCTGAAGCCGATGCTGGCCCGCGGTGAGCTGCAGACCATCGGTGCCACCACCCTGGACGAGTACCGCAAGCACCTGGAGAAGGACGCGGCCCTGGAGCGCCGCTTCCAGCCCATCCAGGTCGCCGAGCCGTCCCTGCCCCACACGATCGAGATCCTCAAGGGCCTGCGCGACCGTTACGAGGCGCACCACCGCGTCTCCATCACCGACGAGGCGCTGGTCCAGGCCGCCACCCTGGCCGACCGGTACATCTCGGACCGCTTCCTGCCGGACAAGGCGATCGACCTGATCGACGAGGCCGGTTCCCGGATGCGCATCCGCCGGATGACCGCGCCGCCGGACCTGCGCGAGTTCGACGAGAAGATCGCCGCCGTCCGCCGGGACAAGGAGTCCGCGATCGACTCGCAGGACTTCGAGAAGGCCGCCTCCCTGCGCGACAAGGAGAAGCAGCTCCTGGCCGCGAAGGCCAAGCGGGAGAAGGAGTGGAAGGCCGGCGACATGGACGTCGTCGCCGAGGTCGACGGCGAGCTGATCGCCGAGGTCCTCGCCACGGCCACCGGCATCCCGGTCTTCAAGCTGACCGAGGAGGAGTCCAGCCGCCTGCTCCGCATGGAGGAGGAGCTGCACAAGCGGGTCATCGGCCAGAACGACGCCGTCAAGGCGCTGTCGAAGGCGATCCGCCGTACGCGCGCGGGTCTGAAGGACCCGAAGCGTCCGGGTGGCTCGTTCATCTTCGCCGGCCCGTCCGGTGTCGGTAAGACCGAGCTGTCCAAGGCGCTCGCGGAGTTCCTCTTCGGCGACGAGGACGCGCTGATCTCCCTTGACATGTCGGAGTTCAGCGAGAAGCACACGGTCTCCCGTCTCTTCGGTTCGCCCCCCGGTTACGTGGGCTACGAGGAGGGCGGCCAGCTGACGGAGAAGGTGCGCCGCAAGCCGTTCTCGGTGGTCCTCTTCGACGAGGTGGAGAAGGCCCACCCGGACATCTTCAACTCGCTGCTGCAGATCCTGGAGGACGGCCGCCTGACCGACTCCCAGGGCCGGGTCGTGGACTTCAAGAACACGGTCATCATCATGACGACCAACCTCGGCACCCGGGACATCTCCAAGGGCTTCAACCTGGGCTTCGCGGCCTCGGGTGACACGAAGACCAACTACGAGCGCATGAAGAACAAGGTGTCGGACGAGCTCAAGCAGCACTTCCGCCCCGAGTTCCTCAACCGCGTCGACGACGTGGTGGTCTTCCCGCAGCTCACCCAGGCGGACATCCTGCGGATCGTCGACCTGATGATCGGCAAGGTGGACGAGCGCCTGAAGGACCGGGACATGGGCATCGAGCTCTCCCAGTCCGCCAAGGAGCTGCTGGCCAAGAAGGGCTACGACCCCGTCCTGGGCGCCCGGCCGCTGCGCCGGACGATCCAGCGCGAGATCGAGGACTCGCTCTCGGAGAAGATCCTCTTCGGCGAGCTGCGCCCCGGTCACATCGTGGTCGTGGACACCGAGGGCGAGGGCGAGACCAAGACCTTCACCTTCCGGGGTGAGGAGAAGTCGGCCCTGCCGGACGTCCCGCCGATCGAGCAGGCGGCCGGCGGAGCCGGGCCGAACCTGAGCAAGGACGCCTGACCGCCGCGCTCGGCCTGAACCGAAGGGGGCTGCCCCGGGACCTGAGTCCCGGGGCAGCCCCTTTTGCGGTGCGCTTCGTCAGGACAGCTGCCCGTCGTAGTCCGGCAGCTTGAAGGTCTTCTCCGCGTGGCCGCCGGAGAGGTCGGTGGCGCTGTTGCCGATGTTCGCGATGATCGTGTAGCCCTTGGCCTCGATGGCGGCGCGCCTGGCGGTCTTGTAGTCGGCGACGTTCTTGAACAGGTCGAACAGGCCGCGGACGGAGAGGCCGTCGACGTCGTAACCGTCGTACTCGAGGTTGAACTCCGTCGGCTCCTCGATGATGCCGGGGCGGGCCGTGACGAAGAACAGCGAGACGCCGTGCTCCTGGGCGTACTGCGCCACCTTCAGCACGGGCTTGTTGGCCGGCTGGGGGTAGCTGAAACCGAAGTCGGTCTCCAGGGTCGTGTTGTCGACGTCGAACACGATGGCCTGCTTCTCGCCCGGCCCGGCGTTCGCGATGCGCTGTTGCAGATAGGGCAGGGCCTGGTCCATCACGGCCTGGCAGTCCTTCTGCCAGGTGGCGTAGTCGACCTTCCCGGACGCTGTGGCGGTGGCCGTGGCGGCGGTTCCCGTCGTGACGGCGGCCGTGGTGTCCGTCGTGGCCTGCGCGCCGACGGGCACGGCCAGCGCCGTGGCTGCGAACGTGGCGACGGCGGTGGTGCCGAGGCGGCGCGTCCAGGTGCCTCTGGTCATGGGTGGGGGGTCCTCTCGCGTCCGTAACGCTGCGGGCTTTGTTGTGAGCATGCTCGTGCGGCACGGTGGCGGGAAGGGAACCGGATGATTACTTGACGGTAACTGTGTTGAGACGCGGACCACATGGCGTCCGTCACACGGCAGGGGGCGCCCATCGCGTCCATCGGTGACATGGCGCACAGGCGATTTGTCCGGTACTAGCCCACTTAGTGGGGGATGAGAAATAAGAAATCGGACATTTCGCTCAAGAGGGCGGTCGGTCATGGGGTGTTTACAGGCAATTTGTCCCAGATGGGTGGGCTGTCAAGAGACGTAGAACACGCTCACCATTTACTACTTTCCGTCGTAGTAGGGGTGTTTGAGGCGCAATGTCCGGTTGGGCTACCAAGGGATGGCCCGCCCGGCGAAGGCACAAGCCTCCGGGTGGTCCTCATGTCCCCCACCCCCAGAGGTTTCGATGTTCCAGCGCGCCACGTCCCGTTCCGCCCGTGCGACCAAGCTCCGTACCCGTGCCGCCGTCCTGGCCGCCGGCCTGGGGGTCGCGGCCGCCATGGGCGCGGGAGTAGCGTCCGCCGCCGAGACCGCGGCGGCCCCCACCGCCACCGTCGCCAAGTCGGCCGCCGCCTGGGTCGACCCGGTGAAGCACTACACCCTCACCGCCGGCTTCGACCAGGCCGGCAGCCACTGGATGCACAAGCACAGCGGCCAGGACTTCGCGGTGCCGGTCGGCACCGAGGTCGTCGCCGCGCACGGCGGAACGGTCGTCAAGGCCGGCCCCAACGGCGGCGGCGACGGCCCCGCCTACGGCAACGCCATCGTCATCAAGCACGGCAACGGGACGTACTCCCAGTACGCCCACCTCTCCCGCATCGACGTGAAGGTCGGCCAGGTCGTCGCCACCGGTCAGCACATAGCCCTGTCGGGCAACACCGGCAACACCACCGGTCCGCACCTGCACTTCGAGATCCGCACCACCCCGAACTACGGTTCGGCCGTCAACCCGGTCGCCTTCCTGCGCGCCCACGGCCTGACGGTCTGAACGACGGCCCGACGGTCGCTGTGCGCACCACACCGCCGCCCCGGTGAGTCCAGCGGGGCGGCGGTGTGCCGTCGTCAGGGCCCGTGCGTGCCCCGGTGTGCCTGGGTGACCAGATCGATGGCGACCTCGAGCACGGCCTTGCGCTTGTCCTCGGGGTCGCCTTCGAGGTCCTGCATCACGAACATCCCGGCGTGCAGTGTGAAGAGCGCGCTGATGCAGCGGACCTGGTCGGCCAGGCTCGCCTCCGGGTCGATGATGATCTCCCGCAGCCCGAGCATCCGGTCCTTGAAGGTGTCCCCGATGCGCAGTTCCCGCACCGTCGCCTGGTTCTCCTGCATGAAGCGGAACAGCGGCGCCGCGCCGGAGAGTGCCTGCCCGTAGCGGCGGACGATCTCCTGCTTGGTCTCCAGGGTGTGCGGCTGCCGCCGGCCCCACTCGATCAGTTCCTCGATCGGCTGCGTCAGGTCCTCGAAGAGGCTGACGAGGATCTCTTCCTTCGTCTTGAAGTGGTAGTAGAGCGCCGCCTTGGTGACGTCCAGGCGCTCGGCGATCTCGCGCAGGGAGGTCTTCTCGTAGCCCTGCTCGGCGAAGAGTTCGAGCGCCACGTCCTGGATGCGCTGGCGGGTGTTTCCGCGGCGCTGCTGCTTGGTGCCGTCCATGGTGCCGCCCATCCTCGTACTCCTCGCGCTACCAGAAAACTTACCTGTCGACCGGTCAGTAAAACTTACTTGACGCCCGGCTAGTAAGAGGTCTACCTTCCGGAGTGTAGTCAGCTTGCCGGGCGGCAAGTAAGTAGGCATGGCTGGGGGAGTGGGAGCGATGGCGGACACGGCGATGGCGGAGACGGGCGCCGGGCAAGCCGGCAAGAAGCCGAGGAGCGTGCGGGTCGTCCTGCTCGCCCTCATGATCGCGATGATGCTCGCGATGCTCGACAACATGATCGTGGGCACCGCGATGCCGACGATCGTCGGCGAGCTCGGCGGCCTCCAGCACCTGTCCTGGGTGGTGACCGCGTACACCCTCGCGACCGCCGCGTCCACTCCGCTGTGGGGCAAGCTCGGCGACATGTACGGGCGCAAGGGCGCCTTCATGACCTCGATCGTGATCTTCCTGGCCGGTTCCGCACTGAGCGGCATGGCGCAGAACATGGGCGAGCTGATCGGCTTCCGCGCGATTCAGGGCCTGGGCGCGGGCGGTCTGATGGTCGGCGTGATGGCCGTCATCGGTGACCTGATCCCGCCGCGGGAGCGCGGCAAGTACCAGGGCATGATGGCCGGCGTCATGGCGCTGGCGATGATCGGCGGCCCGCTGGTCGGCGGCACCATCACCGACAACTGGGGCTGGCGCTGGGCCTTCTACATCAACCTGCCGCTCGGCGCGGTGGCCCTCGTCGCGATCAGTGCCGTACTGCACCTGCCGAAGAAGCGCGCGCAGGCGCGGGTCGACTACCTGGGCGCCGCGCTGCTCACCGTCGGCATCAGCTCCATCGTGCTGGTCACCACCTGGGGCGGCTCGGAGTACGCCTGGACCTCCGCGCGGATCATGGAGCTGATCGCGATCGGCGTGGCCGCGCTGGTCGGGTTCGTGTTCTGGCAGACCAAGGCTGCCGAGCCGATCGTGCCGCTGCACATCTTCCGCAGCCGCAACTTCAGCCTGATGTCGCTGATCGGCTTCATCACCGGCTTCGTGATGTTCGGCGCGGTGCTCTTCCTGCCGCTGTACCAGCAGTCGGTCCAGGGCGCCTCCGCGACCAACTCCGGTCTGCTGCTCCTGCCCATGCTCGGCGCGATGATGGTCGTGTCGCTGATCGCCGGCCGGGTCACCACCAACAGCGGCCGCTACAAGGTCTTCCCGGTCGTCGGCGGTGTCCTGATGATCGCCGGGCTGTACCTGCTGTCCCTGATGGACACCGGGACCACCCGTCTGACCTCCGGTCTCTACATGGCCGTCCTGGGCGCGGGCATGGGCTGCCTGATGCAGATCACCATGCTGGTGGCGCAGAACAGCGTGGAGATGAAGGACATGGGCGTGGCCTCCTCGTCCACCACCCTCTTCCGTACCCTCGGCTCGTCCTTCGGTGTGGCGATCATGGGCGCGCTGTTCAACAACCGGGTCCAGCACGTCATGTCCGAGCGGGCCGGCGCGCTGGGCTCCAAGATCACCGAGCAGTCCGCGCAGCTGGACGCGAAGAGCCTGCAGAAGCTGCCGGTGGTGGCCCGCGAGGCATACCAGCACGCGGTGTCCGCCGGTACGCACTCCGCGTTCCTGCTGGGTTCCGTGGTGGCGGTGGTCGCGCTGATCGCGGCGCTGTTCGTCAAGGAGGTGCCGCTCAGGGGCGCGGGACCGGCCCCGGCCAAGCCCGAGGACCAGGACGCCGCGAGTGACGCGGTGGCCCGTGAGGGCGTGGCGGAGGCCGTCTGAGCCACCGTCCGGGTCTTGCGGATCTCGAACATCGCACCCCTTGAGCTGGGGTGTTGCGACGGTCGCTGGAACCTAAGGTCCGCCCCGGGGGCCTTCGCCGTGCCTGGAGCGGGCCTTCGCCGTGCCCGGAACGGGGCAGAGGGGGATCCCGGAGCCGGCGGGGCGTACGGCCTTCTCAGGCGGATTCGAGGCCCGGCGCGGGCCCGGCACGACAGCGCGATCCCGGACGCGCCGACACCCCCGAGGGCCTGAACGTCAGGCCGAGGGCCGTCACCGGGGTCAGGTCGCCACCGGGGTCACCGCCCCGGCAGCATCTGATAGCTGCCCGTGTTCGTCGGCGCGTGCTCCGGCAGCCACAGGACGGCGACCGCCCCCTCGGCCGGGATGTGGTCCGGGGCGCCGGCGGGCCGTACGTTGCGGAAGGTCAGGCGGGCACCCAGCACGCGTGCCTGACCGGCCGCGATGGTCAGGCCGAGGCCGTGGCCGTGGCCCGCCCGGTCAGCGCTGCCGGTGCGGAAGCGGCTCGGGCCCTCGGCGAGCAGGGACTCGGGGAAGCCGGGGCCGTGGTCCCGCACCCGGATGACCCGGCCCTCGACGGTCACCTCGATCGGCGGCTTGCCGTGCCGGGCGGCGTTGGCGAGCAGGTTGAACAGCACCCGCTCCAGGCGCCGCGGGTCGGTCGTGACCATCGACTCGTGCACCACCCGCACCTCGACGTCCGGGTCCTTGGCCGCCACCCGCCGCGCGACGAACTCGCCGAGCACGATGTCCTGCAGCTCGGCCCGCTCGGAGGCGCCGTCCAGCCGGGCCACCTCGAGTACGTCCTCCACCAGCGTGCGCATGGCCTTGGCGCGGTCCAGAACCAGCTCCGTGGGGCGGCCCGGCGGCAGCAGCTCGGCGGCCGTCAGCAGTCCCGTCACCGGGGTGCGCAGCTCGTGCGCGATGTCCGCCGTGACCCGCCGCTCCGCCTCCAGCCGCTGCTGCAGCGCGTCCGCCATCGCGTCCACCGCGCGTGCCAGGTCGTCGGTCTCGTCCCGTACGACCCCGCCGATGGCCTCCCGCACCCGTACGTCCGCCTCGCCCCGGGCGACCCGGTTCGCGGCGGCCGCGGCCTTGCGCAGCCGGCCCGAGAGCTGACCCCCTATGAGCACACCCAGCGCACTGCCGCCGAGCACGACCGCGATGGACCCGATGACCAGGGCCTGGTCGAGGTCCTTGAGGATGTTGGTGCTGCGGTCGGTGAAGTGGGTGTGCAGCGACAGCACATGCCCGTCCTTGAGCGGCACGGCCGCCCAGATGTCCGGCACGTTGCCCCGGTGGTCGGAGACATAGGTGGCCCGCCGGCCCTCGCGGACCTTCTCCCGCAGCGCGGCCGGCAGCAGCGGGTCGTCGATCTTGGCGTCGGCGAAGTTGGGCCTCCGGCCCGGGCGCTCGTAGATGCTCTGGGCGAGCACGAGCCGCTGGTCCGCGAAGTCGCGCGCGTTGTCCAGCATCGACACCCGGGCAGCGTTGTGCACCACCAGGCTCAGCGCGACCGCCACCAGCGCGCCCACCAGCGCGATGGCCGCGCTGAGCTTCCACCGCAGTCCCGTACGGATGTCCGCGTGCTCCAGGCGCCCCGGGAGCAGACGCCGCGTGATCCCCCGCATGGCCCGACCCGCCTAGGCCTTCAGCTTGTAGCCGAAGCCGCGGACCGTCTCGATGCGGTCCTGGCCGATCTTCGTGCGCAGCCGCTGCACATGGACGTCGACGACCCGGGTGTCGCCGCCCCAGCCGTAGTCCCAGACGCGCTCCAGGAGCTTGTCCCGGGACAGGACCGTGCCCGGTGCGGAGGAGAACTCCAGGAGCAGCCGCATCTCGGTCGGGGTCAGCGCCACCGGCTGCCCGGCCCGGCGCACCTCCATGCCCTCGGTGTCGACCTCCAGATCGCCGAAGGTCAGCACCCCGCCGTCCACCTCCGCGGAGGCGGCCTCGGCCCGGTCGCCGCCGGCGTGCCCGAAGCGGCGCAGTACCGCGCGGATCCGGGCGACCAGGACGGCGCCGTCGAACGGCTTGGTCACATAGTCGTCCGCGCCCGCCTCCAGGCCCAGGACGACGTCGATGGAGTCGGCGCGCGCGGACAGCATGATCACCGGCACCGTCGACTCGTCGCGGATGCGGCGGCACAGGCTGACGCCGTCCAGGCCGGGAACCATGACGTCCAGCAGGGCGATGTCGGGCCGGTCGGCCCGGAACGCCTCCAGGCCCGACAGGCCGTCGGGCATGGCCGTGACCGCGAAGCCGTCCCGCTCCAGGGCGAGCTGTGTGGCCTCACGGATGACGTCGTCGTCCTCGACGAACAGGACGTGGGTCTGCTCTGCCATCCCGGTGCTCTCAGTCCTCGTGTGCTTCTCGTGGTGCGTTCTCGGTGCCGTGCGGTCACCCGGCGTAGGCGTCCTCGCATGACGTGCTCACTGTGTGGACGCGGCTGCCGCCGATTGCGTTCACTCGTGACCGGTTCACCATGGGATCGGATCGCCGGGCCCGATCGGTTCACGCCGGGGGAATTCTCTCGCGCTCAGTTGTCCGGGGCCGGTGTCGCCCCTCCTCCGACGGCCTTGCTGTACTGGTTGCGCGTGCTGAACTCCTTGGTGAACCGGCCCGCGGTCCAGCGGTACGTGATCACGTCCTCGCCGGACGGATTCGACACCGGGTCGCCCTTCTCGTACACCTGCTTGGTCACCACGAGGTCGCCGCGGTCGATCTCGGCGTAGACGGGGGGCTCCTCCGCCTTGAAGACATTCTGGTACCTGTCGCCCTGCTCGCGATACACATAGGCGCCCACGCCCACCGCGTCCCCGCAGGTCAGCACGTTGATGACGATGTCGTCGACGGGGCCGCCGGTCAGGGCTCCGTAGGAGACGTCGACGGGATACTCGTCGGCCGCGCAGGGCTTGAGGCCGCGCTTGACCGCGGCCGAGACCTTCGGGTCTTCCTGGATGAGCCGGACCGCGTCCACCCGCTGGGGGGTGTCGGTGGGGCTGGGTGAGGGCGTGGTGGCCGCGCCCGCCACCGAGCTGGCGTGGGCCGGGCCCTCGTCGCGGGCGCCGGTGCCGCCGGTGCCGCAGGCGGACACCAAAAGGGCGAGGGCGGCGAGCACGGCCACCGCCGTGATCGCCGCCTGAAGGGTGTCTTGGGCCCGGCTGGGCCCGGGGCCGGTCAGGCCGCGCAACGCTCCCGCTCCTCACGCTCCAGCGCGCGTGCGTCCAGGTCGCGGGCCTCCAGCTCCTCGCGGAGCCGGGCGAGCGCCCGGTGCAGCGTGCTCTTGACCGTTCCCGCCGACATGCCGAGGGCTGCGGCCGTCTCTTCCGTGGACATCTGCTCCCAGTGTCGCAGCACGACGACGCTGCGCTGCTTGGGAGCGAGAACTTTCATGATGTCCATAAGAAGCGCGCGGTCGGCGTGCTGCTCGGTGGAGTCCTCGACCGAGGCGTCCGGGAGCTGCTCGGTGGGGACCTCCTCCAGCTTGCGGGCCCGCCACCACTCGGTGCGCGTGTTGATCATGACGCGGCGAAGGTAGGCGTCCGCGAGCCGTTTGTCCGCGATGCCCTCCCAGCGGCCGTACGTCCGCACCAGCGCCGTCTGGAGGAGGTCCTGGGCGTCGACCGGGTCCGGCACCAGCCGGCGCGCGCTGCGCAGCAGCGCGTCCTGCCGGGTGCGCACGTACTCCTCGAACTCGAGCACCTCGCCCTGCGTCATGTTCAACCGCCTCCGATCCCCGTTTTCCGACCTGCCTGCTGCCGGTTCAAAGCCTGTGATGCGGACCGGCTGTGGTCTGCAGCCGTCCGGTGCCTGTCGGGCACGCAAATGAAGGTACGGAGGGGTTGTCACGGCGTTGTCCGAAGCAGCCTGCGGCTAGCCCTCGGCTGTGCGTCGGTTGTGTAACGGGAGCGGGAACGGGGTAAGGGGGCGCTCCAGTTGGTACCTGTTTGGGGTGATTTGCCCCATTGGGCGGCGCGCGGATGTGTGACACGGACGCCCGCGGCGCCCCCTGAAGCTGTGACCCGGCTGTGAGGTGACCGGTCGTCAGGTCAGCGGCAGCCGGTACAGCCCGCCCGGCAGCGGCTCCACCAGACCGTCCGCGACGAGCCCGTCCAGGGCCCGGGCCCGCTGCACCGGCTCGTGCCACACCCGGTCGAGCACCGCCTGCGGAACCGGCGTGTGGGCCTCGCGCAGGACGGCCAGCAGTTTGCCGCGGACCTGGCGGTCCGTGCCGGCGTACGTCTGTCCCCGGCGCGGCGGCCCGTCGTGCTCGGGCTTGCCCGCGAGCCGCCAGGCGCAGTGCGCGGCGATCGGGCAGCGCTGGCAGGACTCGTTCTTGGCCGTGCACACCAGCGCGCCGAGTTCCATGGAGGCGGCGGCCCAGCGCGCGGCGGTCCGCTCCTCCTCGGGCAGCAGGGCGCGGGCGAGCCGGCGTTCGGCGGCGGTGGTGGCGTTCGGCGGGTACTGCACGCCGGTGACCGCGCGGGCGAACACGCGGCGCACATTGGTGTCCAGGACGGCGTGCCGCTGCCCGTAGGCGAAGGAGGCGACCGCCGCGGCCGTGTACTCGCCGATGCCGGGCAGGGCGAGCAGTTGCCCGTGGGCGGTCGGTACGTCGCCGCCGTGCCGTTCCGTTATGGCGACCGCGGCGCCGTGCAGGCGCAGGGCGCGGCGCGGGTAGCCGAGCCGGCCCCAGGCGCGGACGGCCTCGCCCGGCGCCTCCTTGGCGAGGTCGGCCGGGCGGGGCCAGCGGTCGAGCCACTGCTCGTACACCGGCAGCACACGGCTGACCGGGGTCTGCTGCAGCATGAACTCGCTGACCATCACTCCCCAGGCGCCCGCTTCGGGACGTCGCCAGGGCAGGTCGCGGGCGTTGTCGTCGAACCAGCCGATGACCTGGGTGTGCAGGGTCTGGCCGAGCGGGCCGCCGGAGGTCCCGGGGGTGCCGGGGGCGTCGGTGGCGGGGGCCGGGGCGGTGGGGCTGCTGTGTGGGGGCAGTGTGGGCGCAGTCATGACGCTTCCGATCCTGCCACGTGGGGATGGGCCGCCGTGGGAGGCAGCGGGATGCGGCGCGGATGGTCTGCGCCGGGATGCGCGGTGACGGATGGTGCCCGGATGGTCACGCCGTCGCAAGAAGGGCCGCCCGCAAGGGCGTTGCCGGAATGATGATCCGGAAAAGTTGTGGTCGGAGCGGCGGGTGGGGCAAGGCACGGCGACGATCTCTCGTACAGTTTGGGCCGTGGGATCTCTGCGCAAACCCGTTGGGCCGCTTCCCCCCTCCATCTACTGGCGCCGGAGGGTCGTACTGCTGTCCGTGGTCGCCCTGCTGGCGCTGCTGATCACCTGGATCGTCACCTTGGGCGGCGGAGGCCACAAGAACAACGGTGGCGGGTCCGACGCCAAGAATCCCACGCCTTCGACCATCACGCCGGGCCCGTCCGGGTCCGGCCCCGCGATCAGCCAACACCCGGGCGGACGTGACGAGTCCGGCGGCGGGGACTCCAGCGGGTCCGGCTCCGGGTCCGGCCCGGGCGGCGCCGGTGGCTCCGGCGGGAGCGGCGGGTCCGGCTCGGGTTCGGGTTCCGGCGGGTCCGCCGGGGGCTCGGACGACGGCGCCCAGGGCGGCGGTACGGGTGCCACCCTGCCCGCCGACACCACGCTGCCCAACTGCACCTCCGGCGCCGTCACATTGAGCCTGCGCAGTGCGCACAACTCCTACGGGCCCGGTACGAAGCCCACGTTCGAACTGACCGCGAAGAACTCCTCCGGCAGCGACTGCAAGGTCGACCTCGGGCCGAAGTCCGCGGTGGTCACGATCAGCAAGGCCGACAGCAGCGACGACTACTGGTCCTCGGCCGACTGCCCGAAGACGGCCGGAAGCCTGCTGTACCGGGTGCCGGCGGGCAGCAGCATCACGTACACGGTGCAGTGGGACCGCAGGCCCAGCGCCCCCCAGTGCGCGACACCCCCGGCGGGATCGGCCGGAACGGGCACGTACCTGGTCGAGGCGAAGGTGCCGGGCTACGGGAAGCAGCAGACCTCGTTCGTGCTGTCGGCGGACTGAGCGCACTGAGCACACTGGGAGCCGCCGGCAGTGCCACCACCCGGCAGGCTCCCGGCGTACGGCTGCAGGCGGCTCCGGACGCACCACTGGGGGCCCTGGACGTCGGAGGTACCGCTCCAGGTCCTAGACGTACCGCTCCAGGATCGACGACTCCGCCAGCCGCGACAGGCCCTCGCGGACGCTCCGCGCCCTGGCCTCGCCGACGCCGTCCACCGTCTGCAGGTCGTCGACGCTGGCCGCGAGCAGCTTCTGCAGGCCGCCGAAGTGCTCGACCAGGCGGTCGATGATGGCGCCGGGCAGCCGCGGGACCTTGGCGAGCAGTCGGAAACCGCGGGGGGAGACGGCCGAGTCGAGGGTCTCGGGGGAGCCCGTGTAGCCCATGGCGCGGGCCACCGTGGACATCTCCAGCAGCTCGGCGTGGCTGAGCGCGTCGAGTTCGGCGAGGGCCTCGTCGACCGTCCGGGAGCGCTTGGCGGTGGGCTCGGGGACGTAGTCCCGCACGACCAGCTCGCGCTCGGGCTCCACGCCCGCGATCAACTCGTCCAGCTGGAGCGCCAGGAGGCGGCCGTCGGTGCCCAGCTCCACCACGTACTCGGCGATCTCGGTGGCGATCCGGCGGACCATCTCCAGGCGCTGCGCGACCGCCGAGACGTCCCGGACCGTCACCAGGTCCTCGATCTCCAGCGCCGACAGCGTGCCCGCGACCTCGTCCAGGCGGAGCTTGTACCGCTCCAGGGTGGCCAGGGCCTGGTTGGCGCGCGAGAGGATCGCCGCGGAGTCCTCCAGGACCCGGCGCTGGCCGTCGACGTAGAGGGCGATCAGCCGCATGGACTGCGAGACCGAGACCACCGGGAAGCCGACCTGCTTGCTCACCCGGTCCGCGGTGCGGTGCCGGGTGCCGGTCTCCTCGGTCGGGATCGTCGGGTCCGGGACCAGCTGCACGCCGGCCCGCAGGATCTTGCCCAGGTCCGAGGACAGCACGATGCCGCCGTCCAGCTTGCACAGCTCCCGCAGCCGCGTGGCCGTGAACTCCACGTCCAGGACGAAACCGCCCGTGCACATCGCCTCGACGGTCTTGTCGGAGCCGAGCACGATGAGCCCGCCGGTGTTGCCGCGGAGTACCCGCTCGAGACCGTCCCGCAGGGCCGTACCGGGTGCCACGGCGCTCAGTGAGGCGCGCATCAGGCCATCGGCACCGGAACTCCCGCCGGACTTTCCGGGAGCTGCTGCCCGGTCGTTGGCTGCCACTGCACTCCTCCGGTCGCAGGTTCTTCTGGCGCTCCCGTTTCGCACCCTCGGTTCGTACGGACGGGCGAGACCAGGGCAAAGTCTACCGGCGGTCCTCCTCCTCCCGTGGGGCCTCTCGGCGACGGGAGCGCGGCAGCACCCGCAGCGCCTCCCCTATGTCGGCCACTTCCAGGACCTTCATCCCCGTCGGGACCTTGCCCGGATCGCCCGGCACGAGGGCGTGCGTGAAGCCCAGGCGGTGGGCCTCGGCGAGCCTGCGCTGGACGCCCGTGACCCGTCTGACCTCGCCCGCGAGCCCCACCTCGCCGATCGCGACCAGGTTCTTCGGCAGCGGGGTGTCGCTCGCCGCCGAGGCGAGGGCGAGGGCGACCGCGAGGTCGGCGGCGGGCTCGGACAGCTTCACGCCGCCGACCGTCGCCGAGTAGATGTCCCGCTTGCCCAGCGCGCTGATCCGGCCCCGCTGCTCCAGCACGGCCAGCATCATCGAGACCCGGGAGGTCTCCAGGCCCGACGTCGTACGGCGCGGGGAGGGGATCTGGGAGTCGACGGTGAGCGCCTGGACCTCGGCGACCAGGGGACGGCGGCCCTCCAGGGTGACGGTCAGGCAGGTGCCCGGAACCGGCTCGTCGCGGCGGGTCAGGAACAGGCCGCTGGGGTCGGTCAGGCCCACGATGCCCTCGTCGTGCAGTTCGAAGCAGCCGACCTCGTCCGTCGCGCCGTAGCGGTTCTTGACGCCGCGCACCAGGCGCAGCCGGGCGTGCCGGTCGCCCTCGAAGTGCAGGACGACGTCGACCAGGTGCTCCAGCAGGCGCGGGCCCGCGATGGCGCCGTCCTTGGTGACGTGTCCCACAAGGAGCGTGGACATCCCGCGCTCCTTGGAGGCGCGGATCAGCGCGCCCGCCACCTCGCGCACCTGCGCCATGCCGCCCGGCGCGCCGTCGATCTCGGGGGAGGCCACCGTCTGCACCGAGTCGAGGATGAGCAGCGAGGGCTTCACCGCGTCCAAGTGGCCGAGGACGGCGGCCAGGTCGGTCTCGGCGGCCAGGTACAGATGGTCGTCGATGGCGCCGATGCGGTCGGCGCGCAGCCGGACCTGGCTCGCGGACTCCTCTCCCGTCACGTACAGCGTGCGGTGCTCGTCGCTCGCCGACTTGGCCGCCACGTCCAGCAGCAGCGTGGACTTGCCGACGCCGGGCTCGCCCGCGAGCAGCACGACCGCCCCGGGGACGAGCCCGCCGCCGAGGACGCGGTCGAGCTCGGGCACACCGGTGGGGCGGGCGGTGGCCTGACGGCCGTCGACCTGGCCGATGGGTACGGCGGAGGTGGTGACCCGGCCCGGCGCCGTCGTACGGACCGCGGGCGCGCCGTACTCCTCGATCGTGCCCCAGGCCTGGCACTCGGGGCAGCGGCCGAGCCACTTGGCCGTCTGCCAGCCGCATTCGGTGCAGCGGTAGGACGGGCGGTCCTTGGTGGTCTTCGTACGGGCAGCCATGCACGAAACCGTAGCCGCCGGCACTGACAACGCGGACGCCGGACGCCCACGGCGGGGTCACCGCCGGGCGGCCGACGCCCGAACGAGCCATGGAACGAAAGGTTCCTGTCCCCTTATGAGGGATCGTTTCACCCGTACGAATTAAATGTGCTCAAGGCGCAGGAACGAGCGATCCCCCGCCGCCTACGGTCGCACGGGTGATGAGCAGCAGTCCGGAGTCCTCGACCCGCACGACCGGTGCACACCGGGCGCACCGCGAGGCGCGCGACCGCGCTGCCGCGCGCACGTTGGCGCAGCGTCCGCCCGCACGCTACGACCCCTATCTCGACGGCTTGTTCACCTACTGCCTGTCCGTGCTGTGCGACCACGAGGCGGCTACCACCGCGCTCGGGGACGCGCTGGTGTTCGCCGAGCGGCGCGGGCAGCGCGTGCCCGCGAGCGCGGGGGAGCGGCGGGCCTGGCTGTACGCGCTGGCCCGCTGGGCGTGCCTGCGCAAGCTCGCCGAGGCCAAGCAGCGGCGGCAGGCCGCACAACACGCCGCGGGCCGCCCCGGCGACGACCGGCAGCGGACGTCCCGGTCCGCCGCTTTGCCCGTCTCCGACCGGGCCCAGGAGGAGCGGCGGCGCGAACTCGCCCTGCTCGCCTGGCCGGAGGCCGCCGGCACCACCCCGGAGCAGCGCGAGGCGCTCGAACTCGCCGTACGTCACCACCTCTCGGCCCACGAGGTCGCGGCCGTCCTCGGCATGGACGCCGCCGCCGCCCGCGAACTGCTCGCCTCCGCCGCCTGCGAGGTGGAGCGCACCCGCGCGGCGCTCGCCGTCGTCGAGACCGGCAGCTGCCCGAGTGTGGCCCACCTCACCGGGGACAGCCGGCTCGTGCTCAGTACGGCGCTGCGGAGCGAGCTGGTCCGCCACGTCGACGACTGTCCGCGCTGCCGCCGCACCGCCGAGCGCGCGATGCCCGGCAGGTGGCCCGGGGCCACGGTCACGCCCGCCGAGCTGCCCGTCCTCGCGGCGCCCCGCGCGGCCCTGCACATCGCGATGGCGCACCACCCGCGCGCGCGGGGCACCGCTCCCCGCTTCGACCGGCGGGGCTTCCCCATGGACCCCAAGGACCACGCGGCCCGCAGGGACCGGCTGCGCGCGCGTGCCGTCACGACCACGGTGGTCGCCACCGTGGTCGCCGCGCCGGTACTGGCCCTGTGGGCCGCCTACCGGGGCGCCCCGACCGCCGAGGGCCCGGGCAGCCCCTCCGCCACCGCGCACGAGGCGCACGATTCCGGCGTCCTGGGCGGGGAGGCCGCGGGCGGCGGCTACGAGAACGCCGGCAACGCCCGGCCCGGACCGGGCGCCTCCTTCCGCGAGGGCGGCAGACCGGACGTCTCCGTGGAGGTCGTCAGCGTCGCGGGCGCCGGGCACGAGACCGGTCACCTGACGGTGACCGCCGCCGGAACCGGCGACACCACGCTCGTCACCCTGACCGCGTCGGGACCCGAACCGGTCCACTGGTCCGCGTCCACCGGGGCGTCCTGGCTGTACCTGAGCCGGGCGTCGGGAACGCTCGAGCCCGGCGAATCGCTGACGATCAAGGTGTACGTCGACCAACTGCGCGAGCCGTCCGGCCACTGGAGCGCGCGCGTGGCGATCGCGCCCGCCGGGGCCGTGGTCTCCCTCGACGGCTACGGCACGGCCCCCGCCCCCACCGGCCACCCGACCGCCCCGCCCCCGACGTCCGGCCCGCACCCCACCCCGACGCCGACGGCCCCCTCGCACCCGTCACCGAGCGATCCGCCGTCGTCCGACCCGGCCCCCACACCCACGGCCCCCTCCCCGTCCGGCCCGGCCGGCTCGACACCACCCCCCGAGCACACCGAGGCCCCGAGCCCGTCGGCCGGCTAGTGCTGTGGCCGGATGGGTTTGCCGGAAAGCCCGCGGCGTCCGGTGCGGTGCATCGCAGGGCGGAGCATCGCCCGCGTACCGGATGTACTCGGGTGCTGCGGCAACGCGGCGAGGTGCCGCACCGGACGCCGCGAGCCGGTGAACCCTTCCGGTCGCAGCACTGGGACAGGGCCCGGACGGGGGACCCGGGCGCGGACCGATGGGCAGGGCGCGCCGCGGTGGTGGGCCCATGGGCGGGGCGAGCCCTGCCGGGGCGTTGGGATGCGCCGGCCGGGCAGCCATCCGCTCAGGCGGGGTCCGCCGGATGGGGTGCCAGCAGGGGCAGCCGGGAGGACAGACGTTGCTCGCAGAGTTCGACCAGACGGTCGTAGCCGGCCTTGCCCATCAGTTCGGTCAGTTCGGCCCGGTAGGAGACGTAGACCGGGTCGCCCGCTCCGTGCGCCGAGGTCGCCGAGGTGCACCACCAGTGCAGGTCGTGGCCGCCCGGGCCCCAGCCCCGCCGGTCGTACTCGCCGATCGACACCTGGAGCACGCGCGTGTCGTCGGGGCGGTCGATCCACTCGAAGGTCCGCCGGACCGGCAGTTGCCAGCACACGTCCGGCTTGGTCTCCAGCGGCTCCCGGTCCTCCCGCAGCGCCAGGATGTGCAGCGAGCAGCCCATGCCGCCGGAGAAGCCGGGCCGGTTCTGGAAGATGCAGGAGCCCTGGAAGGGGCGGGTCTGCCGGGAGCCCTCCTCGTCCTCCAGGACCCAGCCGTGGGCGGTGCCCTCGGCGTGGTTCTGCCAGATGTCCGGAGTGAGCCTGGCCACGTGCTCCGCGACCCGCTTCTCGTCGTCCTCGTCGGAGAAGTGCGCGCCCAGCGTGCAGCACCCGTCGTCCGCGCGGCCCGCCTGGATGCCCTGGCAGCCGCTTCCGAAGATGCAGTTCCAGCGAGAGGTCAGCCATGTCAGATCACAGCGGAAGACCTGTTCGCCGTCCGCCGGATCCGGGAACTCCACCCACGCGCGCGCGAAGTCGAGTCCCTTCTCGTCGGACCGCGAGTCCTTCTTCTTCGGCTTCTTCGGCTTCGCTGCTTTCGCCGGCACCGCAGCCGCCGATTTATCGGTCTTCGCCTTTTTCGTCTTTGGCACGCGTCCAGGGTAAGCCGCCCGGCCCCCGGCGCGGGACCGTACCGGTCCGGGCTCCGGGGGCGGAGGAGGCGCCGGGTGGCAGTAGCGTTCCGTACATGAGACTCGGTGTCCTCGACGTGGGTTCGAACACGGTGCATCTGCTGGTGGTCGACGCGCACCCCGGCGCGCGCCCGCTGCCCGCGCACTCGCACAAGGCGGAGCTGCGGCTCGCGGAGCTCCTCGACGCGGACGGCGCCATCGGCGCCGACGGTGTCGACAAGCTGATCGCCGTGGTCCAGGACGCGCTGCAGGCCGCCGAGGACAAGGGCGTCGAGGATCTGCTGCCGTTCGCGACCTCCGCCGTGCGCGAGGCCACCAACGCCGATGACGTCCTCGCGCGCGTGCAGGCCGACACCGGCGTCGAGCTCCAGGTGCTCAGCGGCGAGGAGGAGGCCCGGCTCACCTTCCTCGCCGCCCGCCGCTGGTTCGGCTGGTCGGCCGGAAAGCTGCTGGTCCTGGACATCGGCGGCGGCTCGCTGGAGATCGCCTACGGCATCGACGAGGAGCCCGACGCCGCCGTGTCGCTGCCGCTCGGCGCGGGCAGGCTCACCGCCGGCTGGCTGCCCGGTGACCCGCCCGACCCGGAGGCCGTCAGGGCGCTGCGCCGCCATGTGCGCACGGAGATCGCCCGGACCGTCGGCGAGTTCAGCCGCTTCGGCGCCCCCGACCACGTGGTCGCCACCTCCAAGACCTTCCGGCAGCTCGCGCGCATAGCCGGCGCGGCACGCTCCGCCGACGGGCTCTATGTCCAGCGCGAACTGAAGCGCGAGTCGCTGGAGGCCTGGGTGCCGCAGCTCGCCGGCATGACGGCCGACGAGCGCTCCGAGCTGCCCGGCGTCTCCGACGGCCGCGCGGGCCAGCTCCTGGCCGGCGCCCTGGTCGCCGAGGGCGCTATGGACCTCTTCGGGGTCGAGCGCCTGGAGATCTGCCCGTGGGCGCTGCGGGAGGGCGTGATCCTGCGGCGCCTGGACCACATGGGCTGACCCGCACCCGCACATGGCGAACACCACAACGGCGAATAGGCGCCCCACGCTCACCTGTCGCACCCCGTAACCTGTCCCCCATGGCAGAGCCAGTCGTGCGCATCCCGGATGCGAAGGTCGCCCTGTCGACGGCCTCTGTGTACCCGGAGTCGACGGCGACGGCCTTCGAGACGGCCGCGCGCCTCGGATACGACGGTGTCGAGGTCATGGTGTGGACCGACCCGGTCAGCCAGGACATAGAGGCGCTGCGCAGACTCAGCGACTACCACCAGATCCCCATCCTCGCCGTTCACGCCCCCTGTCTGCTGATCACGCAGCGCGTGTGGTCCACCGACCCCTGGGTCAAGCTCCAGCGCGCGAGGTCGGCCGCGCAGAGGCTCGGCGCGAGCACGGTCGTCGTCCACCCGCCCTTCCGCTGGCAGCGCCAGTACGCCCGTGACTTCGTCGCCGGGATCTGGCGCATGGCGGGCGAGACCGATGTGCGGTTCGCCGTGGAGAACATGTACCCCTGGCGCTACCGAGACCGCGAGATGCTCGCGTACGCCCCCGACTGGGACGTCACGAAGGAGGACTACCGTCACTTCACGATCGATCTCAGCCATGCCTCGACCGCCCGCACCGACGCCCTGCAGATGGCCGACCGCATGGGCGACCGCCTCGGCCATGTGCACCTCGCCGACGGCAGGGGTTCGGCGAAGGACGAGCACCTGGTGCCCGGACGCGGCTCGCAGCCCTGCGCCGAGCTGCTGGAAGGTCTCGCCCGGTCCGGCTTCGACGGCCATGTGGTCATCGAGGTCAACACCCGCCGCGCCATGTCCGGCGCCGAGCGTGAGGCCGACCTCGCCGAGGCCCTGGCCTTCACACGGCTCCACCTGGCGTCGGCGGTGAAGGTGCCCGGGCGATGACCGACGCCCCCGCCCGCCGCCGCGGCCGCCCCCGGCGCGAGGAGGCCGCCGACACCCGCGACCACATCCTCAACGCGGCCCGCGAGGAGTTCTCCGAGCGCGGCTACGACAAGACGTCCGTCCGCGGTATCGCCAAGGCGGCCGGCGTCGACTCCGCCCTCGTCCACCACTACTTCGGCACCAAGGAGCAGGTCTTCGAGGCGGCGATCGAGGTCGCCTTCGCGCCCGCGCTCGAGGCGCCGGACGCACTCGCCGAGGCCCCGCTGGACAGTGTGGGCGAGCGCCTGGCCCGCTTCATCTTCGGCGTCTGGGAGAACCCGACCACCCGTACGCCCCTGCTGGCGATCGTCCGCTCCGCGGTGAACAACGACACCGCGGCCGCCGTCTTCCGCCGCCTGATCGCCTCGCAGCTGGTGCGCCGCATCGCCGGCCGGATCGACCTGCCCGACGCGGAGCTGCGCGCCGAACTGGCGGCCGCCCAGCTGGTGGGGTGCGCGATGCTGCGATACGTGATCAAGGTGGAGCCGCTGGCGTCGGCGGACGTGGAGCAGATCATCGCCAGGGTGGCGCCGGTGGTGCAGGGGCATCTGACCGGGGCGTGAGGCGGGGCGCACCGGAGGACGGGGCGGTTCGCGCCCGCCGGGCGACCCGGGGGAGGCGTGCGGGGCAGTTCGCGCGCGTGGCGACCCGCGGGGGCGCGTGCGAGGCGGCTTCGCGAGCAACCCGGGCGCGCGCCCCGTTCGACGAGACACCCGTCCCGCATTCCGGACAGCGCGTCCCGACCCCTGGATGACCGGCGTACGCTCGACTGAGTCAGAACTCTGCCACGACCCTCCCGACGTCCCGGCAGAACTCTCCGAAGGAGCGAGCGACGATGCCCGAGCTGAGGTCCCGCACAGTCACCCACGGCCGCAACATGGCGGGCGCCCGCGCCCTTATGCGCGCCTCCGGTGTACCCGGTGCGGACATCGGCCGGAAGCCGATCATCGCGGTCGCCAACAGCTTCACGGAGTTCGTGCCCGGCCACACCCACCTCCAGCCGGTCGGCCGGATCGTCAGCGAGGCGGTCCGGGAGGCGGGCGGCATCCCGCGCGAGTTCAACACGATCGCGGTCGACGACGGCATCGCGATGGGCCACGGCGGCATGCTGTACTCGCTGCCCTCCCGGGACCTGATCGCGGACAGCGTCGAGTACATGGTCGAGGCCCACTGCGCCGACGCCCTGATCTGCATCTCCAACTGCGACAAGATCACCCCGGGCATGCTGATGGCGGCGCTGCGCCTGAACATCCCGACGGTCTTCGTCTCCGGCGGCCCGATGGAGTCCGGCCGCGCCACCCTCGTCGACGGCACGGTCCGCACCCTCGACCTGATCGACGCGATCGCCGACGCCGCCAACGACAAGGTCTCCGACGAGGACATCCTGCGCATCGAGGAGAACGCCTGCCCGACCTGCGGCAGCTGTTCCGGCATGTTCACCGCCAACTCGATGAACTGCCTGACCGAGGCGATCGGACTGTCCCTCCCCGGCAACGGCTCGGTCCTGGCCACCCACACGGCCCGCAAGGCGCTGTACGAGAACGCGGCCCGCACGGTCATGGACCTCACCCGCCGCTACTACGAGCAGGACGACGACACCGTCCTGCCGCGCAACGTCGCCACCTTCGCGGCCTTCGAGAACGCCATGGCCCTGGACATCGCCATGGGCGGCTCCACGAACACGATCCTGCACCTGCTGGCCGCCGCCCAGGAGGCCGGCGTCCCCTTCGGCCTGGAGCAGATCGACGCCGTCTCGCGCCGGGTCCCGTGCCTGGCCAAGGTCGCCCCGAACATCGCAGGGAACCGCACGTACTACATGGAGGACGTGCACCGCGCCGGCGGCATCCCCGCCCTGCTCGGCGAACTGCACCGGGCCGGCCTGCTGAACGAGGACGTGCACGCGGTGCACAGCCCCTCCCTGGCGGACTGGCTCAAGACCTGGGACATCCGCGGCGGCTCCCCGTCGGCGGCGGCGGTCGAACTGTGGCACGCGGCCCCGGGCTGTGTCCGCTCGGCCGAGGCCTTCTCCCAGTCCGAGCGCTGGGAGGCCCTCGACGACGACGCCGAGAACGGCTGCATCCGCTCCGCCGAGCACGCGTACAGCAAGGACGGCGGCCTGGCGGTGCTGCGGGGCAACCTGGCCGTGGACGGCTGCGTGGTGAAGACCGCGGGCGTCGACGAGTCGATCTGGACCTTCGAGGGCCCGGCGGTCGTCTGCGAGTCGCAGGAGGAGGCCGTCCAGAAGATCCTCACCCAGCAGGTCAAGGAGGGCGACGTCGTCGTCATCCGCTACGAGGGCCCCAAGGGCGGCCCCGGCATGCAGGAGATGCTCTACCCGACCTCGTACCTGAAGGGCCGCGGCCTGGGCAAGGCCTGCGCGCTGATCACCGACGGCCGCTTCTCCGGCGGCACCTCGGGTCTGTCCATCGGCCACGCCTCCCCCGAGGCGGCCTCCGGCGGCATCATCGCCCTCGTCGAGGATGGCGACCGCATCCGCATCGACATTCCGAACCGCTCGATCGAGCTCCTGGTCGACGAGGCGGAGCTCTCCCGCCGTGAGCAGGCCCTGGACGGCACGTACGCCCCCAAGAACCGCGACCGCAAGGTCTCGGCGGCCCTGCGCGCCTACGCCGCGATGGCGACGAGCGCGGACCGGGGCGCGGTCCGGGACGTCTCGAAGCTGGGCTGAGCCCCCGACTCCGCCGGGGCCGCTCCCTCGGGGGCGGCCCCTCGCCTTGTCACCAGGCCGCGGGGTCGCGTCCGTCCACGGCGAAGACGGTGCCGTCGGGGGCGGTCGCGTAGATGCGGGTCCCGGCCGGTACCGGCGCGGGCACCGCGGGGGCGACCTCACCCGAGTTCGCGCCGAGCCGCGCCGGCGTCTGCCCCTGCAGCCTGCCGGTGCGGGCGTCCACGGCGAGCAGCCGGCCGTCCGCGGCGGTGAAGTACACGTGCCGGGCGTCCGCCACCGGGGTGGAGCCTCGGGACACGGCCGTCTGCAGACTCCACGGCCGGGTCCGCGCCTCCAGATCGACGGCCAGCAACGCACCGCCGGCGCCCAGGAGACGGACGACGTTCCCGCGAACCGAGGCGGCGGCGCCCTGGAGTGGGTACGACAGCGTCACGCGGCGCTGCTTCCCGGAAGCCGGGGTGTACCGGACCACGGCCCGCACATCGCCGTAGACCGCGTCGACGGCGACCAGGAACACGGAGCTGCCGCTGGTGCCGACAGGCCGTACGGAGCCGTCCAGCCGCGCATCCCACCGCACGTCGCCCGTCCTCGGGTCCACAGCGGTGACGCGCGTCCCCGACCCGTCGGCGGAAGTGCTCGCCGCGTAGGCCAGCGGGTCCGGGGCGAACGAGGCGAAGTACGGCGCACCCTGGCCGGGGATCCGGCGGCTCCACAGGGTGCCGCCGGAACCGGCGTCCACACCGGTGACCGTCCCGTCGGGGCCGGTGAGCAGGATCGTGCCGCCGGCGTACTGGATCCCGGCGTACTTGGGCACGTCCCGCTGCCAGCGCGGCCGGCCCGAGGCCGGATCGAGCGCCTCCAGGTGCCGGCCTCCGTTCAGCGCGGGCTGAACGAGCCCGCTCGCCAGCACCGGCGGTCCGCTCGGGCGCGAGGCGGGTACCGGGTGGCGCCACAGGAGGGCGCCGTCCGAGGACGAGAGGGCGAAGACCAGTCCGGTCCGCGCGCACAGCAACTTCCCGGCCGCGTAGGAACACTGGGCGGCGCCCCCGCCCCCCGGCGCCTTGACCTGCCAGGGGCTGAACCGGTCCGAGGCGGTACGCGGGGCAGCCGCAGCCTTCCGTGGGGCCGGGCCCGCGTCGTCGGCGAGCAGCTCGACCGAGGCGAACGCACCGCCCACCGCCAGGCCCAGGGCCCCGGCCACCAGGCCCGCCAGCCGCCGGCGGACACGTCGGCGGGGCCGGCTCCCGGAGTGCTCGGGCTCGGAACCGGCCTCCGGCGCGGGCGGCGCACCGGCCCGCTGCGCCGGTATGAAGGCCTGCGTGTCGTACGAGGCCGCGACCGATCGCAGTTCCCGCATCAACTCGTCGGGGGTGGGCCGGTCCTCGGGCTCCTTGGCGAGGCAGCGCAGGACGAGGGGCGCGAGGTTGTCCGGTACGCCGGTCAGATCCGGCTCGTCGTGCACGACCTGGTAGGCGACGACGTACGGGCTGTCGGAGTCGAACGGACCGCGTCCGGTCGCCGCGTGCACCATCACGGACCCGAGCGCGAAGATGTCGGCCGCGGGGCCCACCTCCCGCGGCCGCCGGAACTGCTCGGGCGCCATGAACGGCGGCGTGCCGATCAGCTTGCCCGTCTCCGTTCGCAGTTCACTGTCCTTCGGCCGGGAAATGCCGAAGTCGATGACCTTGGGGCCGTCCTCGGCGAGCAGCACGTTGCTCGGTTTCAGATCGCGGTGCACGACCCCGACCCGATGGATGTCGCGCAACGCCTCCGCGAGCCCGGCCATCAGCCGGCGCAGCTGAGCGGCATCCATGGGACCATTCCGCTTCACATGCTCGGACAGTGACGGACCCGGAATGAACAGGGTGGCCATCCACGGCCGTCCGGCCTCCGGATCGGCGTCGACGACCGATGCGGTGAAGGCGCCGCTCACCCTCCGGGCGGCGGCCACTTCCTGCCGGAACCGCCCCCTGAACTCGGGGTCCTTGGCGAACTGGGCATGCACGACCTTCACCGCGAGCTTCATCCCGGAGGTGCTGCGGGCCAGGTGCACGACCCCCATGCCGCCCGAGCCGAGACACGACTCCAGGCGGTAGTGACCGGCGTACTCCGGAAGTTCCGCTTCCGCGCCCGCTCCGCTGCTGCGCTGTGGCGCCATGGAACCACCCCCGTGCTGTTCGTCCGCGCGCGCGACGCACGGAGCCTAGTCGATGACTCGTACGGGACCGAGGCGGCTTGCTAGCCTCCACGTGCGAGTCGCGTACAAGTGTTTCGTGGCGCGTTTCAGGGGAATGAACGTGGCCCCACATCAGCCGTGGGGCACAACGGGGGAGGATTTCATGTCAGTCGACCGCGCCGAGGGGACCGGCGAACGGCAGGAGAAGGAGGCCGTCGCCACGGCGGCCCTGCGGTACTACTCGGTCGCCCCGGGCGTCCGCCTCAACGTCCGCAGCGGACCCGGCACCGGCTACTCCATCGTCCGGGTGCTGCCCGAGGGCACCAAGGTCCCGATCTACTGCCAGACGCCGGGCACGACGGTGAGCGGACCGTACGGCACCTCGAACATCTGGGACAACATCGGCGACGGCGAGTTCGTCGCGGACGCGTACGTGTACACCGGCGTCGACGGCTACGTGGCCTCCCGCTGCTCCTGATCCCGCCCGGAGCCCGCGGCCCGCCCGGCGCCATAATCGTCCCGTGAGCGACGAAAACGGCACCCGGTCCACCCCCGCGGGCTCCACGGCCCCGGCCGACTCCGGCTCGGCGGGCCCGCGCCCCGAACCCCTGCGGTTCTTCGGCACGAGCTGGGTGAACCACGACAACGGCTACGCGGCCCGCCGGATCGGCGTCGCCGTAGGCTCGCTCGCCGCGGCCGCCGCATCCTGCCTCATGCTCCGCTTCGCCTACCAGGGGCTCCGGATCGCCAACTCGGGCGCCTTCGTCACGCTCCTGGTCGTCGTGATGTTCGCCGTGTGCAGCGCGCTCGCCTTCCGCCACACCTGGGACGCCTTCGCCAAGCGCCCCGACCCCGACCGCCAGGCCTCCCTGCGCGGCCTGCTCGCCATCGGCTTCGTCGGCTCGCTCCTCGCGTACTTCTTCCGCTCCCTGATCGAGGCCCCCGGCGAGAAACTGCACCGCGAGGAGTACGACCAGGCCCGCGAGCACTATGCCCGCCGCACCACCCGCCGCTCGGGCAACCCGTCGAAGAAGCGCCGCCGCTCCTGACCGGACGGCCGGCGGGGCCGGGGCGGCCGAGACGGCCGGGGCGGTCCGGGGAGCCGGGGCGCCTGACGGCCCGACAGGACGAGCGGCCAGGGCGGGCCGGACGGCCGGAGCGGCCGGGGCGGAAGGGGTCGCAGGGGCGGTGCTGATGGCAGGCCGGGCCCCGGCGTGTCGGTGCGGCGAGTGGCCAGGACGGACCCGGCGCGGGCTGACAGGAGGAACGGCCAGGACGGGTCCGCCCGGCTGATGGGGCGAGGGCCTGTGGTGGCCCCGCTGAACCGACGGGGCGAGGGCCTGTGGTGGTGCCTGTGGTGGCCCCGCCGGGCTGGCGGGACGAGGGCCTGTGGTGGTGCCTGTGGTGGCCTCGCCGGGCTGGCGGGACGAGGGCCTGTGGTGGTGCCTGTGGTGGCCTCGCCGGGCTGACGGGACAAGCGCCCGTGGCTGCCCCCGCCGAACCGGCGGGGCGAGGGCCTGTGGTGGCCTCGCCGAGTCGGCGGGACAAGCGCCCGTGGCGGCCCCGCCGAACTGACAGGACGAGCGCCCGTGGCGGGCCCCGCCGGGCTGGTGGGACCGCGCGCTGCGGACGAGGCCGCCCGTGGCCGAAGGCACGCTGTCCAAGGTCGGCATGCCGCCCGATCATGGCCGTATGACCGCATCCTGGACGTCCTCGTCGAGTTCCGGCAGCCTCGACGCCGCCCGAGCCCACTCCTTCAACGCGGCCGCGGCGCAGTACGCCGCCAGCCGCCCTTCCTACCCGCCCGCGCTCCTCGACGCCGTCGAGGAGATCACCGGCCGCCCCCTGGCCGGGGCCCGGGTCGCGGACATCGGGGCGGGCACGGGCATCGCCACCGCCCTGCTGCGCGAGCGCGGCGCCGAGGTGCTGGCCGTCGAACCCGGCGACGGCATGGCGGCCGAGTTCCGCCGCGCCCACCCCGGCGTTCCCGTCGTGCGCGGCAACGGCAACGCCCTCCCTCTCGCCGACGCCTGCGCCGACCTCCTCACCTACGCCCAGGCCTGGCACTGGACCGACCCCGTCCGATCGGTCCCGGAGGCCCTGCGCGTCCTGCGCCCGGGCGGCGCCCTCGCGCTGTGGTGGAACACGGACGCCCTCGACATCGAGTGGACCGCCGAGTCGAGCCGCCGTATCGGCCGTTTCTTCGGCGTCGGCGTCTCCGCCGAGAAGCAGCGCGCCGCCCGCGCCGCCCGGGCCGACCCGACCGGACGCCTCCGCTTCACCGGCCGCGAGATCCGGTGGAGCCGCCGCGTCCCGCTCGACACCCACCTCGCCAACATCGGCAGCCACTCGTTCTTCCTGGTCTGCCCCGAGGAACGCCGGACCGCGTTCCTCGCCGAGGAACGCGACCACCTGCTGAAGGTCTTCCCGGACGGCATCGTCGAGGAGACCTACGACGTGCTCCTCCTCGTCGCCACCACACCGGACCGGCCCTGACGGGACCCTGACCGCCGTTCTGCCCGTTCGGCCCTTGACGGCAACCCGTCCCGCGCGCATTAATCAGCACATGGTGAATATTTCTTCGGATCCGCCTCGCCCCGGTCCGGAAGCCGTCCGTGCCGAGGGGGGTCCGCCCGCCGTCCGTGCCGAGGGCCTCACCGTCGTCCGGGGCCCCCGCACGGTCCTGCGCGGCCTCGACTTCACCGTCCCCCGGGGCCAGATCACCGGACTGCTCGGCCCCTCCGGATGCGGCAAGTCGACCCTCATGCGCTCGATCGTCGGCACCCAGGCCAAGGTCGGCGGCACCCTGGAGGTCCTCGGCCAGCCGGCCGGCCACCCCAGCCTGCGCACCCGCATCGGCTACGTCACCCAGGACCCCTCCGTCTACGACGACCTGACCGTCCGCCAGAACCTGGACTACTTCGCCGCGATCCTCGACCCGGGCCGCGCCGCGGCCGAACGCCGCCACGACAACGTCACCCGGGCCATCAACGACGTCGACCTCACCAGCCACACCGACGCCCTCGCCGGCAACCTCTCCGGCGGCCAGCGCAGCCGTGTCTCCCTCGCGGTCGCCCTTCTCGGCACCCCCGAACTGCTGGTCCTCGACGAACCGACCGTGGGCCTGGACCCCGTACTGCGCCGCGACCTGTGGAACCTCTTCCACGACATCGCCGCGACCCGCGGCGCCACCCTGCTCGTCTCCTCCCACGTCATGGACGAGGC
Source organism: Streptomyces sp. NPDC020801 (assembly GCF_044334385.1). NCBI lineage: Bacteria > Bacillati > Actinomycetota > Actinomycetes > Kitasatosporales > Streptomycetaceae > Streptomyces > Streptomyces sp. NPDC020801. Next base: position 124,062 of record NZ_JBIRST010000022.1, read on the forward strand.
AGAACGCTGCCACCGCCTGCAGCTGATGCGCGAGGGCGAGATCCTCGCCGAGGACACCCCCGAGGCCCTGCGGTCCCGTACCGGTACCCAGACCGTCGAGGCGGCCTTCCTGCACCTGGTCGACGAGGCGGCCGCAGCCGGCCGCACCAAGGAGTCAGCACGATGAGCACCACGACGGCACCGTACGCGCACCACCACGCGCACGCCCCCACCCGCGCCCTGAGCGCCGCCCGCACCACCGCCACCGCCGCCCGTGTACTGCGCCAGCTCCGCCACGACCCGCGCACCATCGCCCTGATGCTGCTGGTCCCCTGCCTGATGCTGGTCCTGCTGCGCTACGTCTTCGACAGCAGCCCGCGCACCTTCGACAACATCGGCGCCTCGCTCCTCGGCATCTTCCCGCTGATCACCATGTTCCTGGTGACCTCGATCGCCACCCTGCGCGAACGCACCTCGGGCACCCTTGAACGCCTGCTCGCCATGCCGCTCGGCAAGGGCGACCTCATCGCCGGCTACGCCCTCGCCTTCGGCACCCTCGCGATCATCCAGTCCGTCCTGGCCACCGGCATTGCGCTGTGGCTGCTCGGCCTGGACGTCGTCGGCTCGCCCTGGCTGCTCCTGCTGGTCGCCCTGCTCGACGCACTCCTCGGCACGGCCCTCGGCCTGTTCGTCTCCGCCTTCGCGGCCTCCGAGTTCCAGGCGGTCCAGTTCATGCCGGCGGTGATCTTCCCCCAGCTGCTCCTGTGCGGCCTGTTCACGGCCCGCTCGAACATGCACCCCGTCCTGGAGGCCATCTCCGACGTCCTGCCGATGTCCTACGCGGTCGACGCCATGAACGAGGTCCTGCGCCACACGGACGTGACGGCGACCTTCGCACGGGACGTACTCGTCGTCGCGGGCTGCGCCCTGCTGGTCCTGGTCCTGGGAGCGGCCACGCTACGACGCCGGACCGCGTAGCCGGACCGCGTCCGCCTGCCGGACAACCGCCCCCGACGCACATCCCGGGTGGGAACATGAGCCCATGAGCCAGAAAGTCGCAGTCCTCGGCACCGGCAAGATCGGCGAAGCCCTGCTCAGCGGAATGATCCGGGCCGGCTGGGCTCCCGCCGACCTCCTGGTCACCGCCCGCCGCCCGGAACGGGCCGAAGAGCTCCGCAGCCGCTACGGAGTCACCCCGGTCACCAATCCGGAGGCCGCCAAGACCGCCGACACCCTGATCCTCACGGTCAAGCCCCAGGACATGGGCACGCTTCTCGACGAACTCGCCCCGCACGTCCCCGCCGACCGCCTGGTCATCAGCGGCGCCGCGGGCATCCCCACCGCCTTCTTCGAGGAGCGCCTGGCCGCCGGCACTCCGGTGGTCCGGGTCATGACGAACACCCCCGCCCTGGTGGACGAGGCCATGTCGGTCATCTCCGCCGGCACCCACGCCACCGCCGCCCACCTCGCCCACGCCGAGGAGATCTTCGGCGCCGTGGGCAAGACGCTCCGCGTCCCCGAGTCCCAGCAGGACGCCTGCACCGCCCTGTCCGGCTCGGGCCCGGCGTACTTCTTCTACCTGGTCGAGGCCATGACCGACGCCGGCATCCTCCTCGGCCTGCCCCGCGACAAGGCCCACGACCTGATCGTCCAGTCCGCGATCGGCGCCGCCGTGATGCTCCGGGACAGCGGGGAGCACCCCGTGAAGCTCCGCGAGAACGTCACCTCGCCGGCCGGTACGACGATCAACGCCATCCGCGAACTGGAGAACCACGGGGTGCGTGCCGCGCTCATCGCCGCCCTGGAAGCCGCCCGCGACCGCAGCCGCGCGCTGGCCTCCGGCAACAGCTGACGACCGACGGCCGGCACCGGGGACCGGACGCCCGCCGTTTCCCGAGCCGGGCCGTTCCTCACGCGGGCAGCAGCCCGATCGCCCGGTACGCCGCGTCCACTCCCGGCCGCGCCATCCGACGGGCCTTCTCCGCGCCCGCCCGCAGCACCCCGTCCACATGAGCCGGGTCCGCGCACAGCTCCCGGTGCCGCTCCTGGACCGGTCTGAGCACTTCGACCACGGCCTCGGCGGTGTCCTTCTTCAACGCCCCGTACGAGTCGTACGCACCGCTCAGCTCCGCCGGGTCCCCGCCCTCGCAGGCGGCCAGGATCTCCAGCAGATTCGCGACGCCCGGCCGTTGCGCCGGGTCGTAGACGACGTCCCGCCCGCTGTCCGTCACCGCCCGCATGACCTTCCTCCGCACGACGTCCGGTTCGTCGAGCAGATAGACGATGCCCGGCCCGGAGTCGTCCGACTTCCCCATCTTCGACGTCGGGTCCTGCAGGTTCATCACCCGTGTCGCCACCTTGGGCTGGGTCGCCTTCGGCACCACGAAGGTGTGCCCGTAGCGCTGGTTGAACCGCACCGCCAGATCCCGGGCCAGTTCCACGTGCTGCGTCTGGTCCTCACCGACCGGCACCTCGTCCGCGCCGTACGCCAGGATGTCCGCCGCCATCAGCGCGGGATACGTCAGCAGCGACAGCCGCACGCTGCCGCCGCGCTCCCGCTCCCGCGCGGACTTCTCCTTGTACTGGATCATCCGTCGCATCTCACCGTCGGTGGCCACGCACTCCAGCAGGTAGGACAGCCGGGTGTGCTCGTCCACATGGCTCTGCAGGAACACGGTGCACCGCTCCGGATCGAGCCCCGCCGCCAGCAGCAGCGTCGCCCCCTGCCGGCTGAGCCGCCGCACCCGAGCCGGGTCGTGGTCCACGGTCAGTGCGTGCAGGTCGACGACGCAGAACAGGGCGTCCGCCCGGTGCTGGTCCACCTCCGCCCACCGCCGCAGGGCGCCCAGGTAGTTCCCGAGGGTCAGGTGCCCGGTCGGCTTGACCCCGCTGAAGACCCGTGTCATCTCCACTCCGCTTCATCTCCTGATCGGGGCCGCCGTCCCGGCCGGCCGCCCCTCGGAGTACTGGAGGGAGAAACGAGAACGGCCGCCGAGGCGGCGGCCGTTGCATGCATACGTGAGGGCGGCCGCCGTCAGGCGGGCCACCACTGCTGGTTGCACGTACGCGTAGTCATGGGCCCAGATTACTCCCGCGAGGTGCCGTTCGTCCGTGAGTTGACACGACACGGCCCGATCCGTAGGGTTCTTCGAGTTGTCCGACGTGAGAGCCGACTCCGGTCGGTCCCCGGACAGCCACTCCGCAGGTACCAACCTCTACTCGACGACAGTCGGCTTGTCTGCCTCTCTGCCGTCGCGTCATTGGCGTGCGTATTTACGGAATGAGGAATCCGCGTTCGAAAGGACGCAGCCCCCGATTCGCTCGGGAGCACGGAATCCGCTAAAGTCTCACTCGTCGGAACGGCCCAACGGCCGGGAAGGCAAACCCCGCTGACTGGGGATCAGGTCGAGAAAAGATCTGATAGAGTCGGAAACACCGAAGGGAAGCGCCCGGAGGAAAGCCCGAGAGGGTGAGTACGAAGGAAGCGTCCGTTCCTTGAGAACTC
>NZ_JBIRST010000023.1:0-33771 GCF_044334385.1 Streptomyces sp. NPDC020801
GTCGACGGACTGGCGCCGGTGACGTCGACAACGAGTTCGTCCTTGACGGCATTGACGTAGATGGTTGCCGTCAAACCGCCGCCGGACTCGGTGAGAGTGGCCGTGTAGAGGTCCAGCGTCGCGTGGAAGTCAGGCGCGCCACTCAGTGCCGACAGAGCAGGAATCGTCAGGGTTCCGGGCGACAGACGATTCGGCAGGGTGTCCGCGCGGTTGAGCTGGACGGTCAGCCCGGAACTCGCCCACACCGCCGCTCCCAACGTCCCGTTGCCCAGACCGAGCGACTGCGAAGCGGGGAAGTTCGCTCTCTGCAAAACCACGTCCGAGCTGCGCACCACACTGGGCACATCAAGATTGAACACGCCCGACTGCCACGCCGACGTATTCGAGGAATCAGCCACCGCGGGCGCGGAATTGACCGGTAGGCCAATCACTGATCCGATGACTAGTATCATTCCGAACGCGAGTAGGGCTCGCAATGCCCGCATCCCAACCTCCATTGCCGTCGATTCCTTGCCGCACTCACCCCCGTTTTGGTCAGGTCAAACGATTGACTAGATATTTCCAGTGACACGCTAAGTGCGGTGACACACTCCGTCAACGGTCTCGACACGGGCAGTCATCGTCAGATCGATTCCAATCCGGAATGGGCGGAGGAGCCGCTTTGCACGGTCTATTGATCCGAAACTCATTCGGTTCTATTCGAGGATGTGGCGGACTTGGGCGCCGCCGAGGCAGGGGTCTGTACGGTCTTCGACCCTGTCTCACTTTCGGTGGTGACGGAGAGTCGTGAGGTTCGTTGACACTCGCGTGAAGGATGTCAACGAGCTTGTGCAAGCGGTGTTTTCGGCAAGGCCCCGGAGTTTGCCCGGCTCGTCCGAACTTGGGTCGGTTGATGTCGGCGGCGTGCCCCAGACGCAGGCGAACACGGCTCCTGTGGATCATGGAGTTCTCTAGGCTTCAAGATCCGCGAAGGTGCCGTGTTCGTCCCGCCATCATCCCCCATCGCTGCTCCCGTTTGCCCCGCACCCCGTCTCCAAGCTCTGCGTGAAGGTGCCGCGCGGGGTCGAGTCCGCAGTTCGGTCGCCGAGTTCGAGTCGCTCACAGAGCACTGTGCATCGTGAAGTCGCTGGCCACGGGTCTGGTGTGCGCGGGGGATCGAGTGCTCGTGCTGGTCGCGGGCGGATGACCTCGACGTAGATCATCGGTCACCCGGGCGACTTCGCGGTTCGTCAGGACCAGCAGGGCCCTGACCAGGTCGGTCGCGCGCTTCGGGTCGGTGCGGACCTTGCCGAGGACCCGCCAGTTCTTCAGGTGGGCGAAGCCGTGCTCGACCGGTGCCCGGACGGCGGCGAGGGCCTTGTTGGACAGTTTCCGGCCGCGGGTCAGGGGGCGGTTCCGGGCGGCCTGTAGCCGGTGATCACGGCCGGGTCGGCGAGGCCGGCCACAACCAGCCCGCCCGTCTTCATTCCGTGGTGATGCCGGTTGGAAGTCGGGGATCGCCTTTCGGCTCCAGCGACAGGCCGTGACATGTCCGGGAGACCGGCAGATCTCCCGACACAACGGCCCCGGCCTTACTCGCCGCGCGCTGCAATGGGTCGGGGGTTAGAGATGGGCTGGGGGCTGGGGGGGGCCGGAGCTGCCTGAGCGGAGGGGGCCGGAAGGGGCAGTCCGCGGTGAGGCGCGGTCGCCTGGCCGGTACTCGCGATCGCGATGACGACGCCACCGGCCACGGTCACAGCCCCGGCAAGCATGATGATCTTCTGCTTCACACTGGTTCTTGCCTTTCGCGTCATTCGACTTCTCCCGTCCGCGCCCCTGGAACACGAAGGGGTCCAGCCACCCTGATCACATGCACTGGTGGCAACGTGAGCAAGAACCCACAGGTTCAGCGGCACACCGTCCAACACGTCATTGCAATTGGTGAGTCTGCGGTGCCAGGTCAGAGCGCAGGCGACGCGGGTGAAGGCCAGGAGGTGACCGGCCTTGCGCTCGTAGCGACGGTGCGGACGCCGGCAGCCGGCCGGCCGGGAAACCGTCGTTCCACGCCCCGGCCCGCGTCGGCAGGACCGGAACGGTCCCGCATTCCCGTGGCGGCCATTGCGCTCAGAGCGTCGACGGTTTCGCAGCGAGCCTGGGGGACCCCTGCACGGGGGCCGACGACGACTGATGGCTTTCCGGCTGTCCCGTGTTGGCGTTGGGAGAGGTGAGGCTGGCGGCATCGGCCGTGAACATCACGCGACCGTCCTTGATCTGCTTCGAGCCGAGCACGTTCCCCTCCTTGGCCTTCACGCCTATTTCGACCAGGGCCGTCCCGGCGTCTTCCCAGGTGTAGTGCTTCAGCACGTTGTGCAGTTCGTAGGCGCCGACCTTGCGGTCCGCCCAGTTGTCGGCGACGTTCCCGATGGCGTCCGCCCACGCGATGTACCGCTGCGAGGCATCCTCCGGTGTCATGACCACGCTGTCCCTGCCAAGGTGGGCCGCACCACGGTCGGGGTCCTGGAGGAACTTCGCCATGCCGCTGTCCCGGTTGACGAGGATCGGAATGCAGTGTGAGGCGGCTTCGGTGGCGACCAGGCCGAAGCCCTCGGTCTTGGACGGCATGATCACCACATGGTTGGCGTGCATGTCGTCGACGAGATCCTGCTTGTTCTTGGTGAAGGGCTTGACGGTGACCCTTCCCGCTCCGCCGGCGAGCGCGTCCGCCTCGGCCTGCTTCCCCTCGAGCATCTCCTCGCTCGCGCCGCGGATGGTGAGATGCACGCTCCTGCCCTGGTCGTTGAGATGCTTCACCGCCGCCAGGGCGTCGCCGCCCCCCTTCATGGGATCATCCATACGCCCCATCAGCAGAACGTTGAATTGTTCCTTCGGTGAGGGAGGGCTGAAGGTCACGACTCCTTCGCCACCGGGCATGAGATCGTGCCAGCTACGGGCCTGCGCGGTCTGCGCCTGAATCCGCCGGACCTCCTCGGCGAGTAGTCCGCCGACACCCACGCCTACGGAGGCAGTACTGAGGAGGTTCTTTTCGATGTCCAGCTTGAGACGGCCTGCCTCCTCCCTCATTGCGACCATTGCCTCGTCGTTCGGATCGGTGATCTTCGCCCTCTCCAATTTCTCGGGCGCGGTGTGCAGGAAGTTCATATGCATGGCGTCCGGATACCAGGCGGACCGCATGGCGGACGCCGCGGGTCCGGAGAACCGGCTGTGTCCGATGATGATGTCGTAGGTTTTCTCTCCCTTGGCCGGGAGGCCGAAGTCCTGAGGATCCCGCAAGGACGCATTCAGTAGGGTCGCCATCTTGTCCTCGCCCTCCACGGGCGGGATGGTGTGGACTGTCGCAGCTCCGTGTGCCTGTGCGTTGTCCGTCACATAGAGCAGGTCCACCTGGTGGTTCTTGTTTTCCGCGAGTCCCTCGGTGAGGAGCTTGTTGAACACGGGGACTCCGCCGAGTCCCATGCCACTCTCGTTGGAGACGACGAGGATACGTTTCGGTGCCATGCTTGTTCGCCGTTCTCTTGTGCGTTCGGCAGGTATGGGGTGGAAATCAAGGTCTGGATCAGCCGTCGTACACGTCGACCTGCGGCGGTTGCTTCGGCCGGTGGCTTCCGGGCTTGCAGCCCGAGAAAGGCCCCGAGGGATCGCGCAAGTACGTCATCGCCGGTATAAGGAAGTCGCGATGCCACATGGCGGGCCCGTTCATGCCCGCCTTGGCGGAGGTCATTTCCTGCCACGCCATCCACAGGCCGTAGAGGTGGGCCATCGCGTCGGGGTGCTCCCACCAGCGCGGGCACCACGGGGTGCGAGACGACTCCTCCCCGGCGTAGACCGGCAGCAGGAGGTTGTGCACCCAGATGACGAGGCCGCGTTGAGCCGTCGTCAGGTCCTCGCCCCGCTGGTAGAGGATGAACGGGGGCGGGCCCGGTCCGGCTTCCTCACCAACGGTGATGTCGTCGTTCATCCGGTACGCCTCTCCTTACGTCGTCTCGTCGGCCCGGTCGGAATCTGCGAGCCGGCGATTCACCCAGGCCGACCAGGCGTCGTCTGGGAGGTCTGGTGCCACTCCCCGAGGTGGAGCACGACTCCGCAGCAGTCGCTCGGACTCGATATCCGCGTGGGTATTCGTCGAACGTGTCCTTCGTGAACCCAGCCGATTGCCGGACCGACGCGACTGGACGACGCCGTTCTTCGGCGGCGGCAGTACTGTTCCGTCGACAATCCCTCCGCCATCGGGCGTGGATGTCCTTTCCCTCGACGCGGCTCTTCGGGCTCTCGGGCTGCCCCGTCGGTGCGGAGGACGCCCTCGATGACTCACAACGGGCTGCACGGCTGGAGGGTTCAGGACCCGAAGACGCTTTCGGGTCACCCATGGCGCCTGGGGTGTGCCCGTTGGTGGCACCCCCAGGGGGTGACATGGAGAACAGCCGAGGCATCGGCACGAGTCGGAGTTCATGTCACCTGGGACTGCCGTCTTCACCGTTATCCGCAAGGTCACTCACCAGTCCACCGGCCGTGGTTGACCTCAGTTCCGCCGCAGGGGGCAATCCATTTCCGCGTCGCCGAGGAACGGTGTTCCGCAATGGGCCGCGGAGCCACCCGCGTGCTGGCCGGTCAGTGAACCGGTGCACGCATCACGTGCGTTGTCTGACCAGCCATCTGAATTCATTGACGTACGGGACCCATTCATGACCACAAGCAACGCCAGACGCACACGCGCGTCACGGCGCCGCCGCCCGGCCCTGCTGGCCGCGGCCGCCACCCTGGCCGTCGCGGGCGCGATAGCCGTACCCGTGTTGGCACTGGCCACCGACGAAGCCGGTCATCCGCCCATCACTCTGGAGCAGGGCTTCACAGCCGCCGCTGCCGAGTACCGCGTTCCGCGTCAGGTGCTGCTGGCAGTGGCGTACCAGGAGTCCGCCTGGGAGACGCATGCGGGGCGGTACAGCACGGACGGCGGTTACGGACCGATGCACCTGACGGACGTCACCCCCGCCATGATGGTCGGAGGCGAAGTGGGTGCGGCGGGGCGTGGCGATCTGGCGAAGCTGGCCGCGGCCCCGGCCCTGCATACGCTCCAGGCCGCCGCCAGGCTGACGGGCCTGTCCGCCGAGGCGTTGCGCGACGATCCGGCCGCCAACATCCGGGGCGGTGCGGCGCTGCTCGCCTCGTACCAGAGAGCGGCGACCGGGACGACCTCGTCCTCCCCCGGCGACTGGTATGCGGCTGTCGCCCGTTACAGCCAGTCCACCCAGCGGCGGGGTGCCGCGGCCTTCGCCGACCGCGTCTTCGACGTCATGAAGAAGGGCACCCACCGCACCACCGCCGACGGACACCGCATGGCCCTGAGGGCTGACGGCGCAGTCCACCCGGCCACCGGCCAGTTGGACACCCTGCACCTGAAGGCCGAGGAGACCCCGCCCGCCGAATGCCCCGCCACCGTCGCCTGCTCTTTCGTCCCCGCGTCCCCGGCCAACGGCCAGGTCTCCAACCGTCCCGCCAACGGCATCCGGATCGACAGCATCGTCATCCACGACGTGGAGGGTTCGTACGACGGCGCCATCGCCGCCTTCCAGCAAGCGGGCGCCGCCGCCGCGCACTACGTCATGCGCTCCTCAGACGGCGCGGTGACGCAGATGGTGCCCACGAAGGACCTCGCCTTCCACTCGGGGAACTACCCCACCAACATGCACTCGGTCGGCATCGAACACGAGGGCTACGCTGCGCACGGCGCCACCTGGTACACCGAAGCCCAGTACCAGGCCACGGCCGAGATGGTGAAGTACCTCGCCGCCCGCTTCGACATCCCGCTGGACCGTCAGCACATCCTCGGCCACGACGACGTTCCGGGCCCGAAGTCGTCCTTCGTCGCCGAAATGCACTGGGACCCCGGTCCGTTCTGGGACTGGAACCACTTCATGAGCCTGCTCGGGGCGCACACCGCACGGCACGGCGTCGGCCCTGTCGGCTCGGTGGTCACCATCGCCCCCGGTTTCCACGACAACCAGCAGACGGCCCAGATCTGCCCCTCCGACGACCCGACCGGCGCCACCACCGTGTGCACCAGGAGCCCGCAGCCGGCGAACTTCGTATACCTGCACACCGAGCCCAGCGTCACCGCCCCTGTGTTCGGGGACCAGGCCATCCACTCCGGAGCAGCCGGCACCGACCGGATCAACGACTGGGGCAGCAAGGCGTCCGCAGGGCAGCAGTTCGTGGTCGCCGGGCAGGACGGTGACTGGACCGGCATCTGGTACAGCGGCGCGAAGGTGTGGTTCTACAACCCGCAGGGGCACAACACCACACCGGCCTGCGGCGTGAAGGTGATCAAGGCAGTCGGCGCCTCCCCGGTGGCGGTGTACGGCACCAGCTACCCGGACGCCGACGAGTACCCGTCGGGCCTGTCGCCCTCGGCGCAGGCCCCGCTGAGCATGTACACCGTCCCGGCCGGCCAGGCATACGTCGCCACTCGCGCCCCGAACCGCACGGACGACTTCTTCCCGTCCAGCGGCACCGTCGTCACCGGCAGCAAGTCGATGTACACCATCCAGTACAACCACCGGGTCGCCCTGGTGTACGCCTCGGACGTCACGGCTCAGGACGGATGACGGTCCGCTGAAACCGAATCGTGGGCCCGGCACAGCGGCCGTCGTGGTCGCCGTCTTGGTGTCGAGATGGCGCAGCAGCCCGTAGCCCACACCCTGGGAAGGGCACTGGTGAACCAACCGACCGTACGCGGAGGATGCGGAACGTTCCTGCTCGGCAGGGTCTCTGACTGTCTGTACGGATGTGTCCCTCTGAGAGGAGTTGTTCTGCATGATGCGTCGCGTTCGTGTACTGCTGCTGACCGCCCTTGCGCTGGTCGCGGGCTCGGTGTTGTCGTCCGCTCCGGCCTTCGCCGTCATCGGCGGGTCAAAGAGCACCTACGGCCCGTGGGCGGTACGCATGCTCGTCGACGGCAAACCGGTGTGCACCGGGACAGCGGTGACCCGCCAGTGGATCCTCACCGCCTCACACTGCTTCTACGAGCAGGCGCAGCCGGTCGCCGACAAGCGGATTTCCTTCCGGGTGGGCAACCTTGACATGCGGAAGGGCACCACGGTCCGCCCCGTACCCGGCAAGCGCGTGGGCAGCGCGCACGCCGACATGATGCTCATCAAGGTCGCGCCGATGAAGGTTCGCACAGCGCACCTGGCCACGGTCGGCGTCCACCGCGGCCAGGTCGTGCGGCAATACGGGTGGGGCGCCACCTGCACCACGGACGAGAGCACCTGCCAGTCACCCGTCCTCAAGCAGTCGGACCTGAAGGTCGTACGGCCGGACGACCCCCGGTGCGCGGGTCACACCGCACCGGGAGGCCCCGACTTCTGTATGGAGAAGGTGTCCGGGATTCCCGCCGGGGGCGACTCCGGAGGCCCGGTGATGACTGTTGGCCCGCGTGGCACTGAAACCCTCATCGGCGTCTTCGACGGCTCCGACCGGGAGCAGAGCGCCGAGGCGGGGGAGGTCTTCCAGCAACTCTCCTGGATTCGCTCGGTCATTCGGCGATAGCGCCGGCGTGGCCGGCGCCGCGTCGTCGAGGCCGGCGGCGAAAGGACTTGGTGGGCACCCTTTCGCCCCGGCCGGCGGCCCCCATCTGGGAGGCGTTCCAGGCCGGCGGCGTGCTGGCGCTCTGCACGCGGACATACATGACCTCCGGCGCGACGGAGTCGACCCCTGGACGAGTCAGCTGCGGTGCCCCACGTAAACGGCGAGGCCGTGATCTACGCCCAAGGGAAGATCGATCCCTCGGCGGCACGGTCGCGCGCTTGCTGGTCTGGATGACCGACGACCCCACGACGGCCATGACCTGGTACCAACAACTCCCGGAGCAGGGAATCGAACGCATCGTCGCCAAGCGGGCTTGGAGTACTCGGGATGCAGATCGTGATCTCACGCCTGGCCTGCGGCTTGTCGCTGGAAGCGACTCGTGCGTGATGACTCTTGGTGGCGGCGTTGCCCGGTGGGCCACGGCGTGGAGAGACCCAGCGGGCTCAGAAGGGGCGGGTGAACCGGTGGGCTCCTGCCCGCGTTGTCACGAGTGCATGTGATCGGTGGCTGGACCGCCGTCGTGGTCCAGTGACGAAGACAGGAGACATCGAATGACGCGAAAGACGAATGCCAGTATGAAGCAGAGGATCGTCATGGTGGTCGGCGTGGTGGCCGTGGCCGGTGGTGCCGTCATCGCGACCGCGGGTACCAGCCAGGCGTCTGTGACTGACCGCGGACTGTCCTTTCCTGCCTCTTCCGCGCAGGCAACTCAGTTCTCTGGCCCCCTGCCTGTGCTTGACCACGGACGTGTTGAAGCGTATGGCGAGTTCGGCTCGGGCCAAAGGGCGCCGCGCGCGTAGGTGCCGGCCCCGTTGACGGACTCGACGCGGGCCGTCATCTGTGGGCTGTCTCGCGCGGTGGCACGCTGGGCGACGCGGAGTGAGAAAGCGAGCCGAAGGGGCCGACGCGCGGGTGTCCGCCGGTCTTCCGCGCGTGCTGGCGGGGAGCGTGTGAGCGGCCCAGGTGTGTGATGCCGTGATCAGCCCTCGCGGTCCGGGCCGGTGCCATGGCCCGGCCCGGGGCACTTGACGACGGAAGCATGGGTGGTTTCAGAAATCGCGCCTCACATGCTGGGCGATTTCTGAAACCTGGAACGCGGTTAAGGCCGCGTGTTCCCGGGTCCGTTCCCGCGCTCTTTCCGTTTGTTTCTGGCGGTGCCAGGTCCTGGCCTGTCCCGGAGTCTCCACCGATGGCGGGGCAGTTCACGCCCCGTCCCCTGCGCGTGAGGCCGGAGACATACCTTCCGCTCACGTAGCAGGTCTCCACCATCCCTGGAGTCGGGGTGCTGCGGTGGCCAATGGCACGGGGTGGCGGGGGTGTTCGCAGGGATGCCGTGCGAGGGGCGTGCTGTAGCTCGCTCCGCGAGTGGTGAACCGCGACGTTGTGATTGTGGATGTCTGCGAGTTCCCCCGTCCTGCCTCATGAAAATACAAACCTTCGTCGAGGAAGCAGTTATGAATAGAACCAAGAGTGCCCTTACGGCAGTCGCGGCCCTGGCCGCCTTCGCGGGGGCGGGTGCCGCGGCGACGCCGGCGCAAGCCGCGTCATGCCCGCGGGAGATGGGTCAGAAGTACATGTGCGAGTTCGGCGTCGCGAAGACGAAGCTCGCCAACGGGACGACGCAGGAGTTCGTCGTCGGCACCGATCACGCGGTGTGGACCAACTGGACCCGCAGCGACGGCTCCTGGAACGGGTGGGAGTCCCTGGACGGATGGGTTAACAGCCCCATCAACGTGGAGCCTCAGCAGCGGGACAGCGACTCGGTAATCCACATGGGGGGCACCGGCAAGGACGGCCATTTCTGGATGAGGGTTCGCTACCCCAATGGATCGTGGTCCCATTGGTTCAGCTGCTTCGTCAATCCGACCAACGAATGCGCGTGACCGCCGTGGGTGAGCGGTACCGGCCCTGACGGCCCGGAGCTGGTCCCGGCCGCTTCCGCCTCGGCGGTGAGCCACGCGTGGAGCCGGCCGACGTGCTCGGCACCGGCCGCTGCGGCCTCCCGACCGGGCCGGTGCCATCCGTGCCGCTCATTCCAAGAACCTGGAATGAGCGGTCGGCCCGTCCTGGGCGTGTGCGCGAGCCTTGCCCGTGACCGGCTCGCGCGCGGCGCGTCCGGCCAGGACGGTGCGTCGGCGGCGCCTCCGCACCCCGAGCCGGGCAAGAGCCCGGCACACCAGCAAGGCAGCCGCCGGGCAGGGCCGGCGACCACGTGGCCGCGGCGCTCCTGTGACCATGCCGCGCCGGACACCCTCTCACCCGGCCCCCACCGTGCCGAAGGTGTGGGGCGCATGCCGCACCGCAGCCTTGCGAACCTCTCCGTCATGGCCCTCGACGAGTTCGAAACCCTCGTGCGCAACCGGCCCTCGTTCCACTCGGCCAGACGCCGCCGGCAGGTCATCCCCGACGTGCGACCCTTTTCGGAGGTACCAGTGACTGTGTATTTGAATGGGGATAACACACCGTTGACCCTGCGCGAGGCCGCCGACGCCATCACCAGCCTGTGGAATCTGGAATCCCCCTCTCCGCACTTGAGGGTAGTGACCGATCTCGTCCAGGATGGGTTGAACTACTCAGTCACGGAAGATGCCTTCTGTGAACTAGTGGCCTCCCTCGACGCCGAGCTCCCCCGCGGCACCGGCCCCACCCTTGATGATTACTACCGATCAGAACTATCCGGAATTACACCTCACGTGGCCGGTGGCCCGCCTCTGGTGCAGTGTGAATTTGATGGGATGACAAGGGATTTTTTGCACAGGCGTGATATGCGGCATGTCGATATGGATGAAACCATGCTTGCAGTCAACAAGCCGCTTGGAACTACCGGGCTGGGTCCGTGCATTGCTGTCGGCCTCACCGGAACACACCAAGGAAACCGCTACAACGCTCTGACCCACTGGGCTCCTGGTTCGATCAGCCCCGCAGAAGTATTTTCCGAGCTGTCCGGTGTCTTTGAAGAACTGCCTGCAGGCAGTCCGGCTCTGGAGAATCTCGAAGACGTACAATGGTTGGTCGTGGGTGGGTCACAGAATTCTGTCAAGGAGCAAGTTGAACTCCTTGAGTACATGGCGAGTCAGGGCATGATCCAAAAATCCGCGGTACGACTGACGAACGAGCCGGAGTTGGCAGACTGCATCAAGTCGGTGATCATCGAACGCACAGGGCACGTAGGGTACGGGGTAGAGAATGCTCCTTACGCAGAGATCGCCCACAGAGCGAGTGTCGCTTGGCTTGGGCAGGGACAGATCGACCCTGCCGCGCAGAACAATCACTCAGGCACGCGCTATGAGGCACCCGCCGCATTCCCGCATGGACCAGTGAGGGGAGCAGGCCCCTCGAGGTAGCTGCCCACGCTGAGCATGGGCCGGAGATGTGGCGAGAGGTGAACCGTACGGGCTGCAGGTGCGTTGCAGGAGGGCCGGGGTTAAGCGGCTCCGACCCCCTGTGACCGGTTTCGTAATCCTGGAGGACATGTGCCACCCAAAAAGCGTGAGGAGAATCGTCCGGCCACTGGCGCGGTCCCGTCTTCCGCAGGCCCCAAAATGCTGGCGGGCGCGGATCAGGATGCGATTAAGGAAATGATCGCACACCTGAAATGGGTATTCAAGTCCGGCCAGGAGTGGATGTCGGCCAGTGAATTCATTGACATAGAACTGGCAGGTAATCGAAGGTTGCCCGCTCAACAAATGATCGACGTCCTTGCGGCGGGTCGAGTGATCGAGCAACCCGAGGAACCCTTCCATTATGTGGATGAATATAAAATCTCCAAAGAACGTTGCGAAGAGTTCTTTCGTAAGGAGGGTCTCGAAGAGGTCTACCTCGCGGTGTCCGCCCGTCATTCATCCGTCGCTCGCCCGGCCCCCCTGGATTCCAGTGGCGTGGATCGCGGGCTTGCGGGTGAGGGTGCGGACCGTGCTGGTGCTGCGTCTGCAATGTCGGCCGGCGCGGATCGAACGGCGGCTGATCGAATGGTTGCATATCTGGAAGCGGCTCTCGAGCACGGCCGGGGGGTGATGTCGACAATGGACCTCATTGGCGTAATGCAAACAGATGCGGACAGGGCTTTGGTTAAAAACATGATCCCCATTCTTGAAGAGAGTGGAGTGATCAATCCTGCCGAGGGCAATGATGCGGATAAATTCATAGTTTCCCAAGAGGTTTTCGCGCAGTTCTGTCGTGAAAATGGTCTCAAAGAGTTCTCCCAGTCATACGTTCGACCGGCTCCCATGGCTGCCCCGCAGCCCGCGGTTCCAGGTGGGGGCGTCGCTGGGCCCGCGGGTTCATCTGCTCCTCGTTCCTACCCCGTGGATGCCCCGGCGTTGGTACGGCGGGGCGCGAACCGCCTGCACTCCGACCATCCGGTAATCCAGCGGCTGCGTGAAGAACGGAACGCTCAGCCAATCGGAAATGGCGGTCAGATTCATACCGCCGCCGACCTGCACAGTTCTCAGGAGATCAGCGTCGCGGAAGCTGCGGGAATGCGGGTGCCCCGCATCGGGAGCAGCGATGGGACAACACCTGCTCACACTCCCCGACCCGCGCTTGTGCGGCCGCCGTGGCATCCCGGTGGGCGGGGCCGATCAGCAGGTGGCTGACCAGCATGGACGCCGGTGAGATGCTGCTGCAGACGGTGGACCGCGGCGGCAACCCCCTGCACGCGCACAGGCGAGGGCGGGGGCAAGCCGGGGAGAGGATGGCATCGGGTGATCGCGGATGGGAAATGGGGCGCATATGCGGCATGCCGCAGCACCGCCCCGGACGAACTGTTCGTCGAAGGGACGGCCCAAAACGATGCGAAAGCTGTGTGCAGCGGTTGCCCGGTACGCACGGAATGTCTGGCATTCGCCCTTGACCGTCGCATCGGGCATGGTATTTGGGGCGGAATGACCGAGCGGGAACGCCGTGCCCTGCTGCGCCGGCGACCCACTGTGACGTCCTGGCGAAGTCTGCTCGAAGCAGCCCGCGCCGAGCACGCACGCCCCGCACGCTCGGCCACCAGCGGCTGAAAGAGCGAGGGTGGAGGACATCGACGTCCTGGTGACCGACGAGGCGGCCTCGGACGGGCTGCCCGTCTCCGTGCTCGACCAGGGCACCCGCGCCGTGGCCGTCCGGGCTTCCGGCACCGGGGCCCTCGGAGCGGCGTGGGGCACCATGGCGGTTGAGCCGATCCTTTGTGTCCTTCGGCCAGACTCCGGCGCGCGTGAACCGCAGGGCGGTGCGCTGGCCGTAAGCGTCGGCTGCGAGCTCAGTCGGCTGCGAGCTCAGTCGGCTGGGCGACGGTGGGTGCGCCGATCTTGGTCACGGTTGCCGCGGCCCCTCCGGTGGGCCGGTTGCGGCGGCCGCGTCCCGCGACCTGACCGCCGTACCGGATCAGATGTCGATGTCGAGGTCGGTGACCGGGTAGGCGACGCAGGAGTGGGTGTAGCCGAACCGTTCGTCGGACATGCGTAGTTGGGCTTCCTCGGCGGTGTGGACGGTGCCCTTGAGGACGCGGACGCGGCACAGTCCGCACTCGCCGGAGCGGCAGGCGGCCTCCGGGCGGACGCCCTGGTCCTCCAGCGCGTCCAGCAGCGGGCGTCCGCGGCGGGTGCGGAACGACGTGCTGCCCGCGGTGACGGTGACCTCGATGTCGGGGTCCGTGTCGGCCGGCCAGTGGGCCTGGCGGGTGGGGTCTGAGGGTGCGCCGTTGGCCTCGAAGCGGATCCGGCGGCGGGGGTGGCCGAGCTCTTCCAGCTGCTGGAGTGCGTACGGGTAGAGGGCCTGGGGGCCGCAGACGTAGGCCATGCGGCCGTCGAGCGGGCCTGCGAGGGTCTTGATCAGAGCGGCGGTGAGCAGGCCGGTGGGTCCGGCCCACCCGTTTCCGGGCTCGGCCATGACGTGGTCGACGCGGATGTTCGGGTGGTCGGCAGCGATGGCGCCGAGTGCCTCGCGGAAGATCACGTCGTCCGGGGTCCGGGAGCCGTAGATCAGGTGGAGGCGGCGGTCCAGTCCGTGGTCGATGATGCCGCGGATCATGCTCATGGCCGGTACGACACCGGAGCCGCCGGCGAGGAAGACGAGGTCGTCGCCGTGGAAGAGCGGGTTGTGGTGGAAGGTGCCCATCGGCCCGGTCGTGGTGAGCGTGTCGCCCACGGCGAGAGTGTCGATGAGGTGGTTGCTGATCCGGCCGGCGGGCACCCGGCGCACCGTCAGGTCCCAATGGCCGAGGCTCGCGGGGCTGGAGGAGATGGCGTACGGGCGGTTGGTGCCGTCGGCGAACACGCCCACGTACTGCCCGGCCAGGAAGGGCGGCAGGTCCGCGCCGTCGGGACGGCGCAGCCGGAAGGTGGCGGAGCTGACCGTCTCGGTGATGACCTCGGAGACGGTGAGCATGAGCCGTCGGGGGTGGTACGACGCGACGGTGCGTCGGGTGTCGGCGGCGTGGTCAGCGGTGTCCGCCGGGCGGCCGTCGATGTCGGCCTGGACTTCGGTGTAGCCCTCGAAGAGCGGGGCGAGGCGGTGGGTCACGGGAGACTCCCTCTCGGATCGCGCGGTCAGGCGGCCTTGTGGCGCAGCAGGCGGCGGGCGACCCGGTGACCGGATTCCAGCGATGTCTGGAAGCCGCCCATTCCGGCCCACGAGCCGGCCAGGTGCAGGCCGGGGACGTGGCTCTCGCGCTCGCTGTTGCGGAAGATCCAGTTCTCGGTGCGGTCCTGGTCGTAGCCGTAGATCGCGCCGCCCGGATGCCCGAGGTAGCGGGACATCGTCATCGGGGTGGCGACGTCGACCTCCTCGATGGCGTCGCGGATGCCGGGCGTGATCACCTCGACGAGGTCGAGGAGCGTCTCGGCGTAGGCGAACTTGGTGCGGGCGTAGTCGCCGGGCGAGACCTTGTCCCAGGCGTCCGCGTACTGGAGCGTCATGAGGCTGACGTGCGTGGCGTCCGAGGGGGCGAAGCCGATCGGGACGACGTCGTAGGAGGAGACGCAGATCCCGCGGGCCGGCTCCAGGGTGTGCCAGGAGGCGAACAGACGGTCGTCGTCCAGGTCGGCGTTGACGAAGGTGGTGCTGGTGGTGAAGCCGAGTTCGGCGGGCGTGGCGTCCAGCCCCATGTGCAGGACGAAGCCCGACACACCGACCCGCCGGCTGGCGAGATCGTCCCGTACGGCGGTGGGCACCGCGTCGCCGAGCATCGCGTACGTCACCGGCAGCGAGGCGTTGGAGACGACGTCCCGCGCCGAGATCTCCTGGCCGTCGTCGAGGCGCACTCCGACGGCGCGTCCCCGCTCGGCGAGGATCGCCTCGACCGCCGTGTTGAAGCGGACCTCTCCGCCCGCCGCGAGGAACGAGTCGAGGAAGGCGCTGGACATGGCCTGCGAGCCGCCCTTGATGTGCCAGGGCTTGAACTCGAAGTACGCGAACAGCATCAGCGCCAGGTCCTGGAAGGCGAGCCGGGAGGGCGGCTGGCCGGCATAGGTCCAGTAGGTGGCGAGTACGGCCTTGATCCGGGGGTCGTCGAAGTGGTCGTCCAGCACCTCGCTGAGCGGCCGCAGACCCTGGCGGAAGTAGTTGGGGTCGATCTGCTCGACCGGCATCCCGCGCATGGCGGCCATCTGCCAGATCGTGGTGTCCTTCACCAGCTGGAAGAACCGCTCGACCCGGTCACGGTTGCCGGGGAAGGCGTCGCTGAGCACGTCCACGGCGGCCGCCCAGTCCGCGGGCAGCGTCACGTCGTACTCGCCGGGCACCACGGCCCGGTACAGGTCGTGCTCCTCAACGAAGTCGAGGCGGTCGATGACGCCCAGCTTCTCGTACAGGTTCCGCAGGGAGAACTCCTGGCCCTCCGACCCGACACCGGAGAGCTGGTGCAGGGCCACCTCGAACTCGTAGCGGCCCCGCCTGAACGAGGTGGCGCAACCGCCGGGGATGGTGTGGCGCTCCACCAGCAGCGTGCGCAGTCCCGCGCGCTGGAGGGTGGTGGCAGCGGTCAGTCCGGCGTTGCCCGCGCCGATGACCACGGCATCGAAGTCACTCATGGCCGCCCGCCTCACGCGCGATCTCGTCGAACTTCGCGCCCATCGCCTCGGCCAGCGCCTTCGCGCCCGAGAGCGGGCGGACCATCACCATGAAGTCGTCGATCTTGCCGTCCTCGTCGAAGTGGAGGAAGTCACAGCCCGTGAGCTGCCTGCCGTTCACGGTGGCGGTGAAGACGAAGGCGTGGTCACGGCCGTCCGGGTTCGCGATCTCCCGGATGTAGGTGAAGTCCTCGAAGACCTCCGACACGGCGCTCAGGATCGCGGCGGTGATCGCCTTGCCCGGGTACGGCTTGAAGGCGACGGGACTGGTGAAGACGACGTTCTCGGCCAGCAGGGCGGCGACGGCTTCCTTGTCGCTTGCTTCGACAGCCTTGCGGAAGGGATGCAAGAAGATCACCTCATATAGTCAACGAATTGAATAGATGCATTGCAGACTAGGGCTGGAGGGGTGGGGTGTCCAGGCATTAGACACTTTTTTGACTAATCAACCGGGTGCTACGTTGGGGGCATGGCTCTACGCAACGCGGTGATGGCCGCTCTCTTGCAGGGCGAGGCGTCCGGGTACGACCTCGCGAAGGGCTTCGACGCCTCGGTCGCCAACTTCTGGATGGCCACCCCCCAGCAGCTCTACCGGGAACTGGAGCGCATCGAGGCCGACGGGCTCATCACGGCCCGCGTCGTGGAACAGGAGCGCCGCCCCAACAAGCGGCTGTTCTCCCTCACCGAGGCCGGCCTGGAGGCGGTGCGCGCCTATACCGCCGAACCTCCGGGCAAGCCGACAGCCATCAGGGACGAGCTGATGGTCAAGGTCCAGAGCGTCGACGCCGGCGACAGCGAGGCCGTGCGATCCGCCATCGCCGAACGCATGGAGTGGGCCACGGCCAAGCTGGCTCGTTACGCGCGTCTGCAGCAGCGACTGCTGGACGGACGTACGGAGGACGAGTACTTCGCCAGCGGCGAGCGCATCGGTCCCTACCTCACACTGCTGCGCGGCATGGCCTTCGAAAGGGACAACCTCCAGTGGGGCGAGATGGCCCTGAAGAGGCTGGAACAGCGTGCCTCGGCCTCCAGCGGCAGGTGAGACCGGCCTGGTTCGCGATGCTGCGCGAGCCTTTTGCCTCCAGTGTCCAGCGCGAGAGGAGTCCGGTCCTCCACGACTGCGAACACGCGTCAGCGTTCCACCGCGGAGGAGCACCGCGGCGCTCCAGAAGCAGCCGGCTGATGTGCCGGGCGGGCCGGGAAGCGCCGTTCCTGCAGGAGAGTCAGCGCTCGCTCGGCCGCCAAGGAGACCGCCGGCCTAACTGGTCAGCGTGACCTTGTCGAGCCCGGCCGGCCGGTCCGGGTCGATGCCCAGGTGCCGTGCGGTGGCGAGGGCCAGCTGCTGGGTCCGGACCGTTGCGGGGAGGCACTCGCCGAGGTGGCCGAGGGAGGGCCAGGGCAGGTCGGTGTCCGGAGAGGTGCCGGCCAGCAGGACCGGGGTGCGGCGCTCGGCCAGGGCGGTGCGGACGTCGAGGGTGTCCGTGTCTGCCGGGCCGGAGCCTGCCAGCAGCAGGGCCGGGGCGTTGGGGCCGCAGACGGCGATCGGGCCGTGACGGAAGTCCGCGGTGGAGAATCCGTGCGCCATCACGCCGGTGGTCTCCTGGAGTTTCAACGCGCCCTCCAGGGCCGCCGGGTAACAGGCGCCGCGCCCGATGACGGCCAGCCGGTTGTGCGCGGCCAGCAGCCGCGCCGCACGCTCCGGTGCCTCGATGTCGGCCAGCACGTGCGCTACGGCGTCCGGCACCGTGGCCGCCTGAGCCTGTGTCAGGCCCCCCGGGGCGAGTCCCGAGGCGACGGCGAGGACGGCCAGAAGCTGGCCTGTGACGGTCTTTGTGGCGGGCACGGCCAGTTCCGGGCCCGCGTCCAGCGAGATCGACAGGTGGGCCGCGCCCGCCAGCTCAGAGCCGCCGTCGTTGGTTACCGCGATCACCTTCGCGCCCGCTGCGGCGTAACGGCGGGAGAGGTCGACGATCTCCGGGGTGCGGCCGGACTGGGAGAGCGCGAGCAGCAGCCAGTCGCGGAAGCCCGTCGGTGCCCGCCGGTACGCCGTGGTGAGGCTCGGCGCGACCATGCAGGTGGGCAGACCGGTCGTGAGCTCGACCGCGTAGCGGCCGAGGAGCGCCGCGTGGTCGGAGGAGCCGCGGGCGAGGAAGGCTACGCCGAGCGGCGCCGCGCCGCCGGACAGGGCGGCGACCTGCGCGGTGAGGTCTGCCCAGCGCTCGGCGAGCGCCGCCAGCACCTCGGGCTGTTGCCGCATCTCGGCGTCCATCCGGGTACCGGGGGTGGCAGCGAGCTGGGAGGGGGTCATCGAAGGGCTCCGACGGGTGTGGTGGGACGGGAACGTGCGGGCTTCGGCGGTGTCCGCAGGCTGTCCAGGGCGAGGGTGACCGCGCCATGGAGGGAGGCGTCCTTGCGAAAACGAGCGGCCCGCAGCTGCGGCGCGAAGGGCGTGGCACCGGCGAGCAGGCGTTCCAGCGCCGGCAGGATCACGTCGGAGGCGGCCATCAGACCGCCTCCGATGACGATCCGGGCCGGGTCGGCGAATACCGACAGGTTGGCGAGGGTCACCGCGAGGACGGTGAGTGCATGTTCGGCGAGGTCGCGCACCGCCGGATCGGTGCTGCGGAAGAGGTCGGCGGCGCCGATCGGCGCGCCGAGCAGTTCCTCCGCACGATCGCCGAGGCTCTTGCCGCCGACGAGCTCCTCCAGCGGGGCGTGCCCGGCCGCGACCGCGTCCGCCGGGGCGCCGCCGGGATTGATGTAGGCGATCTCGCCGGCTGCCTGGTGGGCGCCTGCGATGACCCGCCCGCCGACGGTGAGTGCCGCGGCGATGCCGGTGCCGAGGCTGATGTACAGGCCTGGGTCCGCGTCGCGCAGCGCGCCGAAGCGCAGTTCCGCGAGCGCCCCGGCGCGGACGTCGTTGGCGACGGCGACCCTCGGCGTGCCGAGTTCCTCGGCGAGCCGTGCGGACAGGGCCAGCTGCTCCCAGCCCGGCAGGTTGGGGGTGAGCAGGATACGGTCGGGCTGGACGATGCCCGGCGCGACGGCCGCGTGGGCGGCGACCGGGGCTCCGAAGCGCTCTTCGGCCTCACGGGCCAGGCGCAGGGCGGCTTCGGCGGCCCGGGCGAGGGTCTGGTCGGGCCCCCGCTCGGCCAGGGTGTCCAGGCGGACGCGGGTGAGGACGGCGCCGTGTGCGTCGGCGAGGGCGAGTTCGGTCTTGGTGCCGCCGAAGTCGATGCCGATCACCGTGAAGGGAGGGCGATCACCGGCTGCGGCGGGAGTGGGACGGTCGTCGGTGCCGGTGCCGGTGCCGGTGCCGGTGCCGGTGCCGGTGCCGGTGTCGGAGTCGGAGTGGGAGAGCGGCGTGCAGTCTTCCAGCATCAGGGACGTTCCTCGTCGCGGGTCCGGCCGGTCAGGGCCGGCCGGACCCGCTGGTCGGACGGTTCAGGAGGCCGAGCCGGCCAGTTCGGTCGGCTGCTCGGCGAGGTACTGCTCGTGGATCTCCTTCTCACCGAAGGGCCAGACCTTCTCCACGCGGGACCAGATCAGGTAGGCGACGACGCCGAGGGCGACCCAGCCGATGGACCACTCGATGGGGTGGATGCCCTGGTTGGCCTTGTCCGCGTAGCCGTAGATGACCAGCCATCCGATGCCGGCCACCACGCTGGGCAGCGGGTAGAGCAGCATCTTGTACGGGCGGGCCAGGTTCGGCTGCCGCTTGCGCAGCACGGTCACGGCGGCGATCTGGGCGAGCGCCTGGATGATCACCATGACCGTGGTCAGCAGGGTGATCAGGATCGTCAGCGGCGGGTGCGCGGCGGAGGCGCCGACGTGACGGGCGAGCAGGAAGCCGGCGGCGGTGATCACGCCCATGGCGACCAGGCCCCGGACGGGGAAATGGTGCTTCGGGTGGAGTTCGCCGAATGAGCGGAAGAAGACCTTGTCGCGGGCGGCGGTGAAGGGCACCCGGGAGCCGCCGAGCAGGCCGGTGAAGATCGAGGCGAAGGCGGTGACCAGGATCAGCACGGTGACGATGTCGGCGGCGGTCTTGCCGAAGGTCTTCTCCATCACGGCCGAGGCGACCGACTGCGAGGCGGTGTTCTCCGGGTCGAGCATGTCCTGCCAGTGCACGACGCCGAGCACGCCGATCTGCAGCAGGAGGTAGATGACCATGATCGCGAGGATGGACCAGATGATCGAGCGCGGCATGACCCGCCCCGGGTCCTTGACCTCGGCGCCCAGGTAGGAGGAGGTGTTGTAGCCGAGGTAGTCGTAGATGCCGATGGTCAGGCCCGAGGCGAAGCCGATCCAGAACGCGCCATGGGTCGGCTGGATGGCGTGGGCGGGCCAGGTGAAGGCCAGTGACGGGTGGAAGTGTGTGAACGAGGCCAGGATCACGGTGGCGACGGAGAGGATCATGACCGCCCACATCACGCCGGTGACCTTGCCGACGTGCTCGACCTTGCGCCACAGCAGCAGCACTATGAGGGCGACGACGCCGACGCCGACGATGTCCCCCTGGCCGGTGGTTATGCTCGGCCACAGGTAGCCGAGGTACTGGACCAGGCCCTGGACGCCGGTCGACATGATGAGCGGGATGAAGAGCATGGCCGTCCAGACGAACAGGAACGGCATGAGCTTCCCGGACCGGTACTGGAAGGCCTCGCGCAGGTAGACGTAGGTGCCGCCAGAGCCGGGCAGCGAGGCGCCGAGCTCCGCCCAGACCAGGCCGTCGGCCAGGGCGAGGATCGCCCCGGCGATCCAGCCGATCACGGCCTGGGGGCCGCCGAAGGCGGCGACCATGAGCGGGATGGTGACGAAGGGGCCGATCCCGCACATCTGGCTCATGTTGATGGCGGTCGCCTGGAAAAGGCCGATCTTTCTGGACATTCCGGGTTGTCTGAGGGGGTCGGGCATGGGAGCAACCTCTGCGGGGAGCGGGAAGGGCTGGGGGGCAGGCTGTAAAGTTAAATTCCTTTACTGCTCTCGTCAAGGCCTGTCCTTTGATGGGACAAGTTCAAGTGCTTACCGTTGCGGGACCCTTGAGTACGGTCCGGACGACAACCGAGGATCAGGAGCCCGTGGACGAGCAACCCTGGAGCCGCCAGCGCCTACGCAGCAACAACGAGCTGTTGCTGCTCGAACACCTTCGCAGCGTCGGCGCGGCAACCCGCGCCGAGCTCGCCCGCATCACCGGGCTGTCCAAGCCGACCGTGTCCAGCGCGCTGGCCGCGCTGGAACAGGGGGGGCTGGTCCGCGAGGTCGGCACGATCGAGCGGGGCCGCAGCGGGGTGCTCTACGAGCCCGACCCGACGGCCGGCTACGTACTCGGCGTCGACATCGGCCGGGCCCGGCTGCGCATCGCCGTCGCCGACCTGGCCGGCGAGATCCAGGCCCGCGTTGACGTACCCAACGAGGGCACCACCGCCGACGCCGTCGCCGACGCCGTCGCGGCGGCGGCCGAACGGGCCCTCGCGGAGGCCGGCGTCGCCAGCGACCGGGTGGTCCACGCTGCCGTCGGCACGCCCGGCGTCTTCGACCCCGAGTCCGGCCGGGTCCGCTACGCGTCGAACCTGCCCGGCTGGGGCCGGGCCGGACTGGTCCAGCAACTGCGCGCGCAACTCGGTGGTCCGGACCTGTCCATACACAACGACGCCAACCTGGCGGCGCTCGGGGAGTACGCCTTCGGCGCGGGGCGGGACCGCCGCCTCTTCGTCTACGTGCTGGTCGGCACCGGCCTCGGGATGGGCGTCGTCGCCAACGGCGAGCTCTTCACCGGCGCCCACGGCGCCGCCGGAGAGATCGGCTTCCTGCCTCTCCCGTTTGCCGTTCCCGACCCGCCCTCTGCCCCGCCCGTCCGGGATGCACAGGGCTCGCAGGTGCGGGGCGCGCTGGAGGGCGCCGTCGCCGCCGACGCGATCGTGCGCACCGCCCATGAGCTCGGCCTGCGCGACGCGCCCACCGCGAAGGACGTCTTCGACGCGGCCCGGGCCGGGCGCCCGGAGGCACTGGAGGCGGTGGCCCGCGAGGGCGAGCGGCTGGCCCTGGTGCTCTCAGCGGTCTCCGCGGTGCTCGACCCGGACCTGGTCGTCCTCGGCGGCGGCGTCGGCCACAGCGCGGACCTGCTGCTCCCTCCGGTCCGCGAGGCGTTGTACCGGATGACACCGCTACGCCCCGAGGTCGCCCCGAGCACGCTCGGGGACGATGCCGTCCTCCTCGGCGCCATCGCCTGCGCGCTGCGCAGCGCCCGCCCGACGGTCTTCGAACGCCACGCGACGAACGCGGGCTGAGCGCCTCGGGCAGCACCGCCGGGATGAAGGTCACTGCGGATCGCAGGATGCGGACGCGCAGCCGGCGTCCCGGGATGCGGCGAAGCCGAAGCCGAAGCCGCAGGTGCCGGTGCGGCGTCATGGGCTGGCCCGGGTCGGCGCTGTCCGCGGGCTACCAGCGCATCCTGCAGATGCTCGGAGGGCGGCGCCGGCTCGGTCAACGGCCGCTGATCAACCAGCAGTTGGCTACCAGCTCGGCGAGGCAGGGGGCACCGCGCCGGCCGTCGCCGCCGACGGCGGCTTCGGAGCGGGCTTCGGTGACTCGCTGCGCCTGAACGGCCCCGCACTGGAGCAGATGGGCAAGTCCCGCACGCCGGGCGCGGCGGGCGAGGTTCAATGCTTCCACGCCGTTGCCGGCGTGTGCCTCGAACTGGGCGAGCGTGCCTATCTGGTAGGCAGTCAGGAGCGCGTTCCCGGCCGTTCTTGCAGCTTTGACGGCCCCGCCGTACCAGGAGCGGGCCGATCCGTGGTCGCCCTCGTCCCAGGCGAGCCAGCCCGCGAAGGAGGCGGCCTCGCTGCCCACGGCGGCCAGCCGCGCCCTGTCCGCGTCTCCGGCCGCGGTGCGGGTGATGGTCTGGATGAGCCGGATATGGCCGTACACCGTGTCGGCGAGGTCCCGGGACGGGGTGGTGCCATCGAGTCTGCGGTGGGCGCTCGTGGTCAGCCGCAGGGCGGCCGCCTGTCCGCCGGTCGTGTCGTGCGTGTCCGGCACGGCGGCCAGGATGGGGCTGCCATCGCGGCGACCGCGCCGCCAAGGACGGTGCGTCGGTGCATGGGATCGTCGTCTCTCACCTGGACCTGCGCCGGGCGCCCGTCTGCCAGACCCACCATCGCCGACGGAATCTGAAGAGGTACGCCTCGGCCTGGTGCACGGCGAGTTCGGGTTCGTCGAAGCCGAAGCGCCCCGGGGCCTGTCCAGCCGGGTCTGCTTCGAGTTCGGTCAGTGCCACCTCGAGGGCGGCGTTCGCCCCCGCGCAGGGCGGGAACAGCCGGTCCGGTCGAAACTGTTGGACTGGCCGGGGGGACCGGCACTGCGCAGGCGGGGAGCAGAGATCAACAGTTCATCCGCCTCGACGTGTTCCTGGGCTCTAGTTTTTCTGCCCTGCGTACGGTCACCCCGGTATTGCGGGCCGGCCGCCTGTCCGGGTACCGCAGACTCAGACCGAGCACTTTTTGACCGGAGGACTGTTTCATGAATGACCGGCCCTTGACGCTGATGGCGGTGCACGCCCACCCGGACGACGAGGCCACTGGAACCGGAGGTATCCTCGCGCGCTATGCGGAGGAAGGCATACGCACGGTGCTCGTCACGTGTACCGACGGTGGTTGCGGTGACGGGCCGGGGGGTGTCAAGCCGGGCGAGCCCGGGCACGATCCGGAGGCCGTCGCCGCGATGCGTCGTCAAGAGCTCAAAGCGAGCTGCGAAGTCCTGAAGGTCGGTCATCTGGAGATGTTGGAGTACGCCGACTCCGGGATGATGGGCTGGCCGGCTAACGACGCCCCCGGGGCCTTCTGGCAGACGCCCGTGGAGGAGGGCGCAGCCCGTCTCGCCGAACTCCTGCGGCACTACCAGCCCGATGTAGTCGTGACCTACGACGAGAACGGTTTCTACGGCCACCCCGACCACATCCAGGCGAATCGCATCACGATGGCGGCGCTGGCGATGACTGCGATGACGACTCCGAAGGTGTACTGGACGACGGCGCCGCGCTCGATGATGCAGCGGTTCGGGGAGGTCTTGCGCGAGTTCGGCGCGGACTGGGAGGAGCCGGATCCGGCCGGGGCCGCCGCGATGCCCGAGATCGGACTCCCAGACGAGGAGATCACCACCTGGGTGGACACCACCGACTTCGGGGGTCAGAAGTTCGATGCGCTGGCTGCGCACGCCAGCCAGGGCGAGAACATCTTCTTCCTGAGGATGGGCAAGGAGAGGTTCACAGAGCTGATGGGCGTGGAGACCTTCGTCCGGGTCCAGGACACCACCGGCGCAGCCGTGCCCGAGAATGACCTCTTCGCCGGGCTGCGGTGATCATCACGTCAGTACGCGTTCGTGGACGGCCGGGTTCTGTGCAGCCTCCGGATGGCTTTGTGCACGAGAACCTCGTAGACAAAGCCGCTCCGGATTCACCCGACCGGGCGAGTTGTCAGTGGCGACGTCTACCGTCCCTTGCATGACCCGTTCGCCGAACTCTCTTGAGGGCGCATGGGTGTTGGAGGCCACCATCCGGACAGCGCCGGCCGCCGATCCTCAATGACAGGAGCAACTCGACAGGCTCCGCCCGATCGCCTCGTACAACCCCGAGACCCAGACGTGGCATGCCCGCCTCGGCGCGCTCGATCTGGCGGGCCTGCGATCGGCGGCGCGATCGGTGCCGTGATCGGGGTCGAGCGGCCGGTTCTGCCATTCGGCCATGCCGTCGAGAACCATGTCGGTGATGGTGGAGATGGTCTGCCGGGACACCTCGGCGCCATAGACCTCGGCCAGGTGGGCTTGGACCTCGCCGGTCGTCAGTCCCTTCGCCGCAAGGGAGATGACCATCTCGTCCACGCCGGACAGGCGTTTCTGCCGCTTCTTGACGATCTTCGGCTCGAAGCTGCCGTCGCGGTCGCGGGGCACGGCTATTTCGACCGGGCCGACATCGGTGAGCACGGTCTTGGCGCGGGTGCCGTTGCGGGAGTTGCCGCCGTTCTTCCGGGCCGGATCGTGCTTCTCGTAGCCGAGGGGGTCGGTGATCTCCTTCTCCAGGGCGGACTACAGCAGCCGCTTGGTCGGCTGCTGGAGCAGGCCGCCCTCGCCGGTCAGTTGCAGGCCCTCGGCCCGGCCTGGGCCGAGGGCCTGCACCAGCTCGTCGCTCAGCTGGTCGTCCACGGATCTCGACGGCTGCGGCTCAGCCGACTCACCGACCTCGGTTTCGGTCACGTTCTCGCTGGTCATCGGTGCATCTTCCTTGATCGGGAGTTACACCGGACGTTTTACAGTCCCTGGAAAACGTCCGAGAGACGGACGAAGGTGTGGCCGCGGGACAGCAGATGCGGGACAGCGGTCGCGATGCCGCGGGCGGTGCCGCCTTGGGGGTGATTCATGTGGCACAGGACGATGGAACCGCCCGGAGCCGCGGCAACGGTGGTGCGGACCTGCTCGGCGGTGAAGGTGGCGCCGCCGTCACCGTTGACGGAGAAGTTCACGAAGCGTTCACCAAGGTTTCCGACGATACGTGCCGCGACGTCGTCGCAGTACGCGGTACCGGACCGGAAGAAACGTGGCGGCGCGCCCAGCAGCCGGGTGAGCTTGGCCCGGTTGCCGGCGATCTCGTCGTACACCTCGCCGACGCTGCGGGTCCCGGGGATGCCGTACGCCGAGCGGCCATTGACGGACAGCGGACGGTGCCGGGTGCCATGGTTGGCGATCTCGAACTGCGGCTCGGCGGCCAGCCGGTGGAACACCGCCGGGTTCTCGTCGATCCAGCGGGAGTTGATGAACAGCGTCGCCGGGATCCGCCGCTCACGCAGGAAGTCGATGAGCGCATGGTCGTAACCGCTGCCGCCGGGGCCGCCGCACGCGTCGAAGGTCAGCGCGATCTCGCGTCGCCCGGCCGGCAGGGAGTGGACCACTCCGGGGGCGTCGAAGCCCCAACTGTGCGGTGCGCGGTGCCCGTAGCGGGCCACGATCTGCGCGCGGGTGACGGTGGGGATGGTGGGGGATTCCGTCGCCGAAGGCGTGGTGGCCCCGGTCGGCGAAGCGGCGGTCGTGGTCGCTTGCGCACCCGACACGGGGGAGGAGGCGGTAGCGTCCCCTCCGCTCTTGGGCCCTGCACAGCCAGCGAGCATGCTTCCCGCCAGGGCAGCCAGTACTGCACGGCGACCGGCTGTCATCCGTTCCTCCACACCCCATCGAAGCCGTCACAGGGCGACGGCCCGCCCACGACGGCAACCGTACGCACTCGACCGGCCGCCACCGTGAAGCAGGCGGTAAGAGATCATCCAGAATCGCCGAAGCACGGACGTCTGAGCCGTTCTCGATGTCGAGCTTCTGCAGCTACGTTCGTGGTCCTATGGTGAACCGTCACTTGTGTCCGTGGTGAGGGGAACCCATGGTGCTCAGAACCAGGATCTTCAAGTACGCCGCCGTCTGTGCGGCAGCCCTCCTGTCCTGTGCCGGACCCGCCACGACGGCGTCCGCCGTCAGCGCTTCAGACCCGAACCCGGTCGCCGCCCAGCTCGACGCCTTCTGGACCCCGGCCCGCATGGCGGCCGCCCTGCCCGGCGACGTCACGAAGGGAGCCGAGACCGGTACGACGGCACCGGCCCTGTCCCCCGCGGTGGACGGACCCCAGCCGGGCGAGTACATCCCGCCGAGCCGGAGCTTCGACGGCGTCCCGCAGGCCGGCACCTTCTTCTGGACGGATGCCAACGGCACCGGCCGTACCTGCAGCGGTGCCGTCGTCCGAAGTCCCGGACCCGACCTGGTCCTCAGCGCCGGACACTGTCTGAAGGGCTACGCCGGTGCCTCTCCGCGCCGTCACCTCGCCTTCGTACCTCAGTATCACGACGCCCTCAAGCCCTTCGGGATCTTCCCGGTGCGAACCGGCGGCATCTACGTGGCCCAGCAGTACTACGACCTGGGAGAGCACGCGGGCGCCGAGTACGACTTCGCCTTCGCGGTCACCGAGCCCAACCAGGACGGAACGCGGCTGCAGGACGCGGTCGGTGGAGCTCGGTTGCTCACCGGTACGGGCTACTACCACGCTCCCGTGCGGATGATCGGCTATCCGGCGGGTGTGGAGAAGCCGCTGGAGTGCTGGAGCTGGACCACCGAGTGGGTCAGCGACGACCCGGCCGAGCCGGGGACGTTCCCGCGTATCGCCTGCGCCGGGTTCGTCGGCGGAACCAGCGGCGGCCCCATGCTCGTGCCGTGGCCGGGCGGCTGGGCGGTGATCGGAGTGATCGGCGGTTTCCACACCGGCGGCAACACACCTCAGATCTCTTACAGCGCCTACTTCGGCGCAGCCACTCGCGCCGTGTACCAGGCGGCGATCAGCGGCGCCCCGCCCGCAGGGCCGGCCTCCGCCACGCAGCCCCACGTGCGGCGAACGCTCACCTGGGACCGGGGCCGCGTGATGGCCGAGCACCAGGCCATCACGGCCGAGACCGGCATGCCGATCTACCTCTGCAAACCACGCAGCCCCTGGCAGCGAGGCACCAACGAGAACACCAACCGCCTGCTACGGCAGTACCAGCCCAAGGGTGCGGATCTCCGCACGTTCAGCCAGGCAGACCTCGACGCCATCGCCCACGAGCTCAACCACCGTCCCCGCAAAGTCCATGGCTACCGCACTCCGGCAGAGGTCTACGCTGACCTGAACAGCGGTGATGCGCTGACCGCTTGAGCTCGCCTTCGTTTGCCGACAGACGACTGTGGCGGGACCGTGGACCGGTAGTGTCAGGTTGAGCCTGACCGGCGGCCTGCCCACCCTCTCCCTGCTGGATGAAATCGGCCTCGGGGCAAGGGCCAGCTGCTCGCCCAGATCTCCGAGGGCCATGCCGACGCCCTCCCACAGATCCGCGATTGTGAGCCGCAGGCGTCGCTCCGGCCGCCCCCACGGCCAGCATCCGCACGGACAAGCCGCTGCTGACGTTCAAGCAGATCGCCGTGGTGGTCGCGTGGCGTATGGGTGAAGCGGCCGGACGGCGCCGACTACGACGCTCCGCACATGGCTAGCGCGGTTCGCGCCAGCCCGCGCAGCCAGGCGTGGGCGTGGTCGGTGTCGTAGCGCTGATGCCACGACAGGTATATCGGTGCCGGCGGCAGTTCGAGCGGGAGGGGGAGCACCACCAGGCCGAGGTCGGCGACCGCGGACCGCGTGGTGGCTTCGGGGACGCTGATCAGGAGATCGGAGCCGCGCGCGAACTCCAGCGCGGCCGCTTCCGTGGGCGCGGTCGCCACCACGCGGCGGGTGAGGCCGAGCCGCGCGAGGGCGTCGTCGAGGGCATTGCTGAGGTTTCCACGTCGCGAGACGGTGACGTGCTCGGCGGCGGCGTACCGCTTTGCGGTGACGGTCCTGACGCGGGTGAGGGGGTGCCCCTGCCTCACGACGATGACGAGGCGGGTCTCGCCCACGTTCTCGGCGCGGATGTCCGGTGCGCTCGGGCGGTTGGCGTTCGCCTCCAGGTCGACCTCGCCGCGCCGCAACTCGGGTGTGTCGATGCTCGATTCCGCGACGAAGCGCAACCGCACGCCCGGCGCCTCTTCGCGCACGGCCGCGAGCAGTGCGGGGCCGCCCAAGGCGACCAGGGAATCGTGCCAGCGGAGTGTGAAAGTGCGCTCCAGCGTTGCCAGATCGAGTTCACGGCTCGGTGCCAGCACCCCCTGGACCTGGTGCAGCAGCTCGTGCACCTGTTCCCGGACGGCGAGCGCGTACGGCGTCGGGGTCATCGTGCGGCCGGTGCGCACCAGGATCTGATCCCCGGTCGTGCGCCGGATTCGGCCCAGACTCCGGCTCATCGCGGGGGCGGTGACATGCATGCGTGCGGCCGCCCCGGCCACACTGCCCTCCTCCAGCAGCGCGTCGAGCGCGGCGAGCAGGTTCAAATCCAATTGCATGTGAGTAATCCTATCCATGCTTGACATGCATTTGACGTTAATTAAGGGGCTGCATACCTTCGAGACGAGAGCGCAAAACGGAACGCACAGCTCGGCCCGACCGGGCTCATCACCCCTCCTCACACGGGAGTACCACCATGTCCGAAACGCATCAGACCACTGACGTCGCCACCTGCGACGCCGACCTGCTCGGCCAGACCGCGATCGCCGTGCGTGCGGCCGGTTCGGCGCTGCGCGAGCGCTTCGGCGAGGTGGTCCGCTACCAGACCCGTGAAGATCTGATGCGCGCGCTCGCCGCCAACGACGACACGGCCCTCGACATCCTGCGCCCCCGCCTCACGGGCCTGCGCCCGGACGCCGGCTGGGTGGAGGAGGAGCTGGACGGCGGGGCGCTGCCGCCCGGCGAATGGTGGGTCGTGGATCCGGCCGAAGGCAACGTCAACCACCTGCACGCCCTGCCCGAGTGGGCGGTGACCGCCACCCTCGTGCGAGACAACCAGCCCGTGCTCACCGCGGTCCACCTGCCGTTGACCGGCGAGACCTACACCGCGCTCACCGGCGCGGGCGCCCACCTCGACGGCCGGCCGCTGCACGTCTCCCGGACCGCGGACCTCGGCCTGAGCATCGTGGCCACCAGCCAGGCCCGGCCGGACGAGGACGAGAAGGTCGTGCGGCGCGTCGGCTCCTCGATCACCGCGATGCTTTTCGACGCGCTCGTCGTCCGCACCGCCGTGCCCGCGACCCTGCACCTGCTGAACGTGGCCGCCGGCCGGATCGACGCCTTCTGGCAGTTCGCCGGCGCCCGCGCGGACCTGCTCCCCGGCGCGCTGCTCGTCACCGAGGCCGGCGGACAGATCTCGGACGCCGAGGGCCGCCCCTGGACCCCGCAGAGCGAGAGCTTCCTGGCCGCCGCGCCCGGCGTCCACGCCGAGGCCGTCGCCACGCTCTCACGCTGACCGCGCACCACAACCCGCACCCACGGAAGGACCAGATCATCATGACCACGATCGCAGTTCTCGGAAACGGGCGCGTCGGCGGCAACCTGGCCACAGCCCTCATCCGGGCAGGGCATGAGGTGACCGTGGCGGACCGCGCGCCGGGCGCCGCCGCCGACGCCGCCCGGACAGCCCAGATCGTCATCAACGCCACCCCGGGAGCCGGCTCGCTGGACCGGCTCGTCGCCCTGCGCGAGGAACTGCGCGACAAGATCCTCGTCGACGTCTCCAACGCCACCATCGACGGACCGGACGGGCTGCCCGCCGACCTGATCTACCCCGGCTCAAGCCTCGCCGAGCAACTCCAGGAAGCGCTCCCCGAAACGCGCGTCGTCAAGACCCTCAACACCATGCTCTTCCCGGTGATGACCGCGCCGGCCACGCTCACCCAGGCGCCCGACGCCTTCCTCTCCGGCGAGGACCCGCAGGCCAAGCAGACCGTCCGTGAACTGCTCATCGACCTCGGCTGGCGCAAGGAGTGGATCACTGATCTCGGCGGGATCCAGACCGCCCGCGCCACGGAGGCCGCGATCCTCTTCGTCCCGCACGTGATTGGGTCCAGCGGATTCGCGCCCTTCGCGATCTCGATCGCCCGCTGATCCGCACGCAGTGCACCGCTCCCGGCCGGTCCACATCCAGATGCACCCGCCAGATCTACTGTTCCCCGGCCTGCCGCAAAGACGCCGAGCGCCGCCGCGACCAGGCAAGAGACGAAGACCGCGCGCGTCGTCTCGGTGAGACCACTTCTCTGCCGTCGTGGCCTGAGGTGCCTCCTCCGTCCAAAACTCTCAGCCGGCCCCTCTCGCGTCAGCAAGTGGCCGCAGAACGACCCGCTGGAACCGACCGCGACCCGCAACCGTCCCCACTGCCACCAGCCGGTCACCATCGTCGCGCTTCTCGCGACTCCCGAAGCCGCCCGCCCTTCCGTCCCCACCGCCAGCCCCGACATCGTTCCGCTGCGAAGGACTCAGTGACCGTCGTCCACTGACCGTCACTGATCACCGAGCCCGCCGACCTGACGGTCGGCGGGCTCACGCCGTCAGCCCATCGAACGCAACCGATCCAGTTCGCTCCCGATCCCGTCCCGCAGCACGTCATGCTCCGGCCCCAGCCTGAATCTCTCGTCACTCCACCGGTCACCCGGATACAGCCACACAGGCTTGCCCACCAGCTCGGCCGGCTCCCACTCGAACCGCGGCCAGACGTGGGCATGCAAGAACGGGTCGGTGTTCCCCAGAATCTCCAGGTTGACCCGGCGGAAGCCGGGGTCCAAGCGTCGGCAGACGTGCTCAACGGCTTCTCCGAGCCGGTCCGTGTCGGACTGAAACGACAGCCGCCTCGCCTTCGCCGGCGGCCCGGCGGTGCCGGGCGATCACCGCCCGGCCGGCGGTGACGACATGGAAGTAGTCCTCGCCGAGCCGGTGCACCAGCCGCACCTGGGCGCCCGGCATGCCAGGCGGCACCGAGTAGAAGTTGCCGCGGAAGGACACCAGGCTCTGCGCGCTGACCGTCCGCTCCACTTCGAGCTCGGCCGGGAACGGCCTGACTGGCAGGTCCAACATCGGCTCACCGGCGGCCAGTTCGGCGACAGTGAGCTTTTTCAGAGTGGCCACCGGACGGGTGACGAGGCAGGATCCCGCAACGCACGAGGCTCCTGCGCTGTTGAGAGAGGTGTTCGACGTCTCAACTCATCCGCACATGAGCCGTGTTGGTTCCCTGTCCTGCCGCACTCGACCTGCCCCACGCACTCGCCGAGTGGGTCACCATGCTCATCGTCACCCGTGAGGGTGACCGCCGCTGCAAGCTGCCCCCGCACCAGCGGGCTCTCGTCGGCCAGAAGCACCGCCGTCAGGGCGTGAACGTGCAGTCGTGACCGATCCCATGGGCAGGCTGCTGTGGATCTCGCCCGCGCTGCCCGGCCGCACCCACGATCTCACCGCGGCTGGCGGATCTTCCGCCGGGCCCGCTGCAGCTCGAACCGCCTGTGGTCAATCTCCGCCGCCGTCCTCACCCTGGAGCGGCAGCGCTGAAAAACCTCAGTCCTTCCCCGCGGTGGTGGCAGAACAACTCTTCGACGCCGACGGTCGTGTGCTTTTCCCAGCAGTTCCAGGGCGGCGTACTTCTGTGCGCCTCCTTCTCCAGCCGGGCGGCTTTCTTCTGTAAGCGCTCCAACTCCGCCTGTTCCGCGGCCTTTTTCGGCCGTGCCGGGTGGTGCGCTTGTCGATCAAGGTGGCCATCGCACCGGCGTCCCGCGCAGCCCGCCACTCGATGATGTGGGTGTGATACAGCCGTTCACGGCGCAAAACCGCGCCTTTCTCCCCGGTTGGAGCGGCGTCGTACTCTGCGACGATCCGCAGTTTGTGCTCTGCGGAGAAACGGCGGCGGAGCGGTCGCGGTGCCGGATCGGCGGACTCGGCTATCGGACCGTTCGTGCTGGTCATGCGGTGGTGGACTCCTGTCTTGCCCAGGAAGGATAACCCGGCACACCGGATTTCTCACCAAAACTAACAGGGAGGGCCGGGGGAAATCGCGCCCGGTAGATCCGGGTGAGAGTTACGTGTCCTTGCCACGGCGCACGTTAGTAGCACCAGGCGCGCAATTATGAGCATTGATATTATAGGATTCATTAATTAATGCTTCGAATACGCCTTGATGTGTCTGTGGTGCATCCGGTTCAATCAAGGCAGGCGAGGTGAACTTCCGCTCCGGAAGCGACAGTCCTTGCGGACCGTCGACGAACTGATGCCTTATCCAGTCGTGGAGGCGACGGCTCTCCACCGGCCTCGGAGCGGGATCTCCAGCAGGATCCTGGGATGAAATAGCCCCCCCGGCCACCGCCCGAGACGATGCCACGACCAGCGCCTGCCAGGGAATTCCGCCTGGGCGGGCTTGGGGCAGCCCCGTGCCCTGATTGCCGGGCACTCACCACCCGCCTCAGTGCCACTCCCGCCGACAGGCGACGGGAGACCACCACCGCGAAGGAGCAAGTCTCGTGTCCATCAGCATCAGCCCGAACCAGGGCCCGCAAGCAGGCGGCACCACCGTCACCATCACGACCACCACCACCCTGCCCGCCTCCGGCATCACCGTGTACGTCAATGGCGTGTCGGTGCCGTTCACGAGGGTCGACGGCACGCACATCACGTTCACCCTGCCGGCGGGCTGTGGTGTGGCGCTCGTCTACATCCACACCGCGGGCGGCGACAGCAACAAAGTGCCCTTCTACTACATCACTCCCCCCATCAAGACAGGCATCACGCCGAACCCCGCGGCGGCCGGGAGCGCCGTCAGCATCACCGGGTACGAGCTGCTCACCGTCCAGGGGGTGACGTTCGGCGGAACCGCGGCGAGCGGCGTGAGCGCACCGAACGACAACACGATCAACGCCACCGTGCCCGCGGGGACCGGTACCGTGTCGGTCCTTGTGACCACCCTCGGCGGCTCCACCGACGGTCTCAACTTCGAGTACCTGGCGGGAACCCCGACCGTCGGATCCATTGCCCCGGCCTCCGGCCCGGAAGCCGGAGCCAACACGGTGACCTTCACCGGGACCAACTACACCAGCGCGACGGGCGTGGACTTCGGTGCCGGCCACCCGGCGACGGCCTTCACCGTCATCGACGACACCACCCTGACCGCAACCGCCCCGGCGGGCACCGGGACCGTCGACGTCCACGTCACCAACTCCGCCGGAACCAGCACCGACGTCGTGACCTACGACTACATCGCCGGCCCGTGAGCCCAAGCGGCGGCTCCAACTGCCGCCGCCACTCGGCCGATCCAGGTCCCACGGATGGCTAGACACAACCGCGGCAGGAGCGGCTGCAGCCACTCCTGCCGTCTCGGCAACTGAACGGTTCCACCGCCGAGACCCGAGGGGAGGCACCCGGTGCCTGCCGACCGGGCGCTCGTCATCACGCCCCACGGGCGCCGGCCGGCACCCGCTACCGGGGCCTGGCAAGGAGGCACCATGAGCAGGTACCACAACCCCCGCCAAGCGGCCGCGCCAACCCCGCCCGCGCCCAACGGGACTGCCGACAGCGGTGACGGCCCGTCGTCCGTCCTTCTGGCAGCGCCGACCCTCAGCGGGCTTGTTCCGGTCCAGGGGCCGGTCCCGGGGGGGACCACGGTGACGCTGACCGGTACGAACCTGACCAGCGCGACCGCCGTCGTGTTCGGCGGCACGGCTGCCGCGTCGTTCACGGTGGTCT
>NZ_JBIRST010000023.1:33869-111259 GCF_044334385.1 Streptomyces sp. NPDC020801
CACGGCTGCCGCGTCGTTCACGGTGGTCTCCGCCACCCAGATCACCGCCGTCACGCCGCCCGGTGCCGCGGGCTCCGTCCAGGTCACGGTCACCACTGCGGGCGGCACCAGCAACGGCCTCCCCTACACCTACGTGCCCTCTCCGACCCTCAGCGGGCTTGTTCCGGTCCAGGGGCCGGTCTCGGGGGGGACCACGGTGACGCTGACCGGTACGAACCTGACGGCGGCGACCGCGGTGAAGTTCGGTGCCACGGCTGCCGCGTCGTTCACGGTGGTCTCCGCCAGCCAGATCACCGCCGTCTCGCCGCCGGGGGCTGCGGGCCCGGTCCAGGTCACGGTCACCAGCCCCGGCGGCACCAGCGGTGGTCTCTCTCACTTCTACGTCAGCGCGCCGACCCTCGCGTCCGCGGCTCCGGTCCAGGGGCCGGTCTCGGGGGGGACCACGGTGACGCTGACCGGTACGAACCTGACGGGGGCGACCGCGGTGAAGTTCGGTGCCACTGCGGCCGCGTCGTTCACAGTGGTCTTCTCCACTCAGATCACCGCCGTCTCGCCGCCGGGGGCCGCGGGCTCCGTCCAGGTCTCCGTCACCACCCTGGGCGGCACCAGCAACAGCCTCCCCTACTTCTTCCTCAACCCGCCGACCCTCACGTCCGCAGGTCCCAGCCAGGGGCCGCTCTCCGCGGGGACCGCGGTGGCGCTGACCGGTACGAACCTGACGGCGGCGACCGCGGTGAAGTTCGGTGCCACGGCGGCCGCGTCGTTCACGGTGGTCTCCGACACGCAGGTCACCGCCACCGCCCCGGCGGGAGGCGCGGGCCCTGTCCAGGTCACGGTCACCACCCCGGGCGGCACCAGCAACAGCCTCCCCTACACCTACGTTCCCTCGCCGACCCTCACGTCCGCAGGTCCCAGCCAGGGGCCGCTCTCCGCTGGGACCGCGGTGACGCTGACCGGCACCAACCTCACCACCACCACCGCGGTGACCTTCGGCACCATGGAGGCCGCGTCGTTCACGGTGGTCTCCGACACGCAGGTCACCGCCACCGCCCCGGCGGGAAGTGCGGGCCCTGTCCAGGTCACGGTCACCACCTCCGGCGGCGCCAGCAACAGCCTCACGTATACCCGAATCCAGTCACCCTGATGAGATCGCGGCGGGAGGGACTGTAAGAGGTCGCTTCTATCTCTGATGTTCCGTTATCACGCCTTTTCTTGCGCGTGATGGTGTGGTGCTGTGGGGGCTGCGGAGTCGGTCGGTTCTTATGGGCTGAAGGGGGTGACGGTTGGGGCTGGAGGAGGCTTGCGCCTGTCTCATCCCTGGATGCCCGGCCCGCGACTACGAGACCCTCCCGGCCCGCTCCGCAGCCATGATCCACCTGGCCATGACCGACCTCATGGCCCGCCGCTCACCAGCGAAGCCACATCTCCTGGCACGACCCGACATCACCGGATCAAATCCGCATCAGGGGATGAAACAACAGGAGAAAACGACCACTGATGCCGAGGGTGTCCTGCGCCCAGGTGGTGAAGTCCTCGCCGCCGAAGGCGTTGTCGGCCCAGACGAGGACGATTTCGGGGTGCCGGTGTGGGAGAGGGGTGAGCAGGGTTCGGGCGGCGGCGCGTTCCTGGACGTCGGCTGGGGTGACGAGCAGGTCGACCAGGAGGCCGTCTTGGTCAACGATGAGATGTCGCTTCCGACCGTTGATCATCTTTCCCTGATCCCATCCGCTCGTGGATTTCGACACGGTTTCCGCGCCCTTGGCGGACTGAGCGTCGATGATCACACGGACCGGTCAGGGGCAGCGGCTGCCGCGCAGGCGCAGCCGATCGAGGATGCGCTTGAGCACGCAGGCCTTCGCCCAGCGCGCGAAGTAGCCGAACACGGTGCGCCAGGGGATGCCGAAGTCCGCGGGCAACCGTGGTGCGGGGACGGCGGGTGTCTCATCGGAGGAACCGGATCTGCGGGTAGCGGGGTGATGGGCGCTGGAGCAGGTGGTTGTCGAGGTGGCGTAGATGCAGGTCGAAGAATGCTCGGACGTAGTCGCGTTGCGCGTGGATGGCGCGGTGCGGGTCAAGGGTGCCGATTGCTTGCATCACCTGGCTGGGTGTCAACCCGAGGGCGGGCGCGGCCTGGGGTAGCAGTGTTTCCAGGTCGGTGAACGAGGTGTGGGTGGAGCCGATGAGAGCCAGTTCGCGTTTCCAGCCGTACTGGCTGGTCCAGAACTGATCCCAGCTGGGATCCTCCGGGCCTGGGCTGGGGTCGCTTCCGAAGAGAAGGAATGGCCGGTCGGTGCCGGCGGTGACGGGTGGCAGGAGACTGCCGTCCAGGTTGACGCCGGCCCGCAGGCGCCGATCGGCGCGGATGGCTGCGGCGGCTGTGGCGCCGCCGAGGGAGTGGCCGAGCATGCCGACGCGGGACAGGTCAAACGCGCCGGCGAGGGTGGGTGGCAGGGGTCGCCGTCCGGCGTCGGTGTTGTGTCCGGCGTTGAGCGCGGCGAGCTGGCCCAGCACGAACCGGGTGTCCGCGGTGCGGACAGCGAGGGCCTTGGTGATCAGGGCGTCGTCGATGTCGCCGGTAATGGCGAAGGTTTCCATCCGGCCGCCGGGAAACTCGACTTGGTCGGCGTCGTAGGTGTGGTCGATGGCCACGACCAGGTAGCCGTGGCTGGCTAGTTCCTCGATCAGAACACTGCCGAGGCTGCGGTCACTGCGCAGGCCCGGTGAGTACAGGACGACCGGCCTCCCGCACCGGCCGGGGTCCACCGGAGCGGCCAGGTGGGCGTGCGTGGTCGGCAGCAGCAGCGTGCCGGGCGGGATGCCCTGTTCCCGCTCGAAGCAGGTGACGGCGCCGGGTGACATCCACGGCGCGGGCGGGTGGCCATGGGCGGCGCGTGCCGGGTACCAGAGCTGGATCATGAGTTCCCGAGATGGGCGGGAATCCTGCCAGGGATCGACACGTGCCCGGTCGACCAGGTGCAACGAGACCGTGCCCAGGGGGTGCGGACCGGTGGGTGCGGGCAGGGTGAGGCGCACCGGAGTCGGTGTGGGGTTGGCGGCGACCAGCGAGTTTGCGGCGGGTCGCGACTGGGCGGATGCCGCGGTGGCCATCGGGACGGAAGCGATGGCTGACGCCACGGCGGTACCGAGCAGCGCTCGGCGGGTCAGGAGCCGTCTCTCGTTCAACATCGCCGAAATGTAAGGTGTCCTTTCCATCAAGTCAAGGTCGCTTGACTTGATGGAAAGGACACCTTACATTCATCGCATGGCAAAGCAGGTACAGCAGGACCAGGTGACGCGCGCGGCCCGCCGCGCTGTGCTCATCGACGGCATACCGGTGTCCACTTTGGGCGTGACAGCCCTGGCGCTGGGCAGCAACCCCCATCAGAGCACCGCCCAGAGGGCCTGGTGGATCGCGGCCACCATCGTCTTCACCCTCGCGATCGCCTGGGTGCTGCTGCGGGCATTCCGGCGCGCGGACGAATACCTGCGCAGGATCCAGTTGGAGAGCATGGCCATCGCGTTCGGCGCAGTCCTCGTGGGGCTGCAAGTGGCTACCCTGCTCGATGCCGCAGGCATCATCCAGCTCCATCAGCTCGCGCAGTTGATCCTCCTCGGCGGCGTGGCAATCTGGATGACGATCGCCGACCTGCGTACCCGCCTGAACCGGTGACGGCGCATTGTGAAGAACCGACTACGCGAACTGCGTGCAGCCCGCCGGTGGAGCCAGGCCGACCTGGCCGACCGGTGCAAAGTCTCCCGGCAGGCCATCAACGCCATCGAAACCGAGCGGTACGATCCCAGCCTGCCTCTGGCGTTCACCATCGCCGACGTCTTCGGCCTGACCATCGAGGAAATCTTCCGTCCTGACCAGGCGGAAACGACGGACGATCCGGCCTGACCTTGAGGCTTTTCAGCCGGTATGGCGGTTCGATCGATGGCGTGATCGATTGCGTGCAGGACGAGGATGGCGTGCACGATTGCGGTGGCGCGACGTGGGAAACAGCGCACCTTGGCCAAGATCTTCCAAGTCTGGAGCGTGGCGATCGCTGGTTCGCCGCGGGCGCGGATCGCGGATCTTCGCGTGGGCCCGGTTCGCAGCCTGCTGACGGCATGACAGATTCGGCCTGGAGCGGCGCTGTTTGAACGGAGTGCGCACGCTGCCGCGAGCACCTTGCCGGCCCTTATCCGCGAAGGCCATCACGTCTGCGCTGGTCAACGCCTCGATGATGCCGTGGGTTCGAGCCGCGATCAGGTCGTCCGCCGTGCCCGGCAGGGCCGGTGAAGCCCAGACGAGCCGGCCCGCCGCATCAGCGCTGGTCGGAGTCCACGGGCTCGATCGCGGGCACCGAGACCTGCCAGATCCACCACAACGGCCATGTGGTGCAGGGAGGGATGTGCCTGCGCATGGACGACGGCGGCGAGGGCGGGGTCGGCCCCGGCGACGTCTTCGTGTGCCGGCCCGGCCACTACGCCTGGGTCTGGGCGTCGAACAGGTCGTGGTGCAAGAGCTCGTGGGAGGCACGGCCCAGGAGTATGCAAGGGCCGCGGAGACGTGAGCGGATCCGGATGTGCCCCGCGGCGCGCGTCGCCGCGGGGCACATCCGTGGAGGGCCGACCCGGTCAGACCGTGACGACGACCTTTCCACGCGCGTGCTCCTCTTCCAGGTACCGGATGGCCTCGGCGGCCTCACCCAGGGTGTAGGTCCGGTCGATGACGGGGGCAAGCCTCCCGGAGTCGGCCAGCTCCCGCAGCTCCGCCAGCACCGCCTTGCTCGGTGCCGGCCCGATCAGCGGGCGCAGCCGCTGGCGAACGAGGGGAGAGAGCACAACCCCCTTGAGGATGAGCACG
The DNA here is from genome assembly GCF_044334385.1 of Streptomyces sp. NPDC020801. Classification (NCBI taxonomy): domain Bacteria; kingdom Bacillati; phylum Actinomycetota; class Actinomycetes; order Kitasatosporales; family Streptomycetaceae; genus Streptomyces; species Streptomyces sp. NPDC020801. The sequence goes on from NZ_JBIRST010000023.1 coordinate 38,719, forward strand.
GGAGCCCCGAGGAACTGCCCAGGGCTGCCCCCGCCGCCCAGGACGAGCGTCCCGGTGGGCGTGAGGGCGCGCCGGAGCGCCCAGATCCCGTGGTTGGCCACAAGGTCGAGAACGACGTCGTACCGCCGCCCGGCGCGCGTAAAGTCCTCCCGCGTGTAGTCGACGACGTGGTCCGCCCCCAGCGAGCGGACCAGCTCGGCGTTACGCGTGCTGCACACACCGGTCACCTCCGCGCCGAGCGCCCTGGCGATCTGCACGGCGAACGTGCCGACCCCGCCGGACGCGCCGTTGACCAGCACCTGCTGCCCCGGCCGCAGCCCCGCAACGTCGCGCAGTCCGCGCAGGGCCGTGTTCCCAGCCAGCGGCAGGGCCGCCGCCTGCTCGAAGGTCAGGGCGGCGGGCTTGCGCTCCACCCACGCGTCCGGAACGCACACGTACTCCGCGAACGTTCCATCGACCTCGCCGAACACCTCATCGCCCGGCTGGAGATCCGGTACGTTCCGGCCGACCGCCACCACCTCACCCGCGAAGTCCCGGCCCCGGATCCGGGCCCGGGGCGCGCGCGGCCCCAGCGCGAGGCGGGCCACGTACGGGTCGCCGCGCATGAGGTGCCAGTCGTACGCGTTCAACGCGGCGGCCCGCACCCGCACCAGCACCTCGTCGTCGCCGGGCACCGGCTGGTCCACGTCCCTGAGTTCCAGTGCGGCCGGTGGGCCGTACCGGTCCTGGACGACCGCTTTCATGTCGTCTCCCCCCTTGCGGTGTACTCGCAGGTTAGGGGCAGGTCCTCCGGCCGGGCATCGGGGAAGTGCCGTAATCCCGGGGGAGGAGGGCGGGTGTGTGTCTTGCAGCTTGCTGCCGCTTGGCATGTATGGATCAGGAACAGGTACTGAGCTTGTTCTTTAACCTCGGTCCGTCCATGGCGGGTTGCTGGCGGGCCTGAGCGTGAGCGGTCGAATCGGGATGCGCCGCTCTGCGAAGCAGTTGCACACTCACCGCATGGCCTTGTTCTTTGGGCGGTTCCGGGATCCGTGCAGCACCGAGTACGACTTCATCAGCTTGATCATTGTGCGGTGTCCTGGCTGCGAGAAGGCCGCTCGTGTCGTTCCAGCGCCCGAAGACTCTGATCCCGGGGGTCGGATCCTGTTCACGCCGCGACGTCTGGTCTGCCGTGGCTGCGGACTGTGTCGAGTGTGGAGCGGCCGTCGTGTCGCGCTCCCTGCCGGCACAGCTCAACCCGCGACGGATCCGTACTTCGGTATGCCTTTGTGGCTCCAGGTTGAGACCCGGCACGGGTGGTTGTGGGCGTACAACCTCGAACATCTCGACTTGATCCGTCGTTTCGTCCAGGCACCGCTGCGGGAACGAGCGCCCTGGTACGACACCGGGCAGAAGATGACGTTGGTGGCCCGTCTCCCGGCATGGATCAGGCGGGCGAAGAACCGGGACGAGATCCTGCGTGCCGTCAGCCGCATCCAGGCCTCGCTGGCTGCCGCCTGACCTGCTCACCGGCGTTCAAACATCACTCGAACTTGATCTCTGATTGGGCTGTTCAACGGACATGCGGGCGGCCTCCGCACGATCATGTGCTCCGACCAAAGAGGCACTTGACCGGTGCGAAGGCCGTAAGGGTGAGTCTGCTGCCTGATGCTGTTCCGGCGGAGGCGTTCGCGAACGCCTCACGCTTTCGGGACCACTTATTCGACTGTCCGACCGCGCGCGGGACGAGCTGTTCGAGCTCGTGGACGCGTTGCTGTGCGCGGACGGTCCGGTGACGTCGCCGGTAGACCTGACGCTGGTGGCCGAGCACCGGCGCGGGCACGGCGCCATGTACGAGGCGTTGAACCACGGGAACGTGGACGTGCCCCGACTGCGGCAGGTGCTGGCCGGTCTGCCGATGCCGCGAGCCGCCGACGGGCGCCTGGTTTTGGCTGTCGACGCCAGCAACTGGTTGCGCCCTGACGCTCCGACCAGCGCGGACCGTCTGTTCTGCCACGTCTACGGCCGCAGCGGACGGTGCTCGGACCAGTTCATTCCCGGCTGGCCGTACTCGTTCGTCGCCGCCCTCGAATCGGGCCGGACGTCCTGGTGCCAGCTCCTGGACGCCGTCCGTCTCGGCCCCGAGGACGACGTCGTCGAGGTCACCGCCACCCAGCTTCGCCGTGTGGTCGAGGACCTGATCGAGATGGGCCGCTGGCACTTGGGCGACCGCGACATCCTCATTGTCTTCGACGCCGGCTACGACGCCCCGCGCATGGCCCACCTCCTCGACGGCCTCCCGGTCGAGGTGCTGGGACGGATGCGCTCCGACCGCGTCATGCGACGGCCGACGCCCTCGCTCAAGGAGTACGCCCTGTCCTGCCCCCAGGTCGGGCGACCGCCGAAGCACGGCAAGGAGTTCCGCTTCGCCAAGCCCGAGACCTGGGGCGAGCCGAACGCGGCAACCGTGCAGGTCACCGACCGATACGGCACCGCCCGCGCGATGGCCTGGGACCGCATCCACCCCCGCCTGACCACCCGTTCCGCGTGGATCGACCACGCAGGCGAACTCCCCATCATCGAGGGCACACCGATCCGCCTCCAGGTAGACCGCCTGCCCGGCGGCCACGAGCCGCTGCCGCTGTGGCTGTGGTCGTCCGCCACCGGCCTGAACAGCGAGGACGTCGACGTGCGCTGGCAGGCGTTCCTACGGAGATTCGACCTGGAGCACACCTTCCGGCTGATGAAACAGACCCTCGGGTGGACCCGTCCGAAGCTGCGGACCCCCGAGGCCGGCGAGCGCTGGACCTGGCTGATCATCGCCGCGCACACCCAGATCCGACTTCTGCGCGACGCCGCCGCCGACTTGCGACGCCCGTGGGAGAAGCCCGCCGAGCCCGGCCGGCTCACCCCGGCCCGAGTCCGCCGGGGTTTCGGAACCTCCGCCCCCATCTGCACTGTCCAGCCCGCGCACCAAAACCCTCGACTCCCGGCCCTGGAAGACCACTTGGCTCGAAGAACCGAGGGCCCACCACCCGCTACGACGTGGGCAAGACTGTGAAACGAGAGGGCAAAGCGACCCGCTGGCGTCAGATCGATCTCGACTGGCTCCGCGCCCGACGAGCCGCTGGACGCACCTGCCGCGAGCTGGCCGAAGAGACCGGCTTCTCGCTCGGGATGATCAGCTGCCTGGGCCGACGGCACGACATGCCCGGCCGCCGGACAAAGGCCGGTCGGGCCGACAGCAGTCACGCACGGGCACCGGCCCGGCGTCGTCCTGATGGACGTCCGCATGCCGCGCCTGGACGGGCTGGAGCCGGCGCGCGCTGACCCGCCCCGCGCGGCGAGGTCGCCCCGGCCTCCGAGGCGCGGGCATCGGAGGCACTGCCAGCGGGGCACGCCGGTGCGATCACCTGGTCACGGGCCGGTCGGGCCGAGAATCTCTGCCACGAGTCGGCGCGCGTACGCGGCGTCGAGTCCGTCCGGACGGAAGAGGATGCGGTACATCATGGGCGCGACGACGCGGTCGATGACCGTCTCGACGTCGGGCGTCTTCTCCCCACGTCCAGCTGCTCGGGTGAGGATGAAGCCGATCTGGTCGGCGGCGTAGGCCGAGCACTGGCCGGCGTTGCTGCCGTCCGGGTCGCCGAGCAGGGCGTCGCGGATGTAGGCACGACCGGCGGGACAGGCCATCTCGTCGAGGAACTGCTCGGCCCAGGCCGTCAGGTCGGATGCCAGGGCACCGTGGTCCCCCGGCGCGGTATCGGGCCGCAGACGCTCGACCGCTACGTCCGACAACAGCTCCTGCAGGTCCCCCCAGCGGCGGTAGATCGTCGACGGCGTCACACCCGCACGCCGGGCGACCAGCGGCACCGTCAGGGCGTCCCGGCCCACTTCCGACGCGAGTTCGTGTACGGCGGCGTGGACCGATGCCTGGACCCGGGCGCTGCGCCCACCAGGGCGCACCATCTGCCTGCTCATAGAACCCACCTTAAAGCAAAATCATTGCGTCTAGCGAACCGTCCACCTCCGTGCGACGAACTGGCCACTTGTTCGACGACCTTCTCGCCACGAGCCGTGTACGCACCGCCACCTCGTGCACGCCTGCGAGAGCGGCGCCTTCGGCCCGGATGGAATGGTTCGGCCGGGCCGGAAGCACTCGTTCAGGCTGCGCGCGCGAGCTCGCGGGCGGGCTGGGTCTGCTCGTAGGCGTGGCCGACTCGCAGGAGCACGCTCTCTCCGAGCGGTCGCCCGAGCAGCTGCATGCCGATCGGCAGACCCGCCGCATCGTGGCCGACCGGTACCGACAGGGACGGCAACCCGGTGATGTTGGCAGGGGATGAAAGGCGTACGTAGGCGTCGGAGACACCCTCGACCGTGCCGTCGGCCCAGGTGATCGTCTCCTGGCCGGCCTTGACCGCGGTTGCCGGGACGGTGGGGGCGGCGACCAGGTCGACGTCCTGCAGCATGCGCGCCCATTCCTGCCGCATGAGCGTGCGGGCGCGCTGGGCGCGAAGGTAGTCCCCGGCGGGCATCAGTTCGCCGGCCTCGAGGAGCATGCGGACGTCGGCCTGGTACAGCTCGGGGACCGCGCGCAGGGTGCTCTCGTGGTAGGCGGTTGCCTCGGGCACCATCAGGCCCCACTGAGTGGCATGGATGTAGCGGGTCATGGGGATCTCGACGTCGACGAGGCGTGCGCCGAGGGCCCGAAGCTGGTTGATCGCGCGCCGTACGGCGGCTTCCACCTCAGCATCGACGTGGTCGAAGAAGTAGGTACGCGGCACGCCCACGCGCAGGCCCGTCAGGTCCGCATCCGCGACGGGCCGGTAGTTCGTGCCGGGTGCGGTCAGGGAGGCGGGATCGCGGGGGTCGTGTCCGGCCAGGGCCGCCAGGACCAGGGCCGCGTCCCCGACGGTGCGGGTGATCGGGCCGACGTGGTCCAGTGACCAGGACAGGGACGTGATGCCGTGGCGGGGGACGAGGCCGTACGTCGGCTTGAAGCCGACCACCCCGTTCAGCGCGGCGGGCACCCGGATCGATCCGCCGGTGTCGGTGCCCAGGGTGAAGGTGGCGGTGCCCGCGGCGACGGCGACGGAGGATCCGCCGCTGGAGCCGCCGGCGACCCGGCCGGTGTCCCAGGCGTTGTTGGTCTGCGGGGTGGTCAGCCCGTAGGCGAACTCGTGGGTGTGGGTCTTGCCGACCAGGATGGCTCCGGCCGCCGACAGGCGTGCGGCGACGGTGCTGTCGGCCTGCGCGCGGTGGTCGGCTCGGACACGGGAGCTGGCCGACGTCGCCACGCCGGCGACGTCGATCAGGTCCTTGAGGCCCATCGGGATGCCGTGCAGCGGACCACGGTAGCGGCCGGCCGCGATCTCGTTCTCGGCTTCGCGCGCGGCCCGGCGGGTGTGCTCGGCGGTGACGGTGACGTAGGCCTGAAGGTGCGGGTCCACCTGTTCGATGCGCTCCAGGACGGAGTCAGCCAGCTCGACGGGGGACAGCCGCCGGGCCCGGATCGCGTCGGCGGCTGCGCTCAGGGACAGTTCATACGGCTGCATCGTGCGTCTCCTGTTCCGCGCGGTAGGCGGAGGCGGGTGGGGTGTCCCCGAAGTCCAGCTCCCGCAGGACCGCGACGACGGAGTGGATGTGGTTGGCGGTGGCCGCGACCGCGGCGTGGCGGTCGGCCGGCAGTGGGAGCCCGGTGCGGGCGGCCCAGCGGGCCGCTTCCGGCGGGGTGAGTTCAGCGGAGGACATGGACTTCTCTCTCCTCAGGGCTGGAGGGGTGGAGCAACTCCCGACCAAAAGCTAAGAGTTTGCGTTAGCCGACGGTAGAGCCTATGGTGCATTAATGCAAACCCATTGCGTTTAGCCCCGAGGAATCTCATGTCCACCGTCACACCCCGCGCACCTGCGCAATCCAGCCATCCGGGAGCCCGCACCCAGACCGCCAAGCGCGCGGCGTCCTTCGTCCTGGACGCCTCGATCCTGGCGGCCCTCCTCGCGGCATCCAGTGCGCCGACGCCGCTGTACCCCCACTACCAGGACGCCTGGGACCTGTCCGCGCTCACCATCACCGTGGTCTTCAGCGCCTACTCCCTGACGCTGCTGCTGGCGCTGCTCACCACAGGTGCGCTCTCCGACCACCTCGGGCGGCGTCCCGTCCTGGTGGGCGCCCTGCTGCTGGAGGCCGCCTCCATGGTGCTGCTGGCCTCGGCGGACGGCGCCGGAGCGCTGATCACCGCCCGGATCCTGCAGGGAGCGGCCACCGGCGCGGCCACCAGCGCCGCGGGAGCGGCCCTCCTCGACCTTCAGGACCCCCTGCGCCCGGGCCGGTCCGCCCTGACCAACAGCATCGCCCCGGTGGCGGGCATGGCCGCCGGCGTCCTGGCCTCCACCCTCCTCGTCCGCTTCGCCCCCGCGCCCACGGTCACCGTGTACGTCCTGCTGGCGGTCCTCTTCGCTGCCCAGGCGATCGCGGTCACGTTCACCGCGGAGACGGCCCGCGCACACGCCGGTGCCCTGCGGTCGCTGCGCCCTCACCTCGCCGTGCCGTCGCCGGCACGCAGCGCCCTGCTGGCGGTCGGCACCGCTGTCGTCGCCATCTGGGCCCTGGGCGGCTTCTACTCCTGCCTCGGACCGGCGCTCGTGCACCTCGTGGCCCCCGGTGCCTCACAGGCGGCCGGCGGCATGGTCTTCTTCGTGCTCACCGCCGCGGCCACGCTCACCGTGTGGACACTGCGGTGCACGGCGCCGCGCGCCGCCGCCACCGGCGGAAGCCTGGCCGTCATTCCGTCCGCGGCCCTGAGCCTGCTCGGTCTGCACGGCTCCGGCTTGCCCGCCGTCTACGGCGGCGCGGTCCTGGCGGGCGTCGCCTTCGGGGCCGTCTCCCAAGGGGCGCTGCGCATGATGCTCGCCCCACTCGACGAGCAGGGCCGCGCCGCGACCCTGGCCGCCTACTACGTCCTCAGCTACCTGTCCATGAGCCTGCCCGCCATCGCCGCGGGCGCCGCCACCCAGCACTACGGGCTGAACACCGCCGCCCACGCCTACGCCGTAGCCGCCGCTCTGCTCGCCGTCGCGGGCCTGGCAGCACTCGCCATGTCGAGACGCAGGGCAGCCCACAACGCACACAACGACCTTCCGTAACGAGACCAAAGGAAACAACCGATCATGAGCACTCCACCGACCACCGACCCGACCGCCATCCCCTGCTGGACCGTGGGCGACGTCACGGTCCACCGCATCGACGAGGTCCTCCTGCCGCCCGCCACCGGACTGTGGCTGCTGCCCGGCGCCACCCCGGACGTCGTCGCCGGGCAGGACTGGCTGCGCCCCCACTTCGCCGACGACGAGGGCGTCCTGCACATCGACAGCCACAGCTTCGCGTTCACCGTCGGCGGGCTGCGCATCCTGGTGGACACCGGCATCGGCAACGGCAAGGAGCGGGCCAACCCCGCCTGGCACAACCTGAACACCGACTACCTTCAGCGCCTCACGGCGGCTGGATTCCCCCCGGACTCCGTCGACCTGGTGATCCTCACCCACCTGCACGCCGACCACGTCGGCTGGAACACGCACGAGGTGAACGGAGAGTGGGTTCCCACCTTCCCCAACGCCCGCTACATCACCTCGCGCGTCGAGCGGGAGTTCTGGGCCGGGTACGACATGGAGGAGGCGCGCAAGCAGATGTTCCGCGACTCCGTGATCCCGGTGGAGGAGGCGGGGCTGCTCGACCTCGTCGACGTCCCCGCAGACGGCGTCGAAGTCGTCCCGGGCCTGCGGCTGATCCCCACCCCCGGGCACACCCCCGGCCACATCGCCCTTGGGCTGACCAGCCGCGGAGATACGGCACTGATCACCGGCGACTGCATCCACCACCCCGTCCAGCTCGCTAACCCCACCATCGGCGCCTGCGTCGACATCGAGCCCGAGCGGTCCGAGGCCTCGCGCCGCAAGCTGCTCGGTTCGCTCGCCAGCACGGACACCCTCGTCCTGGGCACCCACTTCGCGCCGCCCACCGCCGGCCGTGTCGTCACTCATGAGGGCGCCTACCGGCTCTCGCCCGTCCCCGCCGACTCGCACTGACCGGCGACGGTCCAGCCCGCACATGAAGATCGTCATCGAAGCCGGCGGCGACGGCCTGGCCGCACACTCCGGGCCCAACAAATGGACCGGCTTGCCCGCAGGATCGGCGTCGTCGTCTCCGGCAGCAACATCAGCGCCGAGCGCTTCCCGGAGATTCTCACCGGGTGAGGCGCAACGTGCGTTGGACGGTGGTGGGTCGCCGTAAACGGCCCTTCGGATCCGTCTTTCGAGGTCCGTGCGATCACCGGTGGTCTTCGCACCGGTAGGCGCGCTGGGGGAAACGGACCGGGTAATCCGTGGTGTGTGAGGTATGCGGACGGGGGCGGGTTGACGCCGGAGGCACGCCGACACCGAGAGGTGGTGCGGAAGCAGGCGGCGGAACTATTCGCCCAGAAGGTGAAGCCGACCGAAGTCGCGCGGCGGCTGCGGGTGAGCCGGAAGTCGGCCTACCAGTGGCGCCAGACTTGGCGGGACGGAGGCGAGGAGGCCCTCGCCTCGCGGGGGCCCAGTGGATCGCGGTGTCGCCTGTCTCCGTACTGCCTGCGGAAGCTGGCCCAGTACTTGGAGCAGGGCCCGGCCGCCCATGGCTGGGTGGAGGACCAGGTGTGGACCGCGGCCCGGGTGGCCACGCTGATCGGCAGGAAGTTCCACGTCTCCTGCAGCGTCTCTGGCGCTACCCGGCTGATGCACCGGCTCGGCTTCACAGCACAGATCCCCGCCCGGCGGGTGGCGGAGCGGGATGAGCAGGCAGTCGCGCAATGGAAGGAGGTGACCTGGACAGAGGCAAAAGAGCCCGGGCGGCCTGCGGAGGGTGGATCTGCTTCGAGGACGAAGCCGGCTTCACCCGCAGGCCGCCCAAGGGACGAACCTGGGCCGCCGTGGGATCACTGCGCAGGTGACCATCAGCGGACGGCGTTCGGACGCCTGTCCGTGGCCGGTTTGATCGCGTGGGACCGGCTCAGCACCCACGTCTCCCACAAGATGCGCCGACTCGTCGCCGAGCGCAAATGGTTGACGGTGTTCCTGCTGCCCGCCTATGCGCCGGACCTGAACCCTGTCGTGCCGGCCGCCGCGCTCGGCCCACTGCCGCCCTGGGTGGGGTTGGAGGTTGAGCGGGCCGAACTCGTCCATGCAGAAGATGACTTCGGGCTCGCCTTCCTCGGGTATGACCTCGCGGTCGGCGATCGCGTAGAGGTGCTCGACGCGGGCCTTCTTGGCGGCATAGTCGGGGTCGCGGGAGGTCTTCCAGGTCTTCACGCGTTGAAACGAGACGCCCTCCTCACGAAGCAGGACCCGAAGGCCCTCGTGGCTGATGTCGTCGACCACCCCCTCGGAGACCAGGAAGTCGGCCGGCTTGGCCAGGCTCCAGGTCGAAAACGGCAGGCCGTGCTCGGCCGGCTTGGACTTGGCGATCTTCTTGATCTCGCGGCGTTCCGAGAGGCTGAAGGTCTTGGGCCGCCCGCCCTTGTACTTGGGGTAGAGCGAGTCGAAGCCGTCGGTGTTGAAGTTGTGGATCACGTCCCGGATCCGGTCCGCGCTGGTGAACGTGACCTCGGCGATCTTCGCCTCGGGCATGCCCTGGGCGGACAGCAGCACCATCTGGGCCCGCCGCCAGGTCACCACCGACCCGGTGCCCCTGCGGATGATCCGCAGCAGCCGTCTGCCCTCGGCGTCATCGATCTCGCGGACCCGCACTCGCTCTGCCATCGGCCAGCCTGGCGCACGCGCGCCGTCCGAAGCGGCACCCGGACGGCGCGTCACATCTGCGACTGAGCATGTAGTTGGCAGGATTTGCCACCTGCTGTGGTCAGCCTGGCGCCTCGACGTCGTCAGTGAAGGCGCGCAGCAGATGCTGTACCAGCAGCGCCAGGCCGCCGAGCACGCCAAGGTGCCACAGGCCCAGCCCGTTCACCGGGCGCGCCTTAGCTCACCGCCTGCTTCACGAGCGCACCGATCCGCGCCTCCACCTCGGCCGTCACCTCGGTCAGGGCGAAACCGGCCGCCCACATCGTGCCCTCGTCCAGCTTCGCCTGGTCGCTGAACCCGAGCGTCGCGTAGCGCGCCTTGAACTTCTCCGCGCTCTGGAAGAAGCACACGACCTTGCCGTCCAGCGCGTAGGCGGGCATCCCGTACCAGAGCTTCGGCGCGAGGGCCGGGGCGCCGGCTGTGATGACGGCATGGACCCGCTCAGCCATGATCCGGTCCGAGTCCTGCATCTCGGCGATCTTCGCGAGCACGTCCCGCTCCGCCTCCGCCGCCTTGTCCGCGCGCGAGCTGCGGCGGGCTGCCTTCTTCAGCTCTTGGGCGTGGTCCTTCATCGCGGCCCGCTCCTCGGCCGTGAATCCCTCGTGCGTGCTGCTTTCGGTGCTGCTCATGGCAGATCTCCCTCTGAGGGTCTGATGTGCTGGATCTTGGGCGCGTGGGTGGCGACGTGCCGCCACATCCGACATCGGCACGGGACGTGCCGATCGAGTCTGAATACTGCACGCAGCCCTCGACATTGTCAACGGCACGCCATGTGCCGTTAGGATGGCGGCATGACCGACACGCCCGCCACGCCGAGGCGCCGAGGCGCCGCGCGCACCGAAGAGCTGCTGCAGGTAACCCTCGATCTGGCTGCGGAGGTCGGATACGCGGGCCTGAGCATCGAGGCGGTCGGCCGAAGGGCCGGGGTCGGAAAACACACGATCTACCGGCGCTGGCCGTCCATGGCTGCGCTGCTGCTCGACGCGCTCAGCCGCGTGTGGACCAGCGACCTCGACTACCGCGACACCGGGGACGTCCGCGCGGATTTGCGCGAACAGTTCCTACGCTCGGGCCGCGCCCTCTCCAGCCCGCCGATCGGCCCCGTCTACCGCGCAGTCATCGCCGAGGCGCAGGCCGATTCAATGCTGCGGGCGACCCTGCACGAACGATTCCTGGTCACCGTCGAGCAGCGCACCCTCGACCGAATCACCCGCGCCCAGCGCACCGGTGAACTGACCGCGGAAGCGAATCTGGAATTCGCCGCCGAGGTGCTGTGCGGCACGCTGTACTACCGCAGCCTGCTGTCAACCCGCCCCATCGACGAGGACGCGGTCGACGGACTGCTGGACATGTTCATGGCCGCCTACGGAACCAGCAATTAGGACTCGACCGCACAAGTCGGACCTGCTCTCCCGATCCGAGGACCGTCAGGTGGCAGTTGCGTCCGTTCTCGCAGCGCCAGCGCTGCTCGCTGGTGTCGATGCCGGCCCCGCAGCGCGGACACGCCTCGGGGAAGGCGATGGGCTGTTCGTCGCCGGTGCGCAGGTGGGCGACGGGGGCCTCGACGCGCGGTATGACGTCGCCGGCCCGGTGCACCATGACGTGGTCGCCCAGACGCAGGTCGCGGCGGGTGATGTCGGCCGGGTTGTGGAGGGTGGCGTACGTGATGGTGGCGCCGTCGATCTCGACCGGTTCCAGGACGGCACGCGGGGCGATGATGCCGGTGCGGCCTACGTTCCACTCCGCCTCGAGCAGCCGGGTGATCTTCTCGACGGCCGGCAGTTTGTAGGCGATCGCCCACCGCGGAGCGCGCGAACCCGATCCTGCTGTCTGCTGGTCGGCGGCCGGGTCGGCCTTGATGACGATCCCGTCGATCCCGAACGGCAGCTCGGCCCGCAGGGCGGCGATCTCGGTGCCAATCGCGTGCGAGACATCCTCCCCGGCCGTCCCGTCCCCGCGTGTGATCAGCTGGCTCAGGCGGCCGCCGGCGTAACGGGCGGCGACCGCGAACCCGTCCAGCTTCGGCTCGACGCTGAACCGCTCGACCTCGTGGCCGATGCGCCGGGCCAGGGAGGCGGTCCAGGCGGTGAACTCCTCCGGCGAGAACACGTTGTCCAGACTCAGCATCGCCACCGTGTGCGGGACATCGCCCTCCACGGCGCCGTCGGCGACCTTGCCCGTCGGAGAGTCGGGCAGCACCTGATCACGATGTTCGGACTCCCACGCGGCGATGCCTCGCACCAGCCGGTCGTAGGCGTCATCGTCCAAGGCCGACGTCCCACCCGCGTAGTAGGCGGCCGACGCCTTCACCGCGTCCTCGACCGCCTGCGCGTAGGCGGCGGCATCCGTGATCGCAGCTGCAGGTGTTGTCATGCCCGTCATCCTGCCTGCCACCACTGACATTGATACTCGTACGCGGGTTCCGGCGGTCGTGGCTCTGCCACTGACTGGCGCCCTGCTGGGCTGTCTTCGCGTTGTTCTGCCCGGCCGCCGGAGCCTGGTTCTCATGGCACCGGCCGGGCGGACCATGACCTGATAGGAGCTTGGCCAGAAGCCCCTTCAATGTCCTGTCTGAGCCGCCCGGCCGACGCCACCTCCGGCTAGGAAGGCGTTCAACAGCATGGCAGCGCGCATCGGCAAGTCCGACCCCATCGACGCCTACGCCGCCGCCCGCGCCGCCTTGTCCGGACGGGCCTCCAGCGGAGAGGGATGAGCTGGTGATTCGGACCCGTCGAAGCAGTCTGGTTGTCACCAACAAGGCATTCGACTTGTCACATGCGCTGATGTGAACGGAATGCGCAAGAACGGACCTAGGACGGACCTAGGACGGACCTAGGACGGCAGCTCTTAGCCTCAATCTTGCACAACGGCCCCGCAATGAGCCGTCATGCACTAAAGCGCGTCACGGGGGCTCGCACGCCTCTCGGCGGCGCTGCTTGCATGGGAGACAACTCACCAAGCACACATCGTCAGGGGGACCACGTGAATCTCGCCCGAAAGCCGGCAGTCGAAGCCATCGCGGCCGGCCTCACCACCTCTGGCGTCGTCACTGCAACCCCGGCCAGCGCCACGAGGGAGAGGTCCGTGAGGGCACCACGCAGTATACTGCGCGCGTTCGCAGTCATCAGTCTGCTGTTCACCGGGACGGTGATCACAGTCGCGCCGGCTTCGGCGACGACACAGGCTCCAATCGTCACCAACGTCTCCGTCAAGGTGACATCCGCGAAGGGTTCGCTACTGCCCTGCGCGCAACAGGTTAAGGCGCAGGCGCTAAAATCCTGGTCACCCAACGTTGTCGCCAAGGCAGTCGCAACACTTTGCGACTTTAAACTCAGCCATGTCGAAACGACTCGCCCGGCAACGATGCATCCGCAATCGACGGGGCCTGGCAGTTTCTGCACAAAAGCAGACGACGGCATTCCCACCATCGCTAACGTGAGAATCAGGTGGTGCTTTAGCGTGTACGCCGGCACTCCAGGGTATGCGCAGCCAACCAGCCTGAATTGCTCCCAGTCTGCGACCGGGTTCTCGATCGATCTGCATGGCCCGTGCCAATGGTATGGGCAGATCCCGGCTTATGGAAATGGAAACCAAGCCTTCGGCGCAACCGAGAACTTCACTAGTAACGCCGAAATTTTTGGGCATGGGATTCACGCTGATCACTATCTGAACATAGCGACACACTGGGACGGCACGAGTTGCCTGAGTAACGACGAAGATAGCGCCGGTAAGTGCTGGACGCCCTAGCACTAGCCTCTTGTGGCCCCCATCGCGAGATGGGGGCCACTTTGGCGGATCCAGAGCTCTGCTCAGAAGAGTTCAGTGCGAAGCGGGAAATTGAGGAGTTTGATGACAGCGTCAAAGGCCTCGGCGAGCTTCCCGAACTGGAGCACGGAAGCGCCCGCCCTTGTGGAGCGCGAGGACGGTTTGCCCAGGACGGGTGATGCGGGTGGTGCTGCAGCGGAGCTTGCACAGGAGACGCCAGGACTTGAGAGTGCCATTGCCTGTTCACCAACCGGATGGATCCTGGCGTGGGAGACGTTGACGACCTTCTGGCCTTCGGAGAGCTTCTCCCAGCGGCCGCAGTAGGGACGCGCACCGTGCTGCCGGCGCCCTCATACCCCTTACCGGCCCAGCAGCGCACGCCGGCCTGGGTCAGCGCCGCCATCACGCCGTGGGTACGGGCGGCTTTGACCGCCCACAGCAGCCTCCCGAACGGGCCATGCTCAAGCGTCCAGACGGCACCTCCATCCCGAGGCGGGCCTGCCGTCACTGGCATGAACCCGGTGACAACAAGCCCGCCTCTGTGACACCTATCGTGCTTCGGCTCAACGGGTTGAGCCGAAGCTCAAGAGTTGTCACCAGCGGCACCAGCTGAGCTGGCGAATGGGGACGACCGAGGCAGCCTGGTTGTCACACACGAGGCATCCGACTTGTCACAGACGCTCATTCAGCAGTCTTTCTGTCACCAGAAACGAAGACGGGGAGCCTGAGGTTCTCCGCGGCGCTTCTATGAGCTCATGTCCGCTACACGGTCTGGGTCGGAAAGGCTGGTCGAAGCCGCTGACGCGGGGTCCGTCTGGTCGCATCAGTGCAGCTGGGAGGACCTTTTCGTGCCGACGGACGTCGACGCGGGCAGGTCCGGCCTGGATCTGGGCGACGGCTGGACGAGACGGTGGACGGTCTCGTGGCGGGCAGGCGGGAACGATGCGTCCTGCTCGGTGCACGATCTCGTACAGGAGCCGGTGCTCACGAGCGACCCGATGCGGCACTTCACCTGGCGCCGGGACCAACGGCACCGTCCTGGCCTGCAGTTCCTGACCAGCACCGGCCGTCACCACGGCGCGGAGAGCCTGGAGGAGAGCCGGGTGCTGATGGCCCTGGACTTCGCCGGCGACGTGGTCGACGTCGTCTCGCAGCCACTGAAGATCGCCTTCGCAACCTGCGGGAAGCGCCGCTCCCACACCCCTGACTACCTTGCGGTGACCCGCCGCGGCGTCTGGCTGATCGACGTACGCCCCGAGCCTTTGATCAAGGAGGCGGACCGGGAGTCGTTCGCCGCGGCCGCCGAGGTCGCCGTCGCCTGCGGCTGGCGCTACGCGGTGGCCGCCCGCTGGCGCGAGCATGCCTTCGCAGGGCTGGACGCGATGGCGTCGCGGCGCCGGCTGAGGTCCGATCCGCTGGGGCTTCGGCCGGTGCTGCTCGCCGAGGCCGCGGGCGGGCGGAAGTTCGGCGAGCTCGCGGCGGCAACGGACTGCGAGCCGGTCGCCCGGGCCCAGCTGCTGCACCTGCTGTGGTCCCGGCAGCTGGGCGTCGACCTGGCCGGCCCGCTCCAGGACCGCTCGCTCGTGATGCCCGCCGGGGAGACGGGCCGGTGACTGCGGCGGCCGTGCTGGACCTTTCCCCCGGCGCCGGACTGGTGCTGGACGGGACGGAGTGGACGGTCGAGCGTCGCGAACCGCACCTGGGCCGGGTGCAGCTGGTGAAGGACGACGGCACCCGCGAGCGGGTGACCTTCCGGTTCCTGGCCAACCATCCGCAGTGCCGCCCGTCGTCGCGGACGTCGTCGGCGGGGGCCGACCGGGGCCGACCGGGGCCGCCAGCGCAAGGCATCCGAGGACCTGAAGGCGGGCCGGCTGGAGCTGACCGAGCTGCGGATGGCCCACCTGCTGGAAGTGGCGACCGGGTTCCGCTCCGGTGACCCGTTCCACCCGGGCCCGGGCGAGCCGAGAGCCGAGTACGACCGGCGACCACGACGCTCACCGGGCGCCGGCACGCGAAGTCTGCACGCACTCGCTGGTCGCCTTCCGGCTGACGCTGGTCTCCGACACGTCCGTCGACGTCGCGATGGTGCTGCGGGACGTGACGATGCCGCTGCCGATGCGGGCGGACTGGGGCGAGGACCTGGAATGGCCCTACCCCGGCCTGCCCGCCGCGGTGGTGGCCGAGTTCGGCGCGAGCAAGCACGCGTAGCACCCTGGACGTGATCTTTCGGTGATGCCCGTAAGCGGGCGCAGCGGCGCATGCACTCGCAAGCAGGTAGGTAGCGCGGCGCGTATACCGTGCGGGATACTACGGGTATGGCTGAAACCACTGTCAAGGTCGACACGAGCACCAGGGACACCCTGCAGGGGCTCGCCGCTGCGGAGGGTCTGTCTGTGAAGGCCTACCTCGCCAAGGTGGCTGGGGAGAAGGAACAGGAGCGGGCGCTGCAGACGGCGACTGCCGCTTTCCGCCGCGTGATCAGCGAGCCCGGCGTCATGGACGCCTTCGATGCCGAGTTCGGCGGGCTGCCGTCCGCCGCGCACGACACCTCACGGGCGGCCTGACCTGTGCCTCCCGTCGTGCACGTCGACTACCGGTGGTTCCTCGAGCGCCAGGAGGACATCCTCCGGGACGACCTGACCGTCAACGACTTCTCGGTCCTCGTCGGCATGGCCCAGCGCCACCGGGTCGACCCGCCCCGGCATGATCAGCACCATCCCGACGCCTTCTGGCGGGCTGCGGTCATGCTGGAGGAGTGCGTGCTGCTGCGCCCACTCCCGGCCCGCAATGAGGTGTACGGATATGGCGTCGCCATCGCCTACCTCGAGGCCTCCGGAGAACGCGTGGACACAAAGTTCGAGCTCTGGCGGGAACTGATCTACGACATCCGGGGCCTGCGGCTGGACTCGTACGGCATCGCCGAGAGGCTGCGTTCCTGGCGCCAGCCCTGATCCTGACCGGCGCTGCGTATTCCACAGAGAATCGACGGTTGCTCGCTCGGCGGACCGAGCCACGTGTTGCGCAGCAGCGCAGCACACCGAGGTAGCCGAGCCCAACTCTGGCGACGTTGCCCGGCTGCCGTGAAGGACATGGTCAGGGAACTTCGCATTGCGCTTGCTGAGGAACACTACGAGCAGCTTGTGCGCGAGGCGCGCGAGCGGCACGAGGATCCGGCGGTGTACGCCGGACGCGTCCTGGCCCAGGAGCTCGACAAGGCGCGGTTCCTCGAAGGCAGTGCTCTCTTCCTCAGCACGCCCGGTGTCCGCGAGGAGTTCGCCAGCCGGTTCGGCCCGCAGCCCGGCGCGGCCGCGTCCGCGGCGTAGGGCGGACAGCGACGCAGTGGATCTCTCGGTAGTGCCGTCCTGGCCCGGCACCGGCGAGACCCTAAGCTCCGTTCGGTGAGACGTTGCTGATCATCACGGCTGCCGCCTTGTGGGGCTGCGGTGCGGGCGTGCTCATATCCCGTCCCGCGTACCGGCTCTCCGTGCCGCCCGAGGAGCCGTGGCGGTCGGCGTGCCCGGCTGGCCATCCCCTCACCGGTACCGGAGGCGGCTGGCTGGGGCGTGCCCGCTGCGCCGCCGGGGACACCTACGGGCTGAACACTCTCTCCATCGCCTCCGCCACGGCCGTGGTCTGCGCGCTGCCGGCGGAACGCGCTACATCCTCTACCGTGACCCGCACACCCCCCGCGCCTACCGGGTAAGGCCCTCGTGGGCGCCCGACCTGGGAGGCCGGAGCGAAGCGCCGGCCGATGTACCGCTCGTCGGACGGATCGCCGCCGGCGCACCGCTACTCGCCGAGGAGATGGTCGAGGACGTCTACTCGGTGCCCCGCCAAGTCGTGGGTGACGGCGACCTGTTCGCCCTGACCGTGGTCGGCGACTCCATGATCGACGCGGCGATCTGCGACGGCGACATCGTCACCGTACGGAAGATGGACAGCGCCGACCACGGCGACATCGTCGCTTCTAGCGGGGTCAACCGTCGTGCAGCGTGATCCGATGAGGATCAGTGCAGCTCAGCAGCAGTGCGAAGGACGCTACCGCGCGCAACAGGTGTGGCGCTATCACCCGATCGGGTAAGGGACGCACCGTCTCATAGAGACCTGCACCTCAGAGCGAATGCCAGTGCGCATTGTCGGCGGCGCGGGTGAGGCTCTGAAAGGCCGCCGGAAAAAATCTTCGTTTCGCGAGTTCACGATCATGGGCTCCCCTGCCCCTTAGCTCATGACTGGCCTCGCGGCCACGCCCGCAGGAAGAAAAAAAGGGGGATCCCTGATGGACCCGGCCACGACCGCCATCGTATCGCTCGTCATCGCCAAGGTCTTCGCGCTGGTGGCACTCTGGCTGCGCCTGCGCTGGCAGGCCCAACGTGAACAGCAACGGCACCGCTACCTGCTCGGGGTCACCGAGAAGGTGGCCCCGGGCGGCCAGATGGAGCTGGACGACCGGGCCGGTGACGGGCGCCGCCTGCAGGTCAAGATCATCTGCACTCCGGTTCCAGGGGAGGACCAGGCAGCATGAACACACACGACCCCGCAGACGGCACCGACCCGCCGGCGGCCGCATCCGCCGGCAGCATGCACACGACCACATCGATGGCGGGCACGCAGCACGGCGGTGGTACGCGCCTGTCAGGGGACGGCGAGCAGGTCGCCGGGCCGTATGTCGACGGGGAGGTCCCCGTCGGCGGCCCGGACGTACCCGCCTCGCAGTGCCGACCTACCACGGTCACCGTCATGGCCCTTCCCGAAGGGCATGAGTAGTACGCGGGGGCAAGGGGTCTGGAACGCCCCGGACGCGGGGAGGCGGACCGGGGCTCGTGGTCGAGCTTATGCCCTGTGTTCCGGCTGCCGGACGTGCCCTGACGGGACGCTGACGACGATCCGGGCGACCTTGACGGGACGCTGACGGCCCCGGTGAGAAGGCATGGAAAAGGTCGTCAGAAGGGCGCCAAGAACTGGCGTACGGGCTGTTCGAAAGCCTCGGAACGGAGGTGAGATGGAATCGGTTCCGAGGAGGATCGCCGACTGGGAAGCCCCGGTCGGAGTGTGCAGAACGGTGAAAGCGATGTCCGAGTCCCGTCCGTCCTCAGCCGCTCGCGTCGTGGTGGGGGTGAGCGGTTCGCTGGGCAGTCTCACCGCGCTGGGCCTGGCCGCCCGCGAGGCCCGGTGCCGGGGAGCCGAGCTCTGGCCGGTACTGGCCTGGGAGCCGCCCGGCGGGGATCTCGCCGCCCGCAGGTCCCCGGCCGCGGCCGTCATGGTTGAGGAGTGGGAGCGGCAGGCGCGGGAGCGACTCCTCAAGGCGCTGTGTGACGTGTTCGGCAGTACGGGCCCCGGGCTGCCCGGCCAGGCGCTCGTCGCCCGGGGCGCCCCGGGACCGGCGCTGGTGCGGATCGCCGACCGGAAGGACGACCTCCTCGTGGTCGGCGCCGGGCGGCGTAACCGGCTGCACCGCGCGCTCTCGCCGTCGGTCGGCCGCTGCTGTCTCGCCCACGCCACCTGCCCCGTCCTCACGGTCCCGCCGTCCCCGCTCCAGGCCGCGCTGGCGGCCGTGCACCGCCGGAACGCGTGGCGGCTGCGGCTGGACACGGGGCGCCTGCAGCGGGAATTCGAAACCGTGCCGCCCGGCGTCTGAGGTCCTCAGGGCGTGACCGCGGCCGGCAGTTCCGGCAGTTCCGGCTGCTCCGGATGTCGCTCGGGGGCCGTCGGTACGGTGAGCACCATGGTGAGCCCGCCGCCCGGCGTGTCCTCGGCATGCAGTGTGCCGCCGACGGCCTCGGCGAAGCCGCGTGCGACCGCCAGGCCGAGGCCGACGCCGACCCCGCGCGGTGAGTCCCCGTACCGCTGGAAGGGTTCGAAGATGCGGTCCTTGGCCTCGTCCGGCACACCGGGACCACGGTCGACAACGCGCAACTCGACGCGGTCGCCGAGTGCGCTCGCGGACACCAGGACCTTCTCCTGCGGCGGACTGTGCTTGACGGCGTTCTCGACGACGTTGGCGACGGCCCGCTCCAGCAGCCCCCGGTCCACGTGGACCATGGGCAGGGTCTCGGGGATGTCCAGTTCCACACTGTCCTCGGGCACCCCGCCGAGCGCCATGGGCACGACCTCGTCGAGGTCGGTCTCGCGGATGATGGGGGCCACCGTGCCGGTCTGCAGGCGGGACATGTCCAGCAGGTTGCCCACGAGGTGGTCGAGCCGGTCGGCGCCCTCCTCAATGGCCTCCAGCAGTTCCGCCCGGTCCTGCTCGGACCACTCGACGTCGTCGGAACGCAGAGAGGACACGGCGGCCTTGATGCCGGCGAGCGGGGTGCGCAGGTCGTGGCTGACGGCGGCGAGCAGGGCGGTCCGTATGCGGTTGCCCTCGGCCAGTTCCTCGGCCCGGTCGGCCTCGCGCTGCAGGCGTTGGCGGTCCAGGACGACGGCGGCCTGTGCGGCGAAGGCGGCCAGCACCCGTCGGTCGGCGGCCGGCAGCACCCGGCCGCGCAGGGACAGGGCCATGTGGTCACCGATCGGTACGTCGACGTCGGCGTCCTCCGGGATCTCGGCCGGACGGGGTCCCACGCTGCTGGCACAGGTCCAGGGAGCCGTCTCGCCGGTCCGCTCCAGCAGGGCCACCGATTCCATGCCGAAGGTCTCACGGACCCTCTCCAGCAGCGCCTCCAGCGTGGTTTCGCCGCGCAGGACGTTCCCCGCGAGGAAGGAGAGGATCTCGGACTCGGCGCGCAGCCGGGCCGCCTGGTGGGTGCGCCGGGCGGCGAGGCCCACGACCGAGGCCACGGACACGGCGACCCCGACGAAGATCGCAATGGCGACGATGTTCTTCGGGTCGGCGATGGTGAAGGTGTGGACGGGCGGGGTGAAGTACCAGTTGAGCAGCAGGGAGCCCACGACCGCGGAAGCCAGTGCCGGGAAGAGTCCGCCCAGCAGGGCTGCCGCCACCGTCAGGGTGAGGAACAGCAGCATGTCGTTGGCGAGGCCGACGTCCGAAGTGGCGCTGGTGAGGAGCCAGGTGAGGAGGGCGGGGCCGAGCACGCCGACGAGCCAGCCCCAGATGACCCGGGAGCGTCCGAGGCGTGTTCCGCGTACGACCGGCAGTCCCCGGCCCTTGCCCGCCTCGTCGTGGGTGATGAGGTGGACGTCGAGGTCGGGGCCGGACTCGCGGGCGACGGTGGCGCCGACGCCGGGCCCGAAGACGTATTGCCAGCTCCTGCGGCGGGAGACGCCCAGCACGATCTGGGTGGCGTTCACGCCCCGGGCGAAGTCGAGCAGCGCGGCCGGGATGTCGTCGCCGACAACCTGGTGGAATGTGCCGCCGAGGTCCTCGACCAGCGTGCGCTGGACGGCCAGTTCCTTCGGGGAGGCTGCGGTGAGGCCGTCGCTGCGGGAGATGTAGACGGCCAGGACCTCGCCGCCGGCGCCCTTCTCCGCCAGGCGTGCGGCCCTCCGGATCAGGGTGCGGCCCTCGGGACCGCCGGTCAGGCCGACCACGATGCGCTCGCGCGAGCCCCAGATGGCCGAGACATGGTGCTCGCTTCGGTACTCGGTGAGATATGCGTCGACCCGGTCGGCCACCCACAGCAGGGCCAGTTCGCGCAGGGCGGTGAGGTTGCCGGGCCTGAAGTAGTTGGAGAGGGCCGCGTCGACCTTGTCCGGTTTGTAGACGTTGCCGTGGGCCATACGGCGCCGCAGCGCCTCCGGGGACATGTCGACCAGCTCGATCTGGTCGGCACGGCGTACGACCTCGTCGGGGACCGTCTCGCGCTGCCGCACCCCGGTGATCGACTCGACCACGTCGCCCAGGGACTCCAGGTGCTGGATGTTGACGGTGGATATGACGTCGATGCCGGCGGCGAGCAGTTCCTCGACGTCCTGCCAGCGCTTGGCGTTGCGCGAGCCGGGGACGTTGGTGTGGGCGAGTTCGTCGACCAGGGCGACGGCGGGGGCA
The DNA here is from genome assembly GCF_044334385.1 of Streptomyces sp. NPDC020801. NCBI lineage: Bacteria > Bacillati > Actinomycetota > Actinomycetes > Kitasatosporales > Streptomycetaceae > Streptomyces > Streptomyces sp. NPDC020801. Next base: position 60,239 of record NZ_JBIRST010000023.1, read on the forward strand.
CGCCGCAGGACGGCGTCGACGTCCATCTCGTTGAAGGTGCCGCCCCGGTACGCGATCTCTTTTCGCGGCACCTGTTCCAGGCCGTGCAGCATCACCTCGGTGCGCGGCCGGTGGTGGTGTTCCACGAAGGCGACGACGCAGTCGGTGCCCCGCTCGACACGGCGGTGCGCCTCCGACAGCATCGCGTACGTCTTGCCGACGCCGGGTGCCGCGCCGAGGTAGATCCGGAGCTTGCCGCGTGTCATGTCATCCTTCGAAGCGGTAGCCCATGCCGGGCTCGGTGATCAGATAGCGGGGGTGGGAGGGCTCCGTCTCCAGTTTGCGGCGGAGCTGGGCCATGTAGACGCGCAGGTAGTTGGTCTTGTTGCTCTGGGAAATGCCCCAGACCTCCCGGAGCAGCTGCCTCTGGGTGATGAGCCTGCCGGGGTTGGTCACCAGGATTTCCAGCAAGTGCCACTCGGTCGGGGTCAGCCGTACGTCCCGCCCGTCCTTGACGACCTTCTTGGCGAGCAGGTCGATGCTGAAGTGCTCCGTTTCGACCAGCGTCGTATCGGGGGCGACCGGGGTGTCCTCGGTGCGGCGGACGGCGGCCCGCAGGCGCGCCAGCAGCTCGTTCATGCTGAACGGCTTGGTGATGTAGTCGTCGGCGCCGGCGTCGAGCGCGGCCACTTTCTCGTCGGACGCCTGCCGTGCGGACAGGACCAGGATCGGCACGCGGCTCCAGCCTCGCAGGCCCTTGATGATGTCGACGCCGTCCATGTCGGGCAGACCGAGGTCGAGCAGGACCACGTCGGGCTGACGGGCGGCAGCAAGCCGGAGGGCCGTGGTCCCATCCGGGGCGGCATCCACGCCGTAGTGACGTGCCTGCAAGTTGATGACGAGGGCCCGCACGAGCTGCGGGTCGTCCTCCACCACGAGCACCCTGGTCATGGGTGTGTGCCTCTCCTGTCCTGCGTCGGGCCGTGCGCACCGGAATCGGGGCAACCGACGTCATGGCGGCGGGAGTCGGCGGATCCGGGATGGCTCCCGGGTCCGTCGACTCCCCTGTGGGTCGTGCAAGGCCATCACTTCTTCGCTGCGAGATCCTTGAGCGCGATGTTGAGCTTCAGGACGTTCACGCGGGGTTCGCCCATGAAGCCGAGGGTGCGGCCCTGGGTGTGGTCCTTGACCAGCTTCTCCACCTGGGTGGCTGAGAGGCCGTTCTTCGCGGCGACGCGGTGGACCTGGAGTTCGGCGTAGGCCGGGGAGATGTCCGGGTCCAGGCCGGAGCCGGAGGAGGTGACCGCGTCGGCGGGGACGTCCGACGGCTTGACGGTGTGGCCGGGCACCGAGTTGTCCTTCACGACCGCGGCCTTGGCGTCCTCGACCTGCTTGATCAGGTCCTTGTTGTCGGCGGACAGGTTGGTGGCGCCGGACAGGATCAGCCTGTACTGCGTGTTGACGCTGTTGGCACCGAGCCCGTTGGCCGGGCGGCCCTGGAACCATTTCAGGTCCGCGTCCGGGGTCTGCTGGCCCTTCTTCAGCGGCAGGTCGTACGACTGCCCGATCAGGGACGAGCCGACGACCTTGCCGTCCGCCTTTATCTCGGAGCCGTTCGCCTTGTCGTGGAACAGCCCCTGCGCGATGCCGGTGACGACCACCGGGTAGATCACGCCGGTCACCAGGGTCAGCAGGAGGAGGGCGCGCAGGCCCGCCCCGAGCAACCGGGCGGTGTTGGTCACGGAGTTGTTCATGGCGATCAGCCGATTCCGGGGATGAGGGAGATGAGCAGGTCGATGATCTTGATGCCGATGAACGGCGCGACCAGGCCGCCGAGGCCGTAGATTCCGAGGTTGCGGCGGAGCATCTTGTCCGCGCTCACAGGCCGGTACCGCACACCCCTCAGGGACAGCGGCACCAGCGCGATGATGATCAGCGCGTTGAAGACGACGGCGGACAGGATCGCCGAGTCGGGCGAGGACAGGTGCATGATGTTCAGCTTGTCCAGGCCCGGGTAGACCGCCGCGAACAGCGCGGGGATGATCGCGAAGTACTTGGCGACGTCGTTGGCGATGGAGAACGTCGTCAACGCACCACGGGTGATGAGGAGTTGCTTGCCGATCTCGACGATCTCGATGAGCTTGGTCGGGTTGGAGTCGAGGTCCACCATGTTGCCGGCCTCCTTGGCGGCCGACGTGCCGGTGTTCATCGCCACGCCGACGTCCGCCTGGGCCAGCGCCGGGGCGTCGTTGGTGCCGTCGCCGGTCATCGCGACCAGTTTGCCGCCGGCCTGCTCCCGCTTGATGAGGGCCATCTTGTCCTCGGGCGTGGCCTCGGCGAGGAAGTCGTCGACGCCCGCCTCCTCGGCGATCGCCTTCGCGGTCAGCGGGTTGTCACCCGTGATCATGACCGTCTTGATGCCCATGCGGCGCAGCTCCTCGAACCGCTCCCGCATGCCGTGCTTGACGACGTCCTTGAGGTGGATGACACCCAGCACCCGGGCGCCCTTGTCGTCGTTCACGGCGACCAGCAGCGGAGTCCCGCCCGCCTCGGAGATCCGGTTGGCGATCGAGTCGGCGTCCTCGGCGACCGTGCCGCCCTGCTCCTCCACCCAGGCGATGACCGAGGCCGTGGCGCCCTTGCGGACCCTGCGGCCGTCCACGTCCACACCCGACATACGGGTCTGGGCGGTGAACTCGATCCACTCGGCGTGCGCGAGCTCGCCCTGGTGCCGCTCGCGCAGCCCGTACTTCTCCTTCGCGAGAACGACGATGGAGCGGCCCTCGGGCGTCTCGTCGGCGAGGGAGGAAAGCTGGGCGGTATCGGCGAGCTCCGCCTCCGTCGTCCCACGCACCGGCACGAACTCGGCTGCCTGCCGGTTGCCGAGCGTGATGGTGCCCGTCTTGTCGAGCAGCAGCGTGGAGACGTCACCGGCGGCCTCGACCGCGCGCCCCGACATGGCCAGCACATTGCGCTGGACCAGCCGGTCCATGCCCGCGATACCGATCGCGGAGAGCAGGGCGCCGATGGTGGTCGGGATCAGGCAGACCAGCAGGGCGACCAGCACGACCATCGTCAGGTGCGTGTGAGCGAAGGTCGCGAACGGCGGCAGGGTCGCCACCGCCAGCAGGAACACGATCGTCAGCGACGCCAGCAGGATGTTCAGCGCGATCTCGTTGGGCGTCTTCTGCCGGGCCGCACCCTCGACCAGGTTGATCATCCGGTCGATGAAGGTCTCGCCGGGCTTCGTCGTTATCTTGATGACGATCCGGTCGGAGAGCACCTTCGTACCGCCGGTCACCGCGGAGCGGTCGCCGCCGGACTCCCGGATGACCGGGGCGGACTCACCGGTGATCGCCGACTCGTCCACGGACGCGACACCCTCGACGACGTCACCGTCACCGGGGATGACGTCACCGGCCTCGCAGACCACCAGGTCACCGATGGTCAGCGCGGTGCCGGGGACCTGCTCCTCGGACATGCCGTCGGCCAGGAGCCGCCGGGCGACGGTGTCGGTCTTGGCCTTGCGCAGGGTGTCGGCCTGCGCCTTGCCGCGGCCCTCGGCCACGGCCTCCGCCAGGTTGGCGAAGATCACGGTCAGCCACAGCCAGGCGCTGATGGCCCAGCCGAACCACTGGCCCGGGTGTTGGAAGGAGAAGACGGTGGTCAGGACGGAACCGATCCACACCACGAACATCACGGGCGACTTGACCATCACCCGCGGGTCGAGCTTGCGGAAGGCGTCCGGCAGCGACTTGACCAGTGCCTTGGGGTCGAAGAGGCCCGCTCCGACACGGCCCTCGGCGGGCTTGTGCCCGGTGGGGACATCGCTGTGCGGCGCCCGGGTGGGAGTGGCTGTGGACATGGAGTCCTCTGGGTTGTCTGTACGGGTGGTCATCACGCCAGCCCCTCGGCGAGCGGGCCCAGCGCCAGGGCCGGGAAGTACGTGAGACCGGTGATGATCAGGATCGCGCCCACCAGCAGGCCGGTGAACAGCGGCTTCTCGGTGCGCAGGGTGCCCGCGGTGACCGGAACCGGCTTCTGCCCGGCCAGCGAACCGGCCAGCGCCAGCACGAACACCATCGGCAGGAAGCGGCCCAGCAGCATCGCCAGCCCGGTCATGGTGTTGAACCAGTCGGTGTTCGCGTTCAGCCCGGCGAAGGCCGAACCGTTGTTGTTCGAGGCCGACGTGAAGGCGTACAGGACTTCGGAGAAGCCGTGCGCGCCGGAGTTCAGCATCGAGTGCGGCGGGGTCGGCAGGGCCATGGACGCGGCCGTGAAGACCAGCACCAGTGCCGGGGTGATCAGGATGTAGCAGGCGGCGAGCTTCATCTCCCGGCCGCCGATCTTCTTGCCCAGGTACTCGGGCGTACGGCCCACCATCAGCCCGGCGATGAACACCGCGATGACCGCCATGATCAGCATGCCGTACAGGCCCGACCCTGTACCGCCGGGCGCGATCTCGCCCAGCATCATGCCCAGCATGGCGACACCGCCGCCCAGGCCGGTGAAGGACGAGTGGAAGGAGTCCACCGCGCCCGTCGAGGTGAGCGTCGTCGACACCGCGAAGATCGACGACGGGCCGACCCCGAAGCGGACCTCCTTGCCCTCCATCGCCCCGCGCGCGGCCTGCAACGCCGGGCCGTGGTGCGCGAACTCCGTCGCCATCATCAGGGCGACGAAACCGACCCAGATGACGGCCATGGTCGCGAGGATCGCGTACCCCTGCTTCACCGAGCCGACCATCACGCCGAAGGTGCGGGTCAGCGAGAACGGGATCACCAGGATCAGGAAGATCTCGAACAGGTTCGTGAACGGCGTCGGGTTCTCGAAGGGATGGGCGCTGTTGGCGTTGAAGTAGCCGCCGCCGTTCGTGCCCAGCTCCTTGATGGCCTCCTGGGAGGCGACCGCGCCGCCGTTCCACTGCTGCGAGCCGCCCATGAACTGGCCGACCTCATGGATGCCGGAGAAGTTCTGGATCGCACCGCAGGCGACGAGGATCACCGCGGCGATCGCCGCGCCCGGCACGAGGATCCGCAGCGTGCCGCGCACCAGGTCGGTCCAGAAGTTGCCCAGTTCACCGGTGCGCGAGCGGGCGAAGCCGCGCACCAAGGCCACCGCCACGGCGATACCGACGGCCGCGGAGACGAAGTTCTGCACCGCGAGGCCGGCGGTCTGCACGACGTGCCCCATGGTCTGCTCGCCGTAGTACGACTGCCAGTTGGTGTTCGTCACGAACGACACAGCTGTGTTGAACGACTGCGCCGGGCTGACCGAGGAGAAGCCCAGCGAGCCGGGCAGGACGCCCTGCAGCCGCTGCAGCAGGTAGAGGAAGAGGACGCCGGCGGCCGAGAAGGCGAGAACACCGCGCAGATACGCGGGCCAGGTCATCTCGGTGTCGGGGTCGGCACCGATGCCCTTGTAGATCCACTTCTCCACCCGCAGGTGCTTCTTGGAGGAGTAGACCCGGGCCATGTAGTTGCCGACGGGGACGTAGGCCAGCGCCAGCGCGCCTATGAGGGCGAGCAGTTGGAGCAGGCCGGCGAGTACGGGACCCATGTCTTGTCTCAGAACCTCTCCGGGAAGATCAGGGCGAGGACGAGATAGCCCAGCAGGGCGACGGCCACGATCAGGCCGACGACGTTCTCGGCGGTCACAGCTTCGTCACCCCCTTGGCGGCAAGGGCCACCAGTGCGAAACCCGCGAGCACGGTGACGACGAAGGCCAGATCGGCCATCGCGAACTCCTGGAGTGAGGTTCGGTTGAATCGGACGCTTAGAGCAAAGCGCCTCACTGGCCGGATCCGGTCGCCCGTTGATGGCTCTCTTACGGCGGCCCCCACAGCTTTGACGGGACTCTTACGTCCGCTGATCCATACCGGCGAGTAGGCCACCGTGACAGCCGGTGACCCCGCTCAACGGAGCCGGAAGCGCAGTCGGCAGATCACCGCGTCCGTCTCCCGCCGCACGGCGTGCGCCACGATCGCGCCCCGCTGGTTCTGCAGCAGCCGCTGCCACAACCGTTCCGGCTCGGTCTCCGGGATCAGCACGGTGACACGCGTGCTTGGCTCGGCGGCGGCCACCTCACGGACGTATGCGGCGATCGGGCGGCCCAGGCTGCGCCGCTCGCACGACAAACTCACCAGCGGCACCCCGGGGCCCCACTCGGCCCATGCGCGCTCCAGCACGTGCAGCTGAGCCCGGTCCTCGGAGTCCGGGTAGCAGACGGTCACCGCACGTACCTCGTCGCCGAGCGAGGCGGCCGCGGTCAGCGCTTCCGACGTCAGCCGGGAGAGGGACGACACCGGAACGATCACCAGCGAGCGCTCACGGTGCGGGGCGTCCGGGATGCGGCCGAGTCCGAGCCGATCGCCTATCCGGCCGTAGGCACGGTGTACGGTCTCGAAGGCGACCACCACCAGGGGAAGCGCGATCACGATCAGCCAGGCACCCTCCGTGAACTTGCTCGCCGTGACGACGACGGTCGCAACACCGGTGAGGACCGCGCCGAAGCCGTTGAGCAGCGCCTTCCCGAACCACCGCCGGCCGCGCCCGAGGCGCCAGTGCCGGACCATGCCCACCTGGGCGATCGTGAAGCCGACGAAGACACCGATCGCGAACATCGGCACCAGGGTGTTGGTGTCCCCGCCGGAGAAGACCACCAGTGCGGCCGAGACGACGGCCAGGGCGAGGACGCCGTGCCGGTGGACCTGGCGGTCGGCCTTCAGGGCGAACACGTGCGGCGCGTAGTTGTCGCGTGCGAGGAGCTTCAGCAGCACCGGCAACCCGCCGAAGGAGGTGTTCGCGGACAGCGCCAGCAGGATCATCGTCGCGAACTGGATGACGTAGAACGCCCAGTTGTGGCCGAGCGAGGCGTCCGCCAGCTGGGCCAGCACCGTCACGCCCTCGACCGGCTGCAGGTGGAAGCGGCCGATCAGCACCGACAGGCCGATCAGCATCAGGCCGAGGGCGGCACCGAGGGCGACCTCCGCGCGCTGGGCGCGCCGGACCCGCGGCATCCGGAAGGACGGGACGGCGTTCGCGATGGCCTCCACCCCCGTCAGCGCCGCACAGCCGGAGGCAAAAGCCTTCAGCAGAAGCAGCGCCCCGACACTGGAGGCGCTGTCCGCGACGGCCGAGGCGTGCGCGGCCGCGGCCACCGTACTCACGGGGTGTGAGCGGAACAGGCCCACGGTGATCAGCACGTAGATCGAGCCGACGAACACGACCGTCGGAGCGATGAACACCTTCGCCGACTCCACGATCCCGCGCAGATTGACGCCCGTGATCAGCGCGAGCACCGCCAGGCACAGCCACAGCCGGTCTTCGTACAGGCCCGGGAACGCGGACGTCAGGGCGGCCACGCCGGCCGTGACGGCGACGGCCACGTTCAGCACGTAGTCCAGCACCAGTGAGGCGGCCGCCACCAGGCTCGTCCGCGCACCCAGATGGGTCTTCGCGACGGCGTAGGAGCCGCCGCCGTCAGGAAAGGCCGCGATCACCTGCCGGTAGGAGGCCACCAGCACCGCCAGCAGCGCGGCGATGGCCAGCGTGACCGGCATCGTGAAGCCCAGCCCGTGCGCACCCGCGGCGGTCAGGACCAGGACGATCGCCTCCGGGCCGTACGCCACCGACGCCATCGCGTCCAGCGACAGCGCGGCCAGGCCGGTGACCGCGGTCAGCCGGTGGCGTTCGCCGGTATCAGGCGGCTCCTCACCGGCGGGGACGGCATCCGGCTCGGTGGTCAGGACGGACATGGGTGCGGGCTCCTTCACTCTTCGGCCGCGCACGAGGGCTGACACGTGCGCGAGTGCACCCAGGTTCTGTCCGTTTCCCACCCGCTCCGGCCGTTCCTTGCGGCATCTTCGCGCCCAGCCGGCCGACCTTGACGGGACCTTGACGGGCGTGTGATCCGGGCGACTACCGTCGACCGCCACCCGGGTGACGCGGCCCGCAATCACGACGCGAAGAACCGCCGGAAATCCATCAGAGCCGCATCAAGGTGTGCCGATCGGGTTCTTCGAGTCACTACCGTCGGCGTCATGGGACGCCGTGACGACGCGCGGGGAGGACCACTCGGCGCACATGCGGACAAGGCAGACGGATCCGGGGAGGCCGCGAACGACGTCGAGTGGCGGCAGGAGTTGTGGAGCGCCGTCCGCTGCGCCTGTGCACTTCTCATCTCGTTGCTCCTGATCGACTGCGGCTCCGGACGGATCGCTCTGTGGCGCGCCGCGCTGTGGTTCGCTCTCGCCGGGGTCTTCTTCGTCGTGCTGTATCCCGCCCGGGTGTCCGCGGGCGGAAACTGGCTTGCATCGCGCCGGCTGATGCGCGGGTACCGGGTGCGAACGGACCAGTTGGTGTCGGTCCGCATCCTGGACGGGATCTCCCCACGGCTGCTGCTGCGGGACGCCCTGGGTGGCCGCGTCGAGATCGACCCCGATGTCCTGGTGCGCAACCCGCAGCTGTGGCTCCGCCTGGACGAGGGCGCGCGGCAAGCCGCCGCCGACGGCTCGCTGCTCTGCGGCACGACTGCCTTGCAGCGCCTCGCCCGGCGCGTGGACCGCGAAACCGCCCGTGCCGTGTTCAAAGCCTCCGGTCTGGAGTGAGCGCCGGGAGGGGTCAGGTGACCGGCCCCGACGTATCCAGAGCGGCCCCCGTCTGGTCGGCCAGGGTCACCGCGACAAGCCGAGCCTGAAGCGGGGGTACGGGGCCAGGGCCGGGGGTGAGCATGAAGCGGCCGAGGTAGTGGCCGTTGCCGTAGGTGCGCAGCTCGATCTCTCCCTCTGGCCAGCCGGCGGCGTCCACGTCCCAAGGGCGCCGGCCCACTGTCACGCTGCCATCGTTCTGCAGCCGTGGCGGCTGTCCCAGCAGGGTGCCGTACTCGAAGCGGCAGGTGCTCAGCCCGAGCAGATGGGTGAGCTCCTGACGGACGTGATCGACCACGGTGTTCGCGGAGTTGGCCGACTTCGCCAGTTCCGCCGTCCGGTGGACACGGCAGAGGTGAGCCGCGTCCGTGACAGTGATGACTTCCAGCCGACGGGCGTGAGCCGCCAGTTGGGACACGACGACGCCGACGACCAGCACGAGCACAGCCGTCTCGATGTCGGCGGATGCGGTGATGTCGAAGGTCTGGTACGGCCGGGTGAGGAAGAAGTCGAACCAGGCCGCCGCCGACAGGGCCGCGACCACCCCCGCCGTACGGCTGCCGAGCGCGGCCACCGCGACGACCACCACGACGAGGATGAGTGCGGCGTTCGTGTGCGACAGGCTCGTACGGAACGGGACGAGCCCGAGAGCCGCCAGGAAGGGGAGGGCCAGGCCCGCCACCAGGGCGAGCCGGTCCCGCAGCGGCCAGGGCCGTGGCGCGGCGCGGGGCCGCCCCCTACGGTGAAGCTTCCAGATGCCAGGCACTGTGCTCATCACGCACCTCCTACGCTCTGCTCGGTCGGTTCGGCAACCGCGGGCTGGGCTGTCTCCCCGGCGAAGGGCAGCGACACGACCATGGTCAGGCCGCCGCCGGGGGTGTCCTCGGGGATGAGGGTGCCGTTCATGGCTTCGGTCAGTCCCCGGGCAAGCGCGAGTCCGAGGCCGAGGCCGGCGGTGTTGTCGGTGTCGCCGAGCCGCTGGAAGGGCTCGAACAGCCGCTCGCGGCCGTCGGCGGGCAGGCCGGGCCCCCGGTCCACGACGCGCAGTTCCACACGTCCCGCCAGTGCACTGGCGGTCACCAGCACCTTCTTTCCCGGTGGTGAGTGGCGGGCGGCGTTGTTGACGAGGTTGGCCATCACGCGCTCCAGCAGCGGCGGGTCGGCCAGCACGGCCGGGGTCTCCTCCACGTCCGCCACCTCCACTTCGGCGACGTCCGCCAGCGCCATGGGGAGCACCTCCTCCAAGGAGGTGCTCCGCAGGTTGAGGGTGAGGGCGCCGGCCTCCAAGCGGCTGAGGTCGAGGAGGTTCTCCACCAGGCGGTTGAGCTTGGCCATGGACTCGTCGGCGGTGGCAAGGAGTTCGTCGCGGTCCTCCGGCGAGAACGCGACGTCACTGCTGCGCAGGGAGGTCACGGCTGCCCAGCCGGCGGCGAGCGGGGTGCGCAGGTCGTGGCCGACGGCCCGCAGCAGGGCCGTGCGCAGCCGGTCGGCGGCCTTCACGGGCTCCACCTCGGCCGCCGCCTCGGCCAGCCGGGCGCGCTCGACCGCGGAGCCCACGTGCGCGGCGAACGCGGCCAGCACTCGCCGCTCGGACGACGACAGCGCGCGACCGCGCAGCGCGAGGAAGCCACCGGGACCTGCGGGAACGGTCGTCACGCCTGCCATATCGGGTGGTTCGTCCACCAGGTCCGCCGACTCCATGCCGAAGGTCTCGCGCGTTCGCTGCAGCAGGGCCGGGATGGTCGCTTCTCCGCGGACGATGCTGCCGGCCAGGGACGACATCGTCTCCGCCTCGGCGGTCGCCCTGGCGGAGCGGCGCGACAGGCGCAGGGACCGGTCCACGACAGCGGCGACGGTGGCCGCAACGACCGCGAACACCGCCAGGGCCAGCAGTGCGTTCGGGTCGCTCAGCGTGAACTGGCCGGTGGGCGGGATGAACCAGTAGTTGAGGAGCAGGGACGCGGTCAGCGAGGCGATCACCGCCGAGACGACCCCGCCTATGCAGGCCACGCCCACCACGGCGAGCAGGAACAGCAGCGCCTCACTGGTCAGGTTCAGCGCGCCCCGCAGCTGGGCGAGGACGATCGTGAGCAGCACCGGCAGCACCAGTCCGGTCACCGGTCCGGCGATCAGCCGGACCGTGGACAGCGTGCGGCGCCGTGACGGCAGCAGGGTGCCGCGCCCGGCCCGCTCGTGGGTGACCCGGTGCACGTCGATGTCTCCCGACAGCTCGGTCACGGTCTCTCCCGTGCCGGGTCCGGTCAGGAACCGGGTCAGCCGACCGCGGCGGCTGGTGCCCAGCACGAGCTGGGTGGCGTTCTCGGCGCGGGCGAACTCCACCAGGGTGGCGGCCACGTCGGCGCCGACGACCGAGTGGTAGCTGCCGCCGACGCCTTCCACCAGTCGTCGCTGCCGGGCGAGCGAGGCGTGCGAGACTCCGGCGGCGAGCCCGTCGCTGCGGGCCACGTGCACGGCGAGCAGGTCGCCGCCTGCCGACCGGTCGGCGATACGGGCCGCACGCCGGATCAGTGTGTCGCCCTCCGGCCCTCCGGTCAGCGCCACGACGACCCGCTCCCGGGTCTCCCAGACCCCGCCGATACCGTGCCGGGAGCGATACTCCTGCAGGGCCTCGTCGACCCGGTCGGCCACCCACAGCAGCGCCAGCTGGCGCAGCGCGGTGAGGTTGCCGGGCCGGAAGTAGTTCGCCAGGGCCGCGTCGATCTTCTCAGGGTTGTAGATGTTGCCGTGCGCCATGCGGCGGCGCAGCCCCTCGGGCGGCATGTCCACCAGCTCGATCTGCCAGGCGCGCCGGACGACCTCGTCGGGCACCGTCTCGTGCTGGGGCACCCCGGTGATCTTCTCGACCACGTCGCCCAGGGACTCCAGGTGCTGGATGTTCAGCGCGCTGATCACGTCGATGCCGGCGTCGAGCAGCGTCTCGATGTCCTGCCATCGCTTGGGGTTGCGGCCGCCGCCGGGGATGTTGCTGTGGGCGAACTCGTCGACGATCGCCACCTGCGGGCGGCGGGCGAGCACCGCCGTCAGGTCCATCTCCTCGAACCGTCCACCGCGGTAGGCGCAGGATGCCCGGGCGACGGTTTCCAGGCCGTCGAGCATCGCCTGCGTGTGCGGGCGTCCGTGGCACTCCGCGAACCCCACCACCACATCCGCCCCGCGCGCGGCGCGGCGGCGTCCCTCGTCGAGCATCCGGTAGGTCTTGCCGACCCCCGGAGCCGCCCCGAGGTAGACCTTCAGTCGTCCGGGCCGTACGTCACTCATCGCCGCCGACGCGCTCCGCTCACTGATCCAGCTCTCCTGCGCAGAAGGGTTCCTCCCCCCAAGGAAGCCGCTTCGCGGCACGGTCGGCGCGGTTGTTGGCGGTTCCTTGGCGGCGGCCGGAGGGACCTTGACACTGTCTTGACGTGACCTGGCCCGATAGGGTGAGCGCAGGTGTGCCGGGAAGTCTGGTCGGCCGGGAGCCACGGCGGTTCTCCGAAAGCCCCAGGAGGACGGCATGCGCAGCGTCGGTACGGTTCTCGCCCTCGTGGTCCTCGCCACGGTGGTGGCCACCTTCGCGCGCCGCTGGCGCATTCCCGCGCCGTCCCTGCTCGTGGTCGCCGGTCTCGGTGTGGCGCTCCTGCCGGGCACCCCGACGATCGAGATCAGCCCCCGGATCATCGGGCTGGTCGTGCTGCCGCCGCTGCTGTACGCGAGCGCCGAGGACATGCCCTGGCGGGAGCTGCGCGCGGTGTGGAAGCCGGTCGGGATACTGGCCATCGGCCTGGTCCTGGCGTCCGCGGCGGCGGTGGGCGCCGTGGCGGCACTGGTGACGCCCCTGTCGTGGCAGATGGCGTTCGTGCTGGGCGCGGTGCTGGCCAGCACCGACCCGGTGGCCGTGACCGCGCTGGGCCGCCGGCTCGCCCTGCCGCCGAAGGTGCAGGTCCTCGTGCAGGCGGAGAGTCTCTTCAACGACGCCACGTCCCTGGTGCTGGTCCGGGTCGCCGCAGGCATCGCGGTGGCCTCGGCCGCGGCGAACTGGGGTGCGGCGGGCGGCGAGTTCGTGCTGCTGGCCGGCGGCGGCACGGTGATCGGGGCGGCGGTGGCCGGAGTGATCACGCTGATCCGGCGCCGTACCGAGGACCCTGTTCTGGAGACGGTGATCGCCCTGGTCACTCCGTACGCCGCCTACCTGCTGGCAGAAGCGGCGCACACCTCCGGGGTGACGTCGTGCGTGGTGGCCGGCGTGGTTCTCGGCAGCCGGGGCGACCGGCTCACCAACGCCCGTATACGACTGCAGTTGCACGCCGTCTACGGCACCGTGGTCTTCCTCTTGGAGAGCGTCGTCTTCAGCCTCATCGGACTGGCGCTGCCCGCGCAGGTGCGGGCCCTGTCGGACAGCGACCGGGCCTGGCCGCTGTACGCCCTCGCCGTAGCCGTCACCCTCGTCGGGGTCCGGCTGCTGTGGCTGGCGCCGCTGTCGGCGGTGGTGCAGCGCAAGGGCGGCATCAGCCGTATGAACTGGCGGGTGCCGGTCGTCCTGACCTGGGCGGGCACCCGAGGGGTGATGCCGCTGGCCGCTGCCCTGTCCATCCCCGCGGTCGTGGAGAATGGCGACCCGCTGGCCGACCGGCCGCTGGTCCTGGTGCTGACCACTTCGGTCGTGGTGGTCACCCTCGTCGTGCAGGGTTTCACCCTCGCGCCGGTCGTCCGCCGCTCCGGTATCGCCCTGGAACCCGCCCACACCGCGCGTGAGGAGGCCCAGGCCCGCTCCCACCTCGCCCATGCCGGCCTCGCACGGCTGGAGGAGCTCGCGGAGCTGGAAGTCGTGCCCGACGTCGTCCTCGACCGGCTGCGCCGGGGCCTGAACGCCCGGCTCGAGGACGCCCGGGACCGCCTCGCCGAGAACAACGGCGCCGACGGCGCGTCCACCGAGTCCGCCGACCTGGTCTACCGCCAGCTCCGCCGCGACCTGATCGCCGTGGAGACCACCGAACTTCAGCGCCTCTACGACGCACATCGCATCAGCGACACCACCCGCCGCCGGCTCCAGCGCGCCCTGGACCTGGAGGAGACCCGGCTGACGGACGCCTAACGGAACTCGGCCAGCCGGGGCCGCAGTCCGAGCAGGGTCAGCAGGCCGGCAGCCGCCAGCAGCCCGGCCGCCCACGGGAGGAGGCCGCTCACCGCCGAGCGGCCGTCCCGTACCGAGGACGCGAAGTGGGCGCGGTTGATGCCCGCCACCTTGTCCAGGGCTGCCATCCAGGCGCCGAAGTGCGCGTTGGAGGTGCCCGGCTCCCAGTCCATGCAGAACTCGACCGCCTCGCGCTCCTTGCCGGCCGCGAGCAGCGCGCGGATCTTCCGGTCGTCGCGTTGGTAGACGGCGTAGGCGTCCACCGCCTTCTCCGCCGCGGCCCGCTCGCCGGAGAAGGTGATGTTGTCCAGCTCGCGGCGGAACTCGCCGGTGAAGCGGAGATCATGGTGGTCGGCCTCGTACGCCTGCCAGGTGGTGGCCAGTTCCGGGTCGTACGTCGACGCAGTGGCGCCCTTCAGGCCGTAGAGCTGCTGCGACTTGGCGAGGAACGCATCCTCGTACTGCGTGCGGCGCTGTGGGTCGAGCAGGTAGCGGCTCTCGTCGGCGTTGGCGTCGTAGGCGATGGCGCGGGCGCGGGAGAGGGCGACGACGGAGTCGAAGGCCTCGCGCCGGGCCCCGCGCAGGCGATCGGCCGAGGCGGACAGCATCTGCGCCCCGAGGACGACCGCGAGCAGGGTGCAGACCGTGGCGGCCAGCACCCCGGGGTTGAGGAAGCGCCGGAAGCTGCGGGCGAGGTAGCACTGCAGGACGCCGAGCACGGCCAGCAGCACCACGCCGAGGGCGAAGACGGTGGCGAGCTGCGCGGAGGCGGTGGAGCGGGCCGAGGAGTACTCGCCGTCGAAGGCCGCGTCGTTGGAGGACACCAAGGCGCGGGCCGCAGGCAGGAGTTGGTTGCGCAGCAGGTCCGTGGCGCGGCGGTAGCCGGCGAGGGCAGCCGGTTTGCCGCCGCGGTGGCCGTCGTTCTCCAGGGCGCGTCCGATCAGTTCCTGGTACTCGGCGAAGTCGTCGGTCAAGGACTCCACGGTCTTCTCGTCCTCCCGGCTGCCCTGCGCGGCGACGGCGAGAGCACGCAGGTCATGCCCGATCTCGCGCCGGGCGTCGCCGTAGAAGCCGACGGCCTTGGTGTACGGCGTCTGCAGGCGTCCCTTTCCCGCATCGCCGCTGGACAGCAGGACGTTGGCGGCTTGGGCGTCCATGTCGTTCAGGGCCAGGTTGAGATCGGCGGCGCTGGTGGTGCGGGGGGCGTCGCGGTCGGCCACGCTGTTCCAGGCGCCGAGAGCGGCGATCCCGGCCACCAGCAGCAGCACGGCGAGGGTGGCTGCGAGCAGGATCGTGGCCGCGCGCAGAAGGCGAAGCCGCGCGGGCACGGTGGCCCAGTAGCGGCGGCGCAGAACGGCCCGCGCGGCCTCGGCCTGCCGCCACGGGCGCAGCCCCGGACCCGGTCCGGCCGCCCGCGAACCCCCTCGCTGCTGTGGTCCGGGGCTGCCCCCGGGCGGGGCGACCACCGTTCTTCGTGGCGGTGCGCCTTCCTCGGTCCGAGGATTCTGCGCCGACCCGGCCGTGAGAGTCACGGTCCCTCCAACGTCACGCCACGGACGGTCGCCCGTCCCCCGTCGGCGATGAGTCTGCGGCCGGATTCGGCCACCCACGGTCCTCGTTGACGCTCCCCTGATGGTCACTCAGCCACATTTGACGGCACGTTGACGGTGTCGGCGCCCGGGCCGTATGAGTGCCGCAAATTCCCCGCCCAGCACGTCAGCCGGGGCGGGAAACGGGGCTAGATTCGCTGTCGGCCGCCGACGGAAGCCGCGGACGTCAGCGGCCCCCACGACTGAAGGAGTCCCCACTCCGAAACGGCGTGACGGCGGTCAGGTGCGTGCCCGAGGGGCAGGCACCCGCGCACGACGTCTGTCGTCGTCCCATCGCCGGCGTCCGTGCGCCACCGTGTGGTGCCGGGGCCCCGGCACCACACGGACCGCGGCCGGTCCCTGTCCCCATCGAGGCACAAAGGTGTCCATGCTTCCCGCTGCCCCCGAGCACGCCCCACCATCACGCCCGAAGCGCGCAACCGGGCCCGGAGCGGAGCGAAGGTCCAGGCGCCGCGCTCCGGGCGGGCTGTTCGAACCCGCCCAGCTCATCCGTTCCTTCCCCGAAGCGCTGCGCAAGCTGCACCCCCGCGTCCTGGTGAAGAACCCGGTGCTGTTCGTCGTCTCCGTCGGCGCGGTCCTCACCACGCTGTCGGCGTTACTGCACCCGGCCGTCTTCACCTGGGTCATCAGCGCCTGGCTGTGGCTGACGGTCGTCTTCGCCAACCTCGCCGAGGCCGTCGCCGAGGGCCGCGGCAAGGCACAGGCCGCATCGCTGCGCAGGGCCCGCACCGACACCGTGGCCCTGCGGCTCCCGCACTGGCGCTACGGCACGAACCTCGCCACCACCCGCACGGAGGCGGTCGCCGCCACAGATCTGAAACCGCTGGACGTCGTGCTCGTCGAGGCGGGCGAGATGATCCCCGCGGACGGCGACGTCATCGACGGCGCGGCCGCGGTGGACGAGTCGGCGGTCACCGGCGAGTCGGCACCCGTCATCCGGGAGTCGGGCGGCGACCGCAGCGGAGTCACGGGCGGAACGACGGTCCTGTCCGACCGGATCGTCGTCCGGGTCAGCGCCCGGCCCGGCCACAGCTTCCTGGACCGCATGATCGCGCTGGTGGAGGGCGCCTCCCGGCAGAAGACCCCGAACGAGATCGCCCTGAACATCCTGCTGGCCTCGCTCACGATCATCTTCCTGCTGGTCGTGGTCACCCTCCAGCCGATGGGCGAGTACGCGGACGCCGCCCAGTCCACGACCGTGCTGGTCGCCCTCCTCGTCACCCTCATCCCGACCACCATCGGCGCCCTGCTGTCGGCGATCGGCATCGCCGGCATGGACCGCCTGGTGCAGCGCAACGTGCTGGCCATGTCCGGCCGGGCAGTGGAGGCGGCGGGTGACGTGCACACCCTGCTGCTCGACAAGACCGGCACCATCACCCTCGGCAACCGCGGGGCCGCCGCCTTCATCCCCCTGCCCGGCACCGACGAACGGCAGCTCGCGGACGCCGCCCAGCTCTCCTCCCTGGCCGACGAGACCCCGGAGGGCCGTTCCGTCGTGGTCCTCGCCAAGGAACGGTACGGGCTGCGGGCACCGGCCGAGGGTGAGTTGGTGAACATCCGCTGGGTGCCGTTCAGTGCGCAGACCCGGATGAGCGGCGTCGACCTGCGCTGGGACAACGGCGCGGTGTGCGCCATCCGCAAGGGTGCCGCCCAGCAGGTCATCGAGTGGGTGCAGATGTACGGCGGCCACGTGCCGCCCGAGGCACGGCTGTACGCCGATGCCGTGGCCGCCGGCGGCGGTACGCCCCTCCTGGTGGCGGTGCACGACTGGGACGGGCCGCGCGTCCTCGGCCTGATCCACCTCAAGGACGTCGTCAAGCACGGCATCCGCCAACGCTTCGCCGAACTGCGCCGCATGGGCATCCGCACGGTGATGATCACCGGTGACAACCCGCTCACCGCCCGCGCGATCGCCGAAGAGGCGGGCGTCGACGACTACCTGGCCGAGGCGACGCCCGAGGACAAACTCGCCCTGATCAAGCGGGAGCAGGAGGGCGGCAAGCTGGTCGCCATGACCGGTGACGGCACCAACGACGCGCCCGCCCTCGCGCAGGCGGACCTCGGCGTGGCCATGAACACGGGTACATCGGCGGCCAAGGAGGCCGGCAACATGGTCGACCTCGACTCCAACCCGACCAAGCTCATCGAGATCGTCGAGATCGGCAAGCAACTCCTCATCACACGCGGTGCCTTGACCACGTTCTCCATCACCAACGACGTGGCCAAGTACTTCGCCATCATCCCGGCGATGTTCGCGGGCTCGTACCCGGGCCTGGAGTCGCTGAACGTCATGGGCCTGCACAGCCCGACCTCCGCGATCACCTCCGCGATCATCTTCAACGCCCTGATCATCGTGGCGCTGATCCCGCTCGCCCTGCGCGGCGTGCGCTACACCCCCGCGTCGGCGCACGACCTGCTGCGGCGCAACCTGCTCGTCTACGGCCTCGGCGGCCTGGTGCTGCCCTTCGTGGGCATCAAACTGATCGATCTGCTGATCTCGCAGGTGCCCGGCCTTGGCTGAGCCGCGTCCGGTGTCCTGGCTCGCCCGTCAAGGAGCCGTATGCGCACGTCAGAGGCCCGTCAGAGAACGAGGGTTCGGCTTGCCCGGGCTGTGCGGTACCGCTTCCATGGACCGCGTGAACAGCGCCTGGCTCCTCTTCGACCGGCCGCCGAGTCCCGCTCGGCCGTCGCGTCGTGCGCCGCGCTGACCGGAAGCGCCCACGTCCGCCGACGCCGCTCTGCGCGACCCGAGGGGCGCCGTGATCGGGTGGCGCCCCTCGACCCTCCTTCTCCCTTCTCCACCGCACGCCCACCGCCCGTCGCCGGGCCGCGCCGGCGTGCCCGCAACCCCGGATGGGATCATGTCGGACTCCACCCTTTCCTCCCGCACCGTCCTGGTCACCGGCGCCACCTCCGGCATCGGTCACGAGACCGCACGGCAGCTCGCCGAGCGTGGCGCCACCGTGCTGCTGCACGGCCGCACCGCCGAGGAGACCCGGGCCGCCGCCGACCGTCTCGTCGCCACAGCCGGCGTGAAGGCGGACCAACCGGCCACCCACTTCGCCGACTTCACCCACCTCGGGGAGGTCGAGACCCTCGCCCGCACGGTGGTCGCCGCCCACCCGCACCTGGACGTCCCGCGACCGAGGACCGCAAGGTCAGGCGCCTCACCAGGCTGGCTGACCTGCTGGTCGGCCGCGCCGCCTGAAGAGCCTTCACCAGTAGAGGAGTCGACGTACGTGTCGAAGCGCGCCCGCAAGAAGAAGGCCCGCCGGAAGAAGAAGGCCGACCACGGCCACAAGGCCGGCCAGAGCTGACGACGAACGAGGCGGCCCACGCCGTCCCCCTCAAAGGCGGGCGGCAGGGAACAGCGCTCCCCGGTCGCCCGCCACACCCGTATCCCATTCCCCATCCCCGCGAGGAATTGATGATCGAGATCTCGCCACCGGACCCACGGGCGTTCACGCGCTGGTTCTCCACGGGCTCCCCCGGCCCCGCCACCATCGGCGAGCACGTTCTGACCACGGGCTTCGGCCGCTGGTGGGCCGACCGGCCCGTCCAGCCACGCACCGTCGCCGTCTCCTGCGCCGGCCACGTCGTACTGCGCGGCAGCCCGGAGGAACTCACGCCAGGCCTCCTCGCCCCGCTGGCCGGCAACCGTGTCGAAGCACCGGCGCGGTTCCTGTCCGCCCTCGAGGCCGCCTTCGACCGGCTCACCCCGTGGGAGCGCATGATCTGGACACTCCAGGCCGCGCCTCAGCCCGCCACCGTCCCGCACGCGGTGACCGTACGGCACCTGGAGGCGGCGGATGCCGACGCGGTCCACGCCCTCGGCCCCGACGCGTCCTGGCTGTCGGCCACCTGGGGCGGACCGCGCGGCCTCGCCGCCTCCGGACACGCCTGGGCCGCAGTGGACCGCACCGGCCGCATCCTGGCGGTGGCCTGCACCCACTTCCGCGGCACCGGCCACGAGGACGTGGCCTTCTACACCGTCCACGACCGCAGACACCACCACCTCGCCCTGGCCTGCGTCACCTACCTGTGCGCGGACATCACCTCCCGTGGCCACACGCCCAGCTGGAACTGCTCCGTCCACAACCGCGCCAGTCGTCTCCTGGCCTGGAACGCCGGTTTCCGTCTGGTCCGCGAGTACGTCCACTACGCGGTGGGGAGCCCCGTGTCACACGATCAGCTCAGCGTCTAGGAGCCAATCCGAGCAGAGGGAGATGCCGTGCCCAGAAAGCCCGGCTCCTCGCCTTCCGATACGCGGAGGCAGCCCCGAGCTCACGATCAGCCGGCTGAAGCGCGGGGAGGACTCCTTCACGCTCCACTACCGGAACACGCCGCCGCTGCCCGAGTCCGAAGGCGAGTCCCTCCCGGCAAGGAGATGTCGTACGACGCTGGGTGTCCGTCCCTGACACGGCGGTCCTCCCGGGCCCGCAGGGCTCTGTTGAGACCTGAACGACGTGGTCCGTGACGCGCTTGGCGGATCGCCGGCATGCGCTCGGCAGTCTTAACGCGGTCTTGATGCGTTCGGAGGGCTCGTCCGTGGGCCCGCGTGGCACTCCCTGCTTACGCTGGTGCCGCCGTCCGTGTGATGGCCGAAACCCCACGCTGAGCCGCACATCAGGAGAGCACGTCGATGGCCACCACCACCGAACACCCGCCGCAGAGCCGACTGCGGACGTGGATGCTGGAGGGGCTGTCCGACATGGGCAAGCACGGCGGCCACACCGGCCCACACGCCGAGCCCGAGCCCCCGCACCAGGGCCAGCGCTGGTACCGGGTGATGTGCCTGACCGGCGTCGACTACTTCTCCACCCTCGGCTACCAGCCCGGCATCGCGGCCCTGGCAGCCGGCCTGCTCTCCCCGATCGCCACCCTCGTCCTCGTAGTCGTCACCCTCGCGGGCGCACTCCCCGTGTACCGCCGCGTGGCGGAGGAGAGCCCGCACGGCGAGGGCTCCATCGCGATGCTGGAGCGGCTCCTGTCGTTCTGGAAGGGCAAGCTCTTCGTCCTGACGCTGCTGGGCTTCGCCGCCACCGACTTCCTGATCACCATCACCCTCTCGGCCGCCGACGCCTCCACCCACCTGATCGAGAACCCGCACCTGACCAGCACCCTGCACGGACAGCAGATGCTGATAACGCTGCTGCTCGTGGCGCTGCTGGGCGCGGTGTTCCTCAAAGGCTTCCTGGAGGCGATCGGCGTCGCGGTCGCCCTGGTGGTGGTCTATCTCGGGCTGAACGCCGTGGTCGTCGTCGTCGGCCTGTGGCACATCCTCACCGCCGGGCACGTGGTCACCGACTGGACCAGCGCCCTGACCACCGAACACGGCAACTTCTTCGCCATGATCGGCGTGTCCCTGCTGGTCTTCCCCAAGCTCGCCCTCGGCCTGTCCGGCTTCGAGACCGGCGTCGCCGTCATGCCCCACGTCCAGGGCGACCCAAACGACACCGAGGACCGCCCCACCGGCCGGATCCGGGACACCAAGAAGCTGCTTACCACCGCCGCGCTGATCATGAGCGTGTTCCTGATCACCACGAGCTTCATCACGACGGTGCTGATCCCTGCGAACGAATTCAAGGACGGAGGCAAGGCCAACGGCCGTGCGCTGGCGTATCTGGCGCACGAGTACCTCGGCGGTGCCTTCGGCACGGTCTACGACCTCTCGACGATCGCCATCCTCTGGTTCGCCGGGGCCTCGGCGATGGCAGGTCTGCTCAACTTGATGCCGCGCTACCTGCCCCGCTACGGCATGGCCCCGCACTGGGCCCGCGCCGTGCGCCCCATGGTCATCGTCTTCATCCTGATCGCGTTCCTGGTGACCTGGATCTTCGACGCCAACGTCGACGCCCAGGGCGGCGCCTACGCCACCGGTGTGCTGGTGCTGATGTCCTCCGCGGCGATCGCGGTGACCATCGCCTCCCACCGCGCCGCGCAGCGCGGCTGGACCGTCGCCTTCGCCGTCGTCTCGGCGGTTCTGCTCTACGTGACCGTCGCGAACGTCATCGAGCGCCCGGACGGTGTGAAGATCGGTGCCTGCTTCATCGTCGGCATCATGCTGGTCTCGCTGCTCTCCCGGCTGGCCCGCGCCTTCGAGCTGCGCGTCACCCATGTCGAAACGGACGACATGGCGGAACGATTCATCCGGGACATGTCCCACCGCCGCATCCGCTTCATCGCCAACAAGCCCGGCCGCCGCGACAAGGCGGAGTACCGCGACAAGATCGAACAGATCCGCAACGACAACGACATTCCGGCCACGGAGGACTTCGTCTTCGTCGAGGTCACGGTCACCGACCCCTCCGAGTTCGAGGCGGGCCTGACCGTACGCGGCGAGGTCCTGCACGACCGCTACCGCGTCCTGACCCTGGAGCACTCCTCCGTCTCCAACGCCCTGGCGGCCCTCCTCCTCCACGCCCGGGACGTCACCGGCTGCACCCCGCACATCTACTTCGAGTGGACCGAGGGCACCCCCTTCGTGAACTTCCTGCGGTTCTTCCTCTTCGGCCAGGGCGAGGTCGCCCCGGTCACCCGCGAGGTCCTGCGCGAGGCCGAACCGAACCGGGCCCTCCGCCCGCGCGTCCACACCGGCTGAGCACCGACGCCGGCGACCGCGTCAGGATCCCGTCAAGATTCGCCCGTACGGCGCTAGGACCCCGTAAGCAGCGGTCGCCGCACCCCTTGTGGCCGCCTAGCGTCAGCGCCATGCGAAGGAGCGGACCGGCTGGCTCGGCCGGCGACCGCCACTGGCGTGGCAGCGCCCGGCTCGCGGTGATCTGCGCCCTGGCGTTCTGCGCGATGGCCGTACTGGTCGACTGGGACGCAGGGAGCCTCACACCCCTGCGCGCTCTACTGTGGGCCACCTTGTCCGCCGCGCTGGGCGCTGTGCTCCTGCCACCCCGGGTGAGCGCGGGCCCCGGCTGGCTGGTGGTCCGCTCGCCCTGGCGTCGGCACCGCGTCCGCACGGACGCGCTGACCGACGTACGCCAGTACGGCGGCGTTTCCTCCCACCTCGTCCTGCGCGACGCCTACGGCCACCGCCTGGAGCTCGATCCCCGAGTCCTCGCCGCGAACCCGCTGATCTGGCACGAACTCGACACAGGCGTACGCCGCTCCATCGAGCGGGGCACCCTGCGCCGGGACATGGAGGTCCTCGACCAGCTGGGCCACCGGATCGACGACGAGACCGTACGCGCCGTTCTGAAAGCATCGGGACTCTCCAACTGAGCCGGGCCCCCTCCCTCGGCCCCCGGAAGCCTTGGCACAGGAGACTCCCGACCCGGTGGCGGGATGTGCTCAGTCGAGCGAGACCACCGCCGCCGTACGAATGGCCCGGAGCTCGCCACGGACCCGGACGCCGGCTGGTACGTACGCGAAGGCGACCACCGGGACCCCGACGCGCCGGTATCCGACACCATGCGCCCGCCTCCTGTGCCTGCCAAGAAGGCCAAGCCCAAGACCTCTCACCACAGGAAGAAGACCTCGCAGAGGAAGAAGTACCTCTGCGGCTACGACGCCCACCTCATCGTGACCCGGGATGCCGAACACGACGCCGTGCTCCTCGACGACGGCACGCCGAACCCCGAGGTCCTCCCCGCCCTCGTCCTCGGTGCGGCCCTGGACAAGCCCGGCCACCGCCCCGCGTACAACGGTCTGAAGATCCTCAACCGACTCCGGGAGCGTGGATACAAACCCGGAATCCTGGCCGGCGACCGCGCCTACAACAACTCCGAGCCCGACGAATGGCAGCTCCCAAGGGGCGCAGACCATGGGCACGAATCGCATCGGCCTCGTGGTCGAGCAGCCTGGTGGCGTGCTGCGTCCGCAGAAGGTGGCCACGCAGTAGGTCGAGGACCTGCGCTTCCCTGTCCCCCAACGCCAGGTCGACGTACAGCTCCGGCTCGTCCAGTTCGGTTTCGTCGGCAATGGTGTAGATGAGATCTGCCAACGACCTGGGCCAGGTGACAGGGTCGTCTACATCCACGACGGGCCAGCTGTTGGCAGCGTGAGCCAGTGTCATGGCGAGTCAGTATTCCACTGCCAAGCGATCAGGTTCCGGACCGGAAATGGGACATGAGACCTGGACGATGAGCAGGGCCAGCGCGATGGGCACCGCAACTACATTGAGTCCCTGGTCTCTCCTTCCTCCTCGTGCGGCCGGTGTTGGCCGCTGATGTCCCTGGGACGGAGCCGGTGGCACGTTCTCGACATCCGCAGACCGCCGGCCTGAGCTGAGCGTCCACTCCGCCACGAGGGCCGGTGCCTTCCCCCGGGAGGCACCGGCCCTTGCGCCCTGCGCCATCCCGGCGCCCGTCTTCCCTGCAACCGCCGGGGCGGTGTTCGTCGGGAGCCGGGGCCGGCGGTGGCACGGCCAACGGCCCCGGGTGGACGAACCCGGGGCCGGGGCGAGCATCAGTAGCTGTGGGTGCAGTCGACGTTCCCGCTCCACGTACCGCATGCCCACGCCTTCACGTCCTTGTCGTTGACCATGACACTGAAGAAGTGGCCGCTGCCGTACGTGGTGTACTGCTTGCCCTGGTCGTTCTTGATCTGGATCTTGGAGCCGGACGGGGCGCTGATCACGAAGCGGCCCCAGGCGGCGCGGCACGAGGGGCTGTAGCGCAGTTCCATGGCCGTGATCGGGCCGCTGCCCTCGGCCACTGTGCGGGCGTCTTTGGCGCAGGTCGTACTGGCGGGGTTCAGGCCGTTGCAGGAGGAGCCGTGGCAACTGGTGGTGGCGGAGGCGGAGGGTGCGGCGACCAGGCCGCTGGCCAGCAGCGCTCCGGTGCCCAGAAGGACGGCTGCGAGGTGCTTCATGGGATGCCTTTCCGGTTCGGGTCAGAGGGTCAGGAGCTGGCGGCGGAGGTGCAGGCGGAGCTGCCGCCGCAGTAGGTGATGTCCCAGTGGTTGCTTTCGCGGGCGTAGACGTTGCCCGTCGAGGAGCGGTAGCGCACCGCGCCGTCACCCCGGTTGGAGATGTGGGTGAAGCTGCTGGTGATGTAGTTGCTTACGCACGTTTTCGGGGTGATGTCGGCCTTGTAGCCGTTGTAGTGGCTGTACGTGCCCGAGGCATGCCCCACCTCGGTGCCGCCCGTGACGCTGATCGCGCAGCCACTGGCCCTCTTGAGGGTCACGAGACCGTCGACGGTGGCTTGGTTGATCTGCTCGAACGACGTGCAGGTGGAGTTGGAGCGGGTGGTGCAGTTGCCACTGGAGGACCAGGTGACCCCGGCCGCGCGCAGCTGGGAGGCGGCGGCCGACTGCGAGAGCTTGGTGACGGCGAACGCGTTGCCGGGCAGGGCAAGCACGGTGGCGGCTCCGAGGGCCCCGGCGACGAGGCCGAGACGGCGCAGGCTGCGGCTGTTGGGCACGGCGAATTCTCCCTTGTCGGTGGTGCCGGTGCGAGAGCTGCGGTTCGCGGACCGGCAGGGTCTTTGGGCTGCGGCGGGGTCAGTTGACCAGCGCAAGCCATGTGTTGGGGCCGACGATGCCGTCCGGGGTCAGGTGGCTGCCAGTCTGGAAGGCGACCACGGCGTCATGCGTGGCCGCCCCGAAGGAGCCGTCGACCGGCAGCGCCGCGCCACGGGCTTTCAGTTCGGCCTGCACCGCGCCGACGGCCGGGCCGTGATCGCCTTCCTTGACAGTGGTGACGAGGGCTTGCCAGGTCTTGGGGCCGACGATGCCGTCGGGGGTGAGCTGGTTGCGGGTTTGGAAGGCGGCCACGGCGTCATGCGTGGCCGCTCCGAAGGAGCTGTCGATCGACAGCGCCGCGCCATGGGCGTTGAGCAGATACTGGACGGTGGTCACCTGCCGGCCGCTGTAGCCCTGCTGGATGACCGGCCAGGCGCCGGCCGGGGGCGGCGGGGGCGGCGTGTAGGTTCCGTTGGCGGCGAGGTTGCGCAGGTCCTGCTTGGTGCCGTTGAACACGTCCTGGTCACCGGGGAACGTGCCGGAGTCGGAGGTCTGCCAGAAGGCGTACGTGGACCAGCCGTTGGGCAGTGGGTGCGGGGTTCCGGTCCAGCTGCCGATCCAGATCAGGTTGGTGGCGGCGAAGGCGGACGAGTTTCCGGTGCACTGCGACCACCACGAGGTGTTGGTGTTGATCACGGGGTGGCGGCCGGTGCGGCGCCGGTATTCGGCGTCGAATGAGGCGATCCAGCGGACCGTCGTGGCCGGGCTGACGCCGTAGCAGGCGGGCAGGCCCGGTGTGGCCTCGATGTCCAGGACGCCGGGAAGCGTCTTGCCGTCCGGCCGCCAGGTGCCTCCGTGGTCGACGAAGTAGTCGGCCTGGGCGCTGCCGGAGGACTTGTCCGGCCTGGCGAAGTGATAGGCGCCGCGGATCAGGCCGGCTTCCGCTGCACCGTCGTACTGCTGGGAGAAGCGGGAGCTGATGTAGGAGGTGCCCTCGGTCGCCTTGACGTAGGCGAAGGAGGCTCCGTCGGCGGCGACCGCGGACCAGTCGACGGTCTCCTGGTAGGCGCTGACGTCGAGCCCTTGCACGGCAGCGTCCGCCGCCTGCCGCGACCGCGTCTCCTGGGTCGTCGCCGATGCCGCGACCGGTGCGACAAGCAGTGCCGCCGTGACGGTTGCCGCGGTCAGCGCGCCGCACAACCCAGCCCGCGTACCGCGTCTGATACGGGGCGACGCGCCCTGAGCGTATCGAGGAGTTCGAAAGAGAAGCGTCATCCAGGGATTCCTTTCACCCGTCCGCGCACTGCGCCTCTACGGCCGGCCGCGGGCCTTGCCCCGGCCGTGGAGGGCGGCAGCCGCCGACGGCCTGCCGGCTGCCGCTCCGTCACATCCTTCGGTGCACACCCGTTGTTGCGCACCCCGCACTGCCGGGTGCAACAAACGTTTCGGCAGGCTGGCCGTAGCCCCTGATCGGCTGAGACAAGCTGTTGAGGGATGCGACGGTGACGAAGACGGTGCCACTGTTGTCCCTCACTGTTCGCGTTGACCATGGGGGACGGGATGGGGCGTCGTGAGGGACCGCTGGATCCGGCGGCCGGGCCGGCCCAGCGCTTCGCGTTCGACTTACGGAAGCTGCGCCAGGAGGCCGGAGGTCTGACCTACCGGGCCATGGCTCAGCAGACGGGCTATTCGGTGGCCACCTTGTCGCGGGCGGCCGCAGGTGGCCAACTGCCGTCGCTGGAGGTGGCCCTGGCCTATGTGCGGGCCTGCGGTGGTGATCCCGAAGAGTGGGAGCCGCGCTGGCAGGCGGCGGCTCGGGAGATGGCAGCCGAGGCGGAGGACACCGAAGACACGGAGGCCCCGTACCGAGGGCTGGCCCGCTTCGAACCTGGCGACCGGGACCTGTTCTTCGGACGTGACCAGCTCGTGGCCCGGCTTGCCGAGCGGGTGAGGGCCCGCCGCATGATCGCGGTGGTGGGCGCCTCCGGCTGTGGCAAGTCCTCCCTCCTGCGCGCGGGCCTCCTGCCCTCCCTCCAAGCCCAGCAGTCATCGGGTTGCCGACTGGCAGCCATCCGGATCCTCACCCCGGGGCCGCACCCCTCGTCTGTCCACGCCCGTGTGTTGACGGCGAGTCACGAAGCCGGTGACACGGTGGTCGTGGTCGACCAGTTCGAGGAGATCTTCACCCTGTGCTCGGACCCGGTCGAGCGTGCGACATTCCTCGACCTGCTGGTGAGGGCGGTGGAACCGGAGAGCAGGCTGCGGGTGGTGATCGCGGTACGGGCCGACTTCCTCGGCCGCTGCGCCGAGCATCGTCCGCTGGCCACGGCCCTCACCGACGCCACCTTCCTCCTCGGCCCCATGGGACCGGACGAACTGCGCGACGCGATCGTCAAACCCGCCGCGGCCGCAGGCCTGATCGTGGAGCGCGCGTTGACGGCGAGGATCGTGGAGGACGTGGCCGAGGAGCCCGGCGGACTGCCACTCATGTCCCACGCTTTGCTGGAGACCTGGCGCCGCCGCAAAGGCCGCACCCTCACTCTGGCCGCCTACGAGGCCACAGGTGGTGTCCATGGCGCTCTCACCCGCACCGCCGAAGAGCTGTACACCCGACTCTCACCGGAGCAGGCCGAGGCCGCCCGGCGTGTCCTGCTGCGACTGATCACGCCCGGGGATGGGGCCCAGGACACCAGCCGTCCCGCCGAGCACGCCGAACTGCGGGCGCTGAGCGCCACCGGCCGGCCGAGCGAGGCGGCTTCGGTACTGGAACAACTGGCCCGCGCGCGGCTGGTCACACTCGACGGCGACACGGTGCACCTGGCCCATGAAGCGTTGATCACGGCATGGCCGCGGCTGCAGTCCTGGATCGACGGCGCCCGCGAACGCCTGCGGGTCCATCACCAACTCATCGAGGCCGCCCGCGCCTGGGACGCTCTCGACCAGGACGCCGGGGCCCTGTACCGCGGCACCCGCCTCGCCAGGGCCGAGGAGCTTCTCACCGGGTATCGCGCGGACCTCACCCCGGCCGAGGCGGCGTTCCTCGACGCCAGCATCGCCGCCCGCGAGCAGGAGCAGCGGGCGGCGGCCCGCACCGCCCGGCGTATCCGGGTGCTGCTGGCCGCGGTGTCCGCCCTTCTCCTGCTCGCGTCGACGGCCGCTGTCATCGCCTTCCAGCAGCGCTCGCTGGCCCGCGCCGGCCGTGACCGCGCAGTGGCCGAGCAGGTGGTGGCCGAGGCCGGCCAGCTGAATGCGACCGATCCCTCACTGGCGGCGCGGATGTACGTGGCGGCGCACCGGCTGCGGTCGGACCGTGAAGCCGCCGCCGGCCTGCTGGACACGCAGAACATCGCGCTGTCCTCCGTACTGTCCGGACACTCCCAGGCGGTATACGCGGTGGCGTTCTCACCGGACGGGCGGATTCTGGCGACGGGCGCCGGTGACCGCACCATCCGACTGTGGAGCCTGGCCGACCCCGCGCACCCCGTCCCGCTCGGCAAGCCGCTGACCGGGCACACCGACTGGGTGTACTGGCTGCAGTTCTCCCCGGACGGTCACACCCTGGCCAGCGCGAGCCGGGATCGTACGGCACGCCTGTGGGACGTCCGCGACCCTCTACACCCGAGGGCCCTCGGCAGGCCGCTTACCGGGCACCGCGATTTCGTCTTCTCGGTGTCGTTCAGCCACGACGGGCGCATCCTGGCCACCGCCGGCCAAGACCACACCGTGCGGCTGTGGGACGTCTCCGAGCCGGCGCGCGCCAAGGCACTGGGCCACCCGCTCACCGGGGCCAGTGAGGCCGTCGCCTCGGCCGCTTTCAGCCCGGACGGCCGCACGGTGGCGGCCCCCGGCCACGATCACCTGATCCGACTGTGGAACGTCACGGACCCGGCCCGGCCGAAACTGTGGCGGAAGCCGCTGAGCACCCCCGACGTCGTCTACGCGGTCGCCTTCCGCCGAGACAGCAAACTCATGGCCAGCGTGGGCAACGACGACAAGGTGCGACTGTGGGACGTGTCCGACCCGGCGCGCGCCGAGCCGCTGGGCCAGCCGCTGACGGGTCACACCGACACGCTGCTCGCGGTGGCGTTCTCACCGGACGGCCGGACACTTGCCACAGCCGGTGCGGACCATGCCATCCGGCTGTGGGACGTCTCCGACCCGCGGCATCCGGCCGCCCTCGGGCAGCCGTTGATCGGCCACACCGGATTCGTCAACTGGCTGGCTTTCAGCCCCGATGGGCGGTCGCTGGCCAGCGCGAGCGACGACCACACCGTACGGCTGTGGCATCTGCCGCGTGCCTTCCTGGCCGGCCATCTCGGCAGCGTCACCGGCATCGCGTACAGCAGGAACGGCCGTGTCCTGGCCGGCGCGAGCGGCGGAAGGGTACGGCTCTGGGACGTCCGTGATCCGGCGGGCGGCAGGCAGGTGAGCGAGCTGCCGGGTCAGCACCTCGCCCTCCGGGTGATGTTCCAGCCGCGGGGCCGGCTGCTCGCGAGCGCCGACGGTGACGGCACCGTGCGGCTGTGGGACGTCTCCGCCCCGGACCGCCCCCGGCAGGCCGGCCTGATCCGCACCGGCGGCGCCGACCAGGCCGATGGCGTGCTGGCCTTCACACCCGACGGGCGTGTACTGATCACAGGCGGGCCCAGGTACGGCCTCCGGCTGTGGAACGTCACCGATCCCGCACGCCCCGCCGCCCTGGGCAGCGCGCTGACCGGCCACATCAGCTTCGTCCACTGGGTGGGCGTCAGCCCGGACGGCCATACCCTGGCCAGCACGAGCGAGGACGACAAGGTCCGCCTGTGGGACGTCCGCGACCCGGTCCGTCCCAGGCGCCTGCCGGACATCCGCACAGGCGACACAGGGGGCACCTTGTGGGGCGCCTTCAGCCCTGACGGACGGCTGCTGGCCACCGCCGGTGTCGGCCACGACGTACGCCTGTGGAACCTCAGCGACCCTGCGCACGCCTCGGCCACCGGCAACTCGCTGACCGGGCACACCGGCCGGGTGACCTGGGTGGGTTTCAGTGCGGACGGGCACACGCTGGCCTCCGCCGGTGAGGACCGGAGCGTCTTGCTGTGGGACCTGACCGACCCTGCTCGACCGGCTCCCTGGGGCAGGGCGCTCACAGCAGGGCATACCGGAGCGATCGAGACGGCCGCGTACCGCCCGGACGGACAACTTCTGGCCACAGCGGGACCGGACGGCGTGATCGAGTTCACGCCCCTCGGGCTCGGCCCGGCGATCCGGCGGATCTGCGCCGGCACCGCGGGTCTGCTCACCCCGGCGCAATGGCGGGACTACGTACGGGACCTCCCCTACTCTCAGCCATGCCGCGCCTGACGCGGGGTCTCCCTCACACTGCCGTCGCCCTCGCCCCGCATTCCCCGGCGCCGGGGCGACTGCTGGTCGGCCGACAGAGGTAGGCCAACCCTCGCCACCGACCCGTCCGTGAGTACTCCAGTCAGATTTCGTGTCTTGAGCTGCTTGTTGTGAGGCTGTTCACCGGACGCCTGATGGACCAAATGCAGCGCCTGTCCGGGCTCGGGCACCTGAACCTCGGCTACGTCCCGTGGAGCAGGCATGAGCGGTAGCGAGTGGTCCGGCGTCGACCTGGCCCAGGTTGCGCTGCGGGCCGATGGAGCAGGCCCGGAAGAACTGCGGCGGCCGCCCGGCGAAGGCCAAGCAGCCCCGTCCGACCACGGTGGTGCGCCGTGACGGACGTGAGCCGCTGGACCGGGGTGCCGCGATCGGCGCGCTGCTCACCGAACGGGCCTGGGAGCTCCCGGCCGCTCGCCCTGCCACGGCGGCGAGTTCGGCGAAGCGGCGACCTGGAAGCCGCCTGCTGGGTCCGACGCCTCTTTCGCGACGCCTGTCCCTCTGGACAAATCAGACATTCGCATTGCTGAAAAGGTTGTTGCATGCGGCGCTACGGGCCTGCGCAACAACGAGCCAGCCCGGAAGTCTGGTGCGTGGCCCGGCGTCGGACCGCCATCTCGACGGGGCGTCGGCCATCCCGGATGAGTGGTGCGCACCGGACGGTGATGCCGCGCTCGTCCGATCCAGTGGACCGCTCCCAGCCGGGAAGCGGCGTCGAGACATTGGGAGGAACGTTGAACAAGCAGTTGGGTCGGGGTATGGCCACCGTGGTACTGGCAGGCGGTCTCGTCGCAGGAGGTGCGGGCGCGTCATGGGCCGCCGGTACTTCAGTAGCGCTGTCCGGTGGCGTCATCGCCACTCAGTCGGCGGTTGGCGCAACCCCTGCCGCGGCTTCCTCTGCGGGCGCTACAGCGAAGGAGCAGGCTCTCGCCGCTGCCGGATGCATCAGTTGGAGGGACTCTGCCGGCCCTGGCCACGGACACCGGCGGCACGTCAAGTGTGCGGGGACGGGGAAGCGCGTCAAGGTCTACATTCTGTGCACGACCGGTGACTCCGCAAGCCGGGACTTCGGGTTCGAATACAACAAGGCCGAGTGCCCGGGGTACGGCGGCCGGGAAGAAGGCTGGGACTACGACCTCAGCTCGTGAGGCCGGCGTGCCCCGGTTGCGGTCTTCCCCCTGCCTAAACGGCGATGGCCCGGTTCCGCGGCGCTGTACGGCTTCGCGGGGGAGAGGTGGCTGGCCCCTTCCTCCCGGACATCGTGCGGCGTCCGGCCGCCGGGAGCTCGTCGGTCCCTTCAACCACAGACCGCTTCCTACGGTATCCGCCTGCGGCGCGGTTTGGCGCTGCACAGGCGGACGTTGAGCAGCGGCGGGCGGCCAACTCCTGCAACCGGCGGCGCTTTCAGCACCGCTGACGGATACGAGCACCAGCGCGGCAGCGCTGGTGCTCGTATCCGTCACGCTACTCCGGGTCGGGCAAGGTGCCCGAGTCCGACCGCACTGTGGAGCAGTCGGCGTTGCTGTGAGTCTCCGGCCTGCTTTCCGCCGGCGCACCCCACGCCCAGTGGCCTTGGCCCGGCCAGAATGCAGACTGCGGCCGTCGCCGAGACGCCCCTCGTGCGGGCCATGAACAGGTTGAGCCAGCAACGTATGCGCCGGGGGAGTCGGCAACCGACGGCAACGCCGTAGATGGGCGTGCCGGCCCCCACGTCTGCGGCATGATCCGCCGGACAGGCCCAACTGGGCGGGCCGCTCCGCGCTTCGCGGGCTTACCGCCTCGCCCTACTGAGAAGAACCAGCTCAGGACACGAAATCTGACTGGAGTATGAGTGTTTGTTTCACGCCGCGACAGGGGGCTGTGCAACAACCGGTCGGCCCGCAACCTGGTGTTCGGCGGGCACCCGACGGCCTATCGGTAGGCGACGTCGGCCAGTGGTGAGGCGGCGTCCAGCACAGTCAGTTCGGTCAGTTCGGCCGGCGGCTCGCGTCCTCGGCCACCGCCTGCCGTCCCACTCCCGTGCCTGCCTCTCTCGCATCCAAGGAGACATCATGCCCACTGCAATCCCGCTCCGCCGCGTCGCCCACGGGCTCGGCGCATTCCTCGGCGCCGCACTCCTCTGCGCCACCGCCGCCACCGCCCAGGCAGGAGCCGTCCCGGCCGACCAGCCCGCCACGAAGGCCACGAAGGCCACGAAGGCCTCGGAGGCCTCGGTGGCTCCGGTGGCCTGCGGCAATCACACCGACTACTTCCGGGTCTGGACCAAGTACCACGGTTTCCCCGCTTGCTTCCACAACACGGGCTTCAAGTCCTTCTCGCCGACGTGGACCTCGTACGGAATCTGTGCCGGCGCCTACTCCGGGTACGTCAACTACATCGTCGACGGTGTGGAGATCGGCGACCAGTTCACCGCCGGCAACTGCATCGACTGGTCGCGGGCCTACGGAACGGTCGAGGTCGTCGGCTTCAAGCTCACCCGCAGCTGAGCCGCCACTCGTCCGGTCAACGACAGCCACGTCCCTCCTCGACCGATCGGAGTATCTCCATGCGACCGGCACGAAAACACCCACGCTTGCTGCACACGCTCGTGGCCGCAGTTCTGGCCGGCGCCGCGCAGTTCGCCGGGGCTGGCGCGGCCGATGCAGTCACGCCGCCGTCCTCTGCGGCGCCGGGGTGCCACTGGGCCCACGGCCTGCCCACCGAAGTCCTGGAGTTGGGCAGCACCGGCGGCTGCGTGCAGTACCTGCAGGACAAACTCGCCGTCACAGCCGACGGGATCTTCGGCCGCAGAACGTACAACGCGGTCGTGGCCACCCAGGAACACTGCAACCTGCACGTTGACGGCATCGTCGGCCCCAAGACCTGGGACGCCATCCTGCACTGGTGCCGCGAATGACAACGGCCGGCACGATGAGCCGAGCTGTCGGTGGTGATGCGGTCGGGGGGTGATGCGTCAGCAGCCAGGCCAAGGTGCGCTCGATCGCCCACCGGTAGGTGGCCAGCCCGGTGGCGTATCACCGTCGACGGCCACGTCCGCCCGCTCGACGACCTCACCCGCCGTGCGGTCCTGGACTGGCTCGATTGCCGCCGCAGCCGCCGGCCGAACACGGCCAACCCCCACCTGCTGATCACCCAGAAGACCGCCGTTGAACTCGGCCCGGCCGGCAGGCTCCGGACCATCCGGGCCACCCGCAACCTCACCGCCACGTTGAGTGAGCGAGACACCCAGGTCAGAGAGCCGCGGACTCTGAGTTCGACCGCGGCGGCACGGTCCGTCGGCTTGCTGGGCGGCTGCTTCTTCCCGGCACACGACGCAACGTCCTGACCTGCGTGCTCAACCATCGATGAGAACAACAGCTGGGCACCAGCCTTCGCTGAGAACTGCTCAGCCTTCATTGCGAGAGATCACTAGAAATCAGTGTCCTTCGACAACGAAGTTGGTCGGAGGCAGCGCCTCCGACCTGGGACGACTGGGTTGGCTGTCAGACAGGCCATCTCGGTATGTGCACGGTGGGGCAGCGCGGTGGTCATCCGACACCAGTTACGAGGTAGTGACAATCGGGGGCCAACTTCCTAGCGCGCCAACTGCTCTTCTTCGGCGAAAGCGCGTCAATTAGGAATCTGTGAGACCTAGTTGGTGCAAAGGGAATGTATAAATCCAAGGAGACCTGAGCATGAAGCTGGGTATCAAGCGGCTCGCGGTAGTCGGCGCGCTGGGTGTGACCTCAGCAGCGCTGGCGGCATCCCCGGCGTTCGCGAAGAGCGACATCTCGATTCAGGCCACCCCCCACACCGCGCACGCTGGCCACGTGGTGAAGGTACACGGCCAGGGTGACGACGACGCCGAGCAGTACACCATGCTCGTCATACAGGAGCGGTCCGGCAAACCCGGCCACTGGGGCCACTGGCACGCCGTCACGCGAAGCTTCAACGGCGATGCGCGCGCAAACGTCAAGGCCACGCACACGGGCGAGTTGCAGTTCCGCTCAGTGCTGTACTCGACCGACGAGCACCACCAGCACGCGAAGACGGACCGTACCTCCACTCCAGTGACCGTCCACGTCGTCCGTTAGCCGGCGCAAGAGCACCGCACGCAGATCGACCGCCTTCCCCGGAACGACAGGCCCTTCCGGGGAAGGCGGCACCGCTCCCCGCCCGCCCGCGCTGTCCGCACTGGCTCGATGAAGAGCATCCGCGTACGACACTTCGACATACGGCCCGGCACCTTCCACCCCGGCCAGTACAGCCATACAACGCCCCGGCGCGCTCACCCCGGGCCACGAAACGGCTGGGTTCGATGTCAAACGCCTCGATTGGCTGACAGGGGACAATCAGCCCGGGAAGCGCGAGGTCGGCAAACATATACTCGAACACATGGGTGATGGGCTGGCGGAACCGATGCCGGCGCGGCCGTGGCGTCTGGAGGACGGGCCGGAGCCGACCGTGTGGACCTGGCCCCGGACGGATCCACCGGCATTGTGGCTGTGGTCGCGGGGCCGGTGGCGGTGGGCGAGCGTGATGGCCAGACAGGACTGGTCAGACGGCACAATCGCCTATCAGGTGTCCGTCGACCGTTCGGCGGCGCTCCTGCGGAAGCGCTGTTCCTGGACGACCTGGCGGCCGGAGCGTTCGGCACGGTCACGGGCCTGATGCCGGAAGACCTGCAGCGCATGGGTGCGCTGGTCCGCCAGTACGCCAACCTGCCGCTCGGCGGCACGGACGCTCCGGAGTAGTTCGTCGCGGTCGCGGCCACCAGCGACGTCCGCAGTCCAGTCGCGGATCCGTCCAGACAGAAGCTCGATGGCCTTCGCGGCGAACTCGGCACGGCTGGTGACGTCGGACGGCCCCTCGATCGCTACGGCGCCGACAGCCCGCGCGACCGGGTCACGCTGCTCGTCGACCTCCCGGAGCATTGCCTGCACGGCGGCCTGGTCGAAGTCGTCGCCCTTGAACACGTCCAAGAATGCGGCTGCGGCGTCCCGCCGGGCGAGGAGAGCCGTCGCGCACGCGCTGTACGCCTGGCGACGGGCCTTCTGTTCCTCCGTGGTCGTCTGTGCCCGGCTGGTGATCCTGGCCAAGCCCGAAGCGTGCCGCCGATGCCGGCGAGGCCGAGCAACGTCGTTGAGTCCACGAGGGCTAGGAGCCTGTGGGCCCGCCGCTGAGCGGCGGGCTCAGATCAGGAAGTGCCCTGCGCCCGTAATTCCTTGGGCCACAGGGGGCCGTTGTCGTACAGCATCCACTGCCTGTTGGGCGACTGGTCGTTCTGTAGGTCGCCCATCTGCAGTTCCTGCTCCCGGCCGGTGAAGTTGATGACCTGCCCGGTGCTTCGGCTGACCAGAATGGCGAAATTGCCGTTGCCCGGGTTCCGACGTACGTACCACTGCTGGTTGCCGCTGCTCTGAAACTGCCACTGGTCGACGCCGGCATCCCGGTCGCCTCCCCGCACGTCCAAGACGCGGCCGCTGTTGAGGTTGCGGAAGTACCAGTATGTGCCGCCCCCGTCTTGGCCTGCGCGCTCCGCCCGCCACAACTGGTTGGCGTGTGCAGGCCAAGCGTCGTATCCGATGACCGAGGTGCCATTCTCGTGGGAGCCGCCGCGCACATCCATCACCATCCTGGGCGCCGTATCACCTCCCCAGAGGATCTGGTAGACATCGCCGTTGTGGACGGGCCAGTCCTCGGCGTACGAGGTGCCCGACAACGTGATCAGTGCGATCAACGCCAGCAGGACGGCACCGCACGCGTGCAGGCCGCGGCGGACCAGACTCCGCCGGCTGCCCTTGGAGTTGCGAATCATTCGTTCCTTCTCCTGCAATTGGTGAGGCCGACAACCACCCGCCTGCGCCATCACGAACAGCAAACGAGCGCGGCCGCCGGGCCGGCCGGCCGGACGGCTGGCCGATGCGGCAACCCTGCGGCCGTTGTCGTCCCAGTGGTGGCCATGTTGTAGATGTTGGGACGCCGGAACGGATTCGATGGCTCTGACCTGGGGAAATACAAGATCCTGGAACGCCGTTCCGGGACATGGGCGAGGAGAAAACGGTGACACGGACCGATTCGCAAAGCCGAGCGTCCTGCCAAACCAGCTGCCACCCACTCACCGGCGGAACACACCGGCCGCCCCCGACCACTGCATTCGCACACGCCTCAAAGGAGATCATCGACGGCCCTCGCACCAACACCGAGCAACCGATCGACACCCACTTATCGGCATCGGCCCGAAGCCACTCCCTCAAGGCTCACCAGAGCACCGCATAGCGCGCGCCCGGAACACGGCCTGTTCACCAAAACCGCCGTGGCCGCGCAAGCGCACAGCCGTCGAGAACCGCTGGGTGCTGGACGACTGCTCAGTGGTTGTCGGGGCCGGAACCAACCACTCGCGCGGGCGCGGGCGTTGCGGTCAACATCGGTGCTGCTTCCGCAGGCGGTACCAAGGCCACCGTCCACGTCTCGCAGGGCCACATTCTCAACAGCGGTGCGGCGGACGGCAGCGTCGGCTACACGACCAGCAATGCTCCGAAGAAGATCAACCCCAAGGCGAAGACCACGTACACCTACACCTTCACCAAGCCCGGCTACACCCCCGGCACCGTCTCCTGCGGCTCGGCGGTGTACCGGTGCGACAACTACTACGGCAGCAGGCGGGCCAGCCGGGCCGGCTGCGCCATCCCGGAAGTCCCCACCGGCGTGAGCATGGTGGGCCTGGCCCGCATCGACGAGGGCATCCGCAAGCTGCGGGCCAACGGCGGTCACCACGGTGACCCCTACGGCGGCAAGCCGCTGCACTGGATGATCAACAAGGCGCAGGAGAACGCGAACCGGAAGGCGGTGTGCCCGCGTACCGCACCGCCGGACATGCAGCGCGCCGGCCGCACCTCGTGTGACGAGTACCCCTTCGCCTCCACCTACGAAGGCGGTACCCACCTCCCCGCCAGCCAGCGGGAAATCACCTGGGTGAAGGTCAACGAAAACAAGGCCCAGGGCGGAACCATCACCGCGTGGCGGGCAAGATGCACGTCATGGACCACGATCCCTTCTACGTGATCGTCTAAGCGCGGCTAGACTCACCGCCAGACAGGTGCCCCACATCCCGGTGTGTTCGGGAGTGGGCCCGTAGCGCCTCCAGCGCGACCGCGACGGCACGGACAGGTCGAGTGCGAGTGAGCTTCCAGGGACAGCGTGCATCCGCTGCAGGTCATCCATGTGTGGTGGTCAGCCGCTTCGTTCCGCCGTCCGCAGCATGCGCTGGAACGGCGCTGTCACGTTGGCTGGCCCGTAGGATGATCTTGGTGTTGATCAGGGCGGGAGGGGCCGTTCGTGGGAGCCGTGTCGCCGTCGTACAAAAGGCACCGGTGCCCGGGCGAGATCATCTCTCACTGCGTGTGGCTGTACTTCCGCTTCCCGCTGTCCTTCCGTGAGGTCGAGGAGCTGATGCTCCAGTGTGAGTGTTGTCGTCTCCCACGAGACCGTGCGTCGGTGGTGTGGGAAGTTCGGGCAGGCCTATGCGAACGCGCTGCGGCGTCGCCGGCCCCGGCCCGGGGACAAACGGCACCTCGACGAGGTCTTCATCAAGGTCAACGGGGAGCGGAAGTATCTGTGGCGGGCCGTCGACCAGGACGGCAACGTCTTGGACGTCCTCGTGCAGTCCCGCCGGGACAAGGCTGCGGCCAGGCGCTTCTTCCGCAAGCTGCTGAATAGGACCGGTGCGGTGCCCAGGGTGGTCGTCACCGACAAGCTCCGTTCCTACGGCGCCGCCCACCGTGAGGTCATACCCTCGGTGGAGCACCGCTCGCACAAGGGGCTGAACAACGGGGCGGAGAACAGTCACCAGCCCACTCGCCAGCGTGAGCGGGCGACGAAGGGCTCGACAGACGGCCCGACGCGCGGGCCATCACTTGCGGACAGGCAGGGACGCCCCCTTGATCCAGTCCAGCGCACAGCGCACCCCCGATGCGTTCCCCGTGCCGCCCTGCGAGACGGCACCTGGCGGACCGTGGTCAGCGGTTCACCGGATCCATGATTACACAGCAATCGAACGTGTGTGCAGCCTATTTCCGGGCGCCAGATGGCGCCCATCCGCGACCGAGTCGTCGCCGTGCCGCTTGCGCCGTCTACCGCGGACGGGGTGCGCCAACGTGAATGGTGTCGCAGAACACCGGGGTCACGCGCCGGCCGTGCGGGTCGGTGATCTGCAGCGAAGCGCCATAGTCCCCGGACGCGGCGTGCGGGGGCAAGGCACCGACTGCGCTGCTGAGCGCGACCAACACCAGTGCCGTGCCCTGTAGGTTCGATGGCTATCCGAAGGTGCAGGCTTACGCTGGCAAAGGTCCGGCCGTCTGGTCGGAGCCGAAAGCCAAGGCGCCGTGTTGCCGTGGTGGTGCCGACGGCCCGTTGCCCGGCTTCCCGGCGTCTTGATGCGCTGTACCGCACGCCACAGCAGCCGCCATAACCGTCAGGCTGATAGCGGAGACTGCCGCTGTCCGCCGTGCCACGAGGACTCCCCCCTGGGAAGCGACCCCCGCGGAGACCGGGTGCCGCCGCTCCTGCCTCCCGGACAGAAAGATGTATTCGTCTCTGCGAGGGTTCCTCCGAAGCAGTACCCACTTCCGCACTGCCACCAGCCGCCAGGCCGGGTTCGTAGGCGCCTCCCGGAGGATGACGGCGCTGCGCTTTGCCCCGAGGCAAGAACTGTCTGTCTCGATGAGTAGGGTCGGGGACTGGCGCGGTGGCTTCCGCTCCGTTTCCAGCCCCCGCCGCTTCAAACCGTACGTGCGGTTCTCCCGCATACGGCTTTCCGGCATCGTTCACCGACTGGCGCCGTCGCCCTGCGCCCGGTTCCGGTAAGGCGGCAGACTCCGAGCCGGGTGATCCACCCATAGGTGAAACGGGTGGCCCAGTTCCGACCCCTCAGGCCGTGTTTCCGGCTGGCGAGAATTGCCAGCCGCTCGTGGACATAGCCGTCGACCGCGTTGAACTTCCGCCCGGAGTTCCCGTTGCGGAAGTACGCTCCCTAGCCCCGTAGCACGGGGTTGAGGTCGGCGACCACAGCGGACAGCGGTCGTTCAGCCTTCGAAAATGACGGTAGCTGCACGGACTTTGTCACGCAGCACCCGCATTGCCCTGGCCGAGGGCCACCGCTGCAAGTAGAACTTGCCCCGCCATTTCCACGACTCCACTTTCCGGTGATGGAAGCCGAGGAACTCGAAGCCTTGCCCGCCCCGGGTGAGGCAGGTGATACCGGACTTCTCCGGGTGCAACCGCATCCTGAGACGTTCCAGTACTGAGGCGTCCCCCGGGGTGTGGACACGGGGGTTCATGCTGCGAGTGTGAGGGTGGTGTCCCACCACGTGGTGTAGCCGATCAAGCTGGCGGAATTCCCAGGTCGCGGTGCGAATCGCCCTCACCGAAGGCCCTGTTGGGCTTTGCCGAGCCA
Source organism: Streptomyces sp. NPDC020801 (assembly GCF_044334385.1). Classification (NCBI taxonomy): domain Bacteria; kingdom Bacillati; phylum Actinomycetota; class Actinomycetes; order Kitasatosporales; family Streptomycetaceae; genus Streptomyces; species Streptomyces sp. NPDC020801. Next base: position 99,835 of record NZ_JBIRST010000023.1, read on the forward strand.
GGACCAGCGGTGATCGCCAGTCGCCCCGCAACGGCTCTCACCGGAGACCTCCGAAGCGGAGGCGTCAGACCGTGATCGGCTACACCACGACGGGGGACACGACCAGTGTGAGTTTACGTTCTCGCTGGTGCCGTTGTTCGAACTCGGCTTGCGAGAGGTAGTCGAGGGCACTGTGACGTCGTCGGGAGTTGTAGTAGGTCAGCCACTGGAAGATCTCCAGCCTCGCCTGACGCATCGTCGAGAACAGCCTCCGATGCATCGTCTCCCTCTTGAGTCCCTGCCAGAACGACTCGGTGAGGGCGTTGTCATAGCTCGAGCTGACCCGGCCCAGGCTCCTGCGGATCCCGAAACCGTCGCAGACCTGCGCGAACGCGGCCGACGTGTCCTGCCCGGGCTCAACCGGTCGTCGCAACACCGGCTTCCTGGACCGATAGTAGATGCTCGTTCAGGGCTTCGGCTGGTGTCTTCCAGCCGAGTGTTTTGCGGGGCCTGTTGTTGAGTGCCAGAGCAACGGCCCCGAGCTCGTCGGCTTTCCACCGCGACAGGTCCGTGCCCTTTGGAAAGTACTGGCGAAGGAGTCCGTTCGTGTTCTCGTTGGTGCCCCGTTGCCAGGGGCTGTGCGGATCGGCGAAGTAGACCTGCAGGCCGGCGTCGATGCGGAGTTGGGCGTGCTGGGCCAGTTCCTTGCCGCGGTCCCAGGTCAGCGAGCGGCGTAGCTGCTCGGGCAGCGTGGTGATCGTGCCGATGATCGCGTCTTTCACGGCCTCGGCGCCGCGGCCGGCCAGTGCCGGGCCGTTCTTGGCCCGTGGCTCGACACCGTAGCCGTCCATCCGCGGCAGGTGCAGCAGCATGGTGAACCGCGTCGTGCGCTCCAGGAGTGTGCCGATCGCGGACCGGCCGGTGGCGATGATGAGTCGGGTAGCGGGGACGCATTGCTGCGTCCCCGCCCCCTCAGAACCGTGCAAGCAGCTGTTCACCGCACACGGCTCAAGCAAGCCCCAAGGGCTCGCGGTCTGGAGAAGGTGCGGGGCCTGTCGGATCGGCGGCTCCATTCCGCCGTTGACAGTGGGTGTGGAGGAGACGGATTCGTTGATCGCCCGGTGAGACCCCTCCTGGGAAGGCGACGTGCTGCCTGGAGATCGCCTTCCTGAGGACGGCCCGCCACGCTTCCCATTCCTGCGGGTTTCGGGGCGGGTGATCGGCGTGCAGCAGAAGCCCTCCGCAGATCGGGCAGCGACCCTGTTGCGCCTGAAGCAGGCGCACGGTCATGCCGTCGACCGGCGGGGGTGGCCTTTTGCGACGCCGCTCGGCCCAGTACCACTCCAGCGCCGGGTCGTCCGGAGACGCCCTGCCCTTGACCAACTGCTGCCGCACGATCTTCGTCCAGGAGAACTTGAGCAGGTAGGCGCCACTGATGCGGTCGCCGAACACCCACCGGTCCCTCCTGGCCTTGTTGAACCGGCCGAAGTACTTGTCGGAAATCCAGTGCTTCGGCTTGTTCGGGTGGCTGTGTTTGGCCCACTTGTAAGCGAGCTTCCACATGTGATTGTCCAGCGCGGTGAACACCTCGCTGGACACCACCGTCCGGTAGTAGGCCGACCAACCCCGCACGATCGGGTTGGTCTTCTTGAGCACCGCACCCGCGTTGGCCCCTCGCAGGGCCAGCATCTCGGCACTCAGCCGTTCCCGGATCCGTCGTTGGGCCGCTGCGCTCGGCTTGATCAGCAGCTTGCCGTGATAGCGGCGGACGTTGAACCCCAGAAAGTCGAACCCGCTTTCCGCGTGGACGATGCGTGTCTTGTCCTCGTGGAAGGCGAGCCCCCTGGGCGTCAGCCATGCGGCCAGCCGTTCTTTGACCTGTTCGGCCTGGTCACGGCTGGTGCACATCGCGACAAAATCGTCTGCTTATGCCGCCTGCCGGGTAATGCCGACTGCGGCGGGCGGAAGCCTGATGGGCTCGGCGCCGGGTTCCGAAGCGGTCGACATAACCCTTGGCCTGCTGCTCAGAGTGTCTGGAGGAACGCCAGCAGGGTGTCCGGGGCGGCGTAGCGGCCGGGTGTGCTGCCGGAGGGGGTCGTGCGCGTGAGCGCGCGTTCCTTGATGGCCAGGTCGGCGTGCAGATAGATTTGTATGGTTTCGGTTGATTCATGGCCGAGCCAGAGGGCGATCACGGAGATGTCGACTCCCGCATGCAGGAGCGCCATCGCTGTGCTGTGCCGCAGGGTGTACGGGGTGACGTGCTTGTCGGCCAGGGACGGGCAGGTTGCTGCGGCGGTCCGGGTGTGCTTGGTGACGAGGCGTTCGACGGCGTCCCGGCTGAGCGGGGTGCCACGGCGGGTCGGGAACAGCGGATCGTCTTGCTCGCCGCGTCGTTCCTTGAGCCAGGTCTTGAGCACCTTGACGGTGTCGGTGGTCAGTGGGGTGCATCGGCCCTTGCGGCCTTTGCCGTGGCGGTGCAGGTGGGGGCCGGTGCCCAGGCGCATGTCCTGGAGGGTGAGGCCGGTGAGTTCGCTGACGCGCAGTCCGGTGTGGACGCCGGTCAGCAGCAGGGCATGGTCGCGACGTCCGGTCCAGGTGGTGCGGTCCGGTGCCGCGACCAGGGCATCGGTCTCCGTGGTGGTCAGGTAGTTGACGATGGCCCGGTCGAAGCGTTTGGGCGGGATCGCCAGCACGCGTTGGATCACTGCCGCGTGCTCGGGGGCCCGCAGGGCCGCGTAGCGGAAGAACGAACGGATAGCGGCCAGGCGGGCGTTGCGGGTTGCGGTGGTGTTGCCGCGGTCGGTTTCCAGGTGCTGGAGGACGCGCCGATCGTGGGTGCGTCCAGGTCGGCGATGCTCAGGCAGGTCGGCCGGTGGCCGGTGCGCTGTTCGGCGAAGCCGAGCAGGAGGGTGAAGGTGTCCCGGTAAGCGGCGATGGTGTGGGGGCTGGCCTGGAGCTGGAGCATGAGTTTGTCGGTGAAGAAGCCCTGGAGCAGGGGTGCGAGGTCGCTCACGGCCGGCCTCCGAAGCTGTGTTCCAGGCGGGCCGCGGCCAGGGCCAGCAACTCCGGTGAGCCGGAGAGATACCAGTAGGTGGACTTCGGGTCGGCGTGGCCGAGGTAGGTCGTCAGCAGCGGGAGCTTCGCCTGGACGTCGGCGCCGTCGCGGTACCAGTTCAGCAGGGTCGCGGTCGCGAACGTGTGGCGAAGATCGTGCATGCGGGGCCTTCGGCGGCTTTGGCCTGCGGTGATGTGTGCCGTCTCCAGCAGATTGGCGAAGGTGTGCGGGATGTTGTGGGAGTCGAGGCGGGTGCCGCGGGTGGAGACCAGGAAGGCGGCCGTGCTCGGGGCGGGCCTCTGGCAGTCACGGTCCCGGGCATACTTCTGCAGTGCGGCGGTTGTGCTGGCGTGCACCGGGACCTGCCGCGATTTGCCGAACTTGGTGTCCCTCACGGTCAGGAGACCGTCGGTGAGGTCGACGTCGGTGCGGTCCAGGCCGCAGGCTTCGGAGGTGCGCAGGCCCGTCGCGGCCAGCAGGCCGAGCAGGGTGTGCCAGGTGTGGGCTCGGAAGGACGGCCGGAGTTCGCTCGTCGCCTGAGGGAGGGCGGCCAGTTCGGCGGGGGTGAACAGGTGCGGGGTGATGCGCCGGTAGTGGTGGGGCAGGGCATCCTCGGGCGGGATTTCGGTGGCCGGTTCCAGGGCTTTCAGATGCCGGGCGAAGATCCGCACGGCCATCAGGCGTCGGCTCCAGTGGACTTGATCGGTGCTGCGAGGGGTACTGGTTGCCCAGGTGAGCGCGGCCTCGGCGGTCAGGACGGTGGCGCCGGTGTGCTCCAGGTAGCTGACGAAGCTCATCGACTTCTCGCCGAAGCTGGTCAGTTTGAAGCCCAGACGGCGGCGCATGGCCAGGTACTCGTCCGCGTGCTGCCGGATCGTGGTCATCGTGCACCGCCTTCCGGCCACGGCTGGGCCAGCGTCCGCAGGGCCTCGTGGTCGACCTTCGCGTAGACGGCGGTGCTCAGCTGGCTGCGGTGCCGCAGCACTTGACCCACTTCGGGCAGCGGGGTCCCGGCCCGCAGGATGGCGGTGGCCAGGCTGTGGCGGAGCCGGTGGGCTCCCAGCCGCGGCAGGCCGGCCCTCTCGCAGGCCCTCCCCATGATCGCCCGGATGCAGGTTCCGGTCAGGGCCTGATAGGGGGCCCGCGCCGTGACGAACACGGCCGTCGCCGAACAGCGGGGACGGGCGCCGGTCAGGTAGCCGGCCAGGGCTTCACCGACCTCGGCCGGCAAGGGCAGCCGCTCGATGCGGGACCCTTTGCCCCGCACGGCGATCTCTCCCGCATGCCAGTCGATATCGGACAGTCGCAGGGCGGCGACTTCCGCACCGCGCAGGCCCAGGCGGGCGAGCACCGTCAGTACTGCCCGGTCCCGCCGGCCCGCCGGAGTCCGCGGGTCCGGAGCCGCCAGCAGCGCGGATATCTCCTGCGGCGGCAGTCCGCGGGGCAGGGAGTCAAGACGCCAGCCTGCCACCGACGGGACCGCACCGGTCAGCGAAGCCGGGATCCGCCCGTCCACGTGCAGGTAGCGCAACAGTGAACGCACTGCGGTCACCAGGGCTTTCGCCGACCAGACGCTGTCCGCGTCCGCCGTGTGCCGGACCATGAACGCGGTGACCCGCGCAGCGTCAGGCCCGACCAGCGACTCCTCCAGCGGATCCGGCAGCGCGGCGAGGAACTTGCGTGCCTGACCGCAGTAGCAGCGGACGGACTCGGCAGCCAGTCCGCGTTCCCCTCGCAGGTAGGCGCCGTAGCCCGCCAGCAGTTCCTCCACCGCACCGCCGCCGGCCGGTGCCGGAGCGGGCACGATGCCGCTGCCCCGAAGACACTCAATGGCGCCTCATTATGCGTACCGCGTCCGTCACCGACGCCGTCACGTACCCCAGGGACGCCAACTCCGTACGCACCAACAGCTCGTACGGCACCAACGATCCCGTCATCACCAGCGGCACCGGTCCACGGCGCCGCCCTCCACTCGCATCCATGATCTGCTCCCGTCTTGCAGGTCAACTCGCCTGCACAGACAGGGGTAAGAGACTCCACGGGGCGTGGCCGCCGGTTATGCTGAACCTTTCGAAACCGGACATCAGGCCCATCAGGCTTCCGCCCCGTCGCAGTCGGCATAACCCGGCAGGCGGCATAAGCGGACGATTTCGTGGTTCTGGTCGACGGCGAGCGCGACGACGTCGAGGCGTTGCGCGAGGACATATCCGAGGTGCTGCAACCGCTCGGTCTTCGTCTCTCCGAGGCGAAGACGCAGGTGGTGCACATGTCGGAGGGGTTCGACTTCCTGGGGTTCCGCATCCAGTGGCGCCGCAAGCGAGGAACGGACAAGTGGTACGTCTACACCTTCATCGCTGACCGGCCCATCCGGCAGCTGAAGGACAAAATCCGTGCCCTGACGAACAGAACGTCGCAGCAGAACCCCAGGGATGTGCTGATCAGGCTCAACCAGATCATGCGCGGCTGGGCCAACTACTGCAAGCACGCGGTCTGCAAAGCCACCTTGAGCTCCCTGGCCAGCTTCACGTGGCACCGGGTGATCAGCTGGTGGATGGCGCTGCACCGCTGGAAGTGGAAGGACATTCGCCGACGCCTCACCGACCACAACGGACGGTGGCAAAGGCCCTCGGCAGATGGGATCGAACTGTTCGACCTCCAGGCGGTGACGGTCACTCGCTACCGCTACAGAGGCAACCGGATCCCCAACCCCTGGACACGTCTCAACCACGCCTGAACGGAAGAGTCCGTGGAGAGCCCGGCACTCGGAGACGGGTACGCCGGGTTCGGCGAGCGGCACGGAGAAACGGACCGGTGGCAACACCGGCACCGCGCTCCGTGCCGACTCAACAGCACGCCGGGGACACCGAGTCCCTGGTCTACCAGTGCCGCCTGCCGCTGTCCACGCACACCCTGACCTACCTCGCCGACCTGCTGCGACGCCACCTGAAGGCCATACGCTCCCGGTGGCGGGCGCTGCCGCCCGGGAGGATCGCGCTGATCGTCCTGGCCGTGCTGCGGCACGACCAGCGCCTGGCCGACATGGCCGGCGGGCAACGACATCTCCGCCACCACAGTCCGCCGCTGGCGCGACGAGCTGATCGCCCGGCCGCGAAGGCCCCGCGGCTGGACCGCGCCCTGAAGAAGATCGCCCGGCGGGGCGGCGAGGTCGTCCTGATCGACGGCACCCTCATCCCCATCCAGCACCGCACCGCACCGCACCGGCAAGGCGAACCGCCCAAACTACTCCGGCAAACACCACCGCCACGGCCTGCACGTCCTCGCCCTGACCGACGAGCGAGGCCGGATGATCTGGATATGGCCGCCCGGCCCGGCCACACCCACGACATCACCGCCGCCCGCCGCGACCGCATCCTGGCCCACCTGCGCGCTGCCGGCCTCGGCGCCCTGGCCGACCTGGGCTTCCTCGGCCTAGACAACGACGGGGACGATCCCGTGGTCGTCACCGGTTTCAAGGCCACCCGCGCCCGTAAGCTCACCCCCGGCGAAAGGGAGGCCAACCGCATCCTGACCGCCGGACGCGTCCACGTCGAACGCGGCTTCGCCCACCTGAAGTGTCTGGCGGATCCTCACCAAGTTCCGCACTGACCCCGCCCGCGCCACCCACCTGCTTCGCGCTCTGCTCGTCCTGACGAACATCGGGGCCACTACAGGAAATTGATCTCTACCGCAGGTAGCCCACGATCAGCACATGCCCCCGGAACAGCGTCACCGGGCCGGGATCGGCTGAGTGAGGTTCACCGGGTTGCCGTCAGGGTCCTGGATGTGGGCGACGCGCTGTCCCCACGGCATGTCGTTGGGGCCGCTGCCGACCGAGCCGCCCAGCGCCGCCACCCGGCCGAGCGTCTCATCGACGTCGTCGACACCGATGCTGAGCAGGATCCGCGGTGCGGCCCCGGTCCCCGGGTTCGCCTTGGCCACCAGCCCGAGGTCGGAGTCGCCGATGCGCAAGCCGAGATAGAAGGCCGGGCCTTCCGCCGGTACCCGGAAGATCTCCTCGGCGCCGAACAATTTCGTATAGAAGCCGAGCAGAACGTCCTGGTCGGCAGTGATGATCACTGGCTGGATGGTGGACATGGCACTCCTGTCGAGAACGGTCGTATCGCTGGGTAGACCGTTCGAGGACGGTGAACTCATCGGCAAAACCACCCCGCCGGACGATCTACACCCCAGACTGCCGCCCACGACCAGCACGAGCACCCCGAAACGAAGTCACGCCACCCCGCTGACCAGCCACTTCAAGATGGCGGAGCTTCACTGAACGCATGCGATATGAGGAGAAAGCCAAGCTCACCATCGCGAGAGCACTGGTCCCGGTGGCCATCCTCATCTCCTCACCGGTGCTGCTGATCGCCGGAGCGCCGATCCGCCATCGATACCACCGCTACGTCTACCGGGACGAGGCCCCACCGATCCTGGACAAGAAGCAGGGCCGAATCAGCATCCACTGGTTCGTGGTCACCGACCCTCTTCTCGAATGGCTCTGCTGGCCCACAGAGTCACTTGCCCGTCTCGTCTCACACCGCGGTTAAAAGACAAGCTCATATGCCACCGCCGGCTCACCAACTCACATGACGTCTAAGCTAGAGCGGCCCGACGCCGCCCCCTGCGGAATCTGCCGCCCCGACCGGCCGCTGCGCGCCGCCGCGTAAGGCACCGGGAGGCGCCCCGGGACGTTGCCCGGCAGCCTATGCTGGCAGACAGGGGACTGCTGCAGGGTTGGGTGACACCTGACCTGGCTTGCTGAGAAGCGGCCTGGAAGGATGTTGCAGTGCCCAAGCCGTATCCGAAGGAGTTCCGCGAGGACGTCGTGCGGGTCGCGCGCAACCGCGAGCCCGGCGTCACGCTGGAACAGATCGCCGCCGACTTCGGGGTCCACCCGATCACGTTGTCGAAGTGGCTGCGCCGCGCCGAGACCGATGAGGGCGCCAGGCCCGCAACGACGTCGGGTGAGTCGGCCGAGCTGCGTGAGGCCCGGAAGCGGATCCGGTTGCTGGAGCAGGAGAACGAGGTGCTCAGGAGGGCTGCGGCGTATCTGTCGCAGGCGAACCTGCCAGCAAAATGATGTACCCGCTCGTCCGTGAGCTGGCCGCCGCCGATGCCCCTTGCCGGGTGCCGGTGGCGGTGACGTGCCGGGTGCTCGGGCTGGCCCGCCAGCCCTACTACCGGTGGCTGGCCCGGCCTGCCACCGACGCCGAACTTACCCAGGCATACAGGGCCAACGCCCTGTTCGACGCGCACCGCGACGATCCCGAGTTCGGGCACCGCTTCCTTCTCGACGAGGCCCGCGCTGCCGGTGAGGCGATGGCCGAGCGGACCGCCTGGCGGATCTGCCGGGACAACGGCTGGTGGAGTGCCTTCGGTAAACGCAGGGGCTGCGGGAAGAACGCCAAAGCCGGGCCACCGGTCCACGATGACCTGGTGCGGCGGAACTTCACCGCGGACGGGCCGAACCGGTTGTGGCTCACGGACATCACCGAGCACGCGACCGGCGAGGGCAAGCTGTATCTGTGCGCCGTCAAGGATGTGTACTCCGGCCGCATCGTGGGCTATTCCATCAACGCCCGGATGAAGTCCCGCCTCGCGGTGGCCGCGCTGGAGTCCGCCGTTGCCCGCCGCGGCCCCGTCGCGGGATGCATCGTGCACTCCGACCGCGGATCGCAATTCCGGTCCCGCAAGGTCGCCGCCGCCCTCACTCGGCACGGCCTGGTCGGCTCAATGGGCCGGGTCGGGGCCGCCGGCGACAACGCCGCAATGGAGAGCTTCTTCGCACTGCTGCAGAAAAACGTCCTCGACCGCCGCACCTGGGCCACCCGCCAGGAGTTGCGGATCGCGATCGTCACCTGGATCGAGCGGACCTACCACCGGCGCCGACGGCAACGACGCCTGGGCCGATTGCCCCCCGTCGAGTACGAGACCATCATGACCCCACCCGCAGCTCTGGCTGCATAAACCCCGCTGTCACCCGATCATGCAGCAGTCCCCAGCCCCGGCGCCTCGCGGTTGCGGGGTAATCGGGAAGATGGCCACATGCTCGTGGCACCTTGCCTAGCATCAAGGCATGACCTTGGTGGGCGCGGCATTGTGGGGGCTGTTTGGTGGCTTCGCCGTCGAGTCGCTGGAGTTCTGGACAGCCGTGCGGCGCCACCAGCGCTGGCCCTGGGAGAATCCGGGCGACGGACCAACCCTGGGACTTCTGGCCTACATCCTCGCCACCACCTTACGGCTCGGCGTCGGGGCGGGTGTGGCCGTCGCAGCGCGCACATCCGAGCAAAGCGCCACCGCATGGGTGGCGATGATCGTCGGGGCCGGGACGCCTCTGCTACTGGAAAAGGCGACGGCCCTCATCCCCCTCGTCCTGCAGGTCGGCGTCACCGCGGTCACCGCGACCTCCCCGCGCGAGGGGGAGAGTGGCGAGGCCGCGTTATTCCTCGAGCCCCTGGGCCCGCGCTCCGCCGGGCGCAACCGCCCTGACACGTCGGTCCCGGACAGCGAGACCGCCCTGTCCGACGGCGAAGGCCAAAGGAGTTGATGGTCGTGCGCGCCAACTCCCTGCCCGGCCGGGTCGTGGCCATCGTTTCGCGCCGTGCTCCCGCGTTCCAGCCGCGTCCGAGCGAACAGACCGGTCTGGCCTGGGCCGTACAGGCGGCGTTGCCGGGCACGCGTCGCCAGGAGCCAACCGAGGCCGCTTCCGCATCCGAGGCCGGAGCGCTTCCAGGTTCACGCGTTGGCCCATCGACCGATCTCGTCGTCACGGTCGAGCCGTGGCGCTGGCATCAGATCCGGGCCGCTTCCCTCAGCGTCGGTAAGGCCCGGTCCATGAAGGTCATGCCGACCCTCGTCGGGCTCGTCGCCGCCTGTCTCCTGGCAGGGGGCGGCTTCGCATTGACAACCCTGGCGCCCGGCGAGATCTCGGCGCCGGCCGGGCCGCCGTCGTCGTCCACCGCGCCCCTTGGACCTAAGCAGACGGTCGAGCGGTATTTCGATGCGGTCAACGCGAGGGACTATCAGACAGCCTGGTCGCTGGGAGGCCGCAACTTCGATGAGAGCTATGACACCTTCGTGGCGGGCTTCGCGGACACAGCGACGACCTCCGTCACCGTCCAGTCCGTCACAGGTGACGTCGTAGCCGTGGTGCTGCACGTCCACACCACGGATGGGAGCACGAAGAGCTACCACGGTACGTACACCGTCCGCGACGGTGTGATCGCGGAAGGCAGCCTGAAGGCCGACTAACAGCTCAGAAGGTGCTGCCGTCGCCGACCTCGATCAGGATCCGGGCTCCGGTCCTGACGCCGATCCCTGGCATCGACGTCAGGACCTTCGAAAGAGGGTGAGCCTCCAGCAGTTCCTCGATCCGCCCGGCCAGCAGCTTGCGCTGGTCAAGCACGGCCGTGAATGAGGCGGCCAAGCTCGGGACGATCAGCGCGGCCGCCTCGGTCCCTGGAACGGTCACGGTCTGCTCGTCCAACGCGGTGAAGATCTCGTCGACCAGTCGCTAGGCCATCCTCGGCGCCTTCGGCCGCAGCAGGGTGACCAGCCGCCGACGGCCGGCCTTACGGATCTGGGCCGGAGATCCGAACCGTTCCAGAAGCGTGAGGACGGCCGGGTGCTGCAACCGCGGCCCCAGCACCCGTTCCCGAGACGGGTGGATCTGGGTCAGCAGGCCGTGCAGTCGGTTGGCGACCCTGGTTGCCTCGCCGGCCAGGTCGTCGAAGCCCACGATCATCTCCAGCTCGGCGATGGTCTCGTCCTCGCCGTCGATCGCCTGGAGTGTGTGGGGCATCGCGCGAGCGGCGTCGGCGATGATGAACGCGTCCCTCGCGTCGGTCTTGGCTTCGCCGGGGTAGAGGTCGGCGATCCGCCGCATCGTCAGCCCGGGCAGGTAGGCGATCGGGCAGCCCGTGTCCCTCGCCACCGCCAGCGGCAGAGCCCCGATCGAGGCTGGCTGGTCGACCACGACCAGCACCGTTCCGTGCTTGGCCTGGAGCTTCGCAAACAACTCGCGGGGCTTGGGCTCGGTGTTGGGCAGGCGCTTGTCGAACGCCTTCTTCCCGGCCGGGGTCACGGCGGTGGCGTGATGTTCGCCCTTGCCGACGTCCAGTCCGAGGAAGACATCGATGTCGCCGGTGTCGATCACGTGCAGGCCCCTCCATCACGCATTCGTCCGGCCTTGCCAGGGCACCGAGCTGCCACATCCACGTTACGGAGAGCTCTTCCGGCCCGGGTGAAGCCGGTGCTCAAGCCCCTCATCAGCAATCCGTCGATGCCTCCGGACCCGGTGACACCTCCTCATGTTGTTGTCAAGCCGTAGCAGGTGCGGGAGTTGGGAATTGGTAGCACTGTCTGTCACGGACCATGGCGAACAGGACG
>NZ_JBIRST010000024.1:0-101282 GCF_044334385.1 Streptomyces sp. NPDC020801
GGCCCGGGGCGTGGGCGGGGGGGGGTTGTGTTTTCATCCCCCTCGTCTGCGGGGGGGCCCCCCCTCTTGCTCCCGGGGGGGGGGCGGGGGGGGCCCCGGGGGGGGGGGGGGCGGGGCGGGCCCCCCCCCCCCACCACCGGAGAGAAGCGGCCTACTGCAGGTTGCCTGGACTCACCGCGGCGGCCTCGGAAGGCAGTGGTCCACCGCGGTCCTCCTGGCGCTGCGCCGCGTCCCCTGCCACTTCCCCGCTCACGCCGTCGCCCTGGTGGGCGGGGGCCGCCAGGCGCAGGGCGTGGTATCCGACGACCGACACGATCGTGCCGAGAGCGATGCCACCGATGGTGAAGTCGTTCGAGACCTTCACGGCCACTCCGCCGATGCCGATGACGAGTCCGGCGGCCACCGGTACCAGGTTCTGCGGTCGGGCGAAGTCGACCTTGTTCTCGATCCAGATCTTCGCGCCCAGCAGGCCGATCATGCCGTACAGGACGACGGTGATCCCGCCGAGCACTCCGCCCGGGGTCGCCGCCACGAGCGCGCCGAACTTGGGGCACAGGCCGAACAGGACGGCCACACCGGCCGCCACGAAATAGGCGGCCGTGGAGTAGACCCGGGTGGCCGCCATGACGCCGATGTTCTCGGCGTACGTCGTCGTGGGCGATCCGCCGACCGAGCTGGCGATGACCGTGCCCAGTCCGTCCGCGGCGATGGCTCGGCCGAGGCTGCCGTCGAGGTCGGTCCCGGTCATCTCCGAAACCGCCTTGACATGTCCGGCGTTCTCGGCGACAAGTGCGATGACCGCGGGGAGCGCCACCAATATGGCCGAGGTCTTGAAGTCGGGGGCGTGCATGCTCGGCAGCCCGAACCAGTCGGCGTGGTGCACGCCGTCGAAGTTCACCCGGAAATGCGGGATCGCCCTGCCGTCCAGGCTGCCCGCCGGCACCGAGGTGATCTTGCCCATGGTCCGGTCCAGCACCCAGGAAAGCAAGTAGCCGAAGACGAGGCCCAAGAAGACGGCTATACGGGACCAGAACCCGCGCAACAGTACCGTCATCGACACCACGGCCACCATCGTCAGCAGCGCCACCCACTGGTCCTGCGGCCAATATATCTGGGCCACCACCGGCGCCAGATTGAAACCGATCAGCATCACGACCGCGCCGGTCACCACCGGCGGCAGCACCCGGTTCACCAGCCGCGCGCCCACCAGGTGGATTGCCACGCCCACGGCGGTCAGCACCGCTCCGGCGACCAGTATCGCGCCGGTGACCGTGGCACTGCTGCCGCCCGAGGCACGGATCGTCCCCACCGCGCCGACGAAGGCCGCGCTGGTCCCCAGATAACTCGGGATCCTTCCCTGCACGATCAGCAGGAAGATGACGGTGGCGACGCCCGACATCATGATCGCGAGGTTGGGGTCCAGCCCCATCACCACGGGGAAGACGAACGTCGCACCGAACATCGCGACCACGTGCTGGGCCCCCAGGCCCACGGTTCGACCCCAGGAGAGGCGTTCGTCCGGGCGAACCACCTCGCCGGGTGGGGGCGTTCTGCCGTCCCCGTGGAGTTTCCAGCTCATGCCGAGTGCCATAGAAGCCGCCTTCCGTGTCCAGGGGCGATGCCCTCGGTGACGTGACCATCTCGATCCAAGGCTCACGACACGCGATTGGCCGCGGCGCCCGCCGAAGATGCAGGCACGGTATGGATGGCTCATGGTCGTGGGCATGGGAAACAATTGACAGAGCGCTGCACAAACCGTTGTCGAATGTCACCCATGCCGTGCCTCACGCCATGCAGGGCGGATCTCGTTCCTGGTAGTGCAGGCGGGGGCGCCGGCCAGGCGCACGGCCCGGACACGGGCCACGCTGCCACCGCGACCTGCTCAGCCGACGACACAGACGACCTGTTCACCGAGATCGGGACACCCACCCACCAGTCGCAGTGTCCGACGCATTGGGTCTGCGCCTGGCCCGCGGAAACGACTCCTGGGGCCACCGCCGAATCCACGGTGAAATCGGCGCCCAGGACATCAAGGCCGCAGTGGTGATGCCGTCAGGCAGCGCCCGTAGCGGAGAGCCCCATATCGTGGCACCGTCCGTCACGCGGCCGGCCGCTGTTCGCCAACATCCACAGGTCCGACCACGTCTTCGCGATCACCGGCCGATTCCACGACCCGAGCACTGCGTCGAACGCGCGCCGACCCACGCCTGACGGCCCCATCGCGACGCCGGCAGCGGCGGACCTCGGTCCGTCGCTGCCGGCGTCGCCGCATTTCCGATGGCGTACGGCAGCTCACCGGCAACACAGCGTGTGCGGGTCCGGAGCCCGATCGAACACGATCACCGAGCCTCGGGCCGACGAGCCGCCCGTCGGGCAGGACGGCAGTGCAGCCCGCCCCGTCTGCGTTGCGGACCCGCGCGGCCTGCAGCCGGTCGTGTTGTCTCTCCGGTCGGCGGGCCCTGTGGGCCCGACCGTCCGCAATCCGGCTCGACCCTGCGACCGGTACGGAAACCGGTCGTCAGGTGTCACGTCACTTCATGTCGCCATGACGAAAGCCTTACCGCTGTGGCGCCACCACTGCGCTGTCATCGGGCTGCTTCGCAGGCGTTCACAGTACGCCGCTCGTACGCTCTCACGCAGGCCCGGCAGCTGAGGGGCGAGTTGATGGTCAGCCCGCCAGATCAGCACGAGTTCGCGACTGAGCGGATTGCCCACCAGGGGCTTCAGCACGATTCCGCTGTGCTCGGCCGGATAGAAGCCCGCCACCCCCTCCCCCGAGGAGACGAGCGCCACCGCGTGGCAGGAGTCGGTTGTCAGATGGCTGATCTTCGGCACGAAGCCCGCCGCATCGCAGGCCTTCTGGAACCAACGATGGAGTTCCGAGCCGTCGGGCCGGGGGAGGATCCAGTTCTCCCCGGCCAGGTCGGCCAGCTCGACCTCGGGGCTGGTGGTCATCGGATGGTCGGGGTGGAGGCCCACGAAGACCGGCTCTCGCAACAGCCGTGCGGAGCCGACCATGCCGGGAAGCGCCAGATCTGCTCCGAAGGGCCCTTGAGTGACTGCGAACGCAAGATTGCCGGACACCACGGCGTCGATCAGGGAGGCGTGGTAGCGCTCGGCGATGCTGTGCACCGAGGCCCCCGGAACACGTCTTCGCAGGTCGGCGACGATGAGGGGGAGAACCGTCGCCGGTGCCGCGATACGCACTGTTGCCGGGTCAAAGGCGGTGAGCTGTTCCACCTCCGCGCGCAGTTCGTCGAACCCGACGACAAGTCGGCGGGCACGGGCGATGACGTACTCCCCGAGGTCCGTCGGCACCACACCGTCACTGTGACGGTCGAAGAGGGGAGCCCCCACCATCTGCTCGATGCGGCGCACTCGCATGCTCAAGGCGGGCTGGGAGACGCGCAGGGCGGCCGCGGCCGCCCGAATGCTGCCCGCCTCGGCTACCTGCACCACGATCTTGAGGTGGTGGTACTCAAGGCGCATACGACGCTCCCAGGAGGGCGTACCGCACGGGCGCGGGCGGCAACAGTCCTGGCGCCCAGTCATGATGTGTCGAAACGGCACCGCAGAGCAGTCCCGGTGCTACAAGTGGATCAACCATGCACCCGCCTCCCGCGAACAGCGGCAAGAGCGGCTGGACACGGAGATCACACGATTGTTCGCCGCCTCGGGCAACACCTACGGGACCACGAGGATCACCCGCGACCTGCGGGAGCTCGGCTGGACGGTCTCCAATACCACGGGGACGGCGCGGGAGGATTCGCGTTGCCGACGACCCCGTTGTCCGACTGCTCAATCCTGGCCTCCTTCGGGAGCCGATCGTAGGCTCCCGACTCGTTGTGTGCCTGCTGGGACCTTCACCTTCTGGATCGCGCACGAAAGCCGGTGCGTCGATCAGTGGGGTCCGGCTCAGCCGAGGCCGTCCGCGCCCACCGCGACGGCGGATTCGTCGAGCAGGGCGGAGGTGACGGGTTGCGGGTGTCCGTCGAGGTCGAGGACGGGGGTGGCCTCCTTGTACCAGGATTCGATGACGGCGTTGCCCCAGAAGTCGCGGCGGCGGTCGTCGTGGACGTTCCAGCGGTAGGTCTCGTGGTCGGGGTCCCCGGTGTAGTAGTCGGAGGTGTAGATCTCCACGCGGTGGCCGTCAGGATCGCGCAGGTAGAGGTAGAACGCGTTGGAGACGCCGTGCCGGCCGGGTCCGCGTTCGATGTGGTGCTCCTTGCGGAGCGATCCGAAGATGTCGGCGCAGCGCAGGACGTGGTGGGACTCGTGGGTGGCGATGCCGAGGTGGTGCAGTCGGGGGCCCGCGCCGCCGGTGAAGGCGACGTCGTGGACGGTCTGCTTGCGGTACATCCATGCGGCGTACAGCTCGTGTTCGTCGCCCTCGATGGTCTCGGAGCAGCCGAAGCCGAGGGATGTGTAGTGGTCGTAGGCGGCGGGGATGTCCGGGGTGCAGATGTTGAAGTGGTCCAGGCGGGCGACCTCGGCGCCGTGACGCAGGTCGTAGCGCTGGATCAGCCGTTCGGCCTGCTCGACTTCGTGGAAGAACTCGACGGGGAAGCCGAGCGGGTCGATGACACGGACGGCGTCACCGACGCCGTGGGTGCCCTGTCCCTTCGCAACGCGCCGGACGGGGCGGCCGAGCGCGGTGAAGTACTTCTCCGCCTTGTCCACGTCGTCGGGGGTGCGCACCCGGTAGGCGATGTGATCGAGGGCGGCGAGCTCGCCGCGGCGCAACACCAGGCAGTGGTGGGTGAGTTCGTCGGTGCCGCGCAGGTAGAGCGAGTCGGGGGTCTCGTACTGGACATGGAAGCCGAGCATGTCGACCCAGAACCAGCGGGCCTTGGAGAGGTCGGTGACAGCGAGCTGGGCGTAGGCGGAACGGATGACGTCGGGGGCGTCGGGGTGAGCGGTGGTCACGAGACAACTCCGAAGCGGGGCGTGTGGACGTCACCGAGGGCGACGTGGACGATCTTGGACTCGGTGTAGAAGTCGATGGAGTGGGCGCCGCCTTCCCGGCCGACGCCGGAGGCCTTGACTCCGCCGAAGGGGGTGCGCAGGTCGCGGACGTTGTGCGAGTTGATCCAGATCATCCCGGACTCGACTGCGTGGGCGATACGGTGGCCGCGCTTGAGGTTCGAGGTCCAGATGTAGGCGGCCAGCCCGTACCGGGTGGCGTTGGCCAGCTCGATGGCCTCGGCCTCGTCGTCGAAGGGCGCAACGGCGACGACGGGACCGAAGATCTCCTCCTGGAAGACACGGGCGTCGCGCTCGACGTCGGCGAAGACCGTGGGCTGCAGGTAGTTGCCGTCCGTGAGATGGGCGGGGCGGGCACCGCCCGCGACGAGACGGGCCTCCTTCTTGCCGATCTCGACGTAGCTCAGGACACGTTCGTAGTGTTCCGGGTGGACGAGTGCGCCGACCTCGGTGGCGGGGTCGGACGGAAGTCCCACGCGGACGTCCGCGGCTCGCTCGGCGAGGCGGCGGGTGAACTCCTCGTACAGCGGCCGCTCGACAAGCACCCGCGAACCGGCCGTGCACCGCTCTCCGTTGAGTGAGAACACCCCGAACACGACAGAGTCCAAGGCTGCTTCGAGGTCGGCGTCGGCGAAGACGACGACCGGGGACTTGCCGCCGAGCTCCATCGAGGTGGTCTTCAGGTGCTCGGCGGAGGAGCGGATGATGTGGCGGCCGGTGTCAGTGGAGCCGGTGAAGGAGATCAGCGGTACGTCCGGGTGGTCGACGAGGGCTTGTCCGGCCTCCTCACCCATGCCGTGCACGATGTTGACGACCCCGGCGGGAACGCGTGCCTCGGTGAAGATCTCCGGCCACAGGCTTGCCGACAGGGGCGTCCATTCGGCGGGCTTGAGAACCAGCGTGCAACCCGAGGCGAGCGCCGGGGCCAGCTTCCAGCTTTCCAGCATGAAGGGGGTGTTCCAGGGGGTGATCAGGCCGGCGACACCGACCGGGGTGCGGACCACGTAGCTGAACTGCTCGGTGCCCTGCCGGAACGCCTCCTCGCCCAGAGCGACGATGACGTCGGCGAAGTAGCGGAAGTTCTCTGCGGCGCGGCGTGCCTGACCGCGGGCCTGAGTGATGGGCAGTCCGGTGTCGTACGACTCGAATGCGGCGAGCTGCTCGTGGCGGGCCTCGACGGCGTCCGCGATCCTGCTGAGGACGTCGGCCCGTTCGCGGTTGCTGAGTGCCGACCAGGCAGGGAAGGCGGCCTGGGCGGCGGCCACGGCCCGGTCGACATCGGCCGCACCGCCGGCTGCGGCCTTGGCATAGGGGTTGTTGGACACCGGATCGGCCACGGGGAAGGTACGGCCCTCGGCGCTGTCGAGGAGTTCTCCGCCGATCCAGTGCTGGATGACGGACGGCAGGTTGTCGATCGTCATGGGTCAGCCTCCGATCTGCTGGGTGAGGTCGCCGCCCTCGGAGAGCAGCGCGCGGATCTTGGCCAGGCCCGCATCGGTGGGCGTGGTCAGCGGCGGGCGGACGTGGGCGGAGGCGATGCGGCCCTGCTGGGCGAGCACCCACTTGGCGGGGGCCGGGTTGGTCTCGACGAACAGCAGGTCCACCAGCGGGTGGAGCCGGTAGTGCAGATCGCGTGCCGCGTCGAAGTCGCCCGCCTCCCACAGCTCGTACATCCGCGCCACCGCGCTCGGCGCCAGGTTGGCCACCGCGGAGACGAAGCCGGCGCCGCCCAGGGCCAGCAGCGGCAGGCACAGCAGCTCGATGCCGGACCACACCAGGAGCGAGCGTCCGCAGGCGTGCAGGATGCGGGAGAAGTGCTCAAAGTCCTTGGTGGTCTCCTTCACGCCGACGAAGTTGTCGAAGTCGGAGAACAGCCGCTTGACCGTTTCCGGGTCGATGTCCACCGCGGTCCGGGAGGGCACGTTGTACGCGACGATCGGCAGATCGGGGAACTCCCGGGCGACCGTGGCGTACCACTGGTAGAGCGCTTCCTGGGTGGGCCGGGCGTAGTAGGGAGTGATGACCAGGGCCGCGTCCGCGCCCAGATCCCGGGCGGCGGCCGTGATCTCCAGCGTTTCGTCGAGCTTGGCCGAGCCGGTTCCGGGCACGAACGGCACCCGGTCGTCGATCTCCCGGGCGGCGGTGCGGATCGCGCCGATGCGCTCGGCGGCGGTCTGGGCGGAGGGCTCACCGGTGGAGCCGCCCAGCGAGATGCCGTGTGATCCGGATTCCAGCTGGAAGCGGATGAGGCCCGCCAGGCTGTCGTGGTCCACGGCGCCGTCGGCGGTGAAGGGCGTGACGACCGGAGCGATCGAGCCGCGGATGGTGTACGGGTGACTGCGGTACTTCACGCTTGTTCTCCTTGGATGGTGTTCTTGACGCACCAGGTGCGGTACTGCTTTCGCCATGCCGGCCCGAGCGGGTAGAGGCCGTCGACGCCTGCCCCGGCCCGCACCTGCTCGGTGATGAACCGTTCCTGTCGCTCCTGCTCCCGGCAGTCGGCGATCAGCTCGGAGACGAGGTCGGGCGGCACGACCACCACGCCGTCGTCGTCACCGACCAGTACGTCGCCGGGCTGCACCAGCGCCCCGCCGCAGGCGATCGGCACGCCGGTGTCCCAGGGGACATGGCGGCGGCCGAGCACCGAAGGGTGAGCTCCGGCGTGGAACACCGGCAGCCCGAGGGCGGCGACGGCCACGCTGTCCCGCAGACCTCCGTCGGTCACGACTGCGGCCGCGCCCCGCTGTTGCGCACGCAGAGCGAGGATGTCCCCCAGGGTTCCGGCTGACGCGTCCTGCCGCGCGTCCATCACCAGGACGTGTCCGGGCTGGAGTTCCTCGATCGCCCGTTTCTGGGCGTTCATGCCGCCGCCGTACTTCTGGAACAGGTCCTCGCGCAGCGGCAGATAGCGCAGGGTGTGCGCGACGCCCACCATGCGGGTGCCGGGCGTGGCCGGGTGGACTCCGTCCACGGACATGTGCGGCAGACCGCGCTTGCGCAGCTGTGCGCTGATCGTCGCGACGGCCACCGAGCGCAGACCGTCGGCGACACCCGAGTGCAGCAGCGGCCCGGGCACGTACGCGGACCCGTAGGCCGAGGCCTCTTCCGCCTGGTCCGACCTGGGCTGTGCACCCCACGGTTCCAGGTCGTGGCCGGCCGCTGTGATCGGATTGCGCAGTACCCCGGTGCTCAGCCGACCCGAGCTGACCTCCACTTCCACCACATCGCCCGGCACGACCACCGAGGCACCCGCCGGGGTGCCGGTCAGGATGACGTCACCCGGCTCGAGTGTGACCAGCCGGGACAGATCCGCGATCAGGTCGCCGAACGGGAACAGCAGTGTGTCGGTGGTGTCGTCCTGGACCAGCTCGCCGTTGACCCAGGTCCGCAGCTGCAGAGCGCTGGGATCGAGTTGCTTCGCGTGCAACAGGCGCGGGCCGAGCGGGGTGAAGCCGTCCGCCCCTTTGGACCGCAGGTTGGACCCTCGGTCGGCGTGGCGCAGGTCGTACACACCGGCGTCGTTGGCGGCGGTCACCCACCGCACGTGCCGCCAGCCGTCCTCCGGTCGCACCCTGCGGGCGCGGGTACCGATGACGAGCGCGATTTCGCCTTCGAATCCCATGAGTTCGCAGCCACGCGGCCGGATGATCGGTTCCTGTGTGCCGGCCAGTGACGAGGGCGGCTTGAGGAAATAGGAGGGCTGGGCAGGGGTGCGGCCCCGTTCCTTGGCCCGGCTGGGGAAGTTGAGGTGAACGGCAACGATCTTCGAGGGGGGATTCCCCAGCGGGTGCGGCAAGGGTGTCTCCTTCACCTGGCGGATGGCACGCAGCTGTGGCGGACGCGTTCGCGGAGGGCGAGCAGTCCTTGCACGGTGTCGAGTGACGGGGAGGGGACTCCCGTGCGGCGTGCCAGTTCGCAGACAGCGCCGACGATGGCGTCGAGCTCCAGTGGGCGGCCTCGGTCGGCGTCCTGCAGCATGGACGTACGGAAGGCTCCCAGCTGCCCGGCGATGTCGAGCCGGTTGTCGGCGGTCATCGAGGTGGGGATGCCCAGTGCCGCTCCGACGGCCGCCGTCTCGTCGAACATGGCGACGCAGGTACACCGCACGTCCGGATCGTCGAGGATCTCCAGGACGGTGGCGCCCGTCAGCGCGCTGACGGGATTGAGGTTGACGTTGCCCAGGAGCTTCTCCCAGATGTCCCGGCGGATATCCGCGCTGGGCTCCGCGCGGACACAGCCCGCGGACAGGGCTGCGGCGCACCGCGTGACGCGGCCCGATGTCCCGCCGGTCGGATCGCCGACGAGCAGCCTGGTGCCGCTGATGTGAGTGACCTGCCCTGCCGTGTCGAGGGTGCTGCTGAAGTGCGCGACACCGGACATCACCCGTGGCGCGGGCAGCAGTTGCAGCAGCTCCCCGTCGGGATCGACAGTGTGCAGGATCGCGTCACCGTCGGTGTTCTCCACTGTGGACAGCAGCCACCACGGCACTCCGTTGGCAACGACGAGCAGGTCCACACCCTGGTCGATCCATGACCGGATACTCCGGGCCGCAGACAGCAGGTGCTGGCTCTTGACGCACACGACGGCCAGCTCCGGGATCGGAAGCCGCGCGGCATCGTGTGCAGTGGGCAGGTGGTGCCGGACGGCTGTGCCGGTGGCCGCGTCACGCAGCCAGAGCCCGTTCTCCGCGATGGCGTCGAGGTGTGGTCCGGCCCGGCCGAGCAGGGAGATCTCGGCGCCCGACGCGGCGAACGCCCCGGCGAGAGTGGCACCGACGGCGCCCGGTCCCACGATGGTGATCCGATCTACCACGGTTCTCAGCTCCGCCGACAGGCTGACAGCTCGAGCGGCATCGGCCGCTCGGTGCCGGACGTGGTCTGTCGGGCTGCGGGATTGACGGGTGCGGTGACAAGCGATCGCGTCAAGACCGTCGCACCTCCTTCTCGATGAGCCATGCGTGTGCCGGCCGGTGTGGCCGTCCGCAGTGAGCATGCGATCCCCTGCCGTCTACGACAATGTCGATCCCTACACTTGGCAGCACTCATCGATGTCGATGCCGACATCACTGTGAAAAAGAGGTCCTCTGTGACCGGGTTTCCGCTCGTTCAACTTGTCGACGCCCTGCGGGACGGGGTGGTCACGGTACTGTCCGAGGGCGACGGGGAACATGCCGTCCGCGGCGTGGAGCTGCTGGACTGCCCCGAGGCACTCCAGGTCGCTCAGCCCGGACACCTGCTGCTCGGGGTGGGCCTGGAGATCGCGAACCGTGACGCGGTGGGCGCCGCCCTGCGGACGGCGGCGAAGAGCTCGTGCGCACTCGCCGTCAAATGCGCGACTCCCACGCCGCCCGAGTTGGTCGCGCTGGTCCGCGCGGCCGGGGTGCCGGTGCTGGGTGTCAATCCGCAAGTCCCGTGGACACGCGTCCAGCGCCTGGTCACCACCATGCTCGCCGCCGGCGCGCCGGACGCCGGCCCCGGCGGGCCACTGACCGGTGGTGACCTGTTCTCCCTGGCCAACGCGGTCGCGGGCATCGTCGGCGGCGCCGTGGCGATCATGGATACGCAGCAGATGCTGGTCGCCTACTCCAACCTGCCCGACCAGCCCATCGACGAGACCCGCAGGCGTGGCATCCTCGGCAGGCGTGTCCCGGACGATGCGCTGGCGGATCACCTCGATCGCCAGGTGTGGACCAGCGACACCGTCACGCGCCAGCACCGCCCCGGAGACCTGCCCCGCATGGCCGTGGTGATCAGAGCGGGCGAGGACGTGCTCGGCTCGCTGTGGGTCGCGTTCGGCGACGAAGCCACCGTCCCCGACTGCGGGCCCACCCTGCAGGAGGCCGCCCGCATCGCCGCGCTGCACATGTTGGCGCTACGGCGCCAGGTCGACGCCGAGCAGGACAGCCGTGACCACGCGCTGCGTGCCGCACTGGAGGGCCGCACAGGGCAGCAGAACCCGTCGGACGGGGTCCGTCTTCCCGCCGTACTGATCGGCCTGGCCGAAGTCGCGCCGCAACGGGTGCCCAAGAAGCCCGTGGAACCGGGCACCGAAGCCCGGCGCCGCGCCGCGTTGATGCGCATGCTGGACCTGGCCGTCCTCGACGGAGGCTCCTTCGGATACGAACCGGCTGCGGCACTGATTGACGAGCGCCTCTACCTGCTGCTGCCGACGTCTGGTTCGGGTTCAGTGTCCGCCGAGTCCCTGGTGGACCATCTTCTGGACCGGGCCAGACACAGCCTGCGCCGGTCATTCACCGCGGTCCTTTCCCCGGCTGTTCCCACGCCGCCTGATCTGCTCGCCGCCCGCCGCGATGTGGACGCCGCACTCGACCATCTGCGGGAGCATCGCGCAGCCGCCGGCGCGTACCGAGCCGAGGACATGCGGCCGGAGCTGGTGCTGCGCCGATTGCTCGAGGCCGTGCGGTGCGATGCCGCATTGCGCACCGGCGTCGCGGAACGCCTGCGGGCGCACGACGCCGAGAACGCCACCGCATACAGCGCCACGCTGCTCACATACCTGCGGCACTTCGGTGATGTCGCTGCGGCCAGTGCGGAGTTGCACGTCCACCAGAACACACTGCGGCTCAGGCTCCGCCGGGCCGAGCAGCTCTTCGGGGTGTCGCTCGCGGACCCGGCACGACGTCTGATACTCACTCTGGAGCTGAGTGCTCTGAGCGAGCCTGCCCCGGGACAAGTCACCAGCTGATGCTCCGACGCCGTTCTGTGTGCGCATGACTGTCGCATGCGACACAGGGTGGCGGCATTCGCTGTCGGCCTCGACATTGGTTCTCGAGCTGTCCTGCGCTCATGCTCCTGCAGACCGGGCAACTCGCGATAGCGGCGATGCCCATGAAGCACTCGAGGAGTACAACGGTGACCGTTCTGGACGTCCCGACGAGCTCGGCCAAGCCGGCGCACATGAGCGAAGCGGAGTGGCATGCGCGGCTCGAACTGGCCGCCTGCTACCGGATCTTCGACCACCTGGGATGGGTGGAGATGATCTTCAACCACATCACCGTGCGGGTTCCCGGTGAGGATGGACACCTGCTGATCAACCCGTTCGGACTGATGTACCGCGAGGTCACCGCCTCGAACCTGGTGAAGATCGACCTTGACGGCAACGTCTTGTCGGAATCCGACTGGCCCATCAACGAGGCGGGACTGCTGATCCATTCGGTGATCCACGCCAACCGGCCCGACGCCCACTGCGTCATGCACACCCACACCACCGCGGGCACCGGGGTCGCGTGTCTGCGAAACGGGCTGGACCCGGACAACTTCTACGCCGCCCAACTGCATGACATGGTCGCGTACCACGACTTCGAGGGCGTCACCGTCGACCCCGACGAAAAGCCCCGGCTGGTGGCCAACCTCGGCGAACGCAACCTGATGATCCTGCGCAACCACGGCCTGCTGGCACTGGGCTCGACCGTGCCTGCCGCGTTCGCCACCCTTTGGACCCTGCAACGGGCGTGCGAGATCCAGTTGGCCGCCCAGTCGTCCGGGCAGCCGCTGACCGCGGTCAGCCGGGTGGCGGCCATCCGCTCGACACGGGAGTCCTTCCAGATGGGTGACCGTACCCAGGCCGGCAGGTCTCTGTTCGACGCACTGCGCCGTGAGATCGACCGCATCGACCCCGGCTACGCCGTCTGACACCTCCCGCAGTCGCGGACCACCACGGGCTCGACCGACGCCCCCGTCCCCCATGCACACCATCAGTGCCCCAGACGTGATGGCTGTGACCTTCCATTCCTCCCCGGGCCAAAGACGCCCCACCGACGATCGGACTTCCCATGTCCCAACCCTCATCCGCGTCCGGCAGACAGCGCACGGTCGCGCTCGCCGCCATGGCAGGCACCACGATCGAGTGGTACGACTTCTTCATCTACGCCCTGTGTACCGGCCTGGTCTTCGGCAAGCAGTTCTTCGCCGGGCTGGGCGCGGACTCACTGGTCATCTCCTTCGCGACCATCGGCATCAGCTTCGTCTTCCGCCCGGTCGGAGCCGCCCTCGCCGGCCACCTCGGTGACCGGTTCGGCCGCCGTGCCATGCTCATCGCCACCCTGCTGCTCATGGGTGTCTCCACCACACTGATCGGCCTTGTCCCCTCGACCGGCACCATCGGATCGAGCGCACCTGTCATCCTTGTCCTCCTGCGCATCCTGCAGGGACTGTCCGCCGGCGGGGAGTGGGGCGGCGCCGCTCTCATCTCCGTGGAACACGCACCCTCCGACCAGCGGGGGAGGCTCGGCGCCTACCCACAGCTCGGAGCCCCGCTCGGCCTGCTCCTGGCCAACGGTGCGCTGGCCGCGGTCACCGCCGTCACCACGAACGCCCAGTTCATCGCCTGGGGCTGGCGCATCCCCTTCCTGCTCAGCGTCGTACTCATCGCGGCCGGACTGATCATCCGGCAGAGGGTGGACGAAAGCCCGGTCTACCAAGAGCTGAAGGAGTCCGGGAGCCGGCCGCGCACTCCCATCGCGGCCCTGTTCAGGCACCACTGGCCGCTGGTCGTGGCCGGGGCCCTGCTCTTCGCCGCCAACAACGCGGTCGGCTATATGGTCGCGGGCGGCTACGTGCAGAGCTACTCGGTGATCCATCTGCACTTGGCTCCGACGCAGATCCTGATCGCCGTGATGGTCTCCGCCGTCGGCTGGCTGGTCAGCACCACGGCCGCCGGCCGGTGGTCGGACCGCCTCGGCCGCATCCGCGTCTTCCGCATCGGCTTCGTCATCCAGCTCGCCTGGATGTTCCCCTTCTTCGCCCTGCTCAACACGGGGAACATCGGACTCATCACCCTGGCGCTCGTCCTCTACAGCGTCGGTCTCGGTCTGACCTACGGACCGCAGGCCGCACTCTTCGCAGAGCTCTATCCCACCGCAGTCCGGTACAGCGGCGCGGCCCTGTCCTACGCGCTGGGCGCCGTCCTCGGCGGCGCCTTCGCCCCGATGATCGCCCAATCGCTCGAGTCCAGCACCCACACGGTGTATTCCGTCGGCGTGTACCTCGCCGTCGTGACGGTCGTCGGACTCGCCGTCACCTTCGTTCTGAAGGACCGCATGGGCGTCTCGCTCAGCGACGCCGAGAACACCGAGCAGGACAAGCAGACGGCGCTGACGGCCTGAGCAACCGGAAACCGCGCGGAGCAGGACGGTGGGCATGCCGCCCACCGACCTGCTCCGCGTGGACGAGCAGGACGAAAGCGCCGTCGGTGATCGCACTCGGTGCGCCGCCTTCGGGATCGGTGAGAGCGGGGAGCCACGGCTGAGAGGAGACAGCCGCGCTCCTCGTCTCACGACCGATGGCGGGCGTCGAAGTGGACGGAGTGCGCGCTGAGTTTCTCCAGCAGGGCGATCAGCATGTCACCTACGCCTGGAGCCGCTTCGGCATGGCGGCCGAAACCACCGACGGCATCGAACACCTCATCTGACGCCCCTCGCCCTCCCCGCGAGTTCCCCTCAGGAGCAGACCCATGGCAGCACGTACCGGCAAGGAATACCTCAAGCGACTCTCCGCCGCCCGTCCCACCGTCCATGTGCTGGGCGAGACCGTCACCGGCGGGATCCAGGACCACCCGGCCTTCCGCAACGTGGTGCGCACCTATGCCGAGTTGTACGACCTCCAGCAGTCCGCCGAGCACAAGGACGTCCTGACCTATAACTCGCCGACCTCCGGCGAACCGGTCGGCACCTCCTTCCTCACTCCCAAGACCCCGGACGACCTGGTCAAGCGCCGCAGGGCGTTCAAGGTGTGGGCCGACCACAGCAACGGCATGCTCGGCCGCACCGGCGACTACATGAACAGCTCCCTGATGGCGCTCGCCTCTGCCGCCGACTGGTTCGCCCAGGCCAACCCCGCCTTCGGCGAGAACATCCGCCGCTACTACGAAAAGGTCCGCGAAGAGGACCTCCTGTGCACGCACACCCTGATCCCCCCTTCAGGTCAACCGGTCCTTGGCCGGAACTCAGCAGGGTGGCGGCAAGCTGACCGCGCGGATCCAGCACGTCCAGGAGGACATCGCCGAGATCATCGCCACGCTTGAGATGCTCCGCGCCTTCCTGCGCGCCGCCGAGGCCGACGCCACGTTCAACGAGTACGGCGTCCTCACCCCGGCATTCGCCCCGCTCAACGCCGCCCGCAACCTCTACCCCAAGCTCTACCAGCGCTTCCCGCAGATCCTGCGCAAGCTCGGCGCCTCCGGCCTGATGGCCACGCCGACCGAGCTCGACATCAACGGCCCGGCCGCCGCCGACATCGAGGCGTACCTGCAGGCCGCGACCCTGACCGGCCCGGAACGCGTGAAACTCTTCCGGCTGGCGTGGGACACCTGCATCTCCGCGTTCTCCAGCCGCCAGGCGCTGTACGAGTACTACTTCTTCGGCGACCCGGTCCGCATGGCGGGCGCGTACGTGAAGTCGTACGACCGCGAGCCCTGCAAGGCCAAGGTCCAGGCGTTCCTGGAGCGTTCCTGACAACACAGCCGCTCGGCAACAACCACCCCACCCGGCGAGGAAGCTCGGACGGGTGAGCCCGCCCATCCATCGTGCTTCCGTCAAGCCGCCTTCGTCGCCGGCGGGCACGAGGGGGGCGATCGGACGGCCACTCGGCTGCGAACTCGTCGGTTTCGAGAGGGAGATCGCATTCGTCATCGGATCACCGCTCGACCGGACGGTTGCGCAACCGCCTGGCCGACGGTGACCCGCCGGCCTCGTACGGAGCGATGCCACCCGCCTGCTGTGTGCCATCCACGACCCGGACACCGACTCTTCCCGACGTCCCGTCAGTACGGAGGGCGACGACTACGACCCGGCCACCGGCGGTCTGCGCGTCGAGGTGGTGCCGTCGATCCCTTGCGACGCCAAGGCCACTGTCCACACCTTCCACCGTGGCTCGCAGCGCCACTGAGGACCACGGCCGGAAACATGAGGCGGCACGGATTCGGGTGGATCCGTGCCGCCTAGTGACACCAAGTGCGGGCGTCTCCCGCTACCAGCCGCACCACACCTGAGTCGACGACCCCTGCGCCGGCCGCGCAGCCGTGGTCACAGCCTTCCCGCGCTACTGGGCGTACCCCGGGTCCACGCGATGCACCTTGCGCAGCAGCGCGTCGAACATGAGCTGCTCGGGGCCTTCACCCGGCTCCAGGAAGTCGGCGGCGGCGCGGGAGCTGGAGATCGCCGCCGCTACGCTGACCTGACGCAACGGCTGTCCGGTGGACTGGGCCTGAAGCTGGATCTCGCAGGCCCGGTTCAACACCCACAACCGGTAGAACGCCTCGGCGACGGTACGGCCATGGGAAAGGAGCCCATGGTTGCGGAGGACCAGCAGGCGCTTGTCGCCGAGCGCGGCGAGCATGCGCGGAACCTCGCCCGCGTTGACGGTGATCCCCTCGAACTCGTGGTAGGCCACCGTGCCGTACAACTGCGCGGCGTAGAAATTGTCGGGAGACAGCCCGGTGTCCAGGCAGGCCACCGCCGATCCTGCCGTGGTGTGCGTGTGCATGACACAGTGCGCGTCCGGGACCGTGCGATGGATGGCGCCGTGGAACAGGAAGCCGGCCGGATTGGCGGCGTACAGACTCTCCTCTGCCAGGTTCCCGTCGAGGTCCACCTTGATGAGGTTGGAGGCCGTCACCTCCTCGTACATCAGGCCGAACGGGTTCATGAGGTAGGTGGCGGGTTCGCCCGGCAACCGCAGCGAAATGTGGTTGAAGACCATCTCGCCCCAGCCGAGCGTCGCGAAGAGGCGGTAGGTCGCGGCGAGCTCCAGGCGCGCCTCCCACTCGGCGACCGCCATACCCTCGGGTGCGCTGGTGAGCGGCAGTATGCTGATCATCATCGAATTCCTTCCCGTTGCTTGCCGTCGTCACCTGTGTGCTCCGCGACGGCCACCAATGCTGGTTCGTGCCCGATCCCCTTGTTGGACGACTCACCGAGCCCGAAGGCCGCCGCCGCGCTGATCAGACTGATGACCACGACATACGCGGAGATCGACAGTGCGCTTCCGGTCGCCGCCGCCCAATGCCGTTCGGCCGCTCAGGGACGGCTGCCGGAACGCCTCGTGGACCGGCCCTCAAGCGAGCTGGGCATGCCTGACAGCCCAGCCAGTGCAGCGGCTGACCTGCCGTCCCGCAGCCGACGGCGCTTACGATGACAGCCCCCCGGCATGTTGAAAAGAACGCGAAAAGCACATAAACATGGGAAAGTACTTTGGAAAAACTTCCGAACGTTCCCGCGTTCTCGCTGCGGCAGCTGCTGTACTTCGTGACGGTCGCCGAGAGCGGTACCTTGAACGAGGCAGCCGCCCGGCTGCGCATCTCCCAGTCCGGGGTGTCCCTGGCGATCAATGAGTTGGAACGGGCGCTGAAGGTCCAGCTGTGCATCCGGCGCAAGGCACACGGGATCACGCTGACGCCGGCCGGGAGACAGGCCCTCCAGCAGATGCGGGCGCTGCTGCGGCAGGCCGAGGATCTGGAGTCGGCGGTCTCCGGATCCGGTGAGCAGCTGACGGGTCGGCTGTCGATCGGCTGTTATGTCACCTTGGCGCCTACCGTGCTGCCTCCACTGCTCCAGGAGTTTTCCGCCCTTCACCCGGCGCTGACCCTGGACTTCGAGGACGGCACCAGCGACCGCCTGCAGCGGTTGCTGCTCGACGGCGAACTCGACGTGGCCGTGGTCTACGACATGGACGTGCTGCCGGATATGGAACGGGTGGTGATGTTCACCATGCCGCCGCATGTGCTACTTCCCGCCGACCACAGGCTGGCGAACGAGCCCGTGGTCGCCCTGCGTGATCTGGTCGACGAGCCGATGGTGCTGCTCGACGCCCCACCGAGCTCCCGCCACACGCTCCTGCTGTGTCAGGAAGCGGGCATGGCACCCATCGTGCGGCACCGCACCAGGAACTTCGAGATGGCGCGTGCCCTGGTCGGGCGGGGGCTCGGGTGGGCCATCCTGGTTCAGCGGCCGCCGAACGACCGCACCTACGAGGGGCGCCGCGTGGTGTACAAGCAGATCGCCGAGCTACCGGACGCCGCCGTGTCGGTCCTGCTGTGCTGGCCTAAGCAGGTGGCCCAGACCAGGCGGGTCGCCGAGTTCGTGCGGTACTGCGCCGAAGGCCGCGCCACCACCTGACGACAGGCCGCCGTCGCAGTCCAGTAGCACCCGAAAACGCCGCAGACCTGCGATTATGAGTTTTGTTGCGGGAACAGAGCGGAAAGCTGTCCTTTTCAACGCGACACCTACGCGCCACAGTCATTGCCACCGTGCACCACCTCCACGGAAGGCAGACATGGCCCAGATCATCGAGGACTATCCGAACACCATCCGGCTCCAGGACCTTTGGGCCGACCCCTATCCGATCTATCGGCAGCTGCGCCGACTCCAACCGGTCGCCTGGGTACCCGCAGCCGACCGGTACCTGGTCACCCGCCACCGTGACATCGTCCACCTGGAGCGGCACCCCGAGATCTTCAGTGCCGCGGAACGGGACTCGCTGATGATCCGGGTGATGGGCCAGACCATGCTTCGCAAGGACGGCGTAGATCACCTGCGGGAGCGCAGGGCGGCCGAGTCGGCACTGCGGCCAAGGGCCGTCAAGCAGCACTGGGCGCCGGTCTTTCAGAAGATAGCCGACGAGTTGATCGACGGCTTCCACGAGCGCGGCGAGGCCGACCTGTTCACCGAGTTCGCCGGACCGATGGCCGCTCGCAGCCTGGCCGCGGTACTGGGGCTGCTCGAGGTGGACGCGCGGGACCTGCAGACGTGGTCCCAGGCGATGATGGACGGCACGGGCAACTACGGCGACGAGCCGGAGGTCTGGCAGCGCTCCGATGCCGCCACCCGCGGGGTGGACGAAGCGGTGGACGCCGCGATCGCGCGCTTGCGGGCGCATCCGGACGCGTCGGTGATCTCCGCGATGCTGCATGCCTCCGACCCGCTGACCTCGGAGCAGATCCGGGGCAATGTCAAGTTGTTCATCGGCGGCGGCCTCAACGAACCGCGCGACGCCACGGCGGTGGGCGCCTATGCATTGCTGACCCACCCAGAGCAGCGCGCGCTCGTGACGGCGGATCCTGCCAGATTCGAGGATGTCTTCGAGGAGTCCGTGCGCTGGGTCGCGCCGATCGGTATGTACCCGCGCCAGACAACCCGGGAGGTGGAGCTGGGCGGTACGCTGCTCCCCGCCGGCGCGCGGTTGGGCGTGGTGCTCGGCTCGGCCAACCGCGACGAGTCCGTTTTCGCCGAACCCGACACCTTCGACATGGACCGGGGGGACCGTGCGCACATCGCCTTCGGCGGCGGTCCGCACTTCTGCCTCGGCTCATGGGTGGCCCGCACCCAGGTCGGCCGGATCTCCCTGCCCACGCTCTTCCGCCGACTGCGGGGCCTGCGGCTGTCCGACTCCGCGCCCGTCCGCATGGGCGGTTGGGTCTTCCGCGGCGTCCTCAACCTACCGGTGCGCTGGGAGCCGTGACGGCTCACGCCCCGACACTTCATCGAACGGAGAACCCACCATGCCGAAAGTGGTCTACCTGCACCCCGACGGCTCCTCAGACATTCTCGACGTGCCCGAGGGCACGAGCGTCATGCACGCCGCAGTGGCCCTGGGGGTCGACGGCATCATCGCCGAGTGCGGGGGCGCGGCGATGTGCGCGACCTGTCACGTCTACGTCGACCCCTCCGTTGCCGAAGGGCTGCCCGCGGTCAGCCCGGATGAGGACGAGATGCTCGATTGCACCGCCTGTCCGCGCGAACCCGGCAGTCGGTTGGGATGCCAACTCATGCTCACCTCGGCCCTGGATGGACTGGTGGTCCGACTGCCTGAGCGGCAGCGGTGAGCACCGTCATCGTCGGCGCCGGCCAGGCCGGGGTGCAGTTGGCAGTCACCCTCCGCAAGGAGGGCTACCAGCAGCGTATCGTCTTGATCGGTGACGAAACCGAACCGCCCTACCATCGCCCGCCCCTGTCCAAGGCGTTCCTCCTGGGTTCGGCCGCGGAGGACACGCTCCAGCTGCGCGCTGAGTCCTTCTACCGGGACCATGCGATCGAGGTCCTGCGGGGGCAGCGAGTCGTCGGGATCGACCGGTCCGCACGGCGCGTGAGCCTGGCCAATGGCGCTCAGCTGTCCTGGCAGCACCTGGTGCTGGCCACCGGTGCCCGCCCCCGCCGCCTCGGCCTGCCCGGTGAGGACCTTGGTGGGGTGCTGCCCCTACGCACCGCGCCCCAGGCAAGGGCCCTGCGCGAGCACGTGGCATCGGCTCGGTCGGTCGTCATCGTCGGGGGCGGGTTCATCGGGCTGGAGTTCGCGTCCGCCGTCGCCGACAGGTGCGAGAATGTGGTGGTCCTGGAGGCCGGCGACCGGCTCATGGGCCGCGCGGTCACCGAACCGGTGTCACGGTTCTTCGCCCGCGCCCACGCCGACAAAGGCGTCCAGGTCCGGTTCGGCACCCGTCCGGTCGAGTTCCTCGGCCGCCGTGGGGAGGTCACCGCGGTCCGCACCGCGGACCACCGGATCCACCCGGCCGACCTCGTGGTGGTCGGGGTCGGTGTGCTGCCCAACGACGATCTCGCGGATCAGGCCGAACTGGCAGTCGACGGCGGCATCCTGGTCGGTGCGGGGCTACGGACCGCCGATCCCGGGGTGTACGCCATCGGCGACTGTGCGCGGTTCCCCAGCGTCCACTGCGATGCCCCGGTGCGCCTGGAGTCGGTACAGAACGCCGTGGACCAGGCCGTTCACGTCGGCCGCGGCATCGTCAGCGGTCAGGAGCGCCGCTACTGCGAGCTCCCCTGGTTCTGGAGCGACCAAGGAGGGCTGAGGTTGCAGATCGCCGGCGTGTCAGCCGGTTACGACCAGGTCCAGGTGTTCGGCGAGCCCGCCGACGGTCGCTTCTCCGTGTTCGCCTTCCGGAGGGGTCGGCTGAGCGCCGTGGAGTCGGTCAACCGACCCGCCGAGCACGTTGCGGCCCGGCGCCTGCTGTCCACCGCCGGCGAACTGACCGCCGAGCAAGCCGCCGTCCCCGGCTTCAACCTGAGGGCCTTCGTCGCACAGGCCTCCCCACTCGCCACGAGGTCCGGTCGATGCTGACCGACCGGCTCGGTGCCCAGCGCGCGGCCGCCGAGCCCTCCGCCGTCGCGGAGATCGCGACCCGGTGCGCGGGTCTGCCGCTGGCCCTGGCCGTCTCCGCCCAGCCCGACATGCCCCTCGCCACGCTCGCCGGGGAACTGCGAGATACCGGCACCCGGCTGGACGCACTCGACGGCGGTGATCCGGCCACCCGGCTACGGGCCGTCTTCTCCTGGTCCTACGATGCCCTCAGTCCCGCCTCCGCTCGGCTATTCCGCCTGCTCGGCCTGCATCCCGGACCGGATGTCGCCGCGCCGGCAGCGACGAGCACGGCCGGCGTGCCGTTGACACGGGCCCGCGCGCTGCTAGGGCCTGTGTGACGTCGTGATCAATCTTGCTGATCCGGATCCGCCGGGAAGGCGGATCCGGTAGGAAGACGGTCGTGACACGCAGGCAACTCACCGACGAGCAGTGGAAGTTGATCGAGTCGTTCCTGCCGATAGGTGAGTACGGCCGGTACCCCGAGCGGCTGCGGGAGCAGTTCGAGGGAGTGATCTGGCGATTCCGCACCAGCAGCCAGTGGCGGGAGATGCCCGGCGAGTTCGGCCCGTGGCCGACGGTCTACGGCCGCTTCCGGGTGTGGAGGGACGCCGGCGTCTTCACCGCACCGCTGAAAAGAATGATCGCCGAGGCCGCACGCCGAGGGAAGACGGACTTGTCCCTGGTCAGCGTGGACTCCACCACCGCCCGTGCCCACCACGACGCCGCCGGGGATGTGCATCGGCAAGGAAGTCATGGATGCCCTCGAGGAGGCCGCCGCCGAGCAGGAGCGGGCCCGGAAAAGGGGGCGGCCCGCCGGAACAGAACGGGCAGGACGACGGTGACGACGCCGGGCGGGAAGAGCGGCGGCGCGTCAGGCGACGACGCCAGCTTCGCTTGAAGGAAGCCCTGCTCGGCAGCTCCCGTGGCGGGCTGACGAGCAAGGTTCATCTTGCTGCGGACCGCAAGTGCCGCCCGCTGGCGTGCGTGCTGACCGCAGGCCAGGCCGCCGACAGTCCGCAGTTCGTCCCCGTGCTGCAGAAGGTGCGGGTTCGTCTGCCCGTCGACCGTCCCCGAAACCGGCCTGGTGCTGTCGCCGCGGACAACTCATCCCGCGCCAACCGTTCCCACCTGCGCAAACGCAACATCAAGGCAGTCATCCCGGAGAAGAAGGGCCAGACCGCCAACCGGAAGAAGAAAGGCTGCCGGGGCGGCCGGCCCCCACGCCACGACGCCGATCCCTACAAGGAGCGGAACACCGTCGAGCGCCTGATCAACAAGCTGAAGGCCTGGCGGGGCATCGCAACTCGATACGACAAGACACCCGAGAGCTACCTCGCCGGCCTCCACCTCCGCGCCTCAATGATCTGGATCAACGACCTCCTGAAGGTACCTGATTGATCACGACGTCACACAGGCCCTAGTACTCCAGCAGGATTTCGCCGTCTGACCTGCTGTTTCGCCGGGTGGCGGGAGTGTAGCGGGACTTCGAACGTGCGGGGGTGGTCTCACGGAGACCGCCCCTCGATCGTGCGACAACGCCGCAGGTAGTGACAGCGGCGAGCGATTGCCTGGCGTTGGCGGCGCCAGTTCGACCAGCCCAGCGCGTGACGTCGTCCTCGGTGTCCACGCAGGTGCGGGGGTCCGGGACGACAAGCTGCCAGGAGTCGCCGAACCTCCGCCACCGTGAGCTCGATGGCCCCGACGGTCCCATTGGTTGCGCCCCCTTTTCCTCGGCCTGACGAGCCGTGGCAGCCAGGAATGCGTGCGCGAGCATGGCGAGGGTGACGTGCCGATACCAGCCCACATAACGGCGGACCTCGTACTGATCCAGGCCGCACTCGTTCTTCGCGGCCTGGAAACACTCCTCGATCGCCCAGCGTGCCCCGGCGACCCGCACCAACTCCCGGACCGTAGTTTCCAGGGGCGCGTAGGCGAGGTAATAGGCGATCTCGTTGGGCTTGCTGATGCTGCGCCGGGCCAGTGCCCACCTCATCCGGTAAGGGACCTCGCCTTGGTAGTCGAACTCGGCGACGGCTGACAGCCGCACCGCCGCCCAGTGATAGACACGGGGACCCTTCGCGCCGTCACCGCACGAGATCTTCTCCCATGCCTCGTTGGGTGCTTGCGCGAACAGGCCGTCGATGCGGGGACAGCCCACGGTGAACTGGGACTTGGGCACGGCCAGCACATAGCCGACGCCTGACTGTTCCAGCAGCCGGCGGAATCGGTTGTCCTGTCCGTAGGCGGAGTCCGCGGTCACCCAGGCGATGGGCAGCGGCGAGGCGAGGGACCGCAACACCATGTGGCGGGCCAGTTCGCCCTTGGTGGCGAACTCCCGCTCGTCGGGGACCTTTGCAGCGCGGCAGCGTTCCCGGTCCTCGGTCCAGGACTTGGGGAGGTAGAGCTCGCGGTCGACCAAGGCACGGCCGCGGACCGAGGCGTAAGCGGCGAAGACGCCGATCTGGCAGTTCTCCGTCCGGCCGGCGGTCCCGGAGTACTGCCGCTGGACCCCGGCGGAGGTGATGCCCTTCTTGATGAAGCCGGTGTCGTCGACGATCAGGACACCGCTGTCCTCGCCGAGCTTGTCGGCGATGTATTGCTGCAGGCCGTCGGGGGTCGCGTGGCCGGCTTTCTGCACTGCGGTGACGTGCACATCGATACCAGGGAAACAACACATCCTCGATCCCCACGACCCACATACCTGGGCAATGCCCGCAGGAAGGGCGTGATCTTTCACAGCGACCGCGGCAGCGAATACGTCTCCCGCCGCTATCGCCGAACCTGCCGGAAACTCGGCGTCACCCAGTCCATGAGCCGGATCGGGTCGTGCTTCGACAATGCCGTCGGCGAGGCGTTCAACAGCGTGCTCAAGGCCGAATACATCCACCGGCACACCTTCACCAGCCACCGACGCCCGACTGAGGATCGCCACCTGGATCACCGGCTCCTACAACGCCCACCGACAACACGGCATGTGCGGGTACCAGAGCCCGATCGACCACGAACACGACCACCGAACCAACTCTGACCCGGAGCCGGCCGCAGACAAGATCTCCAGAGGTCGAGGGGAATGGCAGTACCCAGTGGCAGCAGCGCCCTGATTCAAGCCGGACAGCTGCGCCGCCATCCATGAGAAGCGGCGAGGAAGGAGCAGAGCTGCCCGCTCCTTCCCGCCCGCTCCGCCAGGGGTACAGCCACGAGCGGCGGTCCAACGTGTGCGGGTGATGGCTACACCTTCATCGGTTGCGTCCGCGCCAGTGGGAAGGTCGCCAGTACCTGAAACTGTCCGTCCGGGCCGACGGCAGCCTCCACATGGCCGTCCAGCTGCCGTGCACGCTCCTCCATGCCGATCAGGCCGAGTCCGCTGCCGGTGCCCATACGATCACAGTCCCGCGGAGCGAACGCCGGCACAGGATTCCGCACGGTCAGCCGCAACACGTCCTCCTCCTGCATCACTGCCACGTGCACCGCGGACCGGGGAGCATGTCTAGCAGCGTTCGCCAGCGCTTCTTGCACAATGCGATAAACCGCATACTTCAACAGCGCCGGCTGCCCTGCCAGGGCATCATCGACCGTCCACGACACGGGCATGCCGGCATCACGAGCGCTGCACAGCAGCGGTACCAAGTCGGGATCAAAAGGTTCCTCCCCCGCACGGCTGAGAGCCACCTTCTCCCCCATGCCGTCCTCACGCAGCACGTGAAGCAGGTCCCGCAGCTCCAACATCGTCTTGCGCCCGAGATCTGCGATCACACTCGCACCCCGTCCGGCCTCGGACGCACGACCGACCGTCAACTCCAGCGCCCCCGCCCGCAGGACCATGAGTCCGACGTAATGTGTCACGACGTCGTGCATCTCCCGTGCGATGCGAGTACGTTCGGTCAACGCCGCGTTCTGAGCCACCAGTTCTTGCTCGCGCCGCAACTGCACATTGAGGCTTCGCAGACTGACGATGCGTTGCCGATGCTCTCGGACCGTGACGGCGACCAGCGCCGGGACGACGACAAACGGGATCACCTCACGCATGGCGATTCCATCGAAGGCATACGTCAAGATCACCGGCAGACTGACGTAAGAAGAATAGCCACGCGACAGGTCTATGAAATTCAGCACGAATGCCACACAGACGCAGACAGTGCCGATCGCTGCCCACACATAACGCCGAGAAGAAATCAGCGTGTAGAAGGCAATCGGAAGCGTCGTCACCGCACCAGTGATGAACTGGGCAGCCACAGCAGCGCACGTCAAGAGCAGCGGCCAGCGACGGCGTGTCAGCAACGACAGTCCCGCAGCCATGTCCGTCGCCAGATATGAAAAATAGAGCCAATCAGCCGAGCGCAGACCCAGAGTCGAAGGACCAACGACAACGTAGACCACCAGCACGTAGGCCACGGCCGCCGACGACAACAGCACGTCCCCCAGTTCGACACCGGCCACGAAACCTCGTCTTCCGCGCTTGCACGCCGGCTTGGCCTCACCCCTGTACACACGCATCGTCATGGGCCTCCCTCACTTCCGGGCCCAACACGCAACGGTGCGCAGGAACATCCCCAGCATCGTGACCGCAGCGGCAGAGCCGCGAGCGAACACAGAGCCTACTGGCAAAGCACAGCGGAAAGGTACGCTGCCCCACCACACTGTTTCAGCCAACCACCCAGCCACACACAGAATCCCCGACTGGCCAACCGGCCGAACCGGCTGGCCGACCCACTGGCCGACTGGCCGGCCGGCCACAAGCAGCACAACGTTCCGCCAGCCCAAAACAGCCCGGAACACACTCACACACAACCCACGATCCGGCGGATCTCGGCGTCGAACTGCAGGAACGGCACGAACTCGGAGGCGTTATCCCAGAGCCGGGCGATCGCCGGATACCTCCCACCCCACTGTTCACAGAACTCGAGGAACCGGCTGGTCGCGGCGTCCTCGGTCGGCGCCGTGCAGACCGGCTTCAGTGCGGTCATAGCCAAGGCGATCGGTCATCTCACCTTCGAGAGCGGACTCCAGCAGCCGCTTCGTCAACTGCTGGAGCAGCCCGCCTCCGCCCGTCAGCTGCAGGCCCTCCGACTGGGCCCGGCCCACGAGCTCCTCGATGGGTCACCCACAGCCGCCGACCCAGCCTCCGAAACGGTCGTCTTGGCCATGTTCCCGCTCGTCACAGGTGCACTCTTCCGTGATCGGAGTCACACCGTTGTTCTGGCCCTGTCTCACTTTCGGTGGTGACGGAGAGTCGTGAGGGTCGTTGTGACTGGCGTGGAGGATGTCAACGAGCTTGTGCAGACGGTGTTTGCGGGTCTTTCCCCGCTGGTTGTGGAGGATGTGGCTGACGAGGGCGAGCGGATCGTGGTGCGGGCGCGGACTCCGCCGGGCACCGCAGTCTGTCCGGTGTGCGGGGCGTCGTCGGGGCGGGTGCATGGATTTCAGCTGCGGACGGTGGGCGACGTGCC
The DNA here is from genome assembly GCF_044334385.1 of Streptomyces sp. NPDC020801. Classification (NCBI taxonomy): domain Bacteria; kingdom Bacillati; phylum Actinomycetota; class Actinomycetes; order Kitasatosporales; family Streptomycetaceae; genus Streptomyces; species Streptomyces sp. NPDC020801. The sequence continues at coordinate 26,540 of NZ_JBIRST010000024.1, forward strand.
GGTCGACGGACGGCGGGTGGTGGTCTGTGTGCGGGTGCGGCGCTTGGTGTGTCCCACGCGCGGTTGCCGGCAGACCTTCCGCGAGCAGATGCCCGGAGTGCTGGAGCGTTACCAGCGACGCACGGCGCGTCTGACCAGGCAAGTCAAGGCTGTGGTCAAGGAGTTGGCGGGCCGGGCGGGATCACGTTTGCTGGTGATGCTCGCGGCGGGCCTGTCTCGCCACACGGCCCTGCGCGCCCTGCTGCGCATCTGGTTGCCCACCGGGCGGACGCCCCGCGTGATCGGCGTCGACGACTTCGCTCTGCGCCGACGGCACCGGTATGCCACCGTGGTGATCGATCCGAGACCCATGAGCGGATCGACGTGCTGACCGACCGCACCGCCGACACGCTGGAAGCTTGGCTGCGCGAGCATCAGGGGGTCGAGGCCGTGTGCCGTGACGGCTCCGCGACCTATGCCGAGGCCATTCGCCGCGCCCTGCCCGACACGGTGCAGGTCGCGGACAGGTGGCACCTGTGGCACAACCTGTGCGAAGCCGCCCTGAGCGAGGTAATAAAGGCACACAGTACCTGCTGGGCCGCCGTGCTGGACGCGCCCCTGTACGAAGGGCCCGCGCACAGACGACCCTGGAACGCCGGCACCAGGTCCACAGCCTGCTCGAGAAGGGCGTGGGCCTGCTGGAGTGCGCCCGCCGCCTGCAACTGGCTCTGAACACCGTCAAACACTACGCGCGAGCCGACCGGCCCGAGCGGATGCTCCGCGTCCCCAAGTACCGTGCCAGCCTGGTCGACCCCTACCGCGAGCACCTGCGCAAACGCCGGGCCGAGGACCCCGCCGTCCCAGTCGGCCACCTCCTCGAAGCACGGCCACCAGCAACACCCGCTCAGCCAGCGGCAGCCGCCACGGACGACCCCACCCACACCCCTCCCCACCGCGCTCCCGAACCGCCTTCAACAGCCGGCTGAACTGATCAGTCCGCAGGCCGGTGAACGTCTCCACCCACACCCGCTCAGCCCTCAACACCCCACCCATACAAGGAAGATGCCCTGATCACAGCCTTCTGCAACCCCCTTTAGCAGTCAGAAATCGTAGCCCGAGCTGGTCGGCTTCGTTGTGCTGGTCATGGTGGGTATGGATGAAGCCGGTCTGTGGCTGAGGATTCGATGAACGGGCACGAGGCCGCGGCCACCACCATGCGGCTAACGAATGTCGGGCAGGTCTCGCAGTTGCCTGCGTGAGGTGAGCCCGAGCTTGCGGAAGATGTTGCGCAGGTGCGCGTCGACCGTCCGCGGGCTGAGGAACAACTTCGCCGCCACCTCCTTGGATGTGGCGCCCTCGGCGACCAGGCGTGCGATGTGCACCTCCTGCATCGTCAGCCGGTCCGATGCCTTCGACGTGCGGCTGCGGGCCTGCTCGCCCGTGGCGCGCAACTCGCCGGCGGCGCGCTCGGCGAACGCCTCCACGCCGAGGTCGGACAGCGACTCGTGCGCCAGCCGCAGCGCGGACCGGGCGTCACGCCGTCGGCCCTGGCGGCGCAGCCACTCCCCGTACAGCAGATGTGCCCGGGCGCGATAGACGACCAGTGGGCCGTCGCCGAGCAGGCCGATCGCCTCCTGGTAGGCGGACTCGTCCTCGGTCACCAGGGCCCGCGCATATGCTTCGACGCCTAGACCCCACGCCTGCCGGCCCGCCTGCGTGCGCTCTTGGAGGGAGGCGAGGGCCGCGGCGGCGACCTCGGTCTCGCCGCAACGCATGGCCGCCTCGACCAGCTCGGGCAGGGCAAGGCCCGCCGTGCCGACGGCACCGTACTCGACCGCCTGCTTCGCCGCCTTCAGCGCGGCCGGGTAGTGGGCCAGGCCGTTGCTGAGCAGGGCCGTCGCCCACTGCACGCTGAGGCTCATCCGGTGATCCACCGACGCGAACAGGTCGACGGCATCCTTGCGCCGCCCGCGCATCGCGGCCAGGTGGAGGCGCGGGTAGACCAGCGGTGCCGCGCCGGTGGCGTCGGCGATCGCCTCCTCCTCGGAGATCAGCTCCATCGCGGCACCGAAGTCGCCCGTGTGCACGGTCGCGGTGGCCTGCATGGCCAGTGCGATGGGCAGCGCGTGGAAGGAGCCCGACTCTCGGCCGGCCGCGACAGCACGGGTGGCGATGCCGTACAGGGCGTCGAAGTTCCACAGCTCGGTGGCCACCATGAAGCCCAGTGACGGCCGCCTGGCCCACACCTCGTCGTCCGCGTCGCCGACGACCGGCCCGAGGATCTCCCCCGCCGCCTGATGCCCGTCGCTGACCAGGCTGATCAGGCCGGTCAGGACCGCCGTCGCGCCGGATACCGGCTCGCCCGGCGGCGGGGTCTTCCTGACGGCCTCCACCACGTGGTCGAGGCCGCCGAGCAGAAGCCCCATCTCCATGGCGTCCAGATAGCACTCCCGTGACCAGGCGGGGTCGGTGCCCGCCAGTCGGGTGGCGGCGCGCAGCAGGTACGCCGTGGGGCCTTCGTCCCCGCGGCGGCGGACGAACGACAGCCTGCCGCGGAGCAGGTCGGCCCTGGCGGCCTGGCTCGGATCGTCGGCCGCCACGGTGGTGAGCAGGTCGGCTGCGGTGTCGAAGTCGCCCACCGAGAGCTTGGCCTGGACCGCGGCGAGGATCCGCTCGGCGCGTTGGACCGGGCTGATCGTGAGCGCGGCCGAGCGTTCGAGGAAGGCCGCCGCCGCGGCGACACCGCCACGTTCCTGAGCGCGGGTGGCGCAGGCTTCGAGCTCGGCGGCGACCTGCTCGTTGGGGCCGGCACTGGCCTGGGCGCGATGCCAGGCCCGCCGGTCGGGGTCGGCGACCGGGTCGGTCACGGCGGCCAGCGCCTCGTGCGCCCTGCGCCGCTCCCGTGGCGCCGCGGCGCGGTAGGCGGCCGAGCGGGCGAGGGGGTGGCTGAATCGGATCCGGGTGCCGAACCCGACCAGCGGGACGGACTCGGCGGCGGCAGCCGCGTCGATGCCCAGGAGTTCGGCCGCACGCCACAGCAGGCCGGGGTCGCCGATCGGGTCGGCGGCGGCGACGGTCACCAGCAGCCGGGCCGCCGGCGGCAGGAGCTCCAGCCGGGACCGGAAGCTCTGCTCGATCACGCCGGATACCGAGTCGGGCTGGGCGAATCCGCCCGCCATCCCGGCGAGTCCGGCGGTCCTGGGAAGCTCCACCAGCGCGAGGGGGTTGCCCCGCGCCTCGGCCAGGATGCGGTCGCGCACCCGCTCGTCCAACGGGGCGCGGATCGCCGCGGCCAGCAGCGCGCGGGCATCCGATTCGCCGAGACCCTGAAGCGAATGGCCGGGCAGCTCGTCCAGCTCGGGCAGGCGGCTCGGCTCGCGCGCCGCGAACACGAGGGCGATCGACTCGGCCGAGACCCGGCGGGCCAGGAAGGCCAGCGCCTTGGCCGACGACTGGTCCAGCCACTGTGCGTCGTCGACGACGCACAGGAGCGGGCGTTCCCGCTCGGTCTCCACCATCAGGCCCAACGACGCGACGCCGACCAGGAACGGATCGGGTGTGCCGGTGTCGAGGCCGAAAGCGATCTCCAGCGCCTTGCGGTGCGGCGCAGGCAACGCCATCAGCCGGCCGGTGACGGGCGCGAGCAACTGGTGCAGCGCGGCGAACGGCAGCTCCATCTCGAACTCCGCGCCGGACGCCTGCATGACGAGGAATCCGGTCGCAGCCTCGTCCAGATGCCGCAGCAGCGCGCTCTTGCCGATGCCCGGCTCTCCGCGCAGGACCAGGGCGCCGCCCCGGCCCTCCCGTGCCCCTTGGAGCAGGGCGTCGAGCCGCCGTATCTCGTCCTGACGACCGATCAGCACATCCGTGTATGTCGCGGGCATGTCCGACAACCTATGCGGTCGTGCGCCGCAGAGGAATCCGGGAACGACCCGGTCGCCTAAGGGTCTCCCGCAGGCAGTCGTATAGGCGATGACTACCGACGCGAGCGGCGGACGCCCGCTGCGAGTGTCGAGCCATGACCCGCACCGCACTGCAACGGACCACCACCGGCTGGATACCGCTGGCGGTCTTGGCCACGGCCCAGTTCCTGGTCGTGCTGAGCACTTCGATCGTGAACGTCGCCCTGCCCCAGATCCGGGCCGGGCTCGATCTGTCGGACACGGGCCAGGCGTGGACGGTCAACGCCTACGTACTGGTCTTCGGCGCGCTGCTGCTGCCGGGCGGGCGCGCAGGCGACGTGTACGGCCTTCGGCGCGTGTTCCTGCTCGGCATCGGCCTGTTCGCCCTCTCCTCCCTGGGCGCGGCACTGGCGCCCACGGCGACCGTACTGATCGCCTGCAGAGCAGTGCAGGGAATCGGCGCCGCGCTGCTGGCGCCCACGGCGCTGGCCCTCGTGCTGACGTGCTATCCCGACAGGGAGCGGCGTGGCACCGCGCTCGGAGTTTGGGGCGCGGTCTCCGGTGCCGGCGGGGCGGCGGGCGTGCTGCTGAGCGGGCTGCTCACCAGCCTCTACGGCTGGCGTGCGGTGTTCGTCGTGATGGTGCTCCTCGCCCTGCCCGTCCTGGTGGCCACCTGGCTGCTGGTCGGGGCCGACCGGCCACGCGGCGGAAGCCTGGACGCGCCGGGCGCGGTGACGGTGACGGCGGGGCTGGTCGCGCTCACTTACGGCCTGTCAGGCCCTTGGCCGCTTGCCGTGATCGGTCTGGCGCTGCTCGGCCTGTTCGTGGTGCTCCAGCGCCGCGGCGCCGACCCGCTGCTGCCGGCGCGCATGAGCGTGGTGGCGGTGCCCAACGTGCTGATGGCCCATCTGGGCGCGGTCTGGCTCGGCCTGTTCTACTTCCTGCCCCTCTACCAGCAGCGCACCCTCGGCTACTCGCCCTTGGAGGCCGGGCTGACCCAGCTTCCCCTCGCCCTCGTGATCACCCTCTCGTCGTGGGTCGCCGGCAAGGTCTCCGGCCGTCATGTGCTCCCCGTGGGCCTGCTGGTCCTCGCGGCCGGACTGGCCTGGCTGTCCCGAACCCCGTCCGACGGCGCCTTCCTTGTGGACCTGCTCGGCCCGACGCTCCTCATCGGCATCGGGCTGGGGGTGGCCTTCGTCCGGCTCACCGCGATGTCCTCCATGGGTGTCCCGGCCGCTGACAACGGCCTGGCCGGAGGGCTGGTCAACGCCACCCGGCAGATCGGCGGAGCCATCGGTCTGTCCTTCCTGACCCTGCTCCCCTCCTTTGGCGCGGCTTTCCTGGCCTGCGCCGCCCTGACCGTGCTCATCTCGGCTCTCGCGACGCGAAAGGCATGACCATGACCCTGGACAAGCCGTACATCAGCGGCCACTTCACCCCCGTCACCGACGAGATCACCGGCCACGAGCTGAAGGTGCGCGGCACCCTCCCGCCCGAGCTGAGCGGCCGCTATTTCCGCAACGGTCACAACCCCAAGCCGGGCATCACCCCCACCCACTGGTTCCGCGGTGAGGGCATGATCCACGGCATCCGCCTCACGGGCGGCCGGGCCGAGTGGTACCGCAACCGCTGGGTGCGCACCCCCTTCCTGGACGGCGTCCCGTTCACCGGAACCGAGCTCGAAGTCAGCGCCGCCGCCACCAACATCATCTTCCACGGGGGCCGCTACCTGGCCCTGCAGGAGGCCAACCTGCCCTGGGAGGTCAGCGCCGATCTGGACACGATCGGCGTCTACGACTTCGGCGGCAGGCTCACCAGCGCGATGACCGCCCACCCCAAAGAGGACCCGGAGACCGGCGAGCTGCACTTCTTCAGCTACAGCCCCTTCCCGCCGTACCTGACCTACTACGTGGCCGACGCCTCCGGCGGCATCGTCAAGTCGGAGGTCATCGACGGCTCCGGCCCGTCGCTCATGCACGACTTCGCCATCACCCGCGAGCACGTCGTCTTCATCAACTCGCCGGTGGTCTTCGACCACGCCGAGCACTCCGGCATCCCCTACCGCTGGCACGACGACGTCCCGCTGCGCATCGGAGTGATGCCGCGCGCCGGGGGCAAGACCACCTGGTTCGAGGTGGCCGACCAGGCGGCGCTGTTGCACGTCGCCAACGCCTACACCGACGCGCAGGGCCGGATCGTCCTCGAAGCGCCTCGCTTCGACCGTCCGGCCTGGGAGAACTCGTGGAAGTGGTGGGTCGGCGCTCCCGGCTACGGCACCAGCCCCGACGCCGGCTCGACCTTCTACCGATGGATCATGGACCCGCCCACGGGCAAGGTCACCACTGAGTCCCTCAACGACCTGGCCACCGAGTTCCCGTCGATCAACGACGCCCACACCGGTTCGGCCTACCGCTACAGCTACGCCATCGCCTTCCCCGGCGCAGGCCTTTCGGGCTATCACACCGTCAAGTTCGACACGCGGACCGGCCAGGAGAAGCTGCTCGCGCACGGCGAGGGCCGGATGCCCGGCGAGGCCGTCTTCGCACCCGCCGAGGGCGGGATGGCCGAGGACGACGGCTATCTGCTCACCATCGTCAGCGACCTCAAGGCTGACGCCTCGGAGCTGCTCGTCCTGGACGCGAGCGACCTGAGCACCGTAGCCGCCGTCGAACTCCCCCGCAGGGTGCCCGCCGGCATCCACGGCCACTGGATCCCCGACTCCGAACTGCCCGCCTGACCCGCCTCGACCGGCCGGTCCGCTGCCTCGCCGATGCGGCAAGGCCCCGAACCCGTCCGGCATCAAAGGCCGATGGATCCCCGACTCCGCGATGCCCGCCTGACCGTCCCAGCCGTCCGGGCCGCCGTTGACTCCCCCGCGGCGGCCCGGACCCCGACACTGAGGAACCGCCATGAGCTACCCCACGGCCATCGACGAGAACGCCCCCGTCGTCGCCGACCACACCATCCTGCTCGCCGCTCCTCTCGAGCGGGTCCGGCAGCTGCACACCAGGATCGGCTCCTGCCCGGCTGGCAGCCTGCCATCACCGAGGCCCGGCTCGTCGGCCCCATTGCCCGCACCACCCTCCACTGGGTGACCGCCGGCCTGTCCATCGACTCCACCATCTACGCGGTCGACACCCCGCACACCGCATCCTGTGGGGCGGTCCCGCGCACGGCATCACCGACGTGCACGAGTGGACCAGTCGAACATTCTCATCAACATTCGGGGGCCCAGCAGCAGCCAGGTGTTCCTATGCGGGAGCCGGGATGCTCCACTGCGCCGAGGGCCTCCCGGCCGACGTACCGGCGCCTCCGGGATCCCAGGGCGGCTCGGCCCGGTACCGAATCCACATACCCCTGCACAGCAGGTTGACCATCCGTCACTATGGTGCCTGTCAGCGTGTCGGCGAGAGCTGAGGGATAGTCCGTGGAAGTGACGCTGGAGGTCGAGGGGCACCGCACGGCAGATGAACTGCGCTCCCTCCGGGAGTGGTTGCTCAACGAGGAGGGGTTACGCGGCAGGGTCCGGCTGGTGGACGGCCCCGTCGTACCCGGCACACTCGGCTCGGGGGTGGAGGCGCTGGCGGTCATCCTCGCGCCAGGCGGCATCGCGACGGCCGTTGCGAGTGTCCTCATCGCCTGGATCCGGCACCGCACCAGTGATGTCACGCTCAAGGTGACCCGGCCAGACGGCACGTCGTACGAGATCAGCGCCACTGACGTGCCGGACTTCGGCACCACCGCGGTCGCTGACCTCGCCGCACAGCTGTCCGCAAGTGTGACCGGAACACCGGCCATCGGCGCCGCGCCTCCCCGGACCGGCGAGGAGGACACCGCCGGATGAACCTGCACTCGGCCGGGACCCGGGCCCTGCTGGCCGGCACCGGCACGCACGTCGCCGGCTCCCGCCTTCCAGACGTCCCCGCGGTCGCTGACACCGTACGGGACCTGGGCAGCGTTCTGATCGATTGCTGCGGCCTGCGCCCGGAGAACCTGCTGCCACCGATCATCGATCCGAATCCGATCGAACTGGGCAACGCCCTGATCGAGGCGGCAAAGCAAGCCGAAGACGTCTTCTTCTTCCACTACGTTGGCCACGGGCTGGTCAGCCCCGGCAACAAGCTGCACCTGGCCACCTGCGAAACCGACCATCTCAGCGAGGGACTGGGCTTCAAAGCCTTGCCGTACACGGTGATCGCGGACGCGTTGTCGGTCTGCCGGGCGCGCACCATCGTCGTGGTGCTGGACTGCTGCTACTCCGGGCGTGCCCGTGGCTCCTTGGGTACCGCTGCCACCAACGCTTTCGAACTCGCCTCGCTCGCTGGTGCCTACGTCCTGTCCTCTGCATCCGCCGACGAACTCGCCTTGGCCCTGCCCGGGGAACGGCACACCAGCTTCACCGGGGCTCTCATGACCCTGCTGCGCGAGGGCGACCCTGCCGGGCTGCCCGAGCTCACCGTGGAGGGTGCCTTCCGATACCTCCGGCGTGAACTGCCCCTGCGAGGTATACCGGCGCCGGTCCGGTACCTCAGCGGCCAGGCCGGCGACCTTGTCCTCGCCGGCAACCCCGTGGGCGTCTGCCCGCCGGTCACCGACGCCACGGACACCGGACAGCCGCTGGCCGAGGGACCCTGCCCCTACCGCGGTCTCGATCCGTTCACCGCCGACGACGCCCGCTTCTTCTTCGGCCGTGAACAGCTCACCCGGGACCTCCTCGACCAGATGGCCACCCGCTGGCAGACGGGCACACCGATGGCCGTGGTGGGCCTGTCCGGCTCGGGCAAGTCCTCACTGCTGCGGGCCGGGGTACTGCCCGCCGTGGCCCGCGGTGAGCTTCCGGTGCGCGGGTCTTCGGCCTGGCCGAGCATGGTCCTCACGCCGGGCGCGCACCCGCTGGACACCCTAGCCACTCGGCTGGCCGGTCCTGCGGATCTGCCCGCAGACGCCATCCGCACCGAACTCGCCGCCGACCCGACGCGGCTGAACTCCGTCCTGGCCCAGGCGCTGCACCGGCACGCGGGCGGCCAGAACGTGCCGGACGGACGACTGCTGCTCGTGGTGGACCAGTTTGAGGAACTGTTCACCGCCTGCCAGGACGCTGACGAACGTGCACAATTCGTCCGGGCGGTGTGCGCAGCAGCCCAGAAGCACGCTCTGGTCGTCCTCGGGATACGCGCCGACTTCTACGCGCACTGCCTGGCCTACTCGGAGCTGGCCCGGGTACTCGACAACTCCAAGCTGCAGGTCCTGCCGATGGCTCCCGAGCAGCTACGCGAAGCGATTGAGAAGCCGGCCGAAGCCGCCGGTCTCGGCCTGGAACCCGGGCTGGTCGATCTGCTGCTGCACGATCTGCAGGCCGATCACGACTTCGCTGCGGGTGCGCTGCCGCTGCTGTCGTACGCGCTGCTCCTCACCTGGCAAAATCGCCATCAGGGCCGCACGCTCACCCTGGCCGGGTATCGAGCAACGGGCGGGGTCGGGGAGGCAGTCACCCGCAGAGCCGAAACCGTCTACGAGGCACTCGACGCGGACGAAAAGCAGGCGGCCCGAATGATGCTGCAGCGGATGGTCAGCCTCGGCGAGGGCACCGAGGACACCCGCCGCCGGATCGACCTGACCGAGTTGGTGGAGCAGACCCCCGCCGTCGCGACCGCCCGCGACCGGCTCGCCCAGGCCCGCCTGATCACCGTTGACGGCGATACCGCGCAGATCTCCCACGAGGCGCTGCTCCGCGTCTGGGGTCGGTTCCGCGACTGGATCAAGGCCGACCGGGCCGGGCTGTTGGTACAGCAGGAACTCTCCGAGGCCGCCGCCGACTGGCTGCGCGACGGACGCGACGCAGACCGCCTTCACCGGGGCGACCGATTACATCTGGCGCGGGAGTGGGCGGCCGACCGCCCGGATCGGCTCAGCCGCTCCGAAAGGGAGTTCCTCGACGCGAGCGTACGGGCCGAGCAGCGCCGCCGCCGGGTGCGGACCGGCTTCATCGGCACGCTCGCCGTCCTGCTCGTGCTCTCGCTGGTCGCGACCGCGTTTGCCGTCCAGGGACGAAATAGGGCCCGCGCCCAGCAGCGTGCCGCCACCGCCCGCTCCCTGCTCGACCAAGCCGAGAGCGCCCGCGGCAACGCGCCACAACTGGCGCTCATGCTCGGCATCGCCGCTGACCGACTGCACAGCAGTACGGACACCACCGCGAGTCTCCTCACCGGCCTGCTCGCCCCCTACGCCGGGACGCTGGCCGGCCACGCACGGACCGTCTCGGCGGTCGCGTTCCATCCCGGCAACCACATCCTGGCCACCGGCGGCGCCGACAACCAGGTGATCTTGTGGGACGGTACCCGGCGACTTGGCTCCTTTCGCACCAGCGCGCGGGTGGACGCGCTGGCGTTCAGCCCCGACGGGCGCACACTGGCCGCCGGGATCGCGGACGGCAGCCTCGCCCTGTGGAACGTCACCGTCCCGAGCCGCCCAAACCGGCTGAGCAGCGTCAACGGCCAAAACGCCGCTGTCGACACGGTTGCGTTCAGCCCCGACGGGAACACTCTGGCCAGCGGCAGCGTCGACGACACGGTCGTCCTCTGGGACATTTCCGATCGGGCGGCGCCGGGAAAGCTCATCCGCCTCACTACCCACCGGCAGGCCGTCCTGTCGGCGGCGTTCAGTCGTGACGGGCACATGCTGGCGACGGGTGACGCGGGCGGCACCACCATCCTGTGGAACGTCCGGCATCCCGACGCTCCGGCCCACCTCTCCTCGCTCACCGAGCGGAACACCGGCGCATCAGCCTCGCTGGCGTTCAGCCCCGACGGGCACCGTGTGGCCACCGGCGACGGCGACAGCACCGTCCGGCTGTGGGACATACGCAACCTCCGCAGGCCCCAGGTGATCTCCCGGCTCCATGGCGGGTGGGACGGCCCTGTCGGCGCAGTGCGGTACGACACCAGCGGACGGAGCGTGCTGGCTGTGGGCGCCGACCACAGGATGCTTCGCTGGGACATCACCGACCCGGCTCGGCCCGTTCAGCACACGGAGATCGGCGGCGCCGGTGGGAATCTGACCGCAGCAGTCGCACTCAGCCCCGACGGGAACACCCTGGCGACCGCCAGCGCCGGCGACACCGTGATCCTGTGGCGCAGCGGTACGGGGGCCGGGATCAACGCGACCTTCAGGCTCGGCGGTCACCGGGATGCGGTGCGCGCTGTGGGCTATCGCCCCGACGGCCGAGTGCTGGCCACTGGCAGCGCGGACGGCACCGTCAACTTGTGGGACATGAGCGATCGAAAGCTGCCGCGCAAGACCGCCCACATCACCGCGCACAACGGCTGGGTCGACGCACTGGCCTTCAGCCCCGACGGGCACACGCTCGCCATCAGCGGAGAGGACGGCACCACGGTCCTGTGGGACGTGCACGCCCCGGACGCTCCCAAGCAGGTTGACAAGCTTCCAGCTCAAAACGATCCAGTAATCTCACTGGCCTTCGACCCGAAGGGCCACGTACTCGCCACCGGCGGCGACAAGGTGATCCTCTGGGACGTCACCGACCCGAGCCGACCGACGCGGATTGCCTCGCCCGCCGGGCATACTGCCCAAGTTACGGCGATGGCCTTCAGTCCCGACGGCCGCACCCTGGCAACCGGCAGCTACGACTCCACGACGATCCTGTGGGACGTGACCGACCCGGCGCGCTACCGGCGCCTGGCCACGCTGAGCGGACACACGAACCAGGTGACCACGCTCGCTTTCAGCCCCGACGGCCGCACCCTGGCAACCGGAAGCGTCGATACCAGCGTCATCCTGTGGGACGTCGAGAACCGCGAGCGTCCGCAGATGGCCGCTGCCCCGCTGGTCGAACACACCGATTGGGTGCGCTCAGTCGCGTTCAGTCCCGACGGGCACCTCATGGCGACCGCCGGCAATGACGAGCGGGTACTGCTTTGGGACGTCACCGGCTCGACACGGCCGCATGTACTGCTCCAAAGCCTCGCACATGCGGCCATCATCACGGCGGTGGCTTTCAGCGCGGACAGCCGCACGCTGGCAACCGGCGGCGGCGACAACCTCGTCTACCTCGAAAACCTCACCGAGATCATCGACGCCCGCGCCAATGCGGTCGCCCGCGCCTGCAGCCGCGCCGGCCGTGGCCTGGACCGGACCGAATGGGACCGCTACGTGCCAGATCTCCCATACGAGCGGACGTGCGCCTGAGTCCGGGGCGCCCAGGGATCCCAAATCTGGGCGCCCCGACCCCAGACACACGATCGAATGAGAGCCCCGCAGAACAACCTCAAACCATCCAGACAAACGGTGTACACCCGCTTCCGCCGCTACGCCCTGGAAGGCGTGTTCACCCGGGCGCTGCAGCAGATCCAAGCCCGCGGCCACGCGGCCGGCGACATCGACTGGCTGGTCCCGATCGACTCCACCATCGGCCGTGCCCACCAGCACGCCGCCAACACAGGCCGAAAGGGGGCAGCACCGGGCGGACGAAACGGACGATCACGCCCTCGGCCGATCCCGAGGTGGACTGACCACCAAAATCCACCTCGCCTGCGACGGCTGCGGTCGTCCGCTCGCGATCCTGGTGGCGCCGGGACAACGTCACGACGGCATCTGCGCCCGCCTTCTTCGGGAACGCATCCGCGTCCCCCGTACCGGCCTGGGCCGACCACGCTGCCGGCCCGACCAGGTCATCGCAGATAAGGGTCGGTGGCGTCTGTGTCCTTCGCATGCGAAGAGGCCGAACTCGTTGCTCACGGTGCCCCGGAGTCGCAACACCGACGACTCGTCGGAGCGCCCTGTGGCCGGGCGTCTCACGCCGGGAGGCGGCGAGGGAGGATTCTGGTCCGCGATGTCCACGGCTCGGGGCTGCCCGGGCGGCGGTCGCCCGGGCAGCCCCGTGAGCGCAGGGGACTCAGCCGCCGGCGCCGGCCGGGATCGTGGTGGTGGTGAAGCCCTCCTTCTTGTTGGCGCTGAGGGCGAACTCGTTGGTGAACGTCTTGCCGAGGTCCACCGCCGAGGTCACGTTCCCGACCAACTGCTCAGTGGCCAGGGCGGTCTTCGGGCCGCCGGCCGGCATGATTCCGTCCGGCAGGAACTGGCCCTTGTCCCCGGTCAGCGCCTTGATGTAATCGGCCTTGGTGACCAGTTGGTTCTGCACGAACGACGCCGGCAACTTGTTGGCTATGTCGCCCGCGCTGTGCGTGTTGATCCAGTGCATCGTGGCCACGAGCGCGTCGACGACCTTCTGCACCGCTTCCTTGTGCGAGTTCACCCAGTCTGTGCGGGCCAGGACGCTCGCGCCCGGGAACGCGCCGCCCAGCGCCGCCTTGGCGCCGTCGGTGGTGGCCAGGTCGATCGCGGAGGTGCCGACGCCCTTCTTCTCGATCGCGGCAACCGTCGGCTGCGTCGTCATGACGCAGTCGGCCTTGCCGTTCTGCAGCGCGGCGACGGCCGTGGAGCCCGCACCGACCGCAAGTCGGTGGAACTGGTTGGTCTTGACGCCCTTCTTGGCCGCCATGAACTGGGTGAGGGTGTCGGTGCCCGAGCCCAGGTCGGTGACACCGAGTGTCTTGTCCTTGAAGTCGGCGGCCGATTTCACACCGCTCTTCGTGGTGCACATCTCCCGCTCGCCGGGCGCGCCGGACAGCTGGACGATGTCCTCGACCGCCTTCCCCTTGGCCTGGAACTCGATCGTGTGGTTGTACCAGGCGCCGGCCATGTCCACTTGGCCCGAGGCCATGGCCTCCTCGGCGCCGACACCGCCGTTCTGCTCGGTGCTCAGCTCGACCTTGACGCCGTACTTCTCGTAGAAGCCGAGGTTCTGGGCGAGCTGGTAGGGCAGATAGATCTGCTTGTCGATGCCGCCGACCATGAGCTTGACGGTCGGGGTGGGGCCGGAGCCGGACGACACGGAGCTGCCGGAGTTGCCGGAACACGCGGTGGCGGCGCCGAGGGCGAGGACGGTGGTGATCGATGCGGCTAGGGTTCTCTTGAGCATGGCGGGGCCTGCACCTTTCGGGAATGCGGGACTGCTGTCGGCGATGCGGGGGATGGAAGCCCGTGGAAGGGCTTGAAGGATGGTGTGAGTCAGAGGACGTTCGTCTCGGAGGGGGCCGGCGGGCGCCAGGCGAGCAGCCGGTGTTCGAGCTTGCCGATCAGCCACTCCGCACCGAGCACGATCACCGCGATGACGAGCATCGTGGCGAACACGCCGTTGGGGTCGAAGTTGTTCTGCGCGGTCTTGATGACCAGGCCCAGTCCGCTCTGCGCGCCGAGCACCTCGCCGACGAGCGCGCCGACGATGGCGAAGCCGAAGGCGCTGTGCAGGCTGGCGATGATCCAGGTCAGCGCGGAGGGCACGATGACGTGCCGGGTGATCTGCATCCGGGAGGCGCCGAGCACCCTGACGTTGGCAAGGACGTTGCGGTCGACCTCGCGCACGCCCTGGAAGGCGTTGAAGAAGACGATGAAGAACACCAGCACCGCGGCGAGCAGGATCTTCGGGGTCACACCGATACCGAAGGCGACGATGAAGATCGAGCCGAGGACGATGCGCGGGATCGCGTTGACCATCTTGATGTAGGGACCGAGCACGTCGGACAGGTAGCGGCTCTGCCCGAGCGCGACGCCGAAGACGATCCCGGTGAGGGAACCCAGGGCGAAGCCGACCAGCGCCTCCTGGATGGTGGTCCAGATGTTCTGGTAGAAGGAGCCGAACTGGGTGCCGTGCTGGAAGAGGTCGATCAGCCGCTGCCAGATGCCCGAGGGCTGCCCGAAGAAGAACGGGTCGACGATGCCCCAGGTGGTGAATGCCTGCCAGCCGCCGATCACGAAGACCGCGAGGGCGATACGGCCCGCCCACACCAGGGCCACACGGCGCCGGGCGGCACGCTGCGCGGCGTTCGCGGCGGGGCCCTTGCCGCTTTCGGTGACGGGGACCGCGGAAACGGTGGACGTCGTACTCATTCCTTGCCCCCCGCGGTGAGTGCGTAGGCGCGCTCCACCTCTTCGCGCAGCGTGTCCCAGATCTGGTGTTGGAGTTCGATGAAGCGGGGCTGGAAGCGGATCTCCTGGACCGAGCCGCGCGGTCGGGGCAGGTCGATGTCGAAGATCGCCTTGACCGATCCGGGGCTCGACGTCATCACGACCACTCGGTCGGCGAGCGCCACCGCTTCGTCCAGGTCGTGGGTGATGAAGATGACGGACGGGCGGATCTGCTCCCACAGGCTCAGCAGCTCGGTCGACATGATCGCCTTGGTCTGCACGTCCAGGGCGCCGAACGGCTCGTCCATGATCAGGATCTTGGGTTCGTTGATCAGGGCTGCGGCCATCGCCACGCGCTTGCGCATACCGCCGGACAGCTGGTGGGGGTAGCGGTCCTCGAACCCGGCGAGTCCGACCCGGCGCAGCCAGTCGCGCGCCCGAGCCTGGGCCTGCTGCTTGGGCACCCCACGAAAAGCGGGGCCCATCAGCACGTTGCCGAGGACGGTCTTCCAGGGCAGCAGGGCGTCGGCCTGGAACATGAAGCTGACGCCGCCGGTGACGCCGTCCACCTCACGGCCGCCGACCCTGACCGATCCCCCGCTGGGCCGGTCGAGCCCGGACACCATACTCAGGGTCGTCGACTTGCCGCAGCCGGTGGGACCCACCACGGCGCAGAACTGGCCCGGCTCCACGGTGAACGAAACGTCTTGCAGCGCCGTGAACACCTCACCGGCCGGGGTCAGGAATCGCTTGGTGAGCCCGGAGATCTCGATGCGCGCGTTCGCATGGTCCGCCGCACCGGCGCCCGGGCTCGTCGCGACATCGTTTCGCGAAGACATGTGGGGGCCGCTTCCTTCCTTCTTTCGGAGTTCCTCGGGGGTTCTGCTGGGTTCCTCTCAGACCGAGGAAGGCAGACGCTAGAGGCAGCCGCGTAGTACGTCGCTGTTTCCGAGCTACTTCGCGATAGTTGCGTAAAGCGGGGTTGTGCTCGTTTTGCTCACCGGGCGGAGCTGGGCAGCGTCCCGGCCGTGGGGCACAATCGCGCCACCCGGGCACCTTGCGCAGGCAGGCCGTCCCGGCACGTCGCACCACCGGAACGAAGAGGCGCCCGTGATACCCATCCGTTTCCGGACAGGCCGCAGTGGAAGGCGCAGGCTTTCCACCCGGATCCTCGCCAACCAGCTGGTCATCCTCGCGCTCACCGGCCTGATCGGCTTCGTCCTGTTCGCCTTCGCGCAGCGGGCCGAACTCGACCGCTCCTACGAGCAGCGGGCCCTGGCGATCGCCCGGACCACGGCCGCGGAGCCGCAGATCAGGCACGCCATGGAGTACGGGGGCGGCGGCGATGTGGTGCAGAGGGTCGCCGAGCGGATCCGCCGGGCGTCCGGAGCGTCCTACGCGGTCGTGATCGACCTGCACGGCCTACGGCACTCGCATCCCATCCCCGCCCTGATCGGCGAACCGGTGGCCGAGCCGGTCGTGGTGAAGGACGGCCGCCCGCACGTCGGCACCGACCAGGGCGCGACCGGGCGGTCCGCCAACGCCAAGGCCCCTCTGTACGGCCCCTCCGGCGCACTGGTCGGCGAGGTGTCGGTGGGCATGCCGGAACACGACGTGCTCGGCGAGCTGTGGCACGAACTGCCCACCTTCGGGCTGTACGCCACGATCGCCACCGCCATCGGCGCGGCGGCGGCCTATCTGCTGGCGCGGCGGCTGAAGCGGACCACGTTCGGCCTGGAACTCGAGGAGATCGCCGGTCTGCTGCAGGACCGCGAGGCGATGCTGTACGGCATCCGGGAAGGCGTGGTCGCCTTCGACCCCGACGGGAGGATCACCGTGGTGAACGACGAAGCCCGGCGGCTGCTCGGCCTCGGCACCGCGCTCGGCCACCGGCTGGAGGAGGTGCTGCCCGACGGCCGGCTGCGCCGCGCGCTGGACGGCACCCTGACCGGCACCGACGTCAGCGTCCTGACGGACGACCACTGTCTCGCCGTCAACCGCATGCCGGTCACCCAGCACGGCCGCGAACTGGGCGCCGTGGTCACCGTGCGCGACCGCACCGAGCTGATCGGCCTGCTGCGCGAACTGGACTCCGTGCGCGGACTGACCGACGCCCTGCGGGCCCAGCAGCACGAGTTCACCAACCGGATGCACACCCTGGCCGGTCTGCTGGACATCGGCGAGCACAAGTCCGCGTACGAGTACGCCATCGAGACGGCCCGTTCCGGGCAGGCCCTGACCGAGGCCGTGCGCCGGCACATCGGAAACCCGCTGATGGTCGGGCTCATCGTGGCCAAGACCACCGTCGCCGCCGAACGCGGGGTCCGCATCGTCCTCACCGACGACTCCGCGCTCGGCGACGACCCACCGCACCTGCGGCGACTGCTGACCATCGTCGGCAACCTGCTCGACAACGCCATCGACGCGACTGCCGGGGCACCACCCGCCAACGGCGGACGCAGGATCCGGCTGACGCTGGCCGAGGGCGACGAGCTGATCTTTGTACGTGTGGCGGACAGCGGTCCGGGCATCGCGCCGGACACTTCCCGGTCAATCTTCGAGGACGGCTGGTCCACGCGCCCCGAGCGGGGCACCGCGCGCCGCGGCCTGGGGCTGGCCCTGGTGCACCGGCTGGTGCAGCGACACGGCGGCACCATCACGGTCAGCGAAGGCCCGGGCGCGGTGTTCACCGTCGTACTGCCACAGCCGGACACGGCGCCGGCACCGCAGGACGCCCTGTTCACGACGGCGTTGCCGATGGGAGGTGACCTGTGATGATCCGGACCCTCGTGGTGGACGACGACTTCCGGGTCGGGCAGATCCACAGCGACTACGTGCGCCGTGTCCAGGGCTTCGAAGTGGTCGGCGAGGCGGCGACCGTAGCTGAGGCCCTGGCCGCGGTCCGCACCTTGCACCCGGACCTGCTGCTGCTCGACGTCTTCCTGCCCGATGGCAGCGGACTCGACATCCTGCGCAGGCTCAGCCAGGACCAGGGCTGCAACCGCCCCGACGCCCTCATGATCACCGCGGACCACGACATCGCCTCCGTCCGCGCCGCGATGAAACTGGGCGCCGTCGGCTACCTGGTGAAGCCGTTCGGCTCTGCCGACCTCGCCGAACGGCTCGCTGCCTACCGCCAGCTCCGCAACCGCGTGGACGCGCTCAGCCGGACCACCACGGCCGACCAGGCGGACGTGGACGCCCTGTTCAGCGCCGCCCGCCCACCCGCCGTTCCCCGGATCCCGGCCAAGGGCCACTCCGCGCCCACGCTCAGCGCGATCCACCAAGCCCTGCGCTCCGCTCGCAGTGCCCTGTCGGCCGCCGAGGCGGCCGAGGCGACCGGTGTCTCCCGCGCCACGGCCCAGCGGTACCTGTCCTATCTCGTCAAGGAGGGCGCGGTCCGCCTGGAACTCCGCTACGGCACCAACGGCCGCCCCGAACACCGCTACCGCATCGCTCACTGAATCGTGCCAGGAGCGCTTCCCGGCACCAGAGAAGCCCTGATTCGTCGCCGGCTCGGCTCCCCTTCGCAATGGCCGAGTGGGGTCGTCGTCGGCCTGCTGATGGCCGGCCTCGGCAACCACCTGCGGATCTTCGGACACCGATCCTGAAGCCACGGGGCACCGGCCCACGAAGGCAAGCCGGCCACCACTTCTCGCGCTGCGTGATCTCTGGCCGGACGCGGGCGACGGTCCTGCGGTCGGTGTCCGACGCCCATTGTCGGTCGGGAATAGCCTGGAGAAGAGCGGCACCGGGACGGGACGGACTCTCCCGATGCATTCCCTTCACCGAGGGGGGCGTGAGAGAGGGAGGCGAAGAGCCATGCCCTGGAATCTGAACGGCACGTATCTGGAGAGCTGCAACTGTGACGTGGTGTGCCCTTGCACCACCTCGGGCCTCACCGCACCGGCCGACCGCGAGCGCTGCCAGGTGACCTTTGCGTTCCACGTGGACAGCGGGAACGTGGACGGCGTGGACGTCTCCGACCGCAGCGTCGCCGTCTTCATCGACGCGCCCCGGGTGATGGCCGAGGGTGGCTGGCAGGTGGCGCTGTACCTCGACGCTTCGGCCGACGACGGCCAGGCGGAGGCGTTGAGCAAGGTCTTCTCCGGCCAGGCCGGCGGGCCGATGGCGGCGCTCACTCCGCTCATCGGCGAGGTCCTCGGCGTGGAGCGCGTTCCCATCGACTACCGCGACGAGGGCCGCCGCCACGCAGCGCGGGTGGGCGACACCATCGACATCGAGATCGAGGACCAGGTTGCCCCGCAGTTCGGCGGGGACGGTCCGGTGATGGGCCTGACCGGCATGTTCCACCCGGTGAACAGCACGCTGACCATTGCCCGGTCCACCCGGGCGACGGGCGACGGCGTGTACGGCCGGTCCTGGGACTTCTCCGGCGGCAACGGACACTCGGCGCCCTTCACGTGGTCCGCGTGACCGATCGGCCGGTCACCGTCCGCCGCAGGGCGGGCCCCGCCGCACTGCTGCTGGTCACGGCGGCTGCCGCCTGGGCCTGGGTGGTGACGCGCTGGGGCGGCATGCAGGCGATGCCGGGCACCATGGGCCTGGGCCTGCCCGCTTTCCTGGCCGTGTGGACGCTGATGACGGCGGCGATGATGCTGCCCGCCACGGCGCCCGTCGCCGCGCTGTACGCCCGCACCATCACCGTGCACCGGGCGCCGCGCATGGTCGTTTTCACTCTCGCCTACCTGCTTGTCTGGGCCGCGGCCGGGCTGCCGGCGTACGGGCTGGCCGCCGGCCTGGGCCGGGCTGCGAGCCTCCCCGCCGTGGCGGGGACCGCAGTGGCCGCGGCCGTGTTCGCGGTCAACGGCGTCTACCAGCTCATGCCCCTCAAAGACCGCTGCCTGGCGAGGTGCCGCTCGCCGATCGGGCTGATGCTCCGCTACGCCTCGTACCCGGGGCCTTCGCGCGATCTGCGTGCCGGAGCCCACCACGGGGCCTTCTGCCTGGGCTGTTGTTGGTCACTGATGGTGCTGCTGGCGGCGTTCGGCGTGATGAACCTGTGGGCCATGGTGGTCCTGACCGCCGTGATCGCCACTGAGAAGCTGGCTCCGGCCGGCCGCCTGGTGGCCCGTGCCGTGGGGATCGCCTCGATCGCCCTGGCCGTCGCCGTCTTCTGGGTCCCGGCACTGGCCCCGGGCCTCACCGGTAGCGGTATGGCCGGGATGTGAGGACGGAGGCCGTACCCGCCGAGAAATCACCCGCCGGACGGGCACATGAGGGTACGCCTCACGCGGCCGGAGGGCTGTGGCCAGCTCATCGAGAATCGTCGAAGAGGTCCACGACGTCGGCCGGGCCTTCGACGGTGAGGTCGGCGCGGGCCGCGACCTCGGCAGCGGGGGGGCGCCGCTGGTGGGAGCGAAGCAGATGTTGACCGGATACGGGCAGAGGGTATCGGCTGGTCCGCCCAGCCTCTCCCGCGCCGTGAGCCGGCAAGGTCCTGGGATCGGCGGCGGAGACACTGGCCACGGCAAACACGGCGAGGGCCGGCGGGATGCGACGACCGCTGGGTGATGCGGCCGTGGTGCTCCAGCGCGATCAGGGTGCTCCATTCCGCGTCTCCGGCGAGGATGCCGGCTGTGCAGTCGATGCCGTCGATACCGTCGATGCCGTCGAGCGGACCGGTCTGCCCCTCTCCATCGGTGTCTCCGCTGCCAACACCCATGACAGCCAGGGCTTGGAGCCCTTGGTGCGTGGCATCCCGCCCATCCGCTCCCGCCGTGGGCCCCGTCGGCGACGGCCCGCCAAGCTCCACGCCGACAAGGGCTACGACTACGACCACCTGCGCCGATGGCTCCGGTCCCCGAACATCACTCCGCGCATCGCCCGCAAGGGCATCGAGTCCTCTCAGCGCCTGGGACGCCACCGTTGGACCGTGGAGCGGACAGTTGCGTGACTGTCCGGGTGTCGCCGCCTGCACCGTCGCTCTGAACGCAAAGCGGAACACTTCCTGGCCTTCGCCGGGATCGCCGCGGCACTCATGTGCTTCCGGCGCCTCTCGCAGCAGGCGTGAGGCAGCGGCACCGCCGCTACGGGACGTTCCAGGCGGCGATGAACGGCTGCCCGTCCTCGGTGGCCAGGAAGCTGAGCGTGCCTGGATGCGGATGGCCGAGCAGCCGACTGGCGGAGGCGTCGAGGCCGAGCCAGCGCACCGTGAGCACGCGTGCCAGATGACCATGCGCGACGACGGCAACATCGCCGTCCTCCAGCAGCGGCCGGATCCGGTCCAGCACCGCGTCCGTACGCGCTGCCACCTGCTGGAGCTGCTCGCCAGGATGGTCGTCGTCGCCGGGAATGACGCCGTCCCGCCACAGGTCCCAACCCGGCTTCATCTCCTGGATCTGCGCCGAGGTCAGGCCCTCGTAGCCGCCGTAGTCCCACTCCAGCAGATCGGGATCGGGCCGGACGCCGGCCAGGCCCGCCAGCTCGGCCGTCCGCATGGCGCGGCTCAGCGGGCTGCTGAAAACCGCCACCAGATGGCGTCGTGCCAGCCTCGGAGCGAGCTCCTTCGCCGCGGCCTCGCCCGCGGCAGTCAGCGGAACGTCGGTACGGCCGGCGTGCTGGCCCGACAGGCTCCATTCAGTCTGGCCATGCCTGATCACTATCAGTTCACCCATGGCCGCGCACGATATCTGATCATGCGACACGGCCGACCATTCCTCGCCTTCGCCGCCACCGCCCGCTCCCTGATCTGCGACGGCTGACTCGCCAGCCGTCTCGGAGGATGCTCAGTCGAGACAGAACTCGTTGCCCTCGATGTCCTGCATCACCATGCACGACTCGTTGTCGTCATCGGCAAGCAGTAGTCGCACGCGTACCGCGCCGAGCGCGACCAGTCGTGCGCATTCGGCCTCAAGCGTGGCCAGGCGCTCTTCACCCACGAGTCCGGTGCCGACCCGCACGTCAAGATGCAGCCGATTCTTGACGACCTTGCCTTCGGGAACGCGCTGAAAGAACAGTCGCGGGCCCACACCTGAGGGATCAACGCATACGAACCATGAACCCTGATCCTCAGGAGGCAGGGAGCGGCCGAAATCGCCCCAAGTGGCGAACCCGTCCGGTGGCGGCGGCACGACGTACCCCAACACCTCGCACCAAAAACGAGCGACGCGCTCAGGTTCTGCGCAGTCGAAGGTGACTTGGAACTGCTTGATCGATGACATCGGCGCACCATAGCAGGGAGACTCCGTTGCTCATTTCCCGGTGTGGATCCGCATGTTGTCGGGAGGACGGCCCCTGCTGGCCACTGCTGTGTCGGGCGGTCGCTGGGGGTGAGCCGATGTCGATGCCCCCAAGGGGTTGCCCGCCGTTCCTGACCAGACCGCGGCCACGGCCCTCGCCACGTTTCCCAACGGCAGCCTCCCGACCATGCGGCAGCTCGCCCCGCTGTGGACGGCACGTTGCACGCCCCGGATCGAGGCCGCCAGTACAAGCCCCGCAAGCTCCACGCCGACAAGGCCTACGACCAAGCCGGACCTGCGTAAATGGGTCCGCGGCAGGAGGATCGGCGTGCGGATCGCCCGCAAGGGACTCGAGTCGAGTGAGCGCCTGGGACGCCACCACTGGGTGATCGAACGCACCATGTCCTGGCTGTCCGGCTACCGTCGACCCAGTCCCCGCCACGAGCGGCATCCTCGTAACTACCTGGCCTTTCTCGGACTCGCCGCAACCCTGTGCTGCTACAAGCGATACGTCCAACTCACCACGTAGGACACAGTCCTAAACAGCGCGAGTTCAACGAGAGGTCGGTCCCAGCCCGGTCAACCGCGCAGGCCGCGCGGCGGGCTGGCCGGTGTGGACCGGGCTGTCGCCGGCCGCGTTCCCCTGCGTGGCTGCCGTGTTCTACGCGGTGGAGCGCCGGGCCGACCGGCAGGGCCGTACGCCGCTGGTGCCGCCGAGCCTGTTCCATCTGGTGTCGCTGCGCCGCGGCCTGGTGATGATCGTGCCGTTCTCCATCGGGTTCAGCGGCTTCATGTGCCCGTCATGACAGCACCTGTTGGGTGACGACGATGTGACCCGCGTCGGGGTCGAGACTGCCGCCGAGCCGGCTGAAGGCTCCGTCGGTCAGGTCGAGGCACTTGGGTTCCTGGGGGGTCTGCTGGAAGGTGCCCCGGTCGTTGACGCGCACGACCAGGGACTTGCCGTTGGCGACGTTGGTCACCTCCACCCTGGTGCCGAACGGCAGTTGGGGGTTGCGGGTCAGGGACGTCGCCGCGGTGTTCGCGTTGTTGTCGAAGACCTCGCCGCTGGCGGTCAGGGCGCCTGCGGGGATGGGGCCGTAGTGCGTCGCCCAGCACGTTGCGGCGGCGAGCGGGGCGGACTCCGCGGGCGCGGCAGAGCTCATCGGCGCCAGGGCCACGACCGCGCAGAGCGCGGCGGCTCCGACGATCGGGCGGGCGAGTATGCGGGCACGACTCATTGCATTGCCTCTTTCGCATGTCGTGGGAGTGATGACGGGAATGGGCGTACTCGGCGAGCCAGATCGGCTTGCGGTGACGGTCGTAGGTGGCCTGGAGGTAGCTCCGCAGCCGGTTGGTCGCGTTCGTGGCGTTGAAGTCCGCGCCGTACCAGTGCAGCGGGGTGAAGTTCACCTTGTCGTGGCGGGCGGCGGCGCCCGGGAGGAGCCGGTCGAGCCAGCCGCCGGCGATGTTCGCCCGGTGGCCACCGCGGGCGCCCCGAGCCGCAGGCCGGTCGACTGCAGCCGGGGCCACAGGTCGAGGGCCCGCTGCACGGTCATGTCGGCCTGTCCCGCCATGTCGGCTTCGTTGAACCCGAGCAAGGTGATGCCCTGCTGTCGGATCCGGTTCAGCTCGGCGTCGGTCACGGAGCCCGGTCCCCAGGTCATGGGGACGAACTCGACGCCGGCCGGGGGTTGATCTGCTGCTTGTCCGAGGCCCAGGTGTGGAACCAGCGGGCCTTGGAATCGGCCATGGCCTGGCTCACCCCCGTGAAGTTCCAGGCGCTGACGCCCTTCTTCTTCACCGCGGCGGCCATCGTGTTCGTGGTGGGTGCACCGGCCGTCGTACCGGTCGCAGCGCGGGCCTGACTGCCGAAGGCGAGCCCGCCCGGCAGCCCGATCAGCCCGGCGAGAAGACTTCTTCTGTGCATGGAGTCTCCCTGGCTCCCGCGCCCGCCGACCATCGCGCAGACCACCGGTCTCGTGGCTGACGTTGGCCAGGAGGGCCGCCGCCTCCCGCCTCCGGTCCCCGTCATTGCCCGTGTGGGCGAAGGTGGGGTAGGCGTTCATCCCGCTGACCAGGGCGTCGTACGTGGAGAAGGCGTTCTTGCTCGGGAAGATCTGCTGGAACTGGGCCCGGGTCACGGCGAAGTCGGCCGCGGTGGCAGCGGGGGGCGGACAAGGCCACCGCCGAGACGGCGGTCACCGCTGCCGCAGCGGTCCCGAGGACGCGCCGTAAGGACATGACTGAACTCCCGGTGTGCTGAAAGTGCGTCAGACGTCGCACTTGGCAACGTTGTCAGTGACTAGTGGCCGAGTTCGCGACAATCCGGCATCAGGGGTGGGCGGATGGCGCCGACCCTGGCACTCACAGGACCCCTGAGAGCGCTCACACAAGCCGACGGCCACATATGACAGCGGCGTGAGCGTGACCTGTCAATGGCCTGTACCACCCACCGCTCTCTTCCGGACAATCTGCGGCACGGCCACAGCTTGGCCAACTCGCCATCGAGCAAAGTCTGTTGATCTTGGTATTGCTGCACACTCCTTGCCGCGCGAACAGGTAGTTCCCGGACGCGGACGCTGGAGGCCTCATGCCGCAGATCAACACGAGCAAGGTCAGCCACCGGGACCAGCACGGGCGTGAGCACGTCGTCCGGGTGCAGCGGACGGGCGTGCAGCGCACGATCAGTTGTGACACGTGCGGCAGGCGAAGAGGAGCACAGTTCCTGCCGTGGCTGAAGGCCGAAGAGCACCTGGCCGAGGCACACCAGGCCCAGGTCATCGGCCGGACGGCTGGCCGACCGAGTACTGACACCGCCTACCTGCACTGCACCTCGCAACCACCTCAACCCCACCGCCGTCGACGGCACATGGGATCTGCACGCCCCTGTCGCCTACGTCCAGTCGCCAGTCACAGCGAAGCCGAAGAGCACCTGCCAGGCCGTCCTCGACTTCTTCGGCGCCCCGACCTGGAGCATGAACCGAACCCGCCCCAGCCCATTTCCCAGGTCACCCAGTCGCTGCACGACCACGGAGTGATGGCCTTGATCCTGGACGACATCACCCGGCTGCGGATGCACCGGGCCGACGACCAGGACACGCTCGGCCTGATCCGCACCTTCGTGAGCATGAACGTCACCCTCATCCTGGTCGGCGTCGACATCCCGGCTCCGGAAGCGGGCGCGAGTCGGCTGGGACGCGAAGATGCGGCAGTGGGTGATGCCGCCCTCTGACCACGCCCGCATCCATGGGTTCGAGACCACACGGACGGAACGACGCTTCGACCTGGTCGAAATTGACCGGTTCCGTTGCGGCACGGCCACGGGAATCGCCGCCTTCACCGATCACCTCCGCGGCATTCGAACAGCAGCTCCGTCTGCTGAAGGCCAAACGCGGCATGCTCACAGACGGCGGGATGCCCGAGTACCTGATGCGCCGCACCAGCCGTGTCGTCGGCCTCCTCGAACGGCTCCTCGAGGACGGCGCCCAGGAAGCCATGATGTTGCGGAACGTCCGCACCCACGGCCCACGCCGCTCCCGTCACCACAGCAGGGGAAACCACGTTCGGTACGTGCGCCCCGCCGGCCTGCAACGCCGCCGGCATCGCCGGCTGGATCAACAGCGACGCGGTGATCCGCGGCCGATCAGGTGACGTCCGGCCCGCTGCACCCGCGCCGCATGACCCGGCAGCCGCACCGAACGAGTCGCGGCACTGCCGCTAGGCCGACTCCGTTCCGGTCGTTCCCGCCTCGGTCCTGCCCGAGACCGGGGCCTCCGGCGTGTCCAGCACCTTGCGGACCACGTCGTCGTGGAAGCCGCGAATATGCTGCTCCACCAGATCGCCCGCGCGTTCCACGTCGCCCGCCGCGATGGCGTCATAGATCGCGTGGTGGTCCGCCCGCAGCCGGGTGGCGATCGGCTCCCAGTCGGCGATCTTGTGAAACGCGGTGAGCAGGGTGCGCCGTACGGCACTGCGGACCGCGACGGTCAGGTCCGCCATCAGCCGGTTGCCTCCGGCCTCGGCAATGGCGACGTGGAACGCGGTGTCGTAGTCGTTGAACAGTTCGCGGGTCAGGGCCTTGTCGTCCATGCGGACCAGCGGCTCCTGGATCCGCTCGAGTTCTTCTCTGCTGGCGTGGCCTGCGGCGAGGCGGGCGCTCGCGCGTTCCAGCGTGGCGCGTGCCTCGACCACACCGTCGAGGGGGAAGTTCGCCAGCGCCATGTGCAGCCGCAGCAGCTGGGTGAGGCCGTCGCTGGGCATGGCGGTGATGACGGTCCCCGAGTCCGGTCCGGTGCCCACACGGGAACGCAGTACTCCCTGGGCTTCCAGGACGCGCAGGGCTTCCCGGATGGCGGCTCGGCTCACTCCCAGCAGCTCGACCAGCTCCCGCTCAGGCGGTAGCCGGTCGCCGACGCGCAGGTTGCCCGTCAGGATCTGCTCCTCGATACGGGCCAGCACGAGCTCGAAGGTGCGGGAACGCGGTACGGGCTCCCACGCCGCGCTCGACTCCGCCATGGAAGGCCCTTTCGCTCCAGAGGGACGCAACACCTGTCCTTCTGATCATAGCTTGAGGTACCCGTTCTTTGGTCGGACCAAAACAAATTCTCGGCGCAGACCCCTAGACGTCCCTCGCATGGGAATGCCAACGTGAAAGAGCCAAACCATGGTCTGACCAAGCCCCTGATGTGAGGGTTGCATGTACCAGCCGAATCTCTCCCCACTCGCGGACAGTCTGGCGTTCTCCGCCCTTGTCGCCGTCCTGCCCCTGCTCACCTTGTTCCTGCTCCTGGGCGGGCTGCGGCTGAAGGCCCACTGGGCCGGCCTCGCCTCGCTCGCCGTGGCGATCGCCGTCGCAGTGGCGTGCTACGGCATGCCCGTGAAGCTCGCCCTGCTGTCGGCGACCGAAGGGGCATCCTTCGGCCTCTTCCCGATCATGTGGATCGTGCTCACCGCGATCTGGCTCTACCAACTCACCGTCGTGACCGGCCGCTTCGAAGACCTGCGCCGTGCCTTCGGGCTGATCAGCCACGATCCTCGGGTCCAGGCCGTCATCATCGCGTTCTGCTTCGGCGCCCTGCTGGAGGCTCTGGCCGGATTCGGCGCCCCCGTGGCGATCACCGGCGTCATGCTCATGGCTCTCGGCTTCGCGCCCACACGCGCCGCGATCACCGTACTGGTCGCCAACACCGCGCCCGTCGCCTTCGGCGCGATCGCGATTCCGATCATCACAGCGGGCACCCTCACAAAGATCCCCTACACCGAGATCGGCGCCTACGTGGGCCGCCAGACGCCTCTGCTCGCCTTCTTCGTACCCCTGCTGCTCGTCGTACTCGTCGACGGTCGCCGCGGGGTTCGTGAGACCTGGCCGGTCGCGGTGGTCTGCGGTGCGGTCTTCGCCGTCGCCCAGTTCGTCAGCTCCAACTTCATCTCCGTGGAGCTCACCGACATCATCGCCTCGCTTGCTGCCCTGGTGGCGGTCGTCCTCTTTCTCCGCGTATGGCAGCCCGTCGGCGGGGAAGAGGCCAGGGCCGACCTGATGCGGGACCGCGAGACGGAGAGCGGCGCCGGCTCCGGGGCCGACTCGTACGGCGGCGTGCCCTCCTCGGGCGCGTCGGGGGAGGGCGGCGGCGCAGCCACCGTCACCCGCCCGGCGCCAGGAGACGCAGCGACCGCCGAGAGACCGGGCAACGGCCGGGTGGTCATGGCCTTCCTGCCCTACCTGATCGTGATCGCGGTCTTCTCCCTGGCCAAACTGTGGACGCCCGCCAAGGAGTTCCTGGCCACCACCGATCTCAAGATCGGCTGGCCGGGGCTGGACGGCCAGGTCCTCACGGCCGCGGGGAAGTCATCCACCGCCACCGTCTACACCTTGCCGTGGCTGTCCTCCCCGGGCACGCTGCTGCTGCTGTCGGGCGTGCTGGTGGCCGCCGTCTACCGGGTGGGTCCGCTCGCCGCGGTCCGGGAGTTGGGCGCCACCGTGGTCAGGCTGCGCTGGGCCATGCTCACCGTCGCCTCGGTGCTGGCGCTCGCCTACGTGATGAACCTGTCCGGACAGACCATCACGATCGGCACCTGGATCGCCGGTGCGGGCGCAGCCTTCGCCTTCCTGTCGCCGATCCTGGGCTGGCTGGGCACCGCCGTCACCGGCTCGGACACCTCGGCCAACGCCCTGTTCGCCACCCTCCAGCAGACTGCCGCGCACCAGGCCGGGCTCGATCCGACCCTGCTCGTCGCAGCCAACACCTCGGGCGGTGTCGTCGGCAAGATGATCAGCCCGCAGAACCTCACGATCGCGGCCACCGCGGTTGGCCTCGTCGGCCGGGAGTCGGTGCTGTTCCGGGGCGCGATCAAGTGGAGTCTGCTGCTTCTGCTGGCCCTGTGTGTCCTGGTCATGCTGCAGTCGACCGTGCTCGCCTGGATGCTCCCATGAGCCCCGCCGCGCCCTCGTCGACCGGAGGAACCATGCGGATCGCACTCTTCGTCACGTGCCTGACCGACACGCTCTACCCGGAGACCGGCCGGGCGGTCGTGAGGCTGCTGGAGCGCCTGGGCTGCGCGGTGGACTTCCCCGCCGACCAGACCTGCTGCGGCCAGATGCACTTCAACACCGGCTACCAGAGGGAATGCGTGCCGCTGGTGCGCCGCTTCGCCGAGGCCTTCGCCGGCTACGACGCCGTCGTCACCCCGTCGGGCTCCTGCGCCGCCATGGTGCGCGAGTACCACGGACGGGTGGCCGACGTCGCCCAAGACGCCCGGCTGGCCGCGGCGGTGCGCGCCACGCCCAAGGTCTACGAGCTGTCGGAGTTCGTCGTCGACGTCCTGGGCGTCACCGATGTGGGCGCCTACTTCCCGCACCGGGTCACCTACCACCCGACGTGCCACGCACGGCGCATGCTCGGTGTGGGCGACAAGCCGCTCCGCCTGCTGCGAGCGGTACGCGGCATCGACCTGGTCGAACTGCCCGCAGCCGACCAGTGCTGCGGCTTCGGCGGCACCTTCGCCCTGAAGAACGCCGACACCTCGGTGGCGATGTGCGCGGACAAGACGCGGCATGTCCTGGCCACTGGCGCCGAGGTGCTGTGCGCGGGCGACAACTCCTGCCTGATGCACATCGGCGGCGTCCTTTCCCGGCTGCGTACCGGAGTGGGCGCCCTGCATCTGGCCGAGATTCTCGCCGCCACCGAGGACGATCAGGCTCCGGCCGCCCTGCCGCTGTCGCGGCCCGTCCCAAAGCCCGGGAAGCGGCAACGGTCCCCTCATACAACGGAAGGGAGGAGCACCGCATGAGCGGCCCCACGTTCCTCGGCGTTCCCACGTTCCCGGCTGCGGCACGCACCGCCCTCGGCGACACCCGGCTGCGGCACAACCTCGCCCGCGCCACCACCACCATCCGTCACAAGCGTGCTGAGGCGGTGGCCGAGGTGAGCGACTGGGAGGCGCTCCGCGAGGCCGGACGCGCCGTCAAGGAGCGTACGCTGCGCCACCTGGACCACTACCTGCTGCAGCTGGAGGAGCGGGTCACCGCGGCGGGAGGCCAGGTGCACTGGGCGCGCGACGGGCAGGAAGCGGCACGGACCGTCGTCGACCTCGTGCAGGCCACGGGCGAGCGTGAGGTGGTCAAGGTCAAGTCGATGGTCACCCAGGAGATCGGGCTGAACGACGCGCTGGCTGACGCGGGCATCGCCGCGTACGAAACCGACCTGGCCGAGCTGGTCGTCCAACTCGGCCAGGACCAGCCGTCGCACATCCTGGTGCCGGCCATCCACCGCAACCGGGCGGAGATCAGGGAGATCTTCCTGCGCACGATGGGTGACCACGGCACTGCGGCGCCGGCCGATCTGGGCGATGATCCGCGGGAGCTGGCCGAGGCGGCCCGCCTGCATCTGCGGGAGAAGTTCCTGCGGGCGAAGGTCGGGATCTCCGGAGCGAACTTCCTGGTCGCCGAGACCGGCACCGCGGTGGTCGCGGAGTCGGAGGGCAACGGGCGGATGTGTCTCACCCTGCCCGAGACCCTCATCTCCGTCGTCGGAATCGAGAAGGTGGTCCCCACCTGGCAGGACCTGGAGGTCTTCCTGCAACTGCTGCCCCGCTCCTCCACCGGCGAGCGGATGAACCCCTACACCTCCACCTGGACCGGCACCACCACCGACGACGGACCGCGCACCTTCCATCTGGTACTCCTGGACGGCGGCCGCACCGACACGCTCGCCGACCCCGTCGGACGCCAGGCGCTGGGCTGCATCCGCTGCTCGGCCTGCCTGAACGTCTGCCCGGTCTACGAGCGCGTAGGCGGACACGCCTACGGCTCGGTCTACCCGGGCCCGATCGGCGCCATCCTCACCCCGCAACTGCGCGGAACCGCGGCCAAAGCCGATCGCTCGCTGCCGTACGCCTCGACCCTGTGCGGAGCCTGCTACGAGGTCTGCCCTGTCAAGATCAACATTCCGGAGGTCCTGGTCCATCTGCGGGCCCGGGTGGTGGACGAGGCCCGCACCCGCCGCGTGCCCAGCCCCGAGCAACTGGCCATGGCGGCGGCCCGCTCGGTGCTCTCCAGCCCCTCCCGGCTGGCGGCTGCGCAGCGCGCGGCGGCCGCGGCCGGGCGGCTCGTCGGCCGCGACGGACTGATCAGCCGGCTGCCCGGCCCACCCTCGGCGTGGACTGAGGCACGTGACATACCGGCCCCTGCCCAGGAGACCTTCCGGGCCTGGTGGAGGAGGACACACCAGTGAACGCACGGACAGAAGTGCTCAGCCGCATCCGGCGGGCGCTCACGGACGTCCCCGGAGGGGAACGCCCCGAGGACGTCCCGGTCACCCGGAACTACTCGCGGGAGGGTACGCCGGCTGCCGGTTCCGCCAAGGCGGTGCAACTGCTCACCAAACGGCTTGCCGACTACGGCGCCTCGGTGCGGCTGGTGGCCGACGAGGCGGTCCCCACGGCCATCGCGCTGACCCTGGCCGCCCGCGGTGCCGCGTGCGTCGTGGTACCGCGGGGCTTCCCGTCTGCCTGGCAGGCCGAACTGGACGCGGTCCGGGTCCTGGACGACCGTCCGGAGGTGACCGTCGGCGCACTGGACCGGACCGACAGCGTGGTCACTACCGTCGCCGTCGCGATCGCCGAGACCGGCACCCTCGTCCTGGACGGAGGTCCGGGACAGGGCAGACGCGCTCTGACCCTGGTGCCCGACCACCACCTGTGCGTACTGCGGGCCGAACAGGTCGTGGCCTCCGTCCCCGAGGCCCTGGTCCGCCTGGAACCCGCCCGGCCCCTGACGTTCGTCTCCGGCCCCTCGGCTACCAGCGACATCGAACTGGACAGGGTGGAAGGTGTGCACGGACCACGCACACTCCACGTCCTCATCGTCCCGTGACCCTTACGTCTCTGGTGATGGGAGTCGCCATGCCTGCCCCAGACCGAGAACCGCGCCGCTACGGGGCAACGGCGCACGAGGCCCCGGAGCCCCGGCCCCCGGACCCCGGCGCACTCGCCGTCTGCGTGCTGCCGGCCGAAGAGCCGGCGGTGTCGCAGGCCAGAGCCTTCACCCGGACACAGCTGAAGGCATGGTGTATCGGCGAGGAGGTGGCCGACGCCGCCCGCATCGTCGTGTCGGAATTCGTCACCAACACGGTCCGGCACAGCAGCTCCACAGATGTCAGCCTCCGGCTCACGCGTTCCCGGCCGGACGTGTGGATCGAGGTGTTCGACAACGGCGTGTGGCAGGCTCCGGCCACCCTCCCCACTTACGGCGACCTTACGGAAGGCGGCCGGGGCCTGCTCCTGGTGGAGTCGTTGAGCCGGCAGTGCGGTGTGCACCGCTCGGCGTACGGCACCTGCGCCTGGGCAACCTTGTCGGAGCGTCCGGGGTGATGCGAAGCCGGGACAGCTCGGCCGACGTCACGTACGGCAGTCCTGCCGCGTGCGCTTGCTTCCGGTCGCGCAGGCAGTCGTTCCACACCACGCGGGCGCACCCGAACGCACTCGCCAGCGCACGGCGCTGGGAGGCGTCCGGGTGGGCCCGGTGGTTGTAGCGGAGCTGCATCACCAAGTCCTACGACGACTGGCCTCATGAATGGGCAGAACGACTACAGGCGTGGCAGACACGTTGTTTCGGCGATGCATGTGCACTTGGTCTTGTGACGAAGCACCGACGCGGAGTCTTTGACGACGAGATGCTGACACGCTGCGAAGAGATCATGCGCAAGGTGTGCGAGGACTTCGGGGCGGAGCTGAAGGAGTTCACCGGCCAACGCGATCACGTCACTCCACGCCGGTCCCGCGGCGAAGTGACCGCCGGCGCGGATGCTCCCCGGTGTCAGGTCCGGATCGCGTCGCGCCGGCGGAGCCCACTTGCCGATCTTCGGCGCCTGACGGCATCGGCCCTGCGACTGGAATCGGAACTCCAGGACGTGTGCCTGGTTGTTGCTGATGTCGCAGAAGAGTTCGTCGATGCTGTGCCGTCGACGTTGCGGAGGGCGACTAGCGCTTCTCTCTGAGGTCCGGGTGCGCCGCCACGTTGCAGGTGTAGACGGCACCCGAGCGGCCGCCGACGCAACCTGACTGTCCCTCGGAGGTGTCGTAGACCTGTTGACGCGTGGCGTCCGTTGGACCGAAGGTGCCTTCTTCCCTGCGTGGTCCGGTGGTTGGCTGATCGGTCGGTGGCTGCGGCCGGGGTACCTGCACGTGCCCCGAAGGGCCGCCCGGCGCACGTGCAGGCACGGGCCAGAACTACTTACTTCGTCAGAGGCGCAAGCTTGGGGTCGTTGGCGTAGGCCTCGGCCGCGTTCTTCTTGGTCACGATGACCGGCGGGAGGAGGTAGGCCGGGACAACCTTGGAGCCGTTGTTGTAGGACTTGGTGTCGTTGATCTTCGGCTTGTCGCCCTTCTGGAGGGCCTTGACCATGTCGACGGTCTCGGCGACGAGCTTGCGTGTGTCCTTGTTGATGGTCGAGTACTGCTCACCGGCCATGATCGACTTCACCGACTCGGCCTCGGAGTCCTGACCGGTGACGACGGGGACCGGCTTGCCGGCGCCCTTCACCGAGGTGATGATCGCGCGGGCGAGAGTGTCATTCGGCGACAGGACGCCGTCGAGCTTCTTGCCGCCGCCGTAGGTGGAGGTCAGCAGCGAGTCCATCCGCTGCTGCGCGTTCTCGGCCTTCCAGCCCTGGATCGCGGTCTGCTTGATGTCCTTCTGCCCAGACCCGACAACGATGTCACCCTTGTCGATAAGTGGCTTGAGCACGCTCATCGCACCGTCGAAGAAGACCTTGGAGTTGTTGTCGTCCGGTGATCCGGAGAACAGCTCGATCGTCCACGGCCCCTTCGGCTTCTTCGCCTTCATGCCGTCGACGAGGGCCTGTCCCTGCAGCTGGCCGACCTTGAAGTTGTCGAACGCGACGTAGTAGTCGACGTCGGGCGTGTTGGTGAGGAGCCGGTCGTAGGCGATGACGGTGGCGCCCGCCTGCTTGGCCTGCGCCACCTGGGTGGAGAGCTGCGAGGCGTCGGTCGCGCCAACGACGATCACCTTCGCGCCCTTGGTGACCATTGAAGAGATCTGCGCCTGCTGGTCCGCGACGGTGGTCGAGGCACCGGCGTACTGCACGTCCGCCTTGAAGCCCGCCTGCTTGAGGTCGTTGGTGAACAGGTCGCCGGCGAGCACCCAGTTCTCCGAGGTCTTCGCAGGCAGAGCGACACCGATCAGAGAATCCTGTGCGAAGCCCTTGGCGCCGGCGCCGCCCTTGCCGGTCGAGCCGTCGCGGTCGTTGGAGCATGCCGTGCCCAGGGTGGCGAGCAGTGCGACGGTGCCCGCTGCGGCGATGCCTCTGGTGATGAGTCTGCGCATGGTGAGTCGTGCCCTTCTTTCGATGGTGCCGGAGAGTGGTGCGCCGTGGAGTCGGCGCTGAGGGTGGTGGGTGGTGGCCCGACAGCCGGACTACGAGCAAGAACTCGCGGTCAGCCTGCGACCGAGGCCTTGCCGGAATCGGACGCCGCGCTCGACGGGGCCGCCGGTGTGTCCGGTTGCTCCCGGAACGGACGCATCAGCGTTCCGATGATCGAGAAGCGGCCCTGGCTCTTGCTGTAGACGTCGAACGCGACAGCGAGGAGGAGGACCAGGCCCTTGATGACCTGGACCATGTCGGAGCCGACACCCTCCAGTTGCAGGCCGTTGTTGAGGAGTGCCATGACGAGGCCACCGACGATCGAGCCGCTGATGGTGCCGAGGCCGCCGGAGACGGCTGCGCCGCCGATGAAGACTGCGGCGATGGCGTCGAGCTCCCAGCTCAGGCCGTCCTGTGGTCCGGAAGCCGCGGACCGCGCAACGAAGATCATGCCGGCCAGAGCGGCCAGTACCGACATGTTCATCATGACGAAGAAGTTGACCCGCTTGAGCTTCACACCCGACAGCTCGGCCGCGCGGGCGTTGCCGCCGACGGCGTAGATGTGGCGACCGCCGATGGTGTTGCGGGTGTAGTACGAGTATGCGAGCACCAGGGCGATCAGGATGATGCCGGAGATGGGCAGGCTGGTGCCGATGCGGCCGCCGGCGAAGCGGAGCGTCGCGAAGATGATGACGCCCAGCATCACCGCCAGACGGATCATCGTGACCCACGTCGGCGCCACATCCGCGTTCATCTCACGCCGGGTCTGCCGTGCTCTCCACTCCCGCCACACCATGCCCGCGCAGGCGGCCAGACCGAGCAGCAGGGTCAGGTTGTTGTATCCGGTGTCCGGCCCGACCTCGGGCAGGTAGCCTGCGCCGATCGTGCGAAAGCCCTCGGGGACCGGCACCGTGTCGGCGTTGCCGATGTACTGGTTGCCGCCGCGGAAGAGCATCATCCCGGCGAGAGTGACGATGAACGCGGGCACTCCGACGTACGCGACCCAGAAACCCTGCCATGCGCCGATCACCGCGCCGACGAGCAGGCCGAGCGCGATGCCCAGGGGCCACGGGAGCGAGTGCTCCTGCATCACCTTGGCGACCACGATGCCGGTGAACGCCGCGACCGAGCCGACCGAGAGGTCGATGTGTCCCGCGACGATCACCATCAGCATGCCGATGGCGAGGATCAGGATGTAGGAGTACTGGCTGACCACCGCGATGAGGTTGCCGGAGGTGAGGGTGAGGCCACTGGTCCACGCCTGGAACAGCAGGACGATCGCCACGAGCGTGAAGATCATCCCGAACTGGCGGGCGTTGGAGGTGGTGCCTCCGAAAAGGTTCTTCTGCAGGTCTTGTAGGCGGCTCATGAGGTCGGGCTCTTCTTCCTGGCGGTCATCTTCTTCATCAGCAGTTCCGGATCAGCGTCGCGGCGTGTCACCTCGCCGGTGATGGAGCCTTCGAACACCGTGTAGATGCGGTCGCACAGCCCGATGAGCTCGGGCAGCTCCGAGGAGATGACGATGACGCCCTTGCCCTGGTCGACGAGCCGCTGGATGATCCCGTAGATCTCGTACTTGGCGCCCACGTCGATGCCGCGGGTCGGCTCGTCGAGGATCAGCAGGTCCGGGTCGGTGAACATCCACTTCGCCAGGACGACCTTCTGCTGGTTTCCGCCCGAGAGTTTCACGACCCCCTCGTCGACGCTGGGAGTCTTGATCCTCAGGTTCTTGCGGTAGTCCTCGGCGGCGCGGTGTTCGCGCACCGGATCGATCACGCCGCGCCTGGAGATCTTCGACAGTTTGGCGGCCACCATGGACGTCTTGATGTCGTCCAGCAGATTGAGGCCGATCGACTTGCGGTCCTCACTGACGTAGGCGAGGCCGTGCCGGATGGCGTCCGCCACCGACTTCAGCTGGATCTCCTGGCCGTCCTTGAAGACCCGGCCGGACAGATAGGTGCCGTAAGAGCGGCCGAACAGGCTCATCGCAAGCTCGGTGCGCCCCGCGCCCATGAGACCGGCGAAGCCGACGATCTCGCCGCGGCGCACGTGGAGGTTCGCGCCCTTGCACACGAGCCGTTCGTCAGAACTCGGGTGCCGCACCGTCCAGTCACGGACCTCGAAGAAGGCCTCCCCGATGGCGGGCGTGTGCTCGGGGAACCGGCTGCTGAGCTCGCGGCCGACCATGCCGCGCACGATGCGGTCCTCGTTGACGCCGTCGGCTTTCACGTCGAGGCTCTCGATGGTGCGGCCGTCGCGCAGGATCGTGATGGTGTCGGCGACTGCCTCGATCTCGTTGAGCTTGTGCGAGATGATGATCGAGGTGATGCCCCGTTCCCGGAAGCCGCGCAGCAGGTCGAGCAGGTGCCGGGAGTCGTCCTCGTTGAGGGCCGCGGTCGGCTCGTCGAGGATGAGCAGCTTCACATCCTTCGCGAAGGCCTTGGCGATCTCCACGAGTTGTTGTTTGCCAACACCGATGTCCTTGATCAGCGTGTCGGGGTCCTCCTGGAGGCCGACACGCTGCATCAGCTCCAGGGCCCGGCGCTGGGCGGCCTTCCAGTCGATGGCGCCGCGCCTGCGCGGTTCGTTGCCGAGGAAGATGTTCTCGGTGATCGACATACCGGGCACGAGGGCGAGCTCCTGGTGGATGATGACGATGCCGGCCTGTTCACTGGCCCGGATGTCACCGAACCGCACCTGTTCGCCCCGGTAGACGATGTCGCCCGAGTAGCTCCCGTGCGGGTGCACGCCGCTCAGCACCTTCATGAGGGTGGACTTGCCCGCGCCGTTCTCTCCACAGATCGCGTGGATCTCGCCCTCCCCCACCACGAGGTTGACGTCGGTGAGTGCTTTGACGCCGGGGAAGGTCTTGGTGATCGAGCGCATCTCCAGCAGGGGCGCGACCTGCCTCACCGGCGGAGCCCCGCACCGCGAAGGCTGTAGCCACTGCTGGGCTCCGGGGCTTGGGAGATGCGGCGGTTCGTTGACATCAGCTTGCCTCCGATGGCGCTGCGCGATGCTTCGCGTCCGGGCTGTTAGGCGGGGAATGTAAATCTATTTGTTTTACTGAGTCAACGGCTGTGACAGTATGGTTATCCGGGCAGGAAGAGAGGGCCGGTGTGCGGCAGGCAGGAACGAATCTCCCCAAGGTCGGTCGCTACAACCAAGCTGTTGTACTGGACCAGATCCAGCTTGCCGACGGCATCAGCCGAGTGGAGATCGCGCAGCTCACCGGCCTGACCCCGCAGACGGTCTCCGGCATCGTGCGCCGCCTGCTCGACGAGGGCATCGTCCGGGAGGACGGTGCCAGCCGGGTCTCCAGCGGAGGCAAACCCCGCACCATCCTCAGGCTCAACGCGGACGCGGGCAGCGCGGTCGGACTGCATTTCGACCCCGTCGAACTCACCTGCACCGTGGTCGATCTCCTGGGCCGGCCGCTGGTCGTCAAGAGGCAGCCCACACCCCTGGGGGCCGACCCGCCCCAGGTCGTCAAGACCATGGCCGAGCTGGTCGCCGACGTGCTGGCCGAAGCCAACGTCCCGCGTGGCGAGGTGCTCGGTCTCGGCCTCGCCACACCGGGGCCCATCGACCAGGAACACGGCATGGTCGTTGCTCCGCCCCAGCTCGCGCACTGGACTCGGGTGCCGCTGCAAAGGATGCTCAGCGACGCCACAGGCCTGCCGGTGACCCTGGACAACGACGCCACCGCTGCCGCTGTCGGCGAGCGCTGGTCCGGCGCGGGCAAGGGGGTGGCGAACTTCGCCTACTTGTTCTTCGGTACCGGCATCGGTGGCGGCCTGGTCCTCAACCACCAGGTCTACAGAGGCGGTTCTTTCAACGCTGGGGAGTTCGGCCACACGTCGGTGCTGCCCGACGGCCCGGAGTGCTACTGCGGCAACCGTGGCTGTCTGGAGAGGCTCGTCAATCCTTCCGCCATTGCGGCCGAGGTACACCACAGGCTCGCTGCAGGGCCCGGCGGCAGCGTGCTGTCGCAAGCGTTCGAACAGGACCCGGCATCTGTGGATCATCGCGCGATCCTGCTGGCCGCCGCGGCCGGCGACCCCGTGGCCGCCGCGGTCATCGACGAGGCTGCGGAACACGTCGCCTCGCTGGCGGTCAGCATCGTGAACTTCATCGACGTCGACCTCATCGTCCTCGGCGGTCACGGCATCCAGCACGTGGAGTCCCGGTACGTCGACGCCGTCGCCTCCGCTCTGGCCACCCGACCGTTGTCCCGGGCCATCCGCGTCGTCCAGGTCGAGGCGTCTCCGCTCGGGACGGATGCCGCGGTGGTGGGCGGCGCGGCTCTGGTGCTGCACGCCACGTACTCCCCGCAACTGTCGGCGCTTCTCGCAGACTGAACCTCACTGGAAGACCAGTACGAAGTCGGGTGCCGCGTCTGCACCGCGAACGATCACGAACGTGGCGCCCGGCAGGCAGAGCCGCCCGTGGGGGGCGCCACAGCTGTGTGTGGGCACCTGAAGTCGTTCGGCGACGACGGTCCGGGCAGGGGCACCGAGCGCCTTCTTCAAGCTCGACGCCAAGGGCAGCACGACCATCAGCGACAGCCCCCTGTCAGATCAGTCGGGCTTGGGAGACGCTGACGTTCGCGCGGCAGGCACCTACTAGGTACCATCGGGTGTATGCCATCACTGAACGTGTCTTTCACCGACGAGGAACTCGAGGGCGTACGGGCCGCGGCCGCTGCCGAGGGCAAGAGCCTCAAGCAGTACCTCCACGATCTCGGCGTCCGCGAGATGCAGCGCAAGCAGTTCATCGCCGGCGCCGCCGGATGGGCCGACAGGCTGCGCGACGAGTTCGACCAGGCCTTCCCCGACGAGGTACCGCCCGCCCCGCGTGGCAACGGAGCCGCTGCCGCCTGATGCACCTCTACATCGACGTCTCCTGGCTGCTCGATGTCCAGGAGATCGCGCTCGGTCACGACGACCTCACTGTCTCGGACTACTCCGCGTTGGTGGCCGCCGTCGCCCGCCACCGGACCCGGCTTCCCTCTCTCGCTGCGGCCGACCCGGACGCGGCGTGGCGTGCGGCTGCCCTGATGCACACCATCGTGCGCCTGGAGCCGCTCCCGCACCGCAACAGCCTGTACGCCGCGTTCATCGCCGCCCAGTACATGGACCAGTCCGGCGAAGGCATCGACCCTCCCTACGGCGCCCTCTCCGACCTCGTGCGCAAGCTCCGCGACACCCGCATCGGGGTGCAGGACGTCGCCGACCAGCTGCGTGCCTGGAAGCTGTAGAGTCCTGTCTGCTGACCGAATTACGCAATCCGCAGTAGTCCCGGCCTGATCGTCCCGCACCGCAAACGGCCCGGGCGGGCGCTACTGCAGGGCGAGGAAGAGGACAACGCCGCCCAGACTTCGGCAGGCAGTCGAGCACATTTGCGGTCTGGTGAACCCGGCGCCTTTGCTCGCGGGTGGCGGGGAACACCTCGGTCAGGGCCTTCCAGAAGCCCAGGGCGCCGTCTTCAGGACCTGGGCGCGCGTGCCCCGGCATGCGCAGTCGCGCAGCAGACCGGCCCAGGACTCGGCGGATTCGCGGTAGCCGTCCTTGAGCGCGACCAGTTCCTTGGAGCCGTCCGCGCGGACCCCGATGAGCACCAGGACGCAGGCTTTGGCTTCCTCCAGGCGGACGTTGAGGTGGATGCCGTCGGCCCACTCGTACACGTAGTCGACCTCGGACAGGTCGCGGTCCATGAAGGCGGTGTGGTCGGCCTGCCACTGCTGGGTGAGGCGGTTGATGGTGGCCGGGGAGAGCCCGGCCGTACTGCAGGGGAACTGCTCCGGTGCCGGGACGAAATCGCCCGGGGACGATTGCTCCGCATCGCAGCGATCAGGACTTGGGCACGGCACTGAGTTGGACGTCGACGCACACGATCAGCTCGCGATGGCCGCATCAGGCGAACCAGCGGTGTGCCTATGGAAGAAGGTCCACTCCGCTTCCGAGGCGTCGAACTGGCTCGTTGTCCGTCCCACCAGGGAGACAGGCAGGTACTGGTTCCCGCCGGGCCATGTGTGCCCGCCATGGGTCACCATGTAGACCTCGACCTGCGTCTCTCCGCGGCAGGACACCGCGTCCGCGACGCTGGTGGCCGTGCGGTCGCCTGCCACCGGTGGCAGCGACCGCACTCGATCGCCGGTACAGCCGTCGATCGTGCGCCACTTTGTGACAGTGTCCGCCACGGACAGCAGGGCTGCCTGGCTGCCACCCACTCCGGAAGGGCCTCCGTCGTAGGGGACGAGAGGGTCCTCGGTGCCGTTGACCACCATCACGGGCAGCGGGCGACGAGGATGGCAGGAGGGCGCCATGGCGACCGGCATCGTCCCCGCGACCACGGCGATCCCGGCCAGCCGGTCGGCAAGTTCGCAGCCGAGCGTCTCGGTTCTGAAGGGCTCGACCACTACCGATAAGGTACTGAACATCCGTTTCCTCAACGACGACGCCGCCGTGGTCGTCAGCGAGACGGCCATCCTCTTCCCGGGCGAAACCGAGGTGCCGGAAGACCGCCTTGTGGTCGCGAGCTGGATGCTCACCCGGCAGGACGGCAAGTGGCTGCTTGCGGCCTACCAACTCCCCGGCGGTCATGAACCAGGGCTGAGGCTGCTGCCGACCGGGCGCCCCTCGACCATCGCGGCGGTGGAGGGGCGCTTTCAGGTCGGGCCGACCAGGGGCGAGTCTCCCCTTCCCTCCACGACCACCAGGCTCGATCCACTCGCTCTGGCCCGCGGCCAAGCCTCAATGAGTGAAACTTGGAGTTGGGGTCACAGAACGACGAAGCTCCTGGTAGGTGGGGCGTCAACCAAGATCAACCGTCGCC
This sequence comes from Streptomyces sp. NPDC020801, assembly GCF_044334385.1. NCBI lineage: Bacteria > Bacillati > Actinomycetota > Actinomycetes > Kitasatosporales > Streptomycetaceae > Streptomyces > Streptomyces sp. NPDC020801. Next base: position 67,322 of record NZ_JBIRST010000024.1, read on the forward strand.
ATCAGGAGCTTCTCCGTGCGCCCGGCCGGGCTAGCCTGTCCGTTTCGTCTTAGAACTCCTGACGAAATGCCCTGGACGCTTCACGCACTCTCGGCTCGTGGACCTGTCGCATAGGCCAGCGGGGGCGCGATCGCCCGTACGTCCGCCTGCTCCGCCACCCACAGTCCGATGAACAGCGCCGCGGTCGCCTCCAGCAGTCCGGCGCGGTCCAGCCCGCCCCCGGCCACCGGCTCACAGCCCATGTCCCGCACCAGCTTGCGTGCCAGTGCCAGCGCCGCCTCGTCGTCCCCGCAGATCGGAACGATCAGGGGCTGACCGTCGAAGACCGGCGGAGTCATCCGCCACACGTCCTCGTGGCAGAGGTTGAACGCTTTGACGACGTGCACGCCCGGTGCCGCCGCAGCCAGTCGGCGCGCCGCCGAGGGGCCGCCCTCTGTCAGCAGCCGGAAGCCGGGCCCGACCGGATTGGCGCAGTCGAGCAGGACCTTCCCCCTCAGCGCCGACCGATGCTCCCTGACGATGTCCGCTCCCGCGCCGTACGGCAGCGCGGCCAGCACCACCTCACCGAAGCCGACCGCCGCATGCAGACTCCCGTGCCCCGCACCGCCCCCAATGCGCGTCGCGAGCCGCCGGGCCTTGTGCTCGTCCCGGCCTCCGACGAGGCGCCGCCTCGTGTGGAGTACGAACTCACCGCTCTGGGGCGGACGTTGCTCGGCCCGATCGACGCACTTGGCGCGTGGGCCTTCGAGCACGGCGATGAGGTCATGGCCGCCCAGGAACGAATGGGTGGGTGAGCTCCCGGCCCGTGACCTCCCCTGCACGCGTCGATGCACTTTCATCGGGATGAGGTCAAGCGCCGTCAGCAGATCAGCGCGCATCCCAGAGTGAGGAACGCTTCGTGGATGTCGTCGCAGACCTCCCAGCGGATCCGCAGGCGGCGGAACCAGTGCAGGTGGGCGAACACGCGCTCGACAACCCGGCGTTGAGTGCCCAGCCCGGAGCCGTGCTCGGTGCCTCGCCGGGCGGCCAGCGGCTTCACGCCGAGCTTCCACACCAGACGACGGTACTTGTCGTGGTCGTACCCGCGGTCAGCCAGAACGACGTCCGATCGGCGCCGTGGTCGGCCGCGCTTGCCCCGCACGGGTGGAACGGCTTCGAGGAGCGGGATGAGCTGGGTGACGTCGTTGGGTTGCCGCCAGTCAGCGTGAACGCGAGCGGGCTGCCGGGGGCGTCGGTGACCAGGTGGTGCCTGCTGCCCGTCCTGCCCCGGCCTACAGGACTTCGTCCCGTCTCCATGCAGCACGAACAGGATGCCTTGGAACACCAATCGGTCCGGATGGCGCCTACGCCCGGGATGATGCGTCCGCTCGCTCCACCCTCGGTGGCGGCGGTTCGATCACCGCCCACAGCTCGTCATCGACATGCCACGGCTTCGGCCGAGCCACCCCACACCCCCGGATCGTCAGTCCCGGAGTGATCCAACCACCTCGGAGATCATTTCGTTAGGAGTTCTCAGCGGTGTCCAGATCTTGGACGGGCACGCGAAAGTGCCTTCTGAACCGGGGCGATAGGGCTTGTCGAAGGCTTCTGTCGTTCCAGCGGGAAGGCACTTCCTGCGTGCGCAACTCCGCCTGACGCCCCAAGCTCGTCATCCCAGCCGACGGCCAAGTGGTGGTCAGCCATCCGGATCCCGCCTGCTGGCCGATCTGGCCGATGCCACTGGCCTGACCGCCGCCTTCACCGATGCCCCGCGCCGCCTGCGGCCACGCAGCGCCGGACACGCTCCCGGCCGGATCGCGGTTGACCTGGCAGTGATGCTCGCCGACGGCGGCCAGGCCATCATCGACCCGGCCGTACTGCGCGACCAGCCGGCGGTATTCGGCCCCGCACGAGCACCTGGTCGCCGGTCTCGCGACCACTCTGATGGAACCGCGCAGGTGCGCCGGCCTTTCCTGGCACCCCGGCAACCAACTCCCCTACAGCACCGCCCCGTACAACACGCAGGGCACCAGCCACCACCTCAAGGGCAAGCCGTTCTCCGTGTACGGCTGGGAAAGGCCCGCGTAGGACCCGGACCCTGCGGACGGCAAGGGGCGCACAGCATCGAGGAGCCCCCGCCCGCGCGTCCGCGAGCGAGGGCTCCCGCCATGCGGCAAGTGCCCAACAGGACTGCTGGGGCTGTGACTTCTTACCCTGTCTGCCATGCTGGTCGAGGAGCGGTGGCGGTCGGCCGGGCCGGTCGAGAGCCGCCTGGGACGGGGGCGGCATGCAGAAGGAGCAAAGCGGGCACGAGGAGAACACCGACGGGTGCGACGGCGACCGTTCGGCACAACCGCCACGCGCACCAGACGCACCGGCTGGCGCGTCACGGACGGCGGTGCCCCGGCAATCGCCGGCATGGGGCGGGTTCCTCACCGTCACCGCATGGCCGACTGGTGCCGCCGGCGCGATCCTGGCACTCGCCGCCGTGCACCGCTGGCAGGAAACGAGGCTGCCGGAAGGGGGCGTCCTTGCCGATGGCCGCCCCAAGTGGTGGTACCTGACCGCGGCCCTGGCCGGCGTGGTCGTCGCCGGAGCAATCCTGGTCCTCATCTGCCGGGCAGTCATTCTGCGCAGGACGCCGGACCGGAGGGCGCTGGTCCCCGCGCGGCTGTTCCTGGCGATCGCCGCCCTCGATTCGATCAGCAGGAGCCCGACGGGCGGCTCCTCGCTGCCCTGGTGGGACTTCGACCTCCTGGTCCCGCTGGTCTCGGCGTCCGGGTACACATTGCTGTACGGCGCGCGGCAGCTCGCCGTGCTTGGGCGACAGCACCTGTGCGACATCATCCGGTCGTCCGGGGATCTGCAAAGCGGCTCGTACTCCCTCTACTTGAGATCCTTCGAGGACGACCTGCGGCGCACCGCGCTTGAGGAGGCCGAATCCAGGGCCCCGGGACCGGGTGCCGTGCTGCCGGACTTGCGCCTGTCCGGCAGCACGGAAGAGGAGCAACTCGCCGAGGCGCTGAGGCCCGTGGCACCGATGGTTGCCGTGGGCCGACCCGGAGAAAGGCTCCCCCTGGTCGGGGCGCGGCGGCTGTACCTGCCGATCGACGACTGGCAGGACACCGTGCGCGACCTCATGCTGCGGGCCCGGTTGGTGGTCGTCGCGGTCGGCCCGGGTCCCGGACTGCTGTGGGAACTCATGGAGGCGCTGCGGCTGCTTCCCGCGCAGCGCCTCGTACTTCTCGTCCCGGGCCGGGAGGCGTACGAGCGATTTCGCGCCGCTGCCGCCGCCGTCCTCAGCGAAGAGGCCGGGAATCTCGCAGGGGGCGAGGCCGGTGACGTATGGTCACCTCCGGCGCTGCCCCCCTATCCGGAAGGAGAGCCGGCCGGCAGCCTCTCGTTGAAGGGCGCGGTCTACTTCGACGACGGGAGCCCGCACTTCGTCCTCTTCGGCAGCGGCAAGGACCGGGGCGGACACCGCGACCGGGTGCTGGTGTCGGTGGGAAAGGGGCTGGGGCCGGTTTTCGGCCGGCTTCCGGCGTGGGAGCCCGGGTGCCGCGCAGACAGTTCACCGTCCGGTGGACGGGGGCGCAGGGCATGAGCGGGAACCCGTACTTCCTGCGGGACAGGGAACTGTCACCGCATCGTGCGCAGCGGCGGGCCAAGGGGCGGGTTCTGATCTACGCCGGGTGGACCCTGCGGATCACCGGCACAATGCTGGGCCTGCTGGGCTTCGTGGTCTTCAAATCCAGCTTCGAGAGCGATCACTGGAACTCCATCGGCAGCATGCCGTGGTGGTTGCGTCTGCTGGGCGCGGTGGTGGCCTTCGCGGTCGGAGTGGCGGCCTTCGTCACCGGTCGGTTCGTCGTGGTACGCGGCAAGCAGCACACCGCCGGCATCGTCGAGTCCGTAGACCGACTGGCCGGGAGCACCTACCTCCTGTACCTGCGCCCGTTCGCGAACGACTACCCGGACATGGCCTCGCTGAACAACGACATCCAGGGCGGCGGGGCGAATCTTGAGACCCTCTTCTTCATCTCCGGCCTGACCCAGGAGGAGGCCCTGGTCCGCCGTTTCCGGCATTTCGGGCGCGTCGTCGCGATCGGCAGGCCCGGGGAGGAGCTGCCACTGCCCGGCGCGGCACGGGCGTACCTGCCCTTGGACGACTGGCAGGACAGCGTGAGCGGCCTGATCGCCGGCGCCCACGTGGTGCTGTTGTCGGCGGGTCCCGGCCCGGGGACGGTATGGGAGTTCACCGAGGCAGTGCGCCTTCTGCCGCCCACCCGGCTGTTGCTACTGGCCTACTGCGACGCCGCAGCCTACGACCTTTTCCGCGAGGCCGTCGCCGAGGAGTACGTCCGGCGGTCACGTACGGAGCCGGGGGCACCACAGACGGGGTTGTGGCCGCCACTGCCCGACCTGCCCGACTTCCCGCTGCCCGCACGCCCGGAGCGGCCCCGCTGGCAGGTGGCGCTGAACGGCGGCCGCAAGCGGCTGCGTTGGGACTTCGCGCTGAAGGGACTGGTCGCTTTCGGACCGGACTGGAAGGCGACGTTCGTACGGTTCGATCCGACGACCCTGCCCTTGGTGAGCATTTGGACGCTGCATCGCCTGGTCAAGCGTGAACTCCAGCCTGTCATGGAGCAGTTGACGGCGCTGAACCTGCGGAATTGATCCCACCGCAGCGGGTGGTCGGTCATCATGAGCACATGGCCGGCATCGACGACAGGCTCTGGAACGAGGGCGTCAGCCCGTCGGACTACCGCGACGGCACCGAAAGGTACCAGGCCGCGATACTGGATCAGTACAAGCTGTGCGTCGAGATGGCCGACCGCGTCAGTTCCCGACGCAATCTCACCAACACCTTCTTCCTCACCCTCAACACCGCGGTCGTCGGCGCCCTCGCCGCCGTGTCCGGAGGCGTCTGGCGGAACTCCTCCGCCTGGGTCCTGGTGGCAGGGCTGGTGATCCTGCTGACCCAGTGCCTGGCCTGGTACGTGATGGTGCGCTCGTACAGGCAGCTCAACGCCGCCAAGTACGCGGTGATCGGTGCCTTCGAGGACAGACTCCCGGCCTACGCGTACTCGCGGGCCGAGTGGGGCGCACTCGGCGAGGGACGCGACTGGCGCAGGTACATGCCGCTGACGCACGTGGAGCAGTGGGTGCCGGTCATCTTCGGGCTGTCGTACCTCGTCGCCTTCGGGGCCGTGGCGAACAGGTGAGCCCGACGCCGTGCGGGGATCGCGATGGATAGGATTCCGCCGTCGAGGTGAAGGGGACGGCCCATGACAACCATCGCGGTGACCGGGCACATGGATCTGGCCGTGGACAGCGTCCCCCTGGTCCGTGCCGCTCTGGACGGGTTGCTCCGGCCGTACGCCCACGGCGGCACTCTCGTCGGCGTCTCGTGCATCGCCGAGGGTTCCGACTCGGTGTTCGCGGAGTCCGTGCTGGCCAACGGCGGACGGCTGGTCGTGGTCATCCCCTCCCTCGACTACCGCCGCACCGTGGTCGGTCCGGACCACGCGCCCCTCTTCGACCACTTGGTCGAAGCCGCCGGCGAGGTTCTGGTCATACCGCACGAGACGGCGGACCGTGCGGCCTACGACGCCGCCAACAACGTCCTTCTGGAACGCGCCGATCGACTCGTGGCCGTCTGGAACGGGGAGCCGCCGAGCGGCAAGGGCGGTGGCACGGCGGACGTGGTCCTTCAGGCACGGGCGAAGGGGATTCCCGTGGACGTGGTGTGGCCGGAGGAAGCCCGCCGGGCCGGCTGACCGCGGGGGCCCGGGCGACGTTTTCCGGCGCGGACGCGGCGGTACCCGACGGGAGGCGTGGCGGGGGCGCGCGGCGTCCCGGAACGAATCGCGAGTTGCTCCACGCGTGAGCCCGGACATGGCGGGCCCGGCCCGGCCCGGATCGGATGATCCTGGGCCGGGCGAGGATTTGTCCGCCGATCAGACCGACATACTGGCGAACATGCCGGGCTCGTACGAACCCCCCGGGTTGTGCACGATCACGTTCATCCGGGTGGCTGCGTTGATCAGGGAGACCAGGCAGACCAGCGCACCGATCTGGTCGTCGTCGTAGTGCTTGCGCACCTCGGCCCAGGTCTCGTCGATCACGCCGTGGTCGCCGAGCCGGGTGCCCTCCTCGGCGAGTGCCAGCGCGGCCCGCTCGGCCTCGGTGAACACGGTGCTGTGGCGCCAGGCGGCGACCAGGTTGAGCCGGAGCGCGGTTTCACCGGCGGCCGAGGCCTCCTTGGTGTGGATGTCGACGCAGAAACCGCAGCCGTTGATCTGGCCGACGCGCAGCTCCACCAGTTCCCGCAGCGTCTTCGGCAGCGTCGACTGCTCCAGGACCGATGAGACGTTGTAGAACCGCTTGGCGACCTTCGCGGCGGTCGGGCTGTCGAACAGGTTGAAACGGGGTTCCATGACGTCGTCCTCACTCGTGGGGTTGCGTGCCGCGCGGATCGGTCGCGCGGCGTCGTGACGACATGGAGATACCGCCGCCCGGATCCCTGTGACAGCGAGGTCGTGTGACGTGCGCCACCGGTCTTGGGTGTCACAAAGCGGTGGGCACCGGCGTCTTGTGTGCGGCACGGTCGACGGCGAACAGGCAGGAGCCAGCCATGGACGAACGCAGCCAGCAAGCGAGGGACACGGCCGAGCCGTCGGCCCGAGGCGGCTGCCTGGACTCCGCCACCGAGACGTTCGTCGCCCATCGCAACCTGCTGTTCACCGTCGCCTACGAGATGCTCGGCTCGGCCGCCGACGCGGAGGACGTCCTGCAGGAGACCTGGATGCGATGGGCGGGCGTCGCTCTCGACACCGTGCAGGATCGGCGCGCCTACCTGGTCCGGATCACCACCCGCCAGGCGCTGGGCCGGTTGCGCACACTCCACCGGCGCAAGGAGTCCTACGTCGGCCCCTGGCTGCCCGAGCCGCTGCTCACCACGCCCGACGTGGCAGAGGACCTCGAACTGGCCGACAGCGTCTCGATGGCGATGCTGCTGGTTCTGGAGACGCTGGTGCCAACCGAGCGGGCGGTGTTCGTGCTGCGCGAGGTCTTCGATCTGCACTACGACGAGATCGCGGAAGCCGTCGACAAGAGCCCGGCCGCGGTCCGCCAGATCGCGCACCGGGCGCGGGCACACGTCGCGGCGCGCCGGCCGCGCGGGGTCGTCTCTCCGGCTGAGACCAGGAAAGCGCTCGAGGCGTTCCAACGGGCGGTCGAGAAGGGCGATCTGCAGAGCCTGCTCGACGTCCTCGCGCCGGATGTCGTACTCCTGGGTGACGGCGGTGGAGTCGTGCAGGCCGCGCTGGAGCCCGTCGTCGGGGTCGGCACAGTGGCTGAGCTGGCCACCAGGCTGGGCAGGTTCGGCGCCGCGGCATCGCTGCAGCCGGCACAGGTCAATGGCTACCCGGCGCTGATTCTCCGGCTCAACGGCGAGATCGACACCGTCATGGCGGTGCGGGTCGAGGACGGCCTCATCAGCGGGCTCTACTCCGTGCGCAATCCCGTGAAGCTGACACGTGTCGAGCGGGCGACCATCTTGCGCCGCTAGTGTTCCGAGTCGGGAATTCGCTTCAGGTATCCGCCGCATCATCAGCACGCCCCCGCCGAGTGACGACAAGAGATTGTCAGCGCGAAAACGACAACCCACCGTTGACAGCATGAGCCCAGAGCCCACCGTGGAGCAGCTCATCCAAGCGGCCCATGCCCATGCCACCAGCGACGACCCACTCGACCTGCTCGACGCCCCCCTGGCCCTGACCCGTGCCGTGTCCGGCCGGCCGACGCTGCCGTCGACCAGGTCGTGCGGCAGGCCCCCGACGCCGGCTACTCCTGGACGGTGATCGGTGAACGCCTCGGCGTCTCCCGCCAGGCCTCCCGCCGGCGGTACGCCGACCGCGTCGCCCACACGTCCGCGGCCATCGGATTGATCCACGGCCCTGACCTGGGGGCCGGACTGGCCGCCGCGAGGCTGGCACTGACCGATGGCGAGCGTGCAACGTTGACCCGCCAGGCCATGCGCAGGACCTCTTGACGAGATCTGCAGAAGGACATCCGCAGCCGGATCAGGACCTGGAACACAAGATTCGAACCCCTCGTCCGGACGAAAACCGCGGACGAGCTTGAACGCCGATGTCCACCTCCGAGCAGGTGCTCGGCTCGGCGGTGGCCGCGCGCTGGGCCAGCGTGCGGGGGGGCCGGTGGCGCGCTGTTCGGCCATGCGCCGCTCGATGTCCGCGAGACGCTGCTCGATCAGGGCAGTGAGGTGGACGCAGGGCTCCTCGCCGGAGTCGCGCACGGCCAGGACGGAGCGGATCTCGTCGAGCGTGAGCCCGGCCGCCTGGGCCTCGCGGATGAAGGCGAGCCGGTGCGCGACCTGCGGCGGGTAGTCGCGACAGCCGCCGGACGTGCGCGGCGGTTCGGGCAGTAGTCCGGCCTGCTCGTAGAAAGTGGATGGTCTTGGCCGTCAGCCCGCCGGCGGCCAATTCTCCGGCGCATGTTTCCGAGGCTACGCCTTGACCTTCCAGTGCACTGGAAGGTCTACCGTCGGTGCAGAGGCTGTGAGCCGGGAGGACGACATCATGCGCATCACCCTGCTGACCGTGCCGGACTGCCCCAACGCGCCAATGGTCGAGGAACGGCTCGCCCGGGCGCTCGATGGCCGTGAGGTGGACGTGCAACGGGTCGAGGTCGGCGATCCCGAGCAGGCTGCCCGGCTCGGGATGACCGGATCACCGACCGTGCTGATCGACGGGCTGGATCCCTTCGCCGTGCCGGGCGCGCCCGCCTCGCTGTCCTGCCGCCTGTACCGGGGGCCGGACGGCCGCGCCGAGGGAGCGCCGAGCGTCGCCGACCTGCGGCGCGCACTGGCCGATGCGGACGCCGCCGGGGACTGCGACTGACCGCCGATGGATGCTGCCGGCCCCGGCGGTACCGCCTCCGAGGCCGTGGCGTAGCTGGCGGCCGACGACTTCCCGGTCAGGCCGTCGACCGGGCGCGCGCCGAAGCCCTGGGACGGCCCCTCTTCGGCCCCTGCTCACGGCAGCGCAGCTGGTCGAGGGGCGAGGATGATGAACGCATGCGCATTCGCATCGGCGCCGACGGCCTGCCCGGCCTCACCTGCCCACCCGGGGCGCCCGCCGACGGCGGCGACCCGGTGTACCGCAACATCCACGTCGCCGTACAACGTCGCGGCCGCCGCACCGAACTCCTCGACCCGCAGCCCGGCGACGCCGCCTTCGCGACATGGACCCTGGAGTGCACCACGACGCCGTCGTCGACCGGCGCGGACGTGAGGGGCCCGTACGTGCAGGGCCGCCCGGGCGAACGGTTCCTGTACCTGTCGTGGGGCACCGTCGACGAAGCGGACGCCTTCACGATGTTCCGCCGGGCCAAGCTCATGCTCGATGCCGTCCCCGCCGACGTCCTTGACGCCGCTGCACGCAGCGGGCTGCTGGTCGGACGCCTCGGCCTCACCGACGCGCGAGGTGGTCCAGTGTGCACGGGTTGTGCCCCGGCCATCACTTGGACCGCCGCAATGGTCGATTAGCAAGCGGATACTCCAGATGACCAAGGCTGTCCGCTCACGGACCGCATGGCCATCGCCTGCGCGGAGCCGTCGGACACAGCTGCGTCGACCGGGGACAGGACGGGCACGTCACGCCTCAGCCCCCAAGGTGAGCTGGGCGCGGTGGAAGTCGAAGTGCTGGGTCGGGTAGCGGTACACCTCTTCGAGGGTCATCACGTCCTTGAAGAACGGATCCCACCGTGTCGGAAAGCCCATGGTCCGTGCCAACGTCGTGTCCGGCTCGGCATCCAGATGGCGATGAAGGGCCGCAAGCGTCCGATCGAGCTTCGCTCCCATACGCCGGTGGTTGTAGATCCGGGCGCCGCCCACAGCTCCAAGGTAGTTGATCGCATCGAAGGGGCGGGTGGCGGCGTTCAGCAATCGCGCCCACGCGCTGCTTGCTCCCGGAGGAAGGCGACCGAAGAGGCGCACCAACGGAAGCAAGGCCCGCACGACGATGTAGCCGAACAGCATGTGGTAGAGCAGCTGCTCGTTGGTCCAACGGGTTCCCCTGCTCCGGCGACTCAAGTCCTCGGCAGTGGCCGATTCCAGAAGCTGGTGGAACGTCGCACTGGCCTGCTGCAGTTCTGCGTGGACAAGTTCTCTGTTCATACGTCCTCCTGGCAACAGTCTGTGGAGCCGCCGCTTCATGATGACGCTCGCTGTGCCATCCAGTACCGGGCTGGAAGGGACGATCCTCAGAAGCAGGTTTCGGCCCATGGCGCTTGCCGGCCCCCTCCCAGCATGATCTCCAGGCCACAACGCGTGGCCTGGATGACGAGACGAGGGGCGGGTATGTGGCCGTTTCCGGTGGGCGGGGCGCCCTGGCCGGGGGCGTGCTCATGGCGTTGACCGCGGTCTGCGCTGTGCTGGCCTTCAAGGCGGAGCAGGCACGGGACCCGGCCGGCGCGTACCACGCGACCGGCCGGGCGGATCGGCTGGCCGGTCGTGGCGGGACTGGTGGGTACGGCCGCGTACAGCCGCGTACAGCCGTGTGCCGGCTCTGCTGGCCGCCCTGCACAACTCCGCGGGATCGCCCGGCTACCTCATCACCGTGCCGGATCTGGAACCCGGCGGGCTGCTCCCGGCGGCGCTGCTGATGGCCGGCCTGCTGGCCACCTCGCTGCTCACCTCGACGCGCGCACCCGGGCGGTGGGTACTGCAGAGGGAGCGCGACAGCCTGCGAGCCCGGCGCGCGCGTGAGTGGGGCGGCGTGCACGCGCTTTCGCGCCGGGCGATCGCAGTACGAGCGGTCGCGAACAGGTTCACGCGCGCGCCGGCGGATCATTCGCCACGCCTGCGCGTCCGGCCGTTCGCCGCCACTGGCCGTCAGGCCGGGCGGACCACGCTGTGGATGATCGAGTCGCCGCCGTAGTAGATGGATTCCTCGCGTACGTAGGCGCCGGGCTTCGGGGCGTGGATCATCATGCCGTTGCCGATGTAGATACCGACGTGGCTGATGTCGTCGTAGAAGAAGACGAGGTCGCCGGGCTGGGCGTCGGTCAGGGACACCGTCGTTCCAACGTCCACCTGGTCGTAGGTGGTGCGCGGCAGGGAGACGCCCGCGGCCTTCCAGGCGGCCTGGGTGAGGCCGGAGCAGTCGTAGGAGCCGGGCCCGGTCGCACCCCAGACGTACGGCTTGCCGATCTGCGCGTGGGCGAAGGCGAGCGCTTCCGCGGCCTTGGCGGCGTACGTGGAGCCCGACGAGGAGGTGGAGCTGCCCGAACCCGAGGTCGAGCCGGATCCCGAGGACGAGCCCGAGGCCGAGCCGGAACTCGAGGTCGAACCCGAAGACGCGCTCTGCTGCTTCGCCGCCTGCGCGGCCGCGGCCTGCTGCTTGGCGAGCTCCGCCGCCTTCCGCGCCGCCTCCTCCTGCTTCTGCTTCTCGATCGCCGCGAGGCGTGCCTTCTCCTCCGCCGTCAGCTTGGACAGCAGCTCCCGCGCGGTGGACAGCTTCTTCTGGACGGTGGACTTGGCCGTCTGGAGGTCGTTCTGCGACCGAGTCAGCGTTTCGAGGCTCTTGCCGGCCTCCTGCCGTTTCTTCATGGTCGCGGACTGCTCGGTGACGTAGTCGTCGACCGCGCCCTTCTGGCGCGAGGTCAGCTGGCTCATCAGCTGCGTCTGGTCGAAGTAGTCCTGCGGGGAGTCCGCGAGCAGGAAGGTCGCGGTGTCGGGGGCGGCGGCCCCGGTCCGGTACTGGGCCGCGGCGAACGAACCCAGTTCCTCACGCGCCTTGTTGAGCTTGGCCGTGCTCTTGGCCACGTCGTCGAGCAGGGTGTCGACGCGCTTGCGCTCCTGCGCGGTCTTCTCCTTGGCCGCGTCGTACTTCTCGGTCGCCGACTCGGCCTGGCGGTACAGGTCGTTGACCGTCTTCTGGATCTCTTCGAGGCTCGGCTTGCCGTCGGCGGAGGGGGCGGCGTTGGCGGTCTGGGACAGCAGGGCCACGGAGGTGAGAGCGGCCGTGGCGAGGACGGGGGTACGTATGCCGGCTACGCGCGTACCCGTGGGGCGCGACTTGCGGTGCGACGCCAAGGGAGGCGACTCCTTCCATGTTCCGCCTACCGAGTTAGCTGTCGGGTTCGGGCGGGTGGTTCGGAAGGGTTGCCCTACGGCCCTTTCCCCGGAAGGGAGTTGGGCCGATTCACCCCAAGGTCGGTGGGTCCCCGGCTCCGGTTGCCGCGCGGGCGCGCCGGACTCGGCGGAGGCCGCACGGCCCGGCGACGTTCGCCGGAGGGGGTCGGGCGGCCCGGCGGGAACGCTAGCCAACTCGTGTGGCCCCTGTGAAGGCTGGTGGGCGATATGCCCGATACATTTTCGTTATCTTTGCTCGACGGCAGCGCTGAATGCAGTCAATTCACCGGCCCACCGATTCCACCGGACCCGGACGAAGCGCTGTCCTACAAGGACACGGTCAAGACCCCTGCGCAGATGGTGACCAGAATCATCATTCAGGACTTCATCCCGCCGACGGATACGATCGCATCGATTCCGGGCAGCGGCGCCGAGCTCCCGGCGACGTACATCCACCATTGCCACCTCCTCGAACACGAAGACGACGACCTGATGCGCCCGTGGACGATCGTCGGCCACGGCGGCCACGGCGATGGCCGCCACGGCGATAGCGGCCACGGCCACTGACGGACCGATCGACCCGCGTGTGCCGGTCCGCGCCCGACGAGCCCGGACCGGCACTGACGCCGTGACCCGACCCTCGCCGGACCCGGCGCAGAGTGGGCGGTGATCGAGCGCCGGCTGCCGGTCTCGGACTGCCAGACCGATCAGGAGGCGGGCCGGAGGTCCACCCACGGCGGGAGATCGTCGACGCCATCCACAACGGCGCCACGGGTGGACCCGGTGATGGCACACCGGACCGGCCCCGAACACGCTGGGGAGTTCTCGCCCACCAGGATTTCCGCCTGCTCTGGGTGGGCGAGACCGTTAGGGGGTTGGGCAACAGCATCACCGTGATGGCGTTGCCGCTGATCGCGGTCGTGGTGCTGGACGCCGGCCCCACCGCCATCGGCCTGATCACCGCGGCGGTGTGGCTCCCCTGGCCAAGGAGGTCCTCTTCCGCCTGAGGCCCATGCACCCCGGAAATCACCGTGGTCTGGGCCGACTCCGCCTGCGCCGGCCAACCGATCGAGTGGGCAAGGAAGACCCTGAAGCTGACGATCAACCTCGTATCCCACCCGCTCGGACAGCCCGGTTCATCGTGCTGCCCCGACGCTGGATCGGGGAGCGGTCCCTGTCATGGATCACGCGAGCCCTCAGCAACGTCAGAGACTACGAACGGCTTCCCCAGCGCTCCAAAGCCCACCGTCCGTGGGTGGGCTCACGCCTTTGTGAAGTCGTCGGACGGGGTGAAGCGGACCCAGCGACAGCTCCAGTCGTCGTCTGCCGATGGCTGTGGTGATCCATACCACTCTTCTTCGGGCATGTACCGTCCCCGAGTTCCTTCGTGCCACCCACAGGTGACGCGATACGTGCCCGGCTTGACCCACAGCACCGTACCGACGCCGAGACGATGGTCCAGGTTGAGTTGGACCGGGGGGTTCAACCGGGTCAGGGCGCTCAGTGATGAGTCATTTTCCTGCGGCGTCACGAACGAGCCGATCTCGTTCGCGCCCACTGCCGCCCAGACGACAACAACCTGGCCGCTGCGGAGCTCGAGCACTCCGACTTCCTCTTCTTCAGCCGCGGACGCCCCGGCTGCGCGCCGATGCGGCGCGTTCGTCCTGTCGCGTGGGACCCAAGAACGCATGAGGAGAAAGCCGTCGTCACCGGCGAGCGCAATCTCGGCGCTGCCCTCGCCGTCCATTTCCCATATGAGGCCGCCATGTTCCCTGCGGTCACCGAAACGCACGAATGCGGCTTCGAGTTCATCGTCATCGTCGCACGGGTGGACCGCCGACCAGGCACGGGCATAGTCACAGGCTGGATCCAGCTCGTAGTCAGTGCCGTGCACTGCACCGCCCCAGTTCGAGAAGGCGTCGGCCGCGCAGACGAGCAGTGGTCCGCCTTCGGAGCCAACCGTGGCGGACGACCATACGTACGCAGGCCGTGAACCGGAACCGTCGTTGCTCACGTGAGGGGCTGCCGATCAATGAGGGGTACCAAATGACGTGGGACAGGTGTCAGTGTCAGCCATACAGGCGCCGTCGGCATCCGTGGAACTACGCAGTCCGATACGCATCGCGCGGGCCGGCCACCGGGCCAGGGCGAGCGCCCCTGCCGATCGGGCACCGGGACCACGAACCGGCGCTGATCGTGGCACGAGCCCGCTCCTCCTGCACGTCACGCGCTACGAACACCTCAGGCACGCGTGTGCCCTGACGCCACGCGATGTCCTGCCCGGCATCGAGCACGTCCATGGCCTCCTGCCGGTGCCGCAGATCGTCCGGCACCACCCAGGTCTTGAGACATCCGCGCGCGAACGGACCGTCTACCAGAAACTGCCCGGCCAGTGCGTCGGTCACGGCCGGACCTCAACGACGCGACCGCCGATCGCGCAGGCATCGTCAACGCACTCGTGCAACAGCTCGGCCGACGCTTGAGGGGCGTTGAGGCAGATCCGGGCGAGGCCTGGTCGGTGGAGACGATCGCCCTCTGCGCCCGCTCGCGCGGTGCATTCACCGCGGCACCCCAGCAGGCGAAGCAGTCCGTGCCTGGGCCGGATCGCCGACGAACAGCAAGGTGACGCCTTGGAAACCACGCAAGTGGACCGACTCGCCAAACGGAACGAAGCCCTGGCCGAGCTCACCGCGTTCAAGACCCTCGCCCTCTCCCGGCTCACGGCCCAGCACGAGGAGGCCGAACGACTGAGGGAACAGGCCGCCGCAGACGGCAACGTCCGCCGCCCGCCCGCCGCCCGAAGCGGGACGTCCCCCACTCCCGGACTGCTTTCCGGAAGCGCAGATTCGAACGCATCGGACAGCCATATTCGCTCACCCTGATGGTCCAGTCCCGAGCACCGGGCTGGCGGTAGATGGGTTCGTAGACGGCGTGCACGGCTGTCTTCGGCCCTGTTACTCCCTACAGCTCGGTGGGCGGGGCAGTCGGTGGATGTCGGCTCAAGGTGTTCGGGACACGGATGAAGAGGCGGCTCCGCGTGGCAACCATGACACTTCCCACCGGCTGCACGAGGGCCCAATGGGAGCCCATCGTTCGCAAGGGCCGGAAGCTGATCAAGCAGACGTGCACGGTTCGATTCGCATCCCCGAGCCACCGAGGGGCCCTCTGCCGGTGGTGATGCTGCGGATGGTAAGGGCCGCATTGCCCAAGGGCCGTCCGGCGATCCGGGTCCGGGACGAGCGGCGATCGCCGGGCGGGTGGGAATCGGCGTCACCTGGGCGACGGTGGGACCGGTTGATCTTCAGGAGCGTCGGCCAGGATCGCCAAGGGATCGGCAAGCAAGGCGGAGAAGGCCAGTTCGGCGGCGCCCACGAGGACGGTGTCGTCGCCGAGTGCGCTGACGCGCAGGCGGAGGTTCTCGCGGGAGGCGGCGAGTGCGCTGATGTTGATGCGGCTGCGGATTTGTGCGGCCGCACCGAGGAACACGTCGTGAAGCATGCCTCCGAAGATGACGACGCTGGGGTTCAGGAGGTTGACCAGGTTGGCGACACCGACGCCGAGCCAGTCGCCGACCTGGTGCAGCGCGCCGCGCGCGACGATGTCTCCGCGGTCGGCGGCGGAGACGACGGCGTGCACCACCTCCTGGCCGGTTGCCTGCGGGTCGCGGCCGGCGGCGGCGAGCAGCGCTCGTTCACCGGCCTCGGCTTCCAGGCAGCCGCGGGCGCCGCATCCGCAGAGGCTGCCGTCCCGCGGGTTGACGATCATGTGGCCGACCTCGCCACCGTAACCGTCCGTGCCTCGCAGCAGGCGGCCGTCAGTGATGAGGCCGCCGCCGATGCCGATGTCCCCGTGGAGGTAGACGACGTTGTCACTGCCGACTCCGGCGCCCCGCAGGTGTTCGGCGAGGGCGCCGAGGTTTGCTTCGTTGTCCACCTCGACGGGGACGCCGAGGTTGAGTCGACGGGCTAGTTCCGTGCAGAAGTCCTGATCGGTCCAGCCCATGTTCGGGGCGTGCCGCACCAGGCCGTCGGGGTGACGGACTATTCCCCGTACTGCCACACCGACGCCGACGCAGCGGCTGCCGGGCTCTGCGGTCGCCAGCATCTGCCGGGCGAACCCGGTGAGAGCATCGGCGACCTTTCCGGGATCGTTTGGTTCGTCCAGGGGCCAGGCGCTTTCACGGCGGTCGAGGAAGATGCCGCCGAGTCCTATGCGGGCGGCCGCGAGGCGGTCCACTCCGACGTCGTACGCGAGCACGTACACCTGTGACGACTCGGGCCGTACGACCAGTGAGGGCCGTCCCGCCCGGCCGGTGTCGCGCGGAAGTTCCTCAAGGACGAGCCCGGCTGTGGTCAGATCGGTGACGAGTCCCAGGATGGTGCTGCGGTTAAGCCCCATGCGGTCGGCGAGGACGGCCCGGGAGACGGGTCCTCCTATATGTACGTGACGTAGAAGGGTACTGAGGTTGTGCCGTCGGATCTCCTCCTGGGAAGGACCTGCTTTCATGGCACGGGGACCTCATTGTCGCGGGGGGACGGAGCGTTCATCGCTGTACGGCTCGGCGTCGGGACAGCGCGTCCACGCCCGCGGCCACCAGCAGGACCGAACCCGTGACAGCGTACTTGACACCTGAGCTGTACCCCATGAGTCCCATGCCGTTTTGGATGACGGCCACCACCATTCCGCCCAGGACGGCGTCGATGACCCGGCCCCGCCCGCCGAAAAGACTGGTGCCGCCGATCACGGCGCTGCCGACGGCGAGCAGCAGGACGTTGCTGCCGCCAGTGTTGGGGTCGACGGAGTTGCCCCGGGAGGCCGCGATGATGCCGCCGACCGCCGCCATGGCCGAGCAGATGACGAATGCGGCGATCCGTATGAACGCGACGTTGATGCCGGCCCGTCGGGCCGCCTCGGCGTTGCCGCCGACGCAGTAGATGTGGAGACCGAACGCCGTGCGCTGGAGGACGAACGTGCCGAGCACGAGCAGGACGCCGATGAGCGGCACCACGATGGGTACGCCCTGCAGAGAGACGACCACGGCATTGCGGCTGCGTTCCTGGTTGAGCAGGTGCACGGCCAGGGCGCCCAGCACCGTCGGCACGCCGAGGCGGACGACGATCAGCATCGGCGGGGTTGTCGCCAGTCCCCGGCGACGGCGGTTGTGGTTACGGCGGAGCAGGATCGCCGCGTACACCGCGACGCCGCAGGCCAGCACAAGCCATCCGGCCGTGGGCGAGAGGTTGTTGTTGGCAATGGCGAGGACGGTCTTGTCCTCGATGGAGACGTTCGTGCCTTCCTTCAGCAGGATCAGCACGATGCCCTGGAAGCCCAGGAATGCGGCCAGAGTGACCACAAACGACGGAATGCCTATCTTCGCGACCAGCGTGCCCAGAAGGAGGCCGATGACCACGCCGGTCAGCATGGCCGCGACGACCGCGCTGTACCACGGCCATCCGTGGTTGGTGAGGAGGATGGCCAGGACGGCGGCGCAGACGCCGCTGGCGTATCCGGCGGACAGGTCGATCTCCCCGATGAGGAGAACGAAGACCAGCCCTATGGCAATCACGATGCTGCCTGCTCCCTGGGTGAGCAGGTTGGCGAAGTTGAGGTTGGAGAAGAAGACCGGGCGCAGGATCGCGAAGAAAGCGCACAGTGCGGCCAGGCCGAGGACTGCGGGCAGGGCCCCGAGTTCGCCGCCGCGCAGCCGGTCGAGGTAGCCGCGGGCCAGGGAACGAAGATCGGGGGCGGTGGCGCCGGTCTGCTTGCCGGATGTGGCAGGGCCTTCGGGCTGCTCCGGCTTCTCGGGGGCGACGGCTGTGGTCATGCGGCGGCTCCGTTGGTTTCGGCGAGGCCCAGGTTCCCGCTGCGGCCCGAGGTGATCAGTTCGACGAGCTGGGCGTGTGTCACGTCCGATGTCCTGACCTGGGCGGCCGTCCGGCCCAGGTAGAGGGCGGCGATCCGGTCGGACACCGCGAAGACGTCGTTCATGTTGTGCGAGATGAGCACCACGGCCAGCCCGTTGTCGGCCAGCCGCCGCACCAGTTCCAGGACCTGGGCGGTCTGGGCGACGCCCAGTGCGGCTGTCGGCTCGTCGAGGATGACGAGCTTGCTGTTCCACAGCACGGCCTTGGCGATGGCGACGGTCTGGCGCTGGCCGCCGGAGAGGCTGGAGACCCGTTGCCTGAGGGACTTGACGGTCCTGACCGAGAGCCCGGTGAGCGTCTTGGCGGCCATCTCCTCCATGGTTGCGTCGTCGAGGACCAGGCCGCTGCGCTGCTCCCGGCCGAGGAACATGTTCTGGACGATGTCGAGGTTGTCGCACAGGGCCAGGTCCTGGTACACGATCTCCACGCCAAGCGCGGCGGCGTCCCGTGGGCTGTGCATCTGTACCTGCTCGCCGTCGAACCAGTACTCGCCGGCGTCGATGGAGTGGATCCCCCCGATGCATTTCACCAGGGTGGACTTGCCGGCGCCGTTGTCGCCGACGAGGGCGGTCACTTCGCCTGGGCAGGCGCTGAAGGCCACGTCGTGCAGCACCTGCACCGGGCCGAAACTCTTGTCGATTCCACGCAGTTGGAGGATGGGGGTCGCTGTCATGGAGGACGGCTCCTGAGGTCGTGGGACCGCGGGTCCCGGGCGTTGGGTGCATGGGTCCCGGGACCCGCGGCTGGCCGGTGGGGTCCGGTTGGAGGGGGTTACTGGATGCCTGCCTTGGCGCATAGGGCGGTGTACTGGCCGGTGCACAGCTCGGCCTTGGTCACGAATCCGTCGTTCACGACGTCCTTGACGTTGTCCTTGTAGATGGCGACCGGGGTGAGCAGCACAGATGGCACATCACGCTTGCCCTCGGGGTCCTGGATGCTCGCGTTGGTCTGCCCCTTCTGGCCCTTGGCCAGGGCGACGGCCAGCTCGGCGGTCGCGTCGGCCTCCTTCTTGACCGCCTTGTAGACGGTCATGCACTGGTCGCCGGCCAGGATGTTCTGCAAACCCTGCACGGTGGCGTCCTGTCCGGTCACCGGTACCTGGCCGTTGCGGTGGCTCTTGCGCAGCACCGCGATGGCCGCGTTACCGAGACCGTCGTTGGCGGCCAGCACGCCGCCGATCTCGGGCTGGCTGGTGAGCATCTGCTCGAAGATGGTGCCTGCCTGAGCGTTGTCCCAGTCGGGCACAGACTGATTGGGACCCTTGACGTACTCGCCGGAGGCGTACTTGGGGTCGAGGACGCTGTTGTAGCCCTTGGCGAAGAGCGTGGCGTTGTTGTCGGTGGGCGAGCCGTTCAGCTCGGCGACGACCGGCTTCTTCACCTTCATATCCGCCAGGCACTTACCCAGGCCCTCGCCCTGCAGCTTGCCGACCGCCGTGTTGTCGAAGCTTACGTAGTACTGAGCGGAGCCGCCGAGCGTCAGCCGGTCGTAGTCGATGGTGGCCACGCCCTGGGCCTTGGCCTTGTCCAAGACGGCCTTGCCGGTGCCGCTGTCGAGGTTGACGATCACCAGAACGTTCACGCCGCTGCTGATCATCTGGTCCGCGATCGTCTGGAACGCCTGCTTGTCGCCCTGTGCATTCTGGATGTCGTAGTCCACACCCGCCGCTTTGAACGCCTTGGTGAGATACGGGCGGTCGGCCGTCTCCCAGCGGGCGGACGACTTGCTGTCCGGGAGGATCACGCCGATCTTCGGCTTCTTGCCACCGGAACCTGACGAGGCGCTGCCCGACGAAGAGTTCCCGCAGGCGGTGAGAGTCATCAGCAGCGCCACGGAGGCGGTGGTGAGGAGGAGCCCCTTGCGCATGGGCAGGGTCCTTTCTGGGAGTGCGGCCGGGTGTGCACCGGCCCACGGGTGGTTCACACAGGGATGGGGGAGACAGAAGCGCACGCTTGACCGGCTTCGGCGGGATATCGACGTATCCACCCCACTGAATGTTGTGGGCAAGAACATACGACCCTTCTCCCTCCCTCGGCCAGCCCCGCGCAACCCTGGAATCGACCAAAAGCGGTAACGAATCGGTCACATTGCCGAAACCTCGAAAGCCCGCACAGGCTCCGACCGCGCCAACCAGCGGAAGCAAACGCGAAGCGCTCCAGGGTCTTGACAGGGGTCCGAACCGCCCTCCAGATTTGGGCAGCATTGGTCAACGGCCATGACAGGCACCGGCCGAGCGGCCATGACGCCCGCCCGGCACGCCCCAAGGCCCCCTCCCCCAAGACGAATACGCCTCGGCAGGATGCCTCCACCTCGCGATCAGCTGCGGACCCGCTTGCCCTGGCGTGCCACACCCCGGAGACAGCGCACGGCCTGGACGACCCACTCCAGCAATACGCAATCACTCACCGTGCGGCGCTTCAGGCCACAGCTGCCGTGGTGAACCCGCTAGGCAACGACCGGAACACCGACTCGGACGCCGCGCACGGATCCGGACCCCATGGGATCTGCTGACCGAAATCGCTGCAGCGTTCGCCGAGTACGCCGACCGGGACTTGTGCCTGACAGGCCACCGCACCTGGAGGCTGCGGTCCGGCCAGAGCGAGCGCGACGCCCTCACCTGGGCCCTCAGGCTCCTCGACGATTGCGCCGCCTACGTGCTGCACGACCTTGCCTGCCCCGTCCCCGCCCACCTGGCGCACCGTGACAACAAGCCCTCCGCCACTGACCGAGCGTGGTCCAACTTCGCGCTAAGAATGCCTGGTTGAGGCATATCCCGACGGATGGCGGAGGGGCACTGAAGGCACGAGTCCCGTTCAAGACGTCCCTTCGGAGGAACGTTCAGCATGCGTCGTGCAGGGCCTCCAGACACTTGTGCTGGCGATGCAGCCCGGTCGCGGTGACGGCCGTGGCGGCCCGTCAGGTGCAGTTCGGTGCCGGCTCCGGCTCCGGCTCCGGCTCGGAGAGAAGCGCTGCCGCGCGACGGGGGACCAGCAGCGGGGTCGCCAGCAGGAGCACGCCGGCCAGGCCGATGGCCGTACGCGGGCCGAGCAGGCTGCCCAGCATGCCCCAGACGGCTGTCAGGAGCGCGGTCGTGGCCTTGGTCGTCACCGCCCAGGCGGACAGTGTGCGGGCGACCCGGTCGGTTGCGGTGCGTTCGAGGCGGTAGGTGGTGCAGACGGGGTTGAAGACCCCGCAGCAGAAGATGAGCCCGAGCTCGACACCCATCACCAGCAGCAGCCCGCCGGTGCCCGGCCCCAGGAAGGCCAGGCCGACGGGCCAGAGCGCGCGCAGCGCCCCGGTCACGACCAGGACCTGGTGCTGTCCGAACCGGGTGACCAGCGGTCGGGCCAGCCGTGAACCGAGCAGTCCGCCGATCGAGGGCGCGGCGAAGGCGAGGCCGTACTGCCACGGTGCGAACCCGAGTCGGCCGAGCATCAGGACGGCAAGCAGCGGCTGGGCCGCCATCACCAGGCCGTTGAACAAGGAGGTGTTGAAGAACAGCGGACGCAGCGTCGCGTCGGCGAGGATGTACCGCCAACCGTCGAGCAGGTCCCCGGCCCGCATGCGCGCGGCCTCCCGGCGCTCGGGCCGCGGCTCGTGCCCGCCCATTGCGCGGATGCCCAGGGCCGAGAGCAGGTAGCTGACCGCATCGGCCACCACCGTCGCCACCGGACCGAGGAGCCCGATCGCCGCGCCGCCCAGCGGCGGTCCGATGATCGTGGTCGTCCATGCCGTGGACTCGAAACGGGCGTTGGCGACGAGCAGGTGCTCGGCCGGCAGCAGTGTCTTCAGGTACGCGCCGGAGGCGGCGCGAAAGGTGATGTCGGCCGCCGCGACGACGACCGAGACCAGCAGGAGCTGAAGGAAGGTGAGCACGCCGAGCGCGAACGCGGTGGGGATCGTCAGCAGCGCCGCGAACCGCACCAGGTCCATCGCGATCAGCACCGGCCGCTTGCGGCGGAACTCCACCCACGGGCCTAGCGGCACCGCCACGACCGCGCCCACCGCAGCCCCCACGGAGGAGAGCGCGGCGACCTCGGCCGGACCGGCGTGCAGCACCCGGATGGCGATCAGCGGGAACGCTCCGAAGGCCAGCCACGTGCCGAGCGCGCTGGTCCCGTACGCTCCCCACAGCCACCCGAACCGCCGCCCCAGCCGATGTCCGAGCAGATGTCCCAGCCGCTGCCCGCTCCTCATGCCCGACGCCCCTCGCCACTCACCCGCACAACCAATCCGCGACCGGCACCATCAAAGCGAGCACCACACCCGGGCATCAAACAACCACACGAACACTCGGCCACAACCAACGGTTGTGGCCATAGGGTATCGGCATGGATCTCGATACCGTCCGGACCTTCGTCGCCGCCGCCGACGCGGGTCAGTTCCAGGAGGCCGCCGCCGAGCTGGCGGTCACCCAGCAGGCCGTCTCCAAGCGCATCGCCGCGCTGGAGCGCAGCCTCGGCGTGCGGCTGTTCACCCGCACCGCGCGCGGCGCCGAGCTCACCATCGACGGGCAGGCGTTCCTGCCCCACGCGCGCGAGTTGCTGCGCGTCGCCGAGCGCGCGATCGCGTCCGTGCGCCCGGGCCGCCGTCCGCTGCGCGTCGACGTGATCGCCTCACGCGTCGCGCCGTCGGGCCTGATGCGCGGCTTCCACCGCGCGCACCCCGAGATCGACCTCGATGTGGTGATGTTGTTCGAAATCGAGACGGCCGTCGCCGCCATCCGGTCCGGTGCGATCGACGCGTCCTTCCGCGCCGTCGCCGCGCCCGGCCGGCTCCTTCCCGAGGACATCGAGTCCGTCCGGGTGCTCGACGAGCCGCTCCAGCTCCTCACCGGCCCCGCCCACGCGCTGGCGGGCGCCCGGTCGGTGACCGTCGCCCAGCTCGCCGGGCACCGGATCTGGATGCCCGGCATCGTCCCCGGTACCGAGTGGGCCGCCTACTACGAAGACCTCGTCGCCGAGTTCGGCCTCACCATCGAGGCGACCGGCCCCAACTTCGGCTCCGACTCGCTCCTCGACACCGTCGCCGACACCCCGGCCCTGGCCACCTTCATGGGCGAGCACACCCGCCTCGTCTGGCCCGCCGACCACGGCCTGCGCCGCATCCCGGTGACCGACCCCACGCCCGTCTACCCGCACTCGCTCCTCTGGCACCGCGACAACCCCCACCCAGCGCTGGCCACCCTCCGCGCCCACCTCGCCGCCACACCGGCGGGCCACGACGCCGCCGGGACCTGGGCGCCGGGCTGGGTGATTCCGCGCTGAACGCAGCGCGTCCACGACCATCGTGGCCGGATCGACGGAGGGTGACTCGGGGGCAGGCGTGGCCATCGGCACACTGAGGCTCTCCCCCTCCGTACGCCTCATGTGCCCCGACGATGATCAAGGCTGTGAACTGCCGATTCAGCTCAGGAACCCTGGATGGATTCGGACGGGCCGGCTCGGTCCGGACGCTGAACAGCGGGCGGCCCCGGCTCATCGACGACAGCCGCTCGCCGGACATCCCCACTTCGTGGAGAAGGGGACCGGGTGAGGCGAGGTCCCGCCGTGAGGATCGCCCCCGTATCCCAGGGCCCGGGCAGGCAGGGATCAGCAAGGCAGCCGTGGAGGTGCCACCAACTGCGGCAGAGCCCTGACCGGTCCGTGGATCGAACGGGGTGCGGTCGTGACCTGGCACCTTATCGATCAACTCAGCCGCTGCACGAATCGTGGCCGTCACCCGGCAGCCGCCACCCCCGGGTGGTTGCTTCAGGTCCTCGGCCCGGGCCGCGAGGTACTCGGTCCAGTCACGTCTGGCGTCGGCGACCCAGCGGAGCGCCGTGTGGCGGAGCATCCCGGTCACGTCGGCGAGGACCGGGGTGGGGAGATCAGCAGCGAGGGCGGCGAGCGCCGCATTGCGGGCGGTGCGAACCGGGATGCCGTGGCGGCCCGGTTTCTGGGTCATGCCGTGCGTCGAGATCGGCTTCCCGGGAACATGCCCGGGAAGAGCCACCGAGGGACTGGGCCGGTTCGCGCTTCGGGGTTCCAGTCCGGGTCGGCATCGGTGCCGAGGTGTTCAATGACCCAGGTCCGAAGCGCGAATTCCTGGCTGCGCATGAGGGCTTGTTCCCACACGCCGTCGCCGCACGACCGCCTGTTCGCCGCCAGGGACAGTCGGGCCCAGCGGAGGCCGGCATCGCGCGACTGTACAGACCGGTATACGTGGGACTGCGCCACCGTGCGGATCCGCTCCAGCACCTGCCCACGCCCAAGCCCGGCCATGTGGGTCTCAAGGCTCTCGATGCTCCAGGAACTGGGGTTGAGATTCGGCTGATCCATGTGATGCCTCCGCTCAACGTCCACGTGCTGCACCCAGGAAGATCCGACGTCGCTCGAGGTCGACGCCAAGGATCGTGACCATCAACTCCTGCCCTTCCATGGCAGGCATCTCAGGGAGTTCTTCTGGCCGGACGAGTCCTTCCACGCAGTCGGCGACCCGGACGAAAGCGCCGATCGGCGCGATCTTGGTGACTTGACCGCTGACGGTCTGGCCGATCACGTCGGCGAACGGCGCCAGCAGATCTGCGTGTTCGTCCCACTCGGTGAGCTTGATCTTCACTTGGTGGTTGTGGTCGGCATGCCACAGGACGAGTCCGGTGACGCGCTCTCCAACGCGCGGAAGTTCCATGCATCGGGGCATGGCGGTGATCTCGGCCAGGCCGATGGCTTCGGGGTGGTGGTCTATGGCGAGGAAGACGCCGAACGGCCGACGGCCGACGACCTCGCCGGTGACCGGGGCACCGAGGGGGAGGTTGCGGACGGTGTGGGGCCAGGCAGCTACGACGCGGGTTCCGTAGTCCTTGTCGCTCCCCCAATCGGGCCATGAGTATTCGGTCATGGCCGGATCATGGCAGGCTCGGGCCCGATTCGGGGTGGGTTCGTCCGTCGACGGTCGTCGGATGACGTTGCCTGGGGCCGGAGTTGTCCGTTTGGGGCAGTCCTGATTCGACGCCGCCCGCAAGCGTGGCACCCGCGATGATGACGATCTCGGTCGTCACCGTCACCCCCGGGCCGGCGGCCATCTCGGTCACCGCGGCCGCAGCGGCGATGGCCGCGTCTTCGGACAGACTGAAGGTGGGGATGCCTGCGCGTACGCATCCGGCGCCTTGGCCATGGTGTACGGCTGATCGCGCTGGCCGAACGGATCTGGATGCGGCGCGAGTTCCAGCCGACGATGTCCGCGCCCCTGGGCCCGGAGGGCGGCCGAGTACGCGGACGGGGCGGCGTAATCGGACGCGGTGTCGGAGTACGCCGCTCTCGGGCGGGACGCGTTGCGGGAGGCGCCCGCGCGGGTCGTCTCGGCTACTTCGGATCGCGGTTGAAATCCGCTTCGACCAGGATTCGGCCAGAAGTAGCCGAGCATGGAAAGAACCAGGCTCCAGGTGACCGCGAGCCACCCGTTGCTGCCGATCTCGCTCCCCGGCAGCAGCCCGCGCAGGGTCTCGATGGCGAGCACGAACGGCTGGTACTCGGCGATCGGCTGGACGCAGCCCGGCATCGCGTCGGCCGGGACGAAGTCGCTCGAGATGAGCAGCAGGACGATCAGCGGCATTGCGCCGTTGCCGGCCGCCTCGGCGTTCGGGCTGCAAGCTCCCCCACTGCTGTCCCTGCATCCTCGAAGACACGGTGCTGCCGCACCACGCCGTCCTGGAAACCTTCCGCGCCCGCACCGAAGCACAGGCTGAGCGAGCCGAAGCCGGCTGACGGCCGGCACGCCACGGAGAGCCCGATGCCGGCCGACGGAAGGAGGCCGCTATCCAAGGAATGCCGCAGTGGTCGCCACGAACTGTTCGGCGCCGTCCAGCCACGGGTAGTGACCCGCTGCCGACTGCACCACGAAAGTCGCATCGCGGAACAGCGCGGCGAACTCGGCCACCGACCGAGGGGGGCTGTTCAGGTCGAACTCTCCGGTGAGCAGCAGGACGGGTGTCTCACAGCGGGCGAGCCCCGCACGAGTGGTCTCCGCGTCGAAGGCGCCCTCCGCCGCGAAGCCAGCGACAGCTTCCCTGTTGCTCGGCTGACTGGCTGCACAGTGGTGCTGTGCAGCAGTGTCCCACCGGCCGTAGAGGAAGGGGCTGATGGCCTCCCAGCCCGTACCGGTGCCCTCGGTTATCGCCTCCAGGGCGGCGAACGCCGGCGGGAACCACGGCTCGGTCTTCCGGAGTTGCGCGAGCTCACGTCGCATCTCACCAGTGATCGCTATACCGACAGCTCGGGTACTGGGGCCGATCAGGGCGAGCTTGCCGACGTTCTGTGGGTAACGGGCCGCGTATTGCGTCGCGATGTTCGCACCGGCGGAGTGGCCGAGCAGGTCCGTCCGGTGGAGTCCGAGGTGGTCGCGCAGGGCCTCGACGTCGTCGACGAGGCGGTCGCACCGGTAGGAGGCGGGGTCGTCGGGAATCGCGGACTGGCCGGTGCCGCGAATGTCCAGGACGATCAGCTGACGGTGCGCGGACAGGCCACCGAGGTCGCCGAGGTAGCGGGAGTCCGTGGGACCGCCAGGGATGCACACGACTGGGTCGCCGTCTCCGTACACGTGGTAGGCGAGTTGGGTTCCGTCAGACGCCGAGTAGGTAGGCATGGCGTGGATCCTGACAGCCATAACCCAGTTGTACAACTCGGTTATGACGATGGGTCGTTTGGTGTATAACCGAGCTGTGGCAGGTGAAGAGGACACTCATCAGAACTCTGGGACGCTGACCGAGGGACAGGCCGAGCGGATACTCGCCGGCATGAACGAGGTCATCCGTGCGGGCGAGGAGATGCGGAAGCTGCGCGCGGAAATGATCAAGGTATTCGCCGGCTTCGGCTGGACGCAGGACAAGATTGCCGAGCTCGCGGACATGAGTCAGCCCGCCGTGTCCAAGCAGGTGACGAAGTACAGGACGGGCGAGCGGCTGCCGCCGATGGAGCTCCACCTCGACCAGCGAGACGTCCCATGGCTCGAAGGACGTCTGTGGGGCCTTGCCGAGGAGGTCTCCGGGACCCTGGACGACACTGCCCACTGCACCCGCTACGTCAACGCCCTCGTCCGGGGAAAGAAGCGCTTCACGCCCCAGAACGTTGACGAGCTGCGGCGTCTGCTCGAAGAGGACCTGAGACAGCATCAAGCACAGCTGCCTGGCAGCTACCGGGACACGTACGACGAGATCAGCCGCTGTCTCGACATCCCGGCGAAGGTCACCGGCATCGGATCAGCCTCCGTGCGTCGCGCCCTTGCCTATGAGATCCAGCGCAATCAGCTCAGAGACGACGCGTGAGAACTCCTGACGAAATGATCCTCGTGGCTGGGAGATCACGTCGGGTACGTGTCACCTTCCGCAGTGCAGGGATCTGACGCGGCGTATGAACGGTGTGTGCGGCAAGGTCGCGAGGCGATGGTGAAGACTGACCGCCCGGGGGCTTGTGGCCGGGTCGTGGACCTGCGCCACGACCACGGCGGGAACATGTGGCCCGTACTCGCCGTCGGCGCTCTGCCCCCCGTTGCTTCGTGCCCCACCGGCGACCTGACGGCGCGAGGGCGGCGCCCCTGACGGGGCGCCGCCCTCTTGCGTTTGGCAGGCCGCTGGTCAGCAGTTGACCCAGGTGTTGGACTTGATGTAGTGGGACGCGCTGTCGGACGTCTTGAATCCCCTCGGGATGATTCCGCTGGATCCGCCGTAGTTCTTCGCCGAATACCACTTGAAGTCACAGGAAGCGCCGTGGTTGTACCACGACTTGAAGGACTGGAAGACCGAGTACTTGGTCAGGTCCGCATTGCTCCCCGCGACCTGCTGCCTGTGGCCGGTGTAGTTCTGCCCGGACCAGACGCAGAAATAGCCCGACGGGCAGTCCGACGCCGCCTGCGGAGTGAACTGTGCCGCACTGGCAGCGCCCGCGCTTCCGGCCAGCAGACCCCCGGTCAGCACGATGCCGCCGGCCACGGCTGCGAACTTCCTGGTCATGCGCATGCTGTTACCCCCTGTGAGACGTGAATGGGCCGACCTCACCGGCCGGCTCGCCAACGAGACTGCGGGGCGGGGAGCAACGGCCGCCACAGTTGCCGCAGAAATGACGCACTTCCGGGACGTCCCACGCGCTGACCTGCTGAGACGCAGTCCCGTGTGACGGGAGGGCGGGACGGCAACCCCGGCAACCGGCCGGAGATCTCCCGCAAGGAGGGAGCACCTAGCGCGCAGCTCCTTGTGACAGCACGTCGCGCACCGCGGACAGACGGCGTATTCGGCATCGTCCGCCCCCCTGACCGCCGACGTGGTAGTCGCGCCCGACAATGACGGCAGTGGGCCCGGCAACCAGTCCGGGTCCGATGAGTGCCCCCCTTGTCCACAGCGACGTTGACCTTCGCGCCAGGCCATGGCCAGTCGGCGGGCGCTCCGAAGCGGCGCCCCTTGCGCGGACACTTGCCAGAAGCAGGTGGTCAATTCGTATGGTTCTGGCCACTCTTGTGCAACTTGTAGTAGTCAGCGCTGGAGAGCTGGAGCCGGGACACCATGCCGTATCGCTCCAGGAAGATCGATGGGCGGTTCAAAGGAGACTGACAGAACGTCATCGGGATGCATATGATGCTGGAGATGAAAAACTTCTCCTCGTATGGGTTGGGGGAATCGTTCGCGCAAGGTGAGTGCTGATGGCACATCACGTCGCGAACCAGGTTCCGGCCCGCCTGTTGATGTGGCAGCGTGTGCGTGAATACGCTGTGCCACCGTCCATGATCGAGACAGCGACCGCACGGCGTGCGGTCGGTGACTGGGCGGGGGCCTGCGCCGCCGCCCGGATCAACGTCGATCTCGATCTGCGCGCCGTGCGCGACCGCCACGGCACCGATCTCGTCACCCACCTCCGTGCAGATCTGCGCCGGCTGGCGCCGGATCTGCTCCGCTGGCACATGCCCCGGATCGCCCCCGACGGGCGGCTCCGGCCCAGCCTCACCATCGCCCTGGCCCACTACCGGAGTTCCGGCGCCGCGCCGCTGCAGCTGGTGGTGCGGACACCGCCGGCCTGGGCGGACGCGGGGCAGCGGATGTCCCTGGCCCTGTGGGAGGGGTCCGGGAACGGCGTCCCCGGGCACCATCCGCACCCGCATCCCGACCGGCGTTTCCGGCTCGACCTGCACCGGCATCTCTGGGACTCCGGGCGGAGCGGTGAACTGGGGCGGCGGTGCGGTGCGGGCGGGGCACCGTCCATGGCGCCGCCCGACCGGACCCACGCACCCGGCCGGCCAGTCCTGCCGGATCGCCCAGTCCTGCCGGATCGCCCAGTCCTGCCAGATCGGCTCGACCGGCCCGTCGCCCACGATTCCCCGTGGGCGGTGGCAAGTTGGGCCGCCGAGGCGGAGTTGCTGTTGCGGGCCGAGGGGCGTCCTTGCGGAGCCTTCGCCGTGCGGCTCGGTACGGGGAGCCGCATCGTGCTCGAGCTCGTCGCCCCCGACGACAGCCATGCCCCGACGCTCCGGCCGCTGCGCGAGGCGCTGCCGCCACAGGAGGTCGCGGCGCTTCCGGTGCTGCCGGAGGCGGCGGCCCGGGTCCTTCCGGATCTGGAACTGCTGCGGGCAGGGCTGGTCGCGGCCGAGCGGCTGCATCCGCTCGTCGCCGCGGCGCTGACCGCTTCCGGCTCGGTGGCAGCGTCCGGCTCGGCACCGGCGGCCGGCCCCGCCCCCGAGCCCGGCGATCCGCACCGGGTGGAGTGCCGGGGCGAGGTCCACCGGATCGCGCTGCGGGACGGGGTGCTGACGGCGATCGATCACGACCCGGCCCAGCTGCGCCGGGAGGAGCTGCTGGTGGCGCTCGGCGGGCCGCCGCTGCCCTGTCTGCGGGCAATCGACGCGGCCCACCGCAACCCGGAGGCACTGCCCGCGGTCCGGGAGCGGCTCGGTCACGGTGACGTCGCCGGGGCGCTGGCCGTGGTCGAGGGGCTGCTCGGTCCCGCTGCGGTCCTGCGCGACGGGCCGCTCCGGGAGGAACTGGAGGCGGCCGCGGCTCGCCGCATCGACCACGGGCTCTTCCGCGCGGGGCTGGTCGCCGAGCACCCCGCTGCCGGTGCGGTCGGGGACGGGAGCGCCTCGGGCGCGCGGCATGCGCAGGCGGCCCACCGTCCCCGGCTCGACCGTCGTACGCCTCACGAAATGCGCCGCAAGCGGAGCAGCCGGGCCCGGCCCCGCACCGGGCTGAGCCGCTGACCGGCTGCCCCACCGAAGTCCCCTTCCCACACTGCGCATCCCGCGCCGCACGCTTCCACGACATCCGGGACGGGCCCTCCCGTTCCCTCACCCCACCCCAGGTGATGCCCATGACCTCCAGCACCCTCCTGCCCGCCACCGCCCCGGCTGCCGGCACGACCGCACCCACCCCCGCCGACACATCCGGAACCGGCACCCAGCTCACCGTTGCCGACAGCCTCCTGACCCTCCTGCGGACGACCACCACCGAACCGCGCCCCGACGAGCAGCTCGAAGCGCTCACCCTGGCCGTCGCGGCCGACCTGCCCGTGCTGCTCTGGGGCGAGCCGGGCATCGGCAAGACCGCGGCCCTGACGCAGCTCGCCACCACCCTCGACCTGCCGCTGACGACCGTGATCGCCAGCGTCCATGAGCCGTCCGACTTCTCCGGGCTGCCCATCGTGGGCGACGACCCGGCGGTGCAGGGAGTGCCCATGGCGCCGCCGCAGTGGGCCGTGGAGCTCGTGCGGGCCGGGCGGGGGCTGCTCTTCCTGGACGAACTCTCCACCGCCACCCCGGCCGTCCAGGCCGCACTGCTCCGGGTCGTCCTGGAGCGGAGGGTCGGTGCGCTGCAACTGCCGCCGGGAGTGCGGATCGTGGCCGCCGCCAATCCGCGCGCGTCGGCGGCGGACGGGTGGGAGCTGAGCCCGCCGCTGGCCAACCGGTTCGTGCATCTGTACTGGGTACACGACCGGGAGGTGGTGGTGCGCGGGCTGGGCGGGGTCTGGCCCCGGGCGGAGTTGCCCCGGCTGGTGCCGGAGCGGCTGCCGGAGGCGGTGGCCTTCGCCCGGCGCGCGGTCTGCGGCTTCCTGGAAGTCCGGCCGACGATGATCCACCGGCTGCCGAGCACCGAGACGCGGCGCGGCGGTGCCTGGCCCTCACCCCGGAGCTGGGAGACCGCGTTGACCCTGCTCGCCTTCGGCACGGCGGCCTCCGTCTCCCGGCAGGTGCTGGCGCTGCTGGTGCGGGGCGCGGTGGGGGACGGGCCGGGGCTCGAACTCCTTGCTCATCTGGACCGGATGGATCTGCCGGACCCGGAGTCGCTGCTGGCCGATCCGGGCTCCGCCGAGCTGCCGGTGCGGGGCGATCTGCGGCAGGCGGCGCTGGAGGCGGTGGTGGCCGCCATCGGGGCGCGGCCGGAGCGGGAGCGGTGGGACGCGGGCTGGGCGGTGCTGGTGCGGGCGCTGGAGACCGGCGCCCCGGACCTGCTGGTCGCCCCGGCGACGGCGCTCGCCGCGCTGCGGCGCGAGGACTGGGAGGTGCCGGAGGCGGTGGAGCGGCTGGCCGGGGTGGTCGGTCTCGCCCGGCGGGCGGATCGGTCGGTGGGGCGGGTCGCGGCGTCGGCCGACGCCGGGCGTGCGACGGGGGCGCACCGATGACGAGCGCCGCGAAGCGCCCGGGGCCGCGCCCGCTGCCGCGCCCGATGTCCCCGCCCGCGCCGCCACGCCCGGTGCGGGCCACCGTGCCGAGGCCGCCGGCCGGCTCCGGCGGGCCGGTCGGCCGGCCCGGACTCCCGCTGGACATGGAGAAGTTGCTGGCCGCCCGGCTGCATGCGGTGAAGGTCCGTCCCTACCTGGCCGGCGCGCTCTTCGCGCTGCACGTGGTGGAGGACGGGTCGGTGCCGACGATGGCGGTGGACGCGCACTGGCGCTGCTACGTCTCCCCCGGCTTCGTGGCGCGCACCCCGGTGGAGGACCTGGCGGGCGTCTGGGTGCACGAGGTCTCCCATCTGCTCCGGGACCACCACGGGCGGGGCGAGCGGTATGCCCGGGAGCACGAGGAACAGGGGCCGGGCGAGCGGCTGCGGCGGAACATCGCCGCCGACTTCGAGATCAACGACGACATCTACGGTGACGGGCTGCCCCTGCCCGTCGGGGCGGTGCTGCCGTCGCTGCTGCGGCTGCCCGACGGGCTGCTGATGGAGGAGTACCTGCGGACGGCGTCGATGTCCGGGCTCGCCACCGACCTGGCCTGGCTGGACTGCGGCAGCGGTGCCGACGGGGAGGACCGGCCGTGGGAGCTGGGGCCCGACGGGGCACACTCTCTGAGCAGGCAGCAGCGGGACGCGGTCCGCTTCCGGGTCGCGGAGGGGATCAAGGGCCGCCCGGGCGACGCGCCGGAGGGGTGGCGCCGGTGGGCGGACGAGGCGTTCCATCCGCCGCAGCCGTGGCGGCAGCTGCTGGGGGCGGCGGTCCGCTCGGCGGCGGGTGCGCCGGGGGTGGGCGAGGACCACAGCTACCGGCGTCCGTCCCGGCGCTCGGCCGGCGTCCCCGGGGTGCTGCTGCCGAGCCTGCGCCGTACGCCGCCCCGGGTCTGCGTCGTGATCGACACCTCCGGGTCGGTGAGCGACGCCGAGCTGGGCAGCGCGCTGCTGGAAGTGGCGGCGATCTCACGGGCGGTGGGCGGCCGGCGCGACCTGGTCTCGGTGATCTCCTGCGACGCGGCGGCCGGGGTCGCCGTCCCGCTCTGCCGCGCCGAGGACATCGCACTGGTCGGCGGCGGGGGAACGGATCTGCGCTCGGGTTTCGCCCGGGCGCTCCGCTCCCGGCCCCGCCCGGACGTGATCGTCGCCCTGACGGACGGTCAGACGCCATGGCCCTCCGCGCAGCCGCCCTGCCGCACCGTCGTCGGCCTCTTCCCCCGTCCCGCCCGCGCCGTGAACGAGGAGGACCCCGACTACGTCCCGGACACCCCGCCGCCCTGGGCGCGTGTCGTCGCCATCAGCTGAGAGGGCGCAGTGGCACGGCATCGCCACGGTGCTCGAGCGCACGGAGCCGATCAAGCTCACGCCCACCCGGGTTCGCAGGGGGTTCAACAACCCGTGTGCGAAGGCCGGCTTCCCGGCCTGTGCACCGGAACCTTCCCGCCCAGGTCCCGGCCGACCACCGGCTCGGAGAACCGGCGGCCGGCACCCCGCACGACATGGGATCCGCTCGGGTTCCTCCTGCGACGCTCGGCCTTCTCCGTCGACACCGTCCACGGCGAGGAACCCCTCGCAGCCGATGACTGGAGGCGTCGCGGTGGTGTCCGGCCCGACCACGGTCGCGGCCACCGCGCCGCGCTCCACGCCACCGCGCTCCGGCTCGCGGCGACGACCGGTGTACAGGCTGTCCGCCTCGGCCACGGTGGTACGGCACGACGCTGAGCATCCTGCCGCTGTAGTTGGTGCGCATGCCGTGGGTGAGGTGTCCGCCGTGGGCGAGGTCGTGGCCGAGGACGGTGTCGCCGGGCTTGAGGAGGGCGAAGAAGACGGCGGTGTTCGCCTGGGCTCCGGAGTGCGACTGGACGTTGGCGTATCCCGCGCCGAACAGGTCCTTGACGCGCTGGATGGCCAGGCGCTCGGTGACGTCGACGTGTTCGCAGCCGCCGTAGTAGCGACGGCCGGGGTAGCCCTCCGCGTACTTGTTGGTCAGGACCGATCCCTGGGCCTCCATCACGGCCAAGGGCGCGAAGTTCTCGGAGGCGATCATCTCCAGGGTGGACTGCTGGCGGTGCAGTTCGGCGCGGAGGGCGGCG
The DNA here is from genome assembly GCF_044334385.1 of Streptomyces sp. NPDC020801. NCBI lineage: Bacteria > Bacillati > Actinomycetota > Actinomycetes > Kitasatosporales > Streptomycetaceae > Streptomyces > Streptomyces sp. NPDC020801. The sequence goes on from NZ_JBIRST010000024.1 coordinate 101,156, forward strand.
TGGACCTGGGGGTCCAACTCCGCCAGCGGGGTGCACGCTCCGGCGAGCGGTACGTCGTGGCGGCGCAGGAGTTCGACGATGCCGCGCGGGGTGCAGGGCAGCGGGGCGCCGACGCCGAGGGTGAGCC
>NZ_JBIRST010000025.1:0-95483 GCF_044334385.1 Streptomyces sp. NPDC020801
GGTCCTCCAGCGGCCGCTTGTTGCGGCCGGTCACCATGAGGACGTCGTCGAGGCCCGCGGAGACGGCCTCCTCGACCACATACTGGATCGCCGGCTTGTCCACGACCGGCAGCATCTCCTTGGGAGTGGCCTTGGTGGCCGGCAGGAACCGGGTGCCGAGGCCCGCTGCGGGAATGACAGCCTTGCTGATCCTGGGATGCGACTGCGTCATGCCCGCAACCCTATCCGCTGCGTTTGCGGGGGCTCCGCGGCTCCGGTTCATTGGCTCTGGTATGAGCATATGCACGGGTACACGAAGAAGGGTACGGAAACGGCCTTGAGTCACATCGGACGTACGACCGAGCCTGGCAAGCGAACGTTGCGGCGGGAGTTCCTCGCGGCGAGGAACAGGTTGACCGCGGACGACGTGCGGGAGGCGGCCGGGGCGCTGGCACGGCGCGCGCTGGAGCTGCCCGAGCTGGCGCGCGCGGGCACGGTGGCCGCGTACGTCTCCGTGGGCACCGAACCGGGCACCGTGGTCCTGCTCGACGCACTGCGCGCGCGGGGTGTGCGCGTCCTGCTGCCCGCGCTGCTGCCCGACAACGACCTGGACTGGGGCGCGTACACCGGCGAGGGCTCCCTCGCGCGCGTGCAACACGGCGGGAAGATGGCGCTGTTCGAGCCGTCCGGCGAGCGCCTGGGGCCGGACGCCGTGACGGCCGCCGACGTCGTGCTGCTGCCCGGCCTAGCCGTCGACGCGCGCGGGATGCGGCTGGGGCGCGGCGGAGGCTCCTACGACCGTGTCCTGGCGCGTCTGGAGCGGGCGGGCGCGCATCCGGCGCTCGTGGTGCTGCTGTACGACTCCGAGGTCGTCGAGCACCTCCCGGACCAGGCGCACGACCGGCCGGTGCAGGCGGTGGTGACACCGTCGGGGGTGCGCCGCTTCACGGACGGCACCTGACAGCCCCCCGCACGGCGAACCCGACGACCTGTCCGACCTGTACAACATGTCCGACCTGCGCTTGCGCGGCCTGGTCGGCTTGGTGGGCTTGGTGGGCTTGGTGGGCTTGGTGGGGCATACGGTGCCTTGAAAGGACTTGCGGGGCTTTACAGGGCTTGTACGGCGAAGGCCCTCCACGCGCGCGTGGAGGGCCTTCGCCCGTGCGTGCGGTCAGCCGCTCACGGCTTGAGCACCAGTGTGTCGCTCGTGCTCTTGCCCACCGCGTCCGGCGAGAAGGACCACGGCAGCAGCTCGCCCTTGGCCCACTTGCCCGTCTGGTCGGTGTAGTGGGCGCTGAAGGCGTGCCCGGAGGCGCCGGAGAGGTTGATCCACCTGGACTTGTCGAGGTCGGCGAGGTTGACCACCATCCGCATGGACGGCACCCACACCACGCCGTAACCGCCGGCCGCGTTCCACCCGGAGGCGTTGACGGCGGCCTCGCCGCCGCTGAGCTTCCAGGGTCCGCGGTTGAGGATGTACTTCAGGAAGCCGGGGCCGTCCGTGCCCAGAGTCTGGTTCTTAAGGAACAGCCGGTGCAGCCGGCCCCAGCTCCAGGTGTCGATGTCCTTGCCGAGCTTGGCGGTCAGCTCCCAGCGGGCGTCGATCATGGCGCGCTTGAACAGCTCGTCGCGGTTGTCGGCCTTGGGGCGGGGGCCCGACGCCGGCGTCTTCCACCAGTCGCTGTTCTCGTCGTCCATGAGGCTGCGGACCACCTCGAACCAGCGGTCGCCGCCGTCCGGCTGCGCCTGGTCGGCGTCCCGCTCGCCGCACTCGCGGACCTTGGCGGCCTCGTCCGCCGGGCCGGTGTTGTCGGCCGGTTCGACCCACAGGCACTGGCCCTTGACCCGCAGCTCCTTGGGGAGCTTGTTGCCGAAGGCCAGCTTGAGGACGTTGCGCCAGACCGCGTTGAAGTAGGCGGCCGCGGCCGAGTCGGCGTCCTGGGTGTAGTCCCACCCCTCCAGGAGCTTCTGCGCCTGGCGGACGTCCTTGTCCCCGATGTCGATCTTCAGCAGGCTGGGCACGAGCAGCTTGGCGATCTCGCTGCTGTTGTCCATCTGCATCTGGCGCATGTCGTCGGTGGAGATCTTGCCGCCGCCGTCGATCTTGGACTGGATCAGGTCGGTGATCCGCTGGCTGCGGGTGCCGTAGCCCCAGTCCGTGGTGAGCGTGTACGGGTACTTGGCCGGGTCGACGACGGCCTGGTTGGCGGTGACGATGTAGCCGCGCTCGGGGTTGTACTCGTAGGGCAGCTCGGCCTGCCTGATGTAGCCCTTCCAGTCGTACTTCGAGTCCCAGCCCGGCGCCGGGATCGAACCGTCGTCGTTCTTCGCGCGCCTGGGGACGAGGCCCGGCAGCGTGTAGCCGATGTTGCCCTCGGTGTCGGCGTAGATCAGGTTCTGCGACGGCACGTCGAACAGCGCGGCGGCCGACCGGAAGTCGCCGAAGTCCTTGGCCCTGTCGATGGCGAAGACGGCGTCCATGGTGGTGCCCGCCTGCAGGGCGGTCCACTTCAGGGCGATGGCGTAGCCGTCACCGCGGTCGGGTGCGGCGGTGTTGACCTGGGCCTTCTTGCCCACCGTGACGAGCTCGTCGTCGCGGTCGGACAGCAGCGGACCGTTGTTGGTCTCGCGGACGACGATCGTCTTGGAGGTGCCGCCGGCGACCTTGATGGTCTCCTCGTGGGTCTTGAAGGGGACGGTCTTGCTGTCGCGCAGATAGCCGTCGCCGCTGAGCTTCTCCAGGTACAGGTCGGTGACGTCGACGCCGGAGTTGGTCATGCCCCAGGCGATGTTCTGGTTGTGGCCGATGACCACGCCGGGCATGCCCGCGAAGGTGTAGCCGGTGACGTCGTAGGGGCACGCGCTGGAGACGGAGCGGCAGTGCAGGCCCATCTGGTACCAGACCGAGGGCAGCGAGGCCGACAGGTGCGGGTCGTTGGCGAGCAGCGGCTTGCCCGTGATGGTGTACTTCCCGGCGACCACCCACGAGTTGGATCCGATGCCGTTGCCGTTCACGCCGACGGCCGTGGGGAGGCTCTCCATGACGTCGTGCAGGCCCATCAGCTGGCTCTGCACGCCCGAGCCGGCGGAGGTGCCGTGCGCGCCCGAGGTGCCCGGCGTACCGCCGGTGCCGGTCGACGTGCCCGTGCCGGTGCCCGCCGTTCCGGTGGTGGTGGCCGTGCCCGTCGAGGTGCCCGTGCCCGTCGAGGTGCCTGCGCCGCTCGTGCCGCCACCGCCCACGAAGGACCTGGTGAGCTCGCTGTACTGCCCCTGCGTGACGATCGCCTTGTTGCGGCTGTACGGGTAGTCCGGGTACAGGTCTTTGATCTGCTTGGGGCCCAGACGGCTGGCCATCAGGGCGCGGTCGATCTCGTCCTTCATGTTGCCGCGCAGGTCCCAGGCCATCGCCTTCAGCCAGGAGACCGAGTCGACCGGGGTCCACTGAGCGGGCTTGTAGTCGTTGGTGAGGCCCAGGGCCGCGTACTCCAGGGAGATGCCCTCGGCGTCCCTGCCCTTGAGGTAGGCGTTGACTCCGTTGGAGTACGCCTGGAGGTACTTCTTGGCGGAGGCCGACAGCTTCGTGTCGTACTCCTCCTTGGCGACCCGGTCCCAGCCCAGGGTGCGCAGGAACTCGTCGTTCTTGACCTGGCCCTTGCCGAACATCTCCGACAGCCGCCCGGAGGTCATGTGGCGGCGCACGTCCATCTCGTAGAACCGGTCCTGGGCCTGGACGTAGCCCTGCGCCATGAACAGGTCCTCGGCGGAGGAGGCGTAGATCTGCGGGATGCCGTAGCCGTCCCGCTTGACGTCGACGGGTCCGGACAGGCCCTGGAGCGTGGCGGAGCCCTTGGTCTGGGGGAAGGAGGCGCGCACGGTGCTGATGGACCAGTAGGCCCCGTAGGCGATGCCTCCGATGATCGCCAGGACCAGGACAAGCCCGATCAGACGGGCTTTTCGCCCCTTCTTCCTGCCGGACTTGCCGGGCTTGTCACCCGTTGAGGCGGTGGTGTTGGGGGGCATCGCTGTCCTTGCTGTCCTAACGCGAGCGGCAGGCGGTACTGGAGTGCTGGAGCAACCATAGGCGCAGGGCCCGGTGGCACTTGACGCGGAGTCGGGTCCAGGCGCGGACGGGCGTTCGATCTTGCCCGGGGAAGCGTCAAGAAAGCGTCAAGAGTTAGGTAAGCTAATGAAGTAACCGGAGCGCCCAGGGGAGGAACCGCAGCTGACTGTTCACCACCTCAACCAGCTTCTGCTCGCCTGTTCGCTGGTCCTGCTCGTCGCCGTGGCAGCGGTCCGGATCTCCTCGCGCAGCGGGCTCCCCAGCCTGCTCGTGTACCTGGGGATCGGCGTCGTCATGGGCCAGGACGGCCTCGGCCACATCCACTTCGCCAACGCCGAGCTGACCCAGGTCATCGGCTACGCGGCGCTGGTCGTGATCCTGGCCGAGGGCGGCCTGGGAACGAAGTGGAAGGAGATCGGGCCGGTCCTGCCGGCCGCCTCCGTGCTGGCGCTGGCCGGGGTCGCGGTGAGCGTCGGCGTCACCGCAGCGGGTGCGCACTACCTCACCGGCCTGGAGTGGCGGCAGGCGCTCATCATCGGCGCGGTGGTGTCCTCGACGGACGCGGCGGCCGTCTTCTCGGTGCTGCGCAGGATCCCCCTGCCCGCGCGGGTGACGGGCACGCTGGAGGCCGAGTCCGGCTTCAACGACGCCCCGGTGGTCATCCTGGTCGTCGCCTTCTCCACGGCCGGACCGTTCGAGCACTGGTACGTGCTGGTGGGCGAGATAGCCCTGGAGCTCGCCATCGGCGCGGCCATCGGCCTCGCGGTGGGCTGGCTCGGCTCCTGGGGCCTGCGGCACGTCGCCCTGCCCGCCTCCGGTCTCTACCCGATCGCCGTGATGGCGATCGCGGTCACCGCCTACGCCGCGGGCGCGCTCGCGCACGGCAGCGGCTTCCTGGCCGTCTACCTCGCCTCGATGGTGCTCGGCAACGCCAGGCTGCCGCACTGGCCGGCCACGCGCGGCTTCGCCGAGGGGCTGGGCTGGATCGCACAGATCGGCATGTTCGTCCTGCTCGGCCTGCTGGTCACCCCGCACGAGCTCGGCGACGACGTGCTGCCCGCCCTCGTCATCGGCCTGGTGCTGACCATGGTCGCGCGACCGCTGAGCGTGGTGGCCAGCCTGCTGCCCTTCAGGGTGCCGTGGCAGGAGCAGACCCTGATGTCCTGGGCCGGACTGCGCGGCGCCGTGCCCATCATCCTGGCGACCATCCCCATGGTGAACGGCGTCGACGCCAGCCGCCACATCTTCAACATCGTCTTCGTCCTGGTCGTCGTCTACACCCTGATCCAGGGGCCGACCCTGCCCTGGCTCGCCCGGCAGCTGCGCCTGGGCGACACCCAGGAGGCCGCCGACCTCGGGATCGAGTCGGCGCCCCTGGAACGGCTGCGCGGCCATCTGCTGTCCGTCGCGATCCCGGAGGGCTCTCGGATGCACGGCGTGGAGATCAACGAGCTGCGGCTGCCCGCCGGATCGGCGGTCACCCTGGTCGTACGCGAAGGAAAGTCGTTCGTCCCGCTGCCCACGACCGTGCTGCGCCGCGGCGACGAGCTCCTCGTGGTGGCCACCGACCCGGTCCGCGAGGCGGCCGAACGGCGGCTGCGCGCGGTCGGCCGGGGCGGAAAGCTCGCCAGCTGGCTGGGCACCAACGGGGTGGGCGCCGGCGGTACGCGTTAAGGGCACGTTTCATACGGTTCACACCCACCCCGATCACAGGCGTACAGGCCCCGAAGTGCTCGTTTTCACAGGTACGCGAGCCGTTGCCCCCTGTACGATGAAGGCGCACCCTGATCGAACCAACTCTGCCTGACGCAGAGCTGGCGCGACCGTATGGCGGCCGTGTCGACCCCCGCAGTGGGCGACGGTATCTACCGCAGTCCGCGCAAGAGGACAGCTCTCGGCGCGCCCGTACCAAGGGCCCGCGCTACCAGGCGGCAGAAAGGCACGGGCCGTGGTATCCACGGTCACCACCACCGACCCGGCGAAGACCTCGACGGGCTCCTCCCGCCCGGGATACGGGCAGTTGCTGCGCACCCGCGGCGCCTGGACCTTCCTGCTCCCCGGTTTCGCCGCACGCCAGCCGTTCGCGATGCTCACCATCTCCATCGTGCTGCTGGTGCAGCACACCACCGGCTCATACGGCGCGGCGGGTGCCACCGCCGCCGCCACCGGCGTCTCCATGGCACTGTTCGCCCCGTACAGCGGCCGGCTCGCCGACCGCTACGGACAGCGGGCCGTCCTGGTCCCCGGCGTGCTGGTGCACACCCTGGCCGGTCTGACGCTGACCGCCCTCGCCCTCGCGCACGCGCCCCTGTGGGCACTGTTCGCGGCGGCCGTACCGACCGGCGCCTCGGTGCCGCAGGTCGGGCCCATGGTGCGCGCCCGCTGGGGCGTGACCCTGAAGGACTCCCCACTGATGACGACCGCGGCGGCCTTCGAGTCCGTCACGGACGAGCTGACCTTCGTCGTCGGCCCGCTGCTGGCGACCGCCCTGTGCACCGCCGTCGCCCCGGCGGCGGGCCTGGTCACCGAGGCCGGGCTGACCCTGGTCGGCGGCCTGCTGTTCGCCGCGCAGAAGCACACCCAGCCGCCCGTCGCCCCCGCCGGGCACGCGCGCGTGGAGCACGTCTCGGCCCTGCGCGTCCCCGGTGTGCGCGTGCTGATCGTGACCTTCCTGGGCATCGGCTCGGTCTTCGGCGGCATGCAGGTCTCACTGGCCGCCTTCACCGAGTCCATCGGCCGGCCCGGCCTCAACGGCGTCCTCTACGGGACCTTCGCCGCGGGCAACATGCTCTCGGGCATCGCCTGCGGTGCGATCGCCTGGAAGGCGGCCCCGCAGCGGCGTCTCCTCCTCGGCTACACCGCCCTCGCGCTGGCCGCGTCCGCGCTGTGGACCGCGCACTCGGTGCTGCTGCTGGCCGCGCTCGGGCTGCTGGTCGGCATGTGCATCGCGCCTGCCCTGATCACCGGCTACACGCTGGTCGAGGGCCTGGTGCCGGCGGGCGCCCGCACCGAGGCGTTCACCTGGCTCACCGGCGCGGTCGCGCTCGGCCAGGCGGCCGCCGTCACGGTCGCCGGACAGCTGGAGGACCGCCTGTGGGGCGGCGCCGGCTTCCTGGTCCCGATGACCGGCACGGTGCTGGCCCTCGCGACCCTGGTGACCCTCAGGTCACGGCTCGCGGCGCGGCCCCGCAGCCGCACCGTCGCACGTGGCGTCGGTCACCGCACCCCTGTCGCAGTGGACTGATCCCGGGGAATGCGTCACTATGGACCGTCGTTAGCACTCATCGAGTGAGAGTGCCAGGAGGAAGACAGTGCCCACCTACCAGTACCAGTGCACCGAGTGCGGCGAGGGCCTCGAGGCGGTGCAGAAGTTCACCGACGACGCGCTCACCGAGTGCCCCAGCTGCGCTGGCCGCCTGAAGAAGGTGTTCTCCGCGGTCGGCATTGTCTTCAAGGGCTCCGGCTTCTACCGCAACGACAGCCGCGGCTCCTCGTCGAGCAGCAGCCCGGCTTCGGCGTCGAAGTCGTCGGGCTCGTCCGCCTCCTCGTCCTCGTCGAGCCCGGGCGACTCCTCGTCGTCCGGATCGAGCTCCTCGTCGTCCTCGTCGTCCTCGTCGTCCACGAGCTCGGCCGGCAGCTCCGCCGCCTGACGTTTCTCCAACGGACCCCGCCGTCACCGGACAGCGGGGTCTTCGGCGTTTCCGCGGGCGGCTAGTGTGCTGGTCATGGCGAACGCAGAGATCGGTGTCATCGGTGGTTCCGGCTTCTACTCCTTCCTGGACGACGTGACCGAGGTCCAAGTGGACACGCCGTACGGGGCACCCAGCGACTCCCTCTTCCTCGGCGAGATCGCCGGCCGGCGGGTCGCCTTCCTGCCCCGGCACGGCCGCGGCCACCACCTTCCGCCGCACCGCATCAACTACCGGGCCAATCTGTGGGCGCTTCGCTCCGTGGGCGCGCGCCAGGTCCTCGGGCCCTGCGCGGTGGGCGGTCTGCGCCCCGAGTACGGGCCGGGCACACTGCTCGTGCCGGACCAGTTCGTCGACCGTACGAAGTCCCGGGCGCAGACCTACTTCGACGGGCTGCCGCTGCCCGACGGCACCGTGCCGAACGTCGTCCACGTCTCCTTGGCCGACCCCTACTGCCCCGCCGGCAGGGCCGCCGCGCTGAAGGCGGCGCGCGGCCGGGACTGGGACGCGGTCGACGGCGGCACCCTCGTCGTGGTGGAGGGGCCGCGCTTCTCGACCCGTGCCGAATCGTTGTGGCACCGGGCGCAGGGCTGGTCGGTGGTGGGCATGACCGGCCATCCCGAGGCGGCGCTCGCCCGCGAGCTGGAGCTCTGCTACACCTCGATAACCCTGGTCACCGACCTCGACGCGGGCGCCGAGAGCGGCGAGGGCGTCTCGCACGAGGAAGTGCTGCAGGTCTTCGCGGCCAACATGGAGCGGCTGCGGGGTGTCCTGTTCGACGCGGTGGCCGCGCTGCCCGCCGCCGGAGAGCGGGACTGCCTGTGCGCGAACGCGCTGGGCGGGATGGACCCGGGGTTCGCGCTGCCGTAGCGGCTGGAATTCCTCGTTCGGGTCAGCGAGTTGTCCACAACCCGCGAGTAACGCACGGGCTCCGGCGGGCCGCGGCGCGATGCCCCATCGTGGCATCGCAAGCCGCAATCCATGCCGGTCCTCTGTCGCAGGTGGTGGTGACCCGTGTCCTCGTCGTCCTCTCCGTCCTCCGTCCCGTCCTCCGTCCCGTCCTCCTCTCCGTCCTCCTCTCCGTCCTCCGTCCCGTCCTCCTCTCCGTCCTCCGTCCCGTCCTCCTCTGCATCCTTCGTCCCGTCGTGCTCTGCGTCCTTCGTCCCGTCGTGCTCTGTGTCCTCCGTCCCCTCGGCTTCCGCGTCCGCCAACCGCTCTGGTGCCTTGCGGCCCGGTTCGGTGCGCGGCCGGCCCGATGCGGACGCCCCGGCCACGTGCGAGGTGCCGCACTTCGCGGCGGTGCGGGTGCGGGGCGGGCGGTATCAGCTGCTCCGGCTGGTACGGCACCGGAGGCGGGCAGTGGCGGCAGGGCTGGCCGTCACGGCGGCCGCGCTCGTGGCGGCGGGTCCACGCGACGCGCCGGATGCACCGGAGTCCCCTCGTGGCGGCCCGGCCCGGGGACACCCGGCGTCGGCGGCGGACGGAGAGCGGGAGCGCGGCCCCACAGGGCAGGTGCAGAGCGCGAAAGGCACGAACGCCACGGACGCCACGGACGCCACGGACATGGTGACCGTCCCTGTGCGGATCGCCGACGCGGCCACGGTCCGGCTGCTGCGCCCCGGCGACCGGGTCGACGTGATCGCCGCGGGGGACCCGGCGGCGGCCGGTCAGGCCCGGGTGGTGGCGCGGGGAGCCAGGGTGACGAAGGTTCCCGAGCCGGTGGACGCCGGGGGCGCGGTCGGGGGCGAGGGCGGGGCGCTGGTCGCGCTCTCGGTCCCGCGATCGACCGCGGCACGCCTGGCGGGCGCGGGTGTGACGGCCAGGCTGGCGGTGACCCTGTGGTGAGCCGTAGGTTGCGGAGCTGTTTGTTCCGCAACCGGCACGTCCACGAAGGAGCCCCAGGTGAGCAAGGAGAAGGACCCGAGCGTCTGGCAGGGCTTCAAGGCCTTCCTGATGCGCGGGAACGTCGTCGATCTGGCAGTCGCGGTGGTCGTCGGCGCCGCCTTCAGCAACATCGTCAACTCCGTGGTGAAAGGGATGATCAACCCGGTCGTCGGAGCGATCGGCACCAAGAACCTCGACCACTACAGCTCATGCCTGAGCTCGACGTGCAAGGGCGCCGACGGCATCCAGATAATGTGGGGCTCGGTCCTCGGCGCCGCCCTCCAGTTCGTGATCACCGCCGCGGTGGTCTACTTCCTGATGGTCCTGCCCATGGCGAAGTTCCTGGCCCGGCAGGAGGCCCGCAGGAAGGCGCGGCAGGACGCGCACGAGGTCGTCGAGGTGACCGAGCTGCAGGTGCTCAAGGAGATCCGCGACGAGCTGGTCGCGCGACGCGGCCCGGAACACGCCGGGCGGTAGCGGCCGCATCCCGGCCGGGCCGTGGATTTCAAAGGTGGTGGGGCGGCTTCTCGTCGAGGAAGCGCTTGAGGTCGGTGGCGCTGTCGCCGTCCGTCCGCTCCCCCCACCCGTGGTCGGTGTCGTCCGTGGACTGCTGGCTCAGCGGGTCGTCGAAGATCAGCGCGTTCTTCGGATCGCGCGGCTCGGGGGCGGTACTCATGTCTCCAGGGTACGGTCCCCGGCCGGCCCGGCCGTCCCGGGAATTCCCGGCCGTTTTCTGCTGTGCTGGGTGCCATGACGTCCAGTTCCGACCCGAGACCGGGCCCCACGGGCCCGCCACGCCCGGCGCCGGCCCTCCGCCCGCTGACCGCACGCGGCCGCGGCGAGGCTCACCGGGTCGCCTCACCGCTCGAGCTCTTCTTCGATCTGTGCTTCGTCGTGGCCGTCGGGCAGGCGGGCGTGGAACTGGTGCACGCCGTGGCCGAGGGCCGGGCGGGCCACGGGATCCTGAACTACGCGATGGCCTTCTTCGCCATCTGGTGGGCGTGGATGAACTTCGCGTGGTTCGCCTCGGCGTACGACAACGACGACGTGCTCTTCCGAGTGGTCACCCTGGTGCAGATCTCGGGTGTGCTGGTGCTGGCCGCGGGGATCTCGCGCTCGTTCGAGGACCACGACTTCTTCGTGGTGTGGCTCGGTTACCTGATCATGCGGCTGGCGATGGCCGCGCAGTGGCTGCGGGCCGCGCGCTGGGCCCGCGGCCCGGAGCGGCGCACGGCGCTGCGGTACGCCGGCGGTGTGCTGCTGTGCCAGGTCGGCTGGCTGGGGCTGGTGCTGCTGCCGGTGGCCGCCCGGCCGTGGGTGTTTCCGGTGATGGCGATCGTGGAACTGTGCGTACCGCTGTACGCCGAGAAGGACCGCGCGACCTCCTGGCACCCGCACCACATCGCCGAGCGGTACGGGCTGTTCACCATCATCGTGCTGGGCGAGACGGTCGCGTCGGCCACGGTCGCCGTGAAGTCGGGCGTGGCCGAGCACAACGCGCCGGGCGAGGTGCTGCCGATCGCGGCGGGCGGTCTGCTGACCGTCTTCTCCGCCTGGTGGATCTACTTCACGGTGCCGATCCACACACATCTGCGCTCCAACCGGCAGTCGTTCCTGTGGGGATACGGCCACTACCTGATCTTCGCCTCCGCGGCGGCGATCGGCGCGGGGCTGGAGGTCGCGGTCGAACAGGCCGTCGGCAGCACGCACCTTGCGGTCCTGGCGGCCTCGGCGGCCGTGACCCTGCCGACCGCCCTGTATCTGATCACCGTCTGGGCGCTGCACTCACGGCACTTCAAAGTGGGCACGGCCCGGCAACTGGTGCTGCCCACCACTGCCCTGCTGGTGATCTGCTGCACCTTCCTGGGCGACTGGGCGGTCCTCGCGGCGGGCCTCGTCTCGGCGCTGGCGGTGGCGACGGGCGTCACCCTGACCGCACGGCCGGCCGCCGGAAGCGGTGCGGGGCGGGCGGCGGAACAGGCGACGTGACCGCCCGGTGCCCAGGGCCCGCGCGGGGGAGACTGACTCCCATGACAGTTGACGCGTTGACGGACGTCACCGGTGTGCGGGTGGGACACGCCACGCGCAGGAGCGCGGGCTGGCTCACCGGGACCACGGTCGTGCTGGCCCCGGAGGGCGGCGCCGTCGCCGCCGTGGACGTACGGGGCGGCGGTCCCGGCACCAAGGAGACCGACGCCCTGGACCCGCGCAACCTGGTGCAGAAGGTGGAGGCGGTGGTGCTGACCGGCGGCAGTGCGTACGGGCTGGACGCCGCCTCGGGGGTGATGGCCTGGCTTGAGGAGCGCGGGCGCGGGGTGCGCGTCGGACCGGACCCGACGCACGTCGTGCCGGTGGTACCCGCCGCCTGCGTCTTCGACCTGGGCCGGGGCGGGGACTTCCGGGCCCGGCCGGACGCGGCCACCGGGCGTGCCGCGGTCGAGGCGGCCGCGGCGGGCGAGGCGGGCGGGCGCGTGCCGCAGGGGTGCGTGGGCGCCGGGACGGGAGCGACCGTGGGACCGGTGAAGGGCGGGGTCGGCACCGCGAGCACCGTGCTCGACTCGGGCATCACGGTGGCGGCGCTGGTGGTGGCCAACGCGGCCGGATCGGCGGTCGATCCCGAAACGGGCGCCCTCTACGGGGAGTTGTTCCAGGGACGGGTGCGGTACCCCGACGCCGAGGTCCACGAGACCGCGCGCCTGCGGCTCGCCGAGACCGCCGCGCGGAACGCACCGCCTCCGCTGAACACCACGCTCGCGGTGGTCGCCACCGACGCGGACCTGTCCAAGGCGCAGGCGCAGAAGCTGGCCGGGACGGCCCACGACGGGATCGCGCGCGCCGTACGGCCGGTGCATCTGCTCAACGACGGGGACACGGTGTTCGCGCTGGCCACCGGGGCCCGCCCGCTGGACGGCGGGCAGCCGCTCGCCCTGAACGAGATCCTCGCGGCCGGCGCGGACCAGGTGACCCGAGCGATCGTCCGCGCCGTACGCGCCGCCGAGTCGGTGGACGGACCGGGTGGAGCGTGGCCGGCGTACGAGGAGTTGTACGGGGCCCGCTGAGCCGGGAGGCAGGAGCCGGGCGCGCCGGAGCGGGAGGCGGTCTTCGGTCCGGCTCAGCGGCAGAGCGCGAGGATGTCGTCGGCGAAGGCGGGGAACTCGGCCCGCGCCTCGTCGATGATCTCCCGGGCGGTCCGGCGCGGGGTGGTGGCGTGCCGTTCGGCGAGCGCGGTCAGTGCCGCGTCGGGGCGCGCCGCGCGCTCCGCGTGCTCCACGGCCTCCATGGGGCCGCAGCCGTCGGCCAGCACCCACAGGAAGTCCGAGAGGTTCCCGGCCACCACGCCGCACTCGCCCTCCGAGCCCATGAACACCACGGGCTGCTCGGCGAGCGGCCGCCCCGGCCGCGCGTACCAGAGGGCGGCGAGTCCGCCGGTGCCGTCCTGCCCGAAGACCCGGTAGGCGTCGCCGTCGAGCTCGTGGTTGCCGGTCCACTGGCGCAGCCAGTGGGTGGTCTCCTCGGCCGAGTCGAAGTCGTCGTAGGGCTCGAAGTCGATGCCCTCGCCGTCGTCGTAGTCGAAGTCGGTCCGGGCCACATCGGTCAGGGCGGGCGGGAAGCGGCGGTCGTCGCCGGTCGTCTCGATCACGCGCGCAGGCTAACCGCCGCCACTGACAACGCCGTTCGGCCCCGGGTGTCCCTCATGTCGCAGCGAGCCCGCGAATGTCCCGGTTCTGTCACGTGATGACGTTCGGGCCGAACGCCGGGAACCCGAGTGGGCGACCGCTCCCTCTTTACCCACGCATTGCAGCGGATCAAGCGAATCCAGCCCACCACACGTACCAGGAGCAGCCCGTGACAACGCCGGACATAGCAGCGCGGCGCGCACTGGGGGCCTGTGCCGCCCTGATGGTCGGCGCCCTCACCCTCACCGGATGCGGCGGCGACGCCAGCGCCAAGGACGACGGCAAGGACGGCGGCAAGGGCACCGTCAAGACGTCCACGGCGAAGATCGCCATCTCGGCCAAGGACGGTTCGACCAGCGCGTCGATCAACGCAACGGGTGTGAAGGTCAGCGGCGGCAGGCTGACCGAGGTGAAGATGACCGTGGCGGGGTCGGGGCAGGCCGTACCGGGTTCGATCTCGGCGGACGGTGCGAGCTGGAAGCCGAAGGAGCAGCTGGAGCGCGGGACGAAGTACCAGATCTCGGCGACCGCGAAGGACGCGGGCGGCCGTACGGCGGCCGCCAACTCCATCTTCACGACCGTCACCACGGCGAACAGCTTCATCGGCACCTACGCGCCGGACAACGGCTCGACGGTGGGCGTGGGGATGCCGGTGTCGTTCACCTTCGACAAGGCGATCAGCGACAAGAGGGCCGTGCAGTCGCACATCACGGTCACCTCCAGCAGCGGCCAGCAGGTGGTGGGCCACTGGTTCGGCGCGCAGCGGCTGGACTTCCGGCCCGACGACTACTGGAAGGCCGGCTCCAAGGTCACCATGAAGATCAACCTGGACGGCGTGCAGGGCGCGAACGGCGTCTACGGCGTGCAGAACAAGACCGTGACCTTCACGATCGGCCGCTCGCAGGTCTCCACGGTCGACGCGGCCACGCAGACCATGACGGTCGTGCGGGACGGGCAGACGGTGAAGACGGTCCCGGTCTCCACGGGCAGCCCGGAGCACACCACGTACAACGGCGCGATGGTGATCTCGGAGAAGTTCACCCAGACCCGCATGAACAGCCAGACGGTCGGCCTGGGCGGCGAGTACGACATCGCGGATGTGCCGCACGCGATGCGCCTGACCACCTCCGGCACCTTCATCCACGGCAACTACTGGTACAACAAGGGCAATCCGCCCTTCGGGCGCGAGGGCACCAGCCACGGCTGCGTGGGGATGGCGGACGTGCAGGGCGCGCAGGGCGACACCACCGCGAAGTGGTTCTACGACAACTCGCTCATCGGGGACGTCGTGATCGTCAAGCACTCCCCGGACCGGACCGTGGCCCCGGACAACGGGCTCAATGGCTGGAACATGACATGGAGCGAGTGGACCGCGGGAAGCGCGGCTTGATCACCAAAGGGCTTCTGAGCAGCGGATTTTGACGGTTCGACGGGCCGCGCGGGAACTTCTCGCGCGGCCCGGCCGTTTTCCCGGCATACGTTTTCCCGGTTCCCGGACATGATGTCCGACCAAGGGGCTACGGTATGCACCCACAAGGTGACATGCAGCAACGCCGGGAGAAGCCTTGAGCGTTCCGTACGAGACGACAGCGTACGAACCACGCGAGTCGCCCGAGTCTCCGGAGGAGCACCTCGCGCGACTCCTGGGCCGTGCCCTGAACTCCTTCGAGCTGCCCGACGAGACGATACGGCGGCTGGACTGCGCGCTGGCCTACGACGGTTCGCTGTACTCCGCGCACCACAGCGCCGGGCTGCACCGCGAGACCTATCGGCACACCTGGCTGCTCGCCGACGGCTCGGCGCTCACCCTCTGGGAACTCGTGCACAACACCGCGCCGGGCAGCGAGGCCCAGCACGAGGTGTACGTGGACGAGGAGGAGCTGCGCATCGCCACCGCCCGGCTGCCGCTCCCGCAGGACGCGCCGGACTTCGAGCTGCCGGTACTGGTCCAGCTCTCACCGGTCCCCGAGTCGCGGCACGCGTACACCCCCGAGGACTCGGCCGACCACGCCCGCCGTCTGCTGCGTCGGGCGGAGAACACGGACCGGCCCGGCAGGGAGGTCGCGTCCCGGCTGGCGACGGCGTCCGGCCACCAGATCACCCAGGCCTTCGGCCGCCCCTGCCGCGCGGGCCGCGCCGGGCTGTGCTTCTCGCTCTACGAGCACGCCTTCCTGCTGAGCGACGGCGTGGAGATCTCCCTCTGGGAGGTCGAGCACACCGCGACCCCGGACGGGCGCCACATGTGCGAGGTGTACGCGACGGAGGACGCGGCCCGGGACGCGATGGAGCGCCGGGCGGCGCAGGCGCCATAGACAACGCAGGCGCCGTGGGCAGCGCAAGCGCCGTGGGCAGCGCAGGGCGGCGCAGGTCCACGCGGAGCCGCGTAGGGCGGGCGGGACAGGTGCCGTGAGGGATGCGGGCTCAGTGCCCGTCGCCGAGCTGTCGCATCAGGCCCGCGAACGCGTCCCGCTCGGCCGGGGTCAGCTCGACGAACTCCCGGTGGGGGCCGGACTCGGGCTGGGGCGGAAGGGCCGGCAGGCTCGGGGCCGGGGAAGGCCGTAGAGCGGTCTCGAGGCGGATGCCGCGTCTGATGCGTGCCAGGCCGATCACGCAGGCGATGGTCAGGGCGGCGGGGACGGCCACACCGATCCACATCAGGGTCGAGACGTGCTGAGGCATGCCCTCCAGTAGACACCACGGTCCGGGGCCTCAGCCCCGGACCGTGACGTATCTCGCATGTGCCATGAACAACTCACAGCATGCCAAAGGGACTAGGAGCAGCTCACGCTGCCACCGGCTGCTTGCGGTCCGCCGGGGCGGCCTGCGCACCCTCGCCCGCCCCCTCGGCCACCGCGCCCGGCGCCGGCCTGCGCAGCGTCTTGAGGGCGACCACCAGGGCCGTGGTGACGCCCACGCCCGCCGCGATGGCGATCAGGTAGAGGAAGGGGTTGCCGATCAGCGGGACCACGAAGATACCGCCGTGCGGGGCGCGCAGCGTGGCACCGAAGGCCATCGACAGGGCGCCGGTGATCGCGCCGCCCACCATCGCAGACGGGATCACGCGCAGCGGGTCGGCCGCCGCGAACGGGATCGCGCCCTCGGAGATGAAGGAGGCGCCAAGGACCCAGGCGGCCTTGCCGTTCTCCCGCTCGGTCTGGGTGAAGAGCCGGCCGCGCACGGTCGTGGCCAGGGCCATCGCCAGCGGCGGCACCATGCCCGCCGCCATGACCGCGGCCATGATCTTCATCGCGGAGCCGCTCGGGTCGGAGACCGCGATGCCGGCGGTGGCGAAGGTGTAGGCGACCTTGTTGACCGGACCGCCGAGGTCGAAGCACATCATCAGGCCGAGCAGGGCACCGAGCAGGACGGCGTTGGTGCCGGTCAGGCCGTTCAGCCAGCCGGTCATCGCCTTCTGCGCGGAGGCGATGGGCTTTCCGATGACCACGAACATCAGGAACCCGACCACCGCCGAGGAGATCAGCGGGATCACCACCACCGGCATGATCCCGCGCAACGCCTGCGGGATGTGCACCTTCTGGATGGCCAGCACCACACCGCCGGCGATCAGACCGGCCGCCAGGCCCCCGAGGAAGCCCGCGTTGATGGTCAGCGAGATCGCGCCGCCGACGAAGCCGGGGACGAGACCGGGACGGTCCGCCATGCCGTAGGCGATGTAGCCGGCCAGGACCGGGACGAGGAAGCCGAAGGCCACGGCGCCGATCTGGAACAGCAGGGCCGCCCAGCTGTCGGCCTGGGTCCAGATGAAGTGGTCCATCACCGACGGCGCCTTGTTGATCTTGTAGCCGCCGATCGCGAAGCCCAGGGCGATCAGCAGACCGCCGGCCGCGACGAACGGGACCATGTAACTGACGCCTGACATCAGCCACTTGCGCAGTTTGGTGCCGTAGCCCTCGCCCGCCTCGCCGGTCCGCTCGACCGGGGTCCCGCCGGCCGCCGCGGCCGCGGTCACCTCGCCGCGGGCAGCCTTCCCCCGTACCTCGGTGATCAATTCACCGGGCCGGTTGATGCCCGCCTTGACGCCGACGTCGACGGTGGGCTTCCCGGCGAAGCGGTCCTTGTCCCGTACGGGGACGTCATGGGCGAAGATCACACCGTCCGCCGCCGCGATCACGGCCGGGTCGAGCCGGGTGAAGCCGGCCGAGCCCTGTGTCTCGACGACCACCTCGGCACCGGCCTCGCGACCGGCGTTCTCCAGTGACTCCGCCGCCATGTAGGTGTGTGCGATGCCGGTGGGGCAGGAGGTGACGGCGACGATCCGGAACGGACGTTCGCCCGCGCCACCGGCTCCGTCCGTGGCACCCGGCGCCGGGGCGGACCCGTCCGCGACGGTCGCGCCCGGCACCGGGGCCGTGCTGCCCGCCGCGGCGCCGGCGGAGGCCGCCACCGGCGTCGCGGCGGAGTCCTCGGAGACACCCGCGGAAGCGCCCTGGGCACCTGCGGTGGCGCCTGGGCCGCTCCCGGACGCGTCCTGCGCACCTGCGGTGGTGCCCTGGCCACCCGCGGAAGCGCCCTGGACTTCCTCGGCCGCCGGGGTTTCTTCGCCGCGGATGAGCGCGGCGGCGGCCGCCGTGTCGTCCACCGACCGCAGGGCGGAGGTGAACTCGGCGTTCATCAGCTGCCGGGCCAGCGACGACAGGATCGTCAGATGGGCGTCGTCGGCGCCGGCCGGCGCGGCGATCAGAAAGATCAGGTCGGCGGGGCCGTCCGCGGCACCGAAGTCGATCCCGGCGGCGCTGCGCCCGAAGGCGAGCGTCGGCTCGGTGACGTGGGCGCTGCGGCAGTGCGGTATGCCGATGCCGCCGTCGAGGCCGGTCGGCATCTGCGCCTCCCGGGCGGCCACGTCGGCGAGGAAGCCCTCCAGGTCGGTCACCCGGCCCTGGGCCACCATGCGCTCGGCGAGGGCGCGCGCCGCCGCCTCCTTGGTGTCGGCGGACAGGTCGAGATCGACCAGGTCCGCGGTGATCATGTCGCTCATCGCGGGCTCCTTAGCACGCGTATCGCCCGGGCAGTGGGATGGGCGGGGGTGGGGACGGGGGTGCCGTGCGGGAAAGCGGGGGGTGCGGGGGGTGCGGCGGCTGCGGGGGCTTCGGGGGCGGTGGCGAGTAAGGGGGAGCAGCCCCGCCACGCCCGAATGGCCGGGGCCGTCGTACGGCACCTCGCCCGGGCCCACGCCGTACGCCACTTCACCGGGGCCCACGCCGTACGCCACTTCGCCGGGGCCCACGCCGTACGCCACTTCACCCGGGTGTTCATGACACCGACTCCGTCAGTGGGCGGTCCACCGGCACGTCCGCCGTGACCGTCACCGCCGCCGGGTCCAGGTCGCCGGGTGTGGGCATCACGCTGCCCGGCAGCCGGACGGCGGCCGCACCGTGGGCGACGGCGGACGCCAGGGCGCCGGGGCCGGTGCCGCCGGCGATCAGGAAGCCGGCCAGGGAGGAGTCGCCGGCCCCGACGTTGCTGCGGACGACGTCGACGTGCGCGCTGCCGAACCAGGCGCCCGCGCCCTCCACCAGCAACTGGCCGTCGGCACCCAGGCTCGCGAGCACCGCGCGCGCACCCAGCCCGCGCAGTTCCTCGGCCGCCTTGACCGCGTCGCCCACCGTCGTCAGCGGGCGCCCGACGGCCTCGGCGAGCTCCTCGGCGTTGGGCTTGACCACGTCCGGACCCTCGCGCAGCGCCTCCAGCAACGCCGGACCGGAGGTGTCCAGTGCGATCCGGACCCCGGCGGCGTGCGCCCGCGTGACCAGCTCGGCGTACCAGGAGGGGTCGAGCCCGCGCGGCAGGCTGCCGCAGCAGGCGATCCAGTCCGCGCCGCGCGACTGCCGCCGCACGGTCTCCAGCAGCAACTCCTGCTCGTGTGCGGACAGTTCGGGACCGGGCGCGTTGACCTTCGTCAGGACGCCGTCGGCCTCCGCAAGCGCGATGTTCGAGCGGGTGGCCCCGGCGACCGGGACCGGCGCGACCTCGATTCCCTGCGCGGCGAGCAGGTCGGCGATGAGCGCGCCCGGCGCACCGCCGAGAGGCAGTACGGCGACCGTGAGCCGCCCGGCGGCGGCGACGGCA
Organism: Streptomyces sp. NPDC020801; assembly: GCF_044334385.1. Lineage (NCBI taxonomy): Bacteria > Bacillati > Actinomycetota > Actinomycetes > Kitasatosporales > Streptomycetaceae > Streptomyces > Streptomyces sp. NPDC020801. The sequence continues at coordinate 19,377 of NZ_JBIRST010000025.1, forward strand.
CGCGAGACGTTCACGCCCTTGCCGCCCGGGTCCATGCGCTCGCCGCTGGCCCGGATGACCTCGCCACGCACGAGGGAGGGCACCTCGTAGGTGCGGTCCAGGGACGGGTTGGGGGTGACGGTGACGATCATGCGCGCACCACTTCCGTGCCGCCGCGCTCGATGGCGGCGGCGTCTTCGGGGCTCAACCCGCTGTCGGTGATCAGCAGGTCCACGTCGCCCAGGTCACCGAAGCGGGCGAAGTGCTCCTGGCCGTGCTTGGTGGAGTCGGCGAGCAGCACCACGCGGCGGGCGGCGGCGATCGCCGCGCGCTTCACCGCGGCCTCGGCGAGGTCGGGGGTGGTCAGACCGTGCTCGGCGGAGAAGCCGTTGGCGGCGACGAACAGCACGTCGGCGCGGATCTCGCCGTAGGCCCGCAGCGCCCAGGCGTCCACGGCGGCGCGCGTACGGTGCCGTACGCGTCCGCCGACGAGGTGGAGCTGCAGGCCGGGGTGGTCCGCGAGGCGGGCCGCGATGGGCAGGCTGTGCGTGACGACGGTGAGCTCGGCCTCCAGGGGCAGGGCGGCGGCCATCCGGGCCACCGTCGTACCGGCGTCGAGGATCAGTGTGCCCTCGGTGGGCAGCTCGGCGAGGGCCGCCTTGGCGATGCGGTCCTTCTCGTCGGCCGCCGTCGACTCGCGCTCGGTGAGGTCGGGCTCGAAGTCGAGGCGGCCGGCCGGGATGGCGCCGCCGTGCACCCGGCGCAGCAGACCGGCCCGGTCGAGGGCCTTCAGGTCACGGCGGATCGTCTCCGCCGTCACCTGGAACTCCTCGGCGAGCGACACGACGTCCACCCGGCCGCCGTCACGGGCGAGCCGGAGGATCTCCTGCTGTCGCTCCGCTGCGTACATGTCCGTCAGCCTCCGACCGATGCCCGAACTTGTGGTTTCACTTCGGAGGCTACGCCTGGATTTCCATAAAGTAAACAGGTTCGGGCCTGAATCGGGCATGAACGGACTTCCGCTGTCCGTGAAGGCCGCCATGCCGAAGGGGTGGTGCCGGTGGGAGCGGGTACGCGTACGGCGACGGCCCGGCACCCCCATGGGTGCCGGGCCGTCAACTCGCCGGATCAGAGCACCAGTTCGCGCTCCCCCTCCCCCACCGGCGCCTGCTCCTGCGCGCCCTCCACATGCTGCGCCGGGCGCCCCGGCAGGGCGGACATCAGGACGAAGATGACGCCCATCACCGCGGCCACCCACACCAGCGCGTGCTGGAAGGCGCCGACGAAGGCCGGGCCCACCTGGGCCGGGGTCAGCCGGTCACCGATCACCCCGAAGAACACCACCGACACCAGGCCGAGCCCCAGCGCGTTGCCCATCTGCTGCACGGTGTTGATCAGCCCGGATGCCGAGCCGGCGTGCTCGCGCGGCACCTCCGACAGCACCGCGTCGGTCAGCGGGGCCACGATCAGGCCCATGCCCACGCCCATCACGACCAGCGGGAGCGCCATCTGCCACGAGGCGATGCGCAGGCCGTACCGCTCGGACTCCCAGATGTAGAGCAGGACCCCGACGGCCATGGTCAGCGCGCCCGCCTGGAGCACCTTGCGGCCGAACCGGGGCACGAGTTTCTGCACGGACATCCCCGCCGCCGTCGACACCGCGATCGAGAACGGCACACCCGTCAGCCCCGCCCGCAGCGGGCTCCAGCCCAGACCGATCTGCATGTACAGCGTCCAGACCAGGAAGAAGACGCCGAGCGCCACACCGAAAACCGTCTGTACGGCGATGCCCGCCGCGAAGCTCTTCACCCGGAACAGCGACAGCTCGATCAGCGGGGAGCCGTCCCGTGCCGCCTTGCGCCGCTCGTACGCCACCAGCGCGGCGAAGACCACCAGCGCGCCCGCCATCGACACATACCCCCACAGCGGCCAGCCCAGCTCGCGGCCGCGGGTCAGCGGGTAGAGCAGCATCAGCAGGCCCAGCGTGACCAGGGCGACGCCCACGAGGTCCAGTTTCAGCGCCCGCGGGGCCCTGGACTCGCTGATGAAACGGCTGCCGAGGAGGAGGGCCGCGACGCCGACCGGCAGGTTGATCAGGAAGATCGGCCGCCACTCAAGCCCGAACAGGTTCCACTCGGTGAGCAGCGCGCCGAGCAGCGGGCCGGACACCGCGCCCAGGCCGACGATCGCGCCGAACAGGCCGAAGACCTTGCCGCGTTCGTGCGCCGGGAAGGTGGCGTGCACGATCGACAGCACCTGCGGGACCATCATCGCCGCCATGCCGCCCTGCAGAATGCGGGAGGCGACCAGCATCTCGGGGTTCGCGGCGAAGCCGCACAGCGCGGAGGCGAGCGTGAAGCCGCCGACGCCGACGAGGAACAGCCGCTTGCGGCCGTGGATGTCGCCGAGCCGGCCGCCGGTGATCAGGCCGGCCGCGAACGCGAGGGCGTAACCGGCGGTGATCCACTGTATCTGGCTGAAGGACGCGCCGGCGTCCCGCTGGATGGAGGGGATCGCGATGTTGACGATCGTGACGTCGACGAGGTCCATGAAGGCCGCGGTCATGACGATCGCCAGTGCGAACCAGCGGCGGCGGTCGGCCACCTGCGCTGCTGAGCCGTCGACGGGTTCGACGCCTTCGATGGCCTCGGCGGCCTCGACGGGGGTTTCGGTGGAGGTCATGACTGCAAGCTAAGGCCGCATTAGGTCGGATCGTGTCCTACTTCTGCGGCATTCTCGGATTCATGACGACGGACACTCCGGCCCGGCTCCTTCAGCTCCTCTCCCTGCTCCAGACGCCCCGGGAATGGCCCGGCGCCGAGCTCGCCGAGCGGCTCGCGGTCTCCCGCCGCACAGTGCGGCGGGACATCGACCGGCTGCGCGAACTGGGCTATCCGGTCCAGGCGACCAAGGGCGCCGACGGCGGATACCGGCTGGTCGCGGGCAAGGCGATGCCGCCACTGGTGCTCGACGACGAGGAGGCGGTGGCGATCGCGGTCGGGCTGCGGGCCGGGGCCGGGCATGCGATCGAGGGCGTGGACGAGGCGTCGGTGCGGGCGCTGGCGAAGCTGGAGCAGGTGCTGCCGGCCCGGCTGCGCCACCGCGTGGCCACACTCCAGGCCGCGACGACGCCGCTGACCAGTGGGGACGGGGCGAGCGTCGCGCCCGAGACGCTGACGGTGATGGCCTCCGCGGTGGCGGGTCGGGAAAGGCTGCGGTTCGCCTACCGCGCCGGGGACGGCACCGCGACCCGGCGGGTGACCGAGCCGTACCGTCTGGTGTCGACCGGGCGGCGCTGGTACCTCGTGGCGTACGACCTCGACCGCGCGGACTGGCGGACGTTCCGGGTCGACCGGGTGAGCGAACCGTTCGCGACCGGGGCGCGGTTCGCCCCACGGGAGCTGCCCACCGGGAGCGCGGCGGAGTATCTGCGGCAGTCGATGTACCGGCGGCAGGAGACGTACACCTTCACCGTGACCTTCACCGAGCCGGCCGAGGTCGTCGCGGACCGCCTGCCCGCCTGGCTCGGCGCGCCGGAACCGCTGGCCGAGGGCGGATGCCGGCTCCGGGCCACCACCGGCGACAGGGTGGACTGGCTCGCGGTGCGGCTGGCAATGCTGGGGTGCGAGTTCACGGTGCAGCAACCGGCAGAACTGGCCGACTGCGCACGGGAGTTGGGCGCTCGACTGACCCGCTCCGCCACTGCCGGAGGCTCCGGGAGTCCTGGGAATCCGGGGAGTCCTGGGAGTCCCGAGAACTCCAGGGGCCCCATGAGCCCCAGGAGTCCCAGCTAGTGCTGCGACCGGAAAGGTTCACCGGCTCGCGACGCCCGGCACGGCACCAGGCCCGGCGGGCAGGCGACTGGGCAGTCCGGGAGCGCCAGTCAGGCCTCCCGGCAATCCTGGCGGCGTCGGCAATCCTGGGCGGCATCGGCAATCCTGGCGGCATCGGCAATCCTGGCGGCTTCGGCAGTCCCGCCGGCCCGGCCAGGCCCGGCGACCCCAGCGACCTCCGGCCCCGGCGTCCGGTGGCCCTGGTGTCCGCGGCGACCCCGGCCGCCCTCGCTGTCCTCGCGGGCCTTGCGGTCCTCGCGGTGCTGCAGCCTTTGCGGCCCCTCGCGGCCCTCGCTGTCCTCGCGGCCCTCGCGGCCCTGGGACTCCCGCGAGACCGGGAGTCCCGGTCGGTTCCGGCACTCCGGGCGGCTACGGCAGTCGAACCGGCCCGGGCCAGGTCCGGCAGCACCCCCGGCAACCCCAGACCCGGGGCCCTGGCGACCCTGGCGGCCCCAGGCCCCGGTGACCCCGGTGTCCGCGGCGACCCCGGCGCCCCGGCCCCAGCGGTCCCGGCGGCCGCTCAGACCCCGCCCGTCTCCCAGGTGAAGTCCCGCAGCGTCGCGAGGTTGCGCAGGGCCAGTGCGACCGGGCCCTCGGGGCCCTCCGCCCGGGCCTCTCCGATCGCCCAGGCCTCCACGGCCACGCGTACGGCGGCACTCGCGACGGCAGCGGCGAAGCGGAGTTCCGGGGAGATGGCGGTGGTGACGGTGGTGGCGACAGTGCCGGCGGAGACGGCGGCGGTGGGGGCAACGTTGTCGTCGCCGGTCCGCGGCGCCGTCCGGGCCGCGAGCACCTCCGCCAGGGTCCGTTCCGCCGCCTGGCACTCCTCGGCCCACACCTTGCGCACCGCCGGGTCGGTGCCGGCCAGCCGGATGAGGGTGCGCGCCCACTGCCAGGAGGCCGCCGAGACACCGGCGCTGGGGATGAAGGTGTGGCGCACCGCGTGGGCCAGGGCCGGGATGACGGGCAGACCGGCAGGGGCCTCGCGGACCGCATCCGTCCACCGCTGCGCGCCCTCCGCGTAGAGCGGGGCCACGGCCTCCTCCTTGGTGGCGAAGTAGCGGTAGAAGGTGCGCGGGGCGATACCGGCGGCCTGGGCGATGTCCTCGGCACGGGTGGCCCGCAGGCCCTGGGTCACGAAGAGGCCGGCCGCCGCTCGGGCGATCTCCATCCGGGTGGCGGCCTTGCGGCGTTCGGTCAGCGAGGAGGCCTTGCGGGGAGCGGGGGTGGAGCTGGTCACGTCGGCAGGCTATGCCTGTGTGGCACAATCTGCCATCTGGGCGGGCCACCCCGGGGTTCAGGTCCGGGGTGCCCCGCCTCTTCGGCGCGCCCTGGGGCAGAAAAGGAGCCGGGCTCCGGCACCCGGGGGGAGTGGCGCCGAAGCCCGGCTCGGGGAAAGTCCCGGCGCCGGGGGGGTGGTGCGTCGGGACTTGGCTCAGAATCTCAGGACGTGAGGACGGTCCGGCGGAGCCGACACGGGGTCGGCCGCGGAATCGAACTCCCGGGCCCTGAAAGGTTGTTCCCAGGGCCCCGTCGGTTGAAGCGGCGGTACACAGCCATGTTTGCGCGGCCTCTGGCCACCGGGCGTACGCGGTCGGCGAGGGACGAACGCCCTCGCGCGCCCATACCACCCACCCCCTGCACGGCAGTCATGCCGCCACCCCCTTCGTCCCCTCGGGACCACCGCGCTCGCCGGCCGGGCACGTCGCCCGGGCACGTGGGCCGCACATGTCGGCCGCGCAAGTCGGCCGCACATGTCGGCCGCGCAAGTCGGCCGCGCAAGTCGGCCGTGTGTCAGGCCGCCGCGTCGAAGCCCGTGTCGCGGGCCAGCTTCTTCAGCTCCAGCAGCGCGTGCTTCTCGATCTGGCGGATGCGCTCGCGCGTCAGGCCGTGCTCCTTGCCGACCTCGGTCAGCGTGCGCTCCCGGCCGTCCTCGATGCCGTACCGCATCTTGATGATGGAGGCAGTGCGCTGGTCGAGCCGGCCGATCAGGTCGTCGAGCTCCTCGCTGCGCAGCAGTGTCAGCACCGACTGCTCGGGCGACACCGCGGAGGTGTCCTCCAGGAGGTCGCCGAACTGGGTCTCGCCCTCGTCGTCCACCGACATGTTCAGCGAGACCGGGTCGCGGGCCCAGTCGAGGACGTCCGAGACGCGCTCGGGGGTCGAGCCGAGCTCCGTCGCGATCTCCAGGGGCTCCGGGTCACGGCCGTTCTCCCGGTTGAACTCGCGCTGGACGCGGCGGATGCGGCCCAGCTCCTCCACCAGGTGGACGGGCAGCCGGATCGTACGGGACTGGTCCGCGATCGAGCGGGTGATCGCCTGGCGTATCCACCAGGTGGCGTACGTCGAGAACTTGAAGCCCTTGCGGTAGTCGAACTTCTCCACCGCGCGGACCAGGCCGGCGTTGCCCTCCTGGATCAGGTCGAGCAGCGGCAGGCCGCTGCGCGGGTAGCGGCGGGCGACCGCGACGACCAGGCGCAGGTTTGAACGGATGAAGACGTCCTTGGCCCGCTCGCCCTGGGCGACCAGGGTCTCGAGCTCCTCGCGGGTGGCGTCCGCCTGGGACTCCTCGTACCCGTCGAGGATCTGCTGCGCGAACACACCCGCCTCGATGACCTGGGACAGCTCGACCTCCTTGGCGGCGTCGAGCAGCGGTGTGCGCGCGATCTCGTCGAGGTACATGCCGACCAGGTCGCGATCGGCGATCTCGCCGCCATGGGCGCGAACACTGCTTGCCGCGTCGACCGTCTCGCCGTTGGCGGACTGACGACGGGCGACGGCACGGGTTGCCATGCGTGCTCCCTTGCGATGGTGTGTCAGCGGGTGATCCTTGGGACGCTCGGCACCCTGTTCGGACTCCTCGGAACTCTCCTCGGGTGCCCCGCATCCGATGGAAACAACGACTGGAATCCGGACAGAATTCCCAACCCGCCCCCCAATTTTCTGATCATGCAGTACCCTGTGCCGCCGTAGCGCGCCACACGCCAGCCGACCGGTACGGAGTCGCAGGTCAGGGCAGGAGTGAAGACGCCCGGAAACCCCCACGGACTTCATCCATCACCCCGCACTCGAGACGCCCGTCACACCGGTGCGGCAGGCCCTGCCGCGGGAGAGCGCGCCCCTCGATCGCCCTCCCACCCTCATTGACGGCTCGTACCGGCGGAAGGTTGCCGCAAACCCGGACTCTCAGGAGATTCCCAGACTCTCCACACCCTGGTTGTACGCGGCCCGCGCGCACATGTTTCAGCCGAACTGCACCGACCGCTTCGCCAGCCCCATCCAGAAGCCGTCGATCACGGACCTCTGGGTGTCCAGCTCGCCGCCGGCCTCCGCCGCACCCATGGTCACGAACAGCGGGGCGAAGTGCTCGGTGCGCGGGTGGGCGTACCGCCCGGCCGGCGCCTTGCCGAGGAAGTCCAGCAGGGCGTCCCAGTCGCGGGCCTCCAGGGCGCGCCGCCCCCAGTCGTCGAACTCGGACGACCAGCTCGGCACCCCGCTCCCGGCATGGCGCAGTGCGGCGAGGTTGTGGGTGAAGAAGCCGGAGCCGACGATCAGCACGCCCTCGTCGCGCAGTGGCGCCAGTCTGCGGCCGATGTCCATCAGCCTGACCGGGTCGAGGGTCGGCATGGAGACCTGCAGTACGGGGATGTCGGCCGCGGGGAACATCTCGACGAGCGGGACGTAGGCGCCGTGGTCGAGGCCGCGGTCCGGGACGTCCTGCACCGGCACGCCAGGGGCGCGCAGCAACCTGCGTACGCTCTCGGCGAGTTCGGGCGCGCCCGGAGCGGCGTACCGTACCTGGTAGTAGTGCTTGGGGAAGCCCCAGAAGTCGTGGACCAGCGGGACGGTCCCGACGGCGCCGAGGGCGAGCGGCGCCTCCTCCCAGTGGGCGGAGACCATCAGGATCGCCCTGGGCCGGGGCAGGCCGGCGGACCAGGCGGCGAGCTGGCCGGGCCAGACCGGGTCGTCCGCGAGCGGCGGGGCACCGTGGCTGAGGTAGAGGGCGGGCATGCGCTCCTGGACGTTGGCGGACATGGCGGCGGCTCCTGCTCGATGACTTAATGCTTGAAAATTAAAGCTTTACCCTCTCGAGAGTACGCCTGCTTTGTTTAACATTCAAGAAGAGGTCTCGTAGAGTGGGCGTATGAACACGGCACCCGCATCCGGTTCCGGCCCCACCGGGGCCCACCGCTGGCTCACCGCCGAGGAGCAGCTCGTCTGGCGGTCCTTTCGGCACGCCACCACTCTCCTCGAGGACCACCTCGACCGGCAGCTGCAGCGCGACGCGGGCATGCCGCACATCTACTACGGCCTCCTCGTCCAGCTCGCCGAGGCACCGCGCCGCCGGCTGCGCATGACCGAGCTGGCCATGGACGCCAAGATCACCCGGTCCCGGCTCTCCCACGCCGTCGCCCGCCTGGAGAAGAACGGCTGGGTGCGCCGCGAGGACTGCCCCTCCGACAAGCGGGGCCAGTTCGCGGTGCTGACGGACGAGGGCCGCGAGGTGCTGCGGCGCACCGCGCCCGGCCATGTGGCCGCCGTACGGCAGGCGCTGTTCGACCGGCTCACCCCCGAACAGCAGAAGTCCCTCGGCGAGATCATGCAGATCGTCGCCGAGGGACTCCAGCCGAACGAAGCGGGTGCGGACCTGCCCTGGCTCCGCTGAGTACGACGCCGGGCCACGAACCTGAGGCACGTCGCTCGGGCACGAGCCTCAGCTACGACGCCTGAGGCACGCCGCTCGGGCACGACCCCGACGTACGACGCCTGAGGCACGTCGCCCAGGTAAGGGGCCGGGGCCGGGGCCGGGCCACGTCGCGGAGCTCCGACGTACCGCTCAGTGAGCGATGACCGGCACCGCCACCTCGTCCTCGACCTCCTCGCCGGAGGCGGCCCCGGAACCGGAGCCGGTCACCGTGGTGGTGCCCGGCCGGCCGGCGTTGACGAAGGTCAGCGCGATCGTGGCGGCCACGACCAGGATGCCGACGGCGAACCAGATGGCGTTGGTGTAACCGTGCACCATGCCCTGCAGCTGGACCAGCTGCTGCTGCGGCCCGGAGGTGGCGGAGGCGATGTGGTCCTTGATGTACGCGGTCGTCGCGGAGGCGGCGATGGTGTTCAGCAGGGCCGTGCCGATGGCGCCGCCCACCTGCTGGGAGGTGTTGACCATCGCGGAGGCCACACCGGCGTCCCGCGGCTCGACACCCTGCGTGGCCAGGGACATGGCCGGCATGAACGCCGTACCCATGCCGAGGCCGAGCAGCAGCATCGCGGGCAGCAGCAGGACGGCGTACGAGGAGCCGATCTCCAGCTGGGTCAGCAGAAGCATGCCGAGCGCGGCGACCAGGAAGCCGGGGCCCATCAGCAGCCGGGGCGCGACGCGGGTCATCAGCCGGGTGCCGATCTGCGTGGAGCCGGTGATCATGCCCGCGATCATCGGGAGGAAGGCGAAACCGGTCTTGACCGGTGAGTAGCCCTTCACGACCTGCAGGTAGTAGGTCAGGAAGAGGAACAGGCCGAACATCGCGATGATCGCCAGGCCGAGGGAGAGGTAGATCCCGCCGCGGTTGCGTTCGGTGACCACGCGCAGCGGCAGCAGCGGGGCCTTGACCCTCGACTCGACCAGCACGAAGGCGAGGAGCGCGGCCGCGGACACGACGAACATGGAGACGGTCACGGTGTCGCTCCAGCCGTCGGACGCGGCACGGGTGAAGCCGTACACCAGGGCGACCAGGCCGAGGGTGGACAGGACCACGCCCGGGATGTCGAGCGGCGAGCGGTTGCGGCCGCCCTCCGGCTCGCGGATGACGAAGTAGGCGCCGAGCGCGGCGGCCACGGCGAACGGGATGTTCACGAAGAACGTCCAGCGCCAGTCCAGGTACTCGGTGAGGAAGCCGCCGAGGATCAGGCCGACGGCACCGCCGCCACCGGCGATCGCGCCGTAGATGCCGAACGCCTTGGCACGCTCCTTGGCATCGGTGAACATCACGGCGAGCAGGGAGAGTGCGGCGGGCGCGAGCAGCGCGCCGAAGGCGCCCTGCAGCGCGCGGGCGCCGAACATCATCGCGCCGGTGGTGGCCGCCCCGCCGAGCGCGGAGGCCGCGGCGAAGCCGGTCAGTCCGGTCACGAAGGCCCGCTTGCGGCCCCACAGGTCGGCGATACGGCCACCGAAGAGGAGGAGTCCGCCGAAGGCGAGGGCGTAGGCCGTGACGACCCACTGCCGGTTGCCGTCGGAGATACCCAGGTCCTGCTGGGCGGAGGGCAGGGCGATGTTCACGATGGTCGCGTCCAGGACGACCATCAGCTGGGCGAGCGCGATGAAGACGAGCGCCTTCCAGCGGTTGTTGTCGGGGGCCTTGTCGAGAACGCCGGGGGCGCTTCGAGCTGTTTCAGACATGGAGGTACCCACTTCGGGACTTCGTGACGGAAAAAAGAGTGACGAGAGGTGGCGGCCCGCCCTCATGGACGGCCGGAGGCTTCGGTCGGGAGTGGTGACCGGAGTACGGCCCCGAACTGATCGGTACTGCTGACCATTCGGTCCTGGGTGACTGCCCGGCCCTGCTGACTGTGCGGTCCTGGTGACTGCCCGGACCTGTTGACTGCCCGGACCTGTTGACTGTGCGGTCCTGGTTACTGATCGGTCCTGGTTATTGATCGGCGTGCTGGTCGGTCAGGCCTGGCGGAGGTCCTCCATGGTCGCGGCCGCGCCCGGCAGGAAGGAGCGGGCCGGGGCCCGCAGTCCGTCCAGGAACAGCTGCAGATGACGGTGTACGAAGCGGTCGAGGCTGAGGCAGCCGGTGCCGGCCGGGGGCCGGCTGAGCTGGGCCACGGCGACCATCAGGTCACCGACGCCCACGTCGGGGCGCAACTGCCCGGCCGCCATGGCGCGTTGCATGATCTCCTCGACGAGGTGCTCGCACCGTTCGCGTGCGGCCTCCAGGTCGGGGTGGTGCTGGTCGAAGGTGCTGGCGACCATCGGGCACAGCGCGCTGATCCGCTCGTCGGCGGCGGTGTGCACGAAGCGCTCCAGCGCCTCGAAGGCGTCCCCGGTCTCCGCGAGCGCCTGGCCGGCCGCCTGCGCCGTACGGTCCATGACGGAGCAGACGACCTCGCGGACGAGGGCGTCGCGGTCGGGGAAGTTGCGGTACAGCGTGGCGTTGCCGACTCCAGCCCGCCGGGCGATCTCGTCGAGCGGCACCTCGGGGCCGTGCTCGACGAACATCTCCCGGGCGGCGGTGACGATCCGCTCCCGGTTGCGCAGGGCATCGGCGCGCGGCCTGGCCGCCTTGCGCTGCACGGGGTTCGCGATCGTCGCGGCCTGCACGGCGTACTCCTCTGGTCGGTCCTTGACGGGTGTTACGGCGATCCGGGGAGGGGTTCCCCGTTTCGCTCGGACACAGGGCTAAACGGGGAAGAGGTCCCCGGTTATTTCCCGCCCCCGAGGAGATTTCATGTGACCTGAGTCACGCCCATCCGGGCCTCGGCCATCACCCCCACAGGACGGCGTGTCCCACGACCGGACCGCTCCAGCGCGCGCCCCTCGCCCCCACGACACAGGGTGATCGAAAGGGTGCAGCCTGAAACCGGCGGCTGCCTGGAGCGAAAGGGTCACGCATGCGAGCGCAGCCGCCCTGTCGCCGGATACGCCAGATACAGCAGATACAGCAGATACGCCGGATGCGGGAGATACGCCGGATACGCCGTATAGGCCGGATACACCGCATACGAAAGCGCCGTGCGGCCGCCCTCGCCTCCGTCACCGCGCTGACCCTGGCGGTGAGCACCTCCGCCGGAACCGGGCATCTCCCGGCGGGCGCCACGGCGACCGGAGCCGGCTCGGCCTCCCTGGCCCGCTCCCCCGCCCTCAACCCCTGCTTGATCAGCGGCACTCCGGCCGTACAGATGTCGGAGGGCGTCCCCACCTCCGGCGGCTATGCCCGCTCCACCGGCACCGTGCACGCCCTGACCCTGATGATCGACTTCTCCGACGCGACCGGCCAGGGCAGTGCGATGGACCGCTTCCACGAGTTCTTCCCCCAGACCCAGCAGTGGTTCCGCACCGCCTCCTACGGCCGCCTCGACTACCGCCCCGAAACCCCGATCCCCGACTGGCTGCGCATGCCCAAGCCGTTCAAGGAGTACGGCATAGAGCGCGGCGCCCCGTTCGACCCCGGCTACCGAAAGCTGGTCCAGGACATCGTGGCGGCGGCCGACCCCAAGGTGAACTTCCGGGACTACGACCTGCTCAACGTGCTGATGACCCCGAACGCGGGCCCCTCCGCCCTGGACACCGTCCTGTCCGTCACCTTCGCCGGCAACGAGGATGCCCCGGTCGCCGACGGCGTCCCGGTGGCCAACGCCTCCTTCGTCTACTCCCGTCAGGACGACGGCTCGGGCTCCTACGACCGCACCGGCTACCGGGTGCTGCCCCACGAGAACGGCCACGTCTTCGGCCTGCCCGACCTGTACACCCAGGACGGCGGCGGCGCCGTGGGCCACTGGGACATCATGAGCGAGGACTGGGGGGCAAACAACGACCTGCTCGGCTGGCACAAGTGGAAGCTGGGCTGGCTGGACGCCTCCCAGGTGAACTGCGCCGCCAAGCGGGGCTCCGCCGAGTACGCCCTCACCCCGCTGGAACGCGCGGGCGGCCCCAAGCTGATCTTCGTCCCCCTCGACGCCCGCACCGGCTACGCCCTCGAACTGCGCACCCACGCCGGCAACGACGAAGCGGTCTGCCACCCGGGCGTCCTCATCTACAAGGTCGACGCCGACGTCGACACCGGGCGCGGCCCGATCATGGTCTACGACGCCCACCGCAACTCCGGTGGCTGCACCCGCAGCCCCAACGTCCACACGGAACTCTCCGACGCGCCCTTCGCCCCGGGCGAGACCTTCAAGGACCCCGAGGCGAAGATTCGTATCGACGTGGCGGCGGCGGACCTGGCGGGGAACTACCGGATACGGGTCACCCGGCAGTGAGGCCCCGCGGAGCCGAGACTCCCGACCCGTGCGGCCCCCGTGGTCGGTGGTGCCCGACCACGGTGCCCGACCGCGCGCGACCCGACCGGACTCCGCAGCCCGGCCGCGACGTACTCGGACCGCGACCGGATTCCCCCGACCGGATTCCCCGGCCAGAGCTGCGACCGGATTCGGCACAGCAACTGCGACGGACCCCGTACACCTGCTGCGACCGGACCACCGTGGGCCTGCTGCCACCGCCGCACCGGAGAACGGAAGCGATGCCCCCGAACACCCCGACGGAAGCCCACGAGGCTGCCGGGGCAGCCCACAACACCGAGGCCTCCGCCGCCTCGGCCTCCGCATCCGCCTCCGCATCCGCCTCCGCGGCCGTCTCCGCATGCGCCGGCCCCCGTGGCTCGGAGAGGTCCGCCGCACCCGCCGAGGCGGTCACGCCGCTGATACGGGCGTGACGGTACTGCGGCGGCTGACGGAGGCCGGCGGCACGCTCAGCCCGAGCGGCCTGGAACGGGCCACCGGCCTCGCCCGTTCCACGGTGGACCGACTCACGGCGACGCTCACCTGCATGGGATACGTCCGCCTCGACGGCCGCGACGTCGTCCTCACCCCCCGCCTGATGGAACTGGGCAACGCCTACCTGGCCGCCCTGCGCCTGCCGGACCTGCTCGACGCGCGCGCCGAAGCCCTCGCCGACGAGCTGGACGAGTCGGTGTCGCTGGCAGTCGGCGACCGCGACGGCATCCGCTTCATCCGCCAGGCGACCCGGCGCCGCGCGCTGTCCCTGAGTTTCCGCATCGGCGATCTGCTCCCGGCCGAACGCACCGCGCCGGGCCCGCTGTTCGCCACCGAATGGACGGACCAGGACTGGCGGCGGTGGCACGAGCGGCGCTCGGCCGACCCGGAGGACAGGGGATTCCCGGCCGTACCACCGCGGGTGCCCGCAGCGGACGGCCCAAACGGCTTCGAGCGGCGCGCCGCGCTGGCGGGACGGGAGGGCTGGTCGCTGGAAGACCAGCTGATCGAACCGGGCCTGGTGGCGGTGTCGGCCCCGGTGCGGGACCCGGCGACGGGCCGGATCGTGTGCGTGGCGAGCGTGGTGAGCCACACCAGCCGCCACTCGGCGGAGGACCTGCGCACCACGCTGCTCCCCCGGTTGCGGCAGACGGTCGCCGCCATGGAACGAGACCTGCGCGACATCCCACCCCCGCCCCCCGGCAGCGGCACCGCAACCCTTGGGCCTGGCGACGTGGACGGCCGCGTCGAAACAACAACTGGGCCGGGAGTTCATCGAGTCCCTGGCCCGGGGTCTGACGGTGCTGACGGCCTTCGGAGAGGACAGGGCGGCGCTGACGCTGACGGAGGTGGCGAAGGCGACGGGCCTGGCGAGGGCGACGGCCCGCCGGGCGCTGATCACCTACGAGCACCTGGGCCTGGTGACGCAGTCGCCGGACACCCGCGCCTACACCCTCACCCCGCGGGTCCTGTCCCTGGGCTTCCCGCCCCTGTCCCGCACCTCTCTCCCCGGATCGCCCAGCCTCACCTGGAGGACCTGGAGGACCTGGCGGCCCGCGTCCACGAGTCGGCGTCGCTCGCCGTACTGACGCCGTCGGGCGAGGAGATCCAGTACACGGCACGGGCGGCGACGAGCCACATCATGAGCGTCGACATCGCGGTCGGCGCCCGCCTCCCGGCCCGCGCCACCGCTCTGGGGAGGGCCGGTCACCAGCCGGGGGGACGGCCGGTCACCAGCCGGGGTAGCGCCCCCACCAGTGCGGGTCCCAGCCCGGGATGTACTCGCTGCCGCTGGGTGAGTCGGCGATCTGCGCGACCAGGTCGCGAGCCAGGGTGTCGAGCACCCAGGCCAGTTTTGCCCGGCGGCGCAGTGCAGCAGCACCCGCTTGCCGTCGCGTCGCAGCCGCAGCACCTCACGGGCGGCCTGGTCCACGACGTAATGAAGATTGGCGTTGTCCCCTGTCCTGTCCACCAGCCAGACGCGCGCGTGCTCGACGCCGGCACCGGCCAGGACCGGCTCCGTACCCATGCGGCACAGCGACACCACGGCGTCGACGTCGACCGGCCCGGCGCCCTGGGCCAGGGCCAGATTGCCCAGCACCACCCCGGCGTCGTGCGGGTGGGGAATGGCGAAACCGCGCGGCGAGGCCGACATGACGGGCATCCGCGCTCCCGAGGGCCAGCCGTCGCCGTCGTCGTGCCCTCCCCGGGCAGTGCGCACCGCCAGCCGGACGAGGTCCGCCCCGGTCAGGCCGGGCCAGCCGTGCACGGCCTGCTGCCACTCCAGCGGGATGCCGGAGCAGCCCCAGCGCGCCCCGAGCAGGGCGCCCGCGATCGCCGCGACCGTGTCGGTGTCCGTCCCGGCCCGCACCGCCGCCTCCAGGGCAAAGCGCAAGTGCCGGGCGGGGAAGCTGCCCTCGGCCGGGCTCAACTCGGGGACGGGCGTGCGGGTGATCGCCGACCAGGCGGCCTGGAGCGCGTGGACGACCCAGCCGTTGTGGGAGAAGTGGTGCGGCGGGTGGGCCTCCGCCTCGTCCAGCCGCCCGGCCCACAGTCCCCGGCGCTCCACGGGAATCAGATCAAGACCGGCGCGCACACCGTCGAAGGTCCCCTCCAGCACCGCGGTGCGAATGCCGGAGCACCACAGCACGCAGGCGTCGGCGCAGTCCGGGTCCGGGTGGGTGAGCGCACCGACGGCGACGGCGGCCTCGGCCATCGCGACGGGGTCACCGAGATGAGCCAGCGCGACGACCCCGGTACGCATCAGTGAACCGTTCCCGGCACTGAGGTCGCGGCCGGCGGCGTAGTCGCGAGCGGCCTCCGCCATCGCCGCACCCGCGGCTGCGGCCGCACGTCCGGCGGCGCTCAGGACGGCACGGGTCTGGGCACCGACATCGCTGGCGCCGTCGCTCAGCCACCGCTGGAAGTTGACCACGACCTCGTCGAGAGCCTCGGGTGCCCGCAGGTCCGCTCCCGTAGCCGCCACCTCGGCGATGCACACCTGCATCTGAGTGTCATCGGAGTACTCGCCGGGCTCGTACGGCCCGAGGCCGCCCCCGATCATCCGCGGCTGCTGATCGTCCCGCAGCGTCGCCTGAAACTCGTACGGCACCCCCAACGCGTCCCCCACGCCCGCCCCGAGCAGCACCCCGGCGGCCCGGTCCATCGCCCGCGCGTCCAGGCTGGGGTTCGGAATACGTGCGCGGGCCATGGGACCTCCATACGGTGCGGCGGCCCGCGAGAGGCGGGCCGGACGGACGAGGACGGCGGTGCGGCGCGGCGCGGTCGGCGGCGCGGTGAAAGTCCCAGCCGCGACGGTCCGGTACGGGGAAGGACCAAAGGAGAACGGTCTCCGCCGTCGACGCTGCGTCAGCTTGGCATGCAGCGCCCCTTATCGTCAACCAGACGATAGTCTGGGGCCCCGCCCACCCCTCCCTCCAGCAACGCGACACGACACGACGGCACCCGCCCCGGCAACGGCCCACACCCGTCGTCCCCCTGCGGCAACCGCTAGACTGTCCGCGGTGCACCACCCCGGTGGGGCACCCCGTGGCTGCCTGGGACCTCTGCCCACGCATCCCTGCCTTGCCTTCGTAGCTCAGGGGATAGAGCACCGCTCTCCTAAAGCGGGTGTCGCAGGTTCGAATCCTGCCGGGGGCACAGAGAAACACCAAGTCAGGGGCCCTTCCGTCCAGCGGACGGGAGGGCTCCTGCGCTTGCAGCACACATATGGCACACATGCCGTGCGCGCGGATGGTGGGGAGCTGTGCAGGATGCCCGTCAAGGATGAGCTGGCCCGGCGCCGGTACGAGAAGCTGGTCGACTGGCTTGAATCGCTGATGCGGGCCGCGCTCAAGCCCGAGTATCAGGGCTACCACGGGCAGCTGATCCTGAGCGGCGACGATCTTGCAGAGCTGGGCGACCTCAAGGACGTCCGGCATGCCGCCAGGGAAGCGGGTCGTCGTCTCGGCTGGAAGACCACCACCCGTCTCGTGGGTGACCGGCTCTTCGTGCTCGACGAGCGGGAGGTACCCGAGGAGATCGAGCGCCTGGCCGGTGATGCGGCCGCTGCTGCGATCGACCGAGCCCGGCAGGAGAGCCGCCGACCGCGCGGCTGACCTCAACCGAGGGAGACGCAAGGGGCCGCCCCACCGCATCAGCACGGTGGGGCGGCCCCTTCGGTTGCGGCTCCCCGGCACGCATCAGCCACACATCACGCGGCATCGCCCTCCAGGGCGGCTACCTCCTCGGCGGCCTTGCGGGCCTTCCTCTCCGCCTTCTCCAGCTTGGCCTTCGCCTTGGCCAGTTGCTTGGCGCGGCGCTTGTGCATCTTCTTCGACACCTCGTCGAGGCACGGTGGGCCGGGCCTTGCCCGTCCGGCCCACCGCCGCCGCCGAGGACGACGAGCCAGGGCAGGCCGGCGAAGGCGCGCAGCTGCTGGACGAGCTGCGGGAAGCCATCGCGCGGTACGTGATCCTGCCCAGCAGTGAGGCGCTGACCGCCGTGACGCTGCGGGTGGCGGCCACGCACATCCAGCCCGCGCTGCAGCACGCAACGCGTCTGGCGGTGGTCGGGCCGGCGAAGCGGTGTGGCAAGTCCCGCCTGCTGGATGTGATCACGGAGACCGTGCGGGAGCCGCTGATCACTGTGAACACGAGCCCGGCGGTCGTCTTCCGCGCCATCGGTGACGACCCGCCCACCCTGCTGGTGGACGAGGCCGACACCATCTTCGGCAGCATCAAGGCCGCCGAGAAGAACGAGGAGCTGCGCGGCCTGCTCAACGCCGGCCACCAGCGCAACGGCCCGCCCTGCGCATCTCCGGCCCCGAGCACAAGCCGCAGGCGTTCCCCACCTTTGCCATGGCCGCGCTCGCCGGCATCGGGGACCTGCCGGACACGGTCATGGACCGGGCCGTGGTGGTCCGCATGCAGCGGCGCAAGCCGGGTGAGCGAGTGGAGCAGTTCCGCTCACGCCGTGACATCCCCGCCCTGCACGCCCTGCGTGACCGGCTGACCGCCTGGCTGCGCCCGCTGATGGACACCGCAGCCGACCTGGTGCCGCCAATGCCGGTGAAGGACCGGGCTGCCGACTCATCAACCCAGTGGTGCTATCGTCAGTAGCACCATGCTGCTGCGTTTGGACCAGCGAGACACCCGGCCCCTGCACGAGCAGGTTGCGAGCGCCATCCGGCGCACCATCACCGACGGTGAATGCCTGCCCGGGGACCGCCTGCCGTCGGCCCGTGACCTCTCCCTGGCGTTCGACGTCAACGTCAACACCGTTCTGCGGGGCCTGCGCAGTCTTCGGGACGAGGGACTCCTCGAGTTCCGCAGAGGCCGAGGCGTGACCGTTGCAGACGGCGCCGACCAGCGGTCCGGGCTACTGGACCAGGTGCAGGCACTGGTGGCGGAGGCGGCGCGTCTGGGCTACAGCCGAACCGATCTCATCGAGATGATCAGGGGGATATCGTGAACGACGGCGCAAAGTCCAAGCGCGGAGCACGCTGGGCTGCCGGGGTTTGGACAGTGGGCACTGCCGCTTTGATCGCGGCTCTGCCCTGGGTCGCCCGTGGGCAACTGCCACAGCGAGTGGCTACGCATTGGGACCTCGGGCGCGACACCGCCGATGGTTCCATGCTCCTCTGGGCAGCATCCCTCTTTCCAACCGTCATTTGGCTGGGTTTGTCAGGAATCACGCATCTGGTAGTGCGGCGGTCGCGAACCACCGCAGGCTCCGCGGCGCGGGCGTGGACCGCCGCCGTGCTGCTCTCCGGGGGCATCCTCCTGGGCGGTGCGCAGGCGTCCATCATCCGCGCGAACCTCGGCCACACCGACTGGCACCAGGTCCACCAACCCACGCCATGGATTGCCGCGACCCTCGCCACGGCCGCGGTTGCCGCAGCCGTCGTAGCGTGGATCGTGAACACGCGCA
This sequence comes from Streptomyces sp. NPDC020801, assembly GCF_044334385.1. Taxonomy (NCBI): domain Bacteria; kingdom Bacillati; phylum Actinomycetota; class Actinomycetes; order Kitasatosporales; family Streptomycetaceae; genus Streptomyces; species Streptomyces sp. NPDC020801. Next base: position 38,114 of record NZ_JBIRST010000025.1, read on the forward strand.
GCCGCACTTCCCCCCCGGCGGCTCCGACAAGCACTTCCGGGCCGACTCTGGAGGTTCCTCGCGGGCAGCGCCTGGTGTGGCTCTCCCGCACCAGCAACCCGTGGCTTCAACTGCTGGCCGCGGCGACGGGCCTAGTGGCGGCGGCCGCACTGATTGCCCTGATTAGCGGCCTGGCCGCTTCCGGGCCTCTGTGGGCGTTGTTCGCCCCCTTCGCATTCGCGTCCATCGTGCTCGCGGGCTGCGCCACGGTGCAGGCACGTGCATCCGAGCGCGGCCTGGAGGTGGCATTCGGACCGCTGGGCTGGCCAGCCCGGCGGTGGCCGGCCGCGGACATCGACTCGGCCCGCACGGAGGACCGCTCCCCCGCGCAGGTCGGAGGCTGGGGTTACCGGTTCAGTGGTCTCGGTACCACAGTCATGCTGCGGAGTGGAGAATGCCTCGTCATTCGCACCCGTGGCAAGGATAAGGAATTCGCCATCAGTATCGATGACGCCGAACGCGGGGCAGCCCTGCTGAACGCACTGAATAGGGCAGAGACCGGCTGAGCAGAGATTGGCTGAACCTTTTCCCCCGAGCCATCAGAACCCTGGGGAACACCTAAACCGTTGACACGTGAGGTACAGCACAAAGATTCGACGCGCGTTAGAGAACGTGTCATGATCCCCCTCGAGAAGAGACTGAAGTGGCGCGCTTCGGCCGGCGCAGGCTCCGTCTCCCCCTCGGCGTCCTGGACCTCTTCGACGAAGTCCAGCGCCCAGTCGGGGTCTTGGATCGCTCGGTCAAGCTCAGCAGCCGTCACGCGCAAGTACTCACCGATCATGCTCATGGCCGGAGACTAGGCGAGGCCACTGACAATGCCGCCGTACGGACCGTCTCAGTTTCCGTCTCATTCAGCCCCGTTCACGGCCGTTCACGCGGGAGCCTCAAGCCATCCCCTCATCAGCGACCAGCCGACCATGAACGCAGGTGAACGCCCCTGCACGCGGCCCAGCGAGGCACCAACAGACTTGGAAAGCGTGCGTCTGCTTTCGCAGCGCGCTGCTCGGTGCGCGGCCGGCGCTGGCAGGTCTCTCGTTACTAAGGGCTCTGATCATCGCTGTCTCGGGCGCGAAATGCAGCGATAAGCTGCGCAAGCGCGCGGATGATCTCAGGTCTATCTGCCGGGGCCGCGCCGCGTAATGCCAAGGCGAAAATGATCACCAATGCCATGGCTGGGACGACAACGACCACAGCCCACGAAAACACAGGGCTGTGGGGAAGCATGGACTGCGTCTCCTGACTACGCACTTAGGGCACCGGCTTCCCCTCCGGTGTCACTACCTACGCGTGCGTGGTCTTCCAGGCTCCTACTCCAGCGGACGGAGTGTCAACTACCGCTCACTAGCAATGGAGTTGGTTCAACGGCGATCCGCCCCGGGATGGTCGAAGACTTGGTCATTGACGTCCGGCCCCGTACTCGAACGTGCACCGCTCGGGCCTGCCCGGCGGGTCCAGCGATGACCCATCGGGCGGGCTGCAGCCGGGCGCTCTCAGCGGTCCGCCTGGTTGACGAAATAGCCCACAACGATCGCTACGCCAAGGATGCCCACGCCGAAGATGCCGAGGATCGTCGAGTTCCCATTCCCGTCCATCGCGGAGCGCACCCCACCGACGAGGCCACCGACAGACATACAGATGCCCAGGACAACGGACGGTGAACTCTGGGGCTTCAGCCAGTGCCGCAGGTCTGGGCGGCGGCGCCCCGACGTGGGTGGGTCGGCAGAGTGCGCCATCGGTACCTCACCTTTCCCGGCTCGCCCGGGGCATCCACATGTGTGTCGCCCGGCGCCCTGGGCGCTTCGGGCGTGTAGTAGAAGTCGATCCCGGTCGCGATCACAGCGACCGGCACGCCGAATATCTTCTCGCCGGCCTTGCCGATCGTGCTGATGAACGTGGGACGTCCGACCGCGCCGACGGGCGAGGGGCCGAGGCGCCGACCGCAGCCAGCGCAGCGGCCGCCTCGTCCTCGCTCCACCCCCGCCAGCGCCTCAATCACCCGATCGAGTACCTCACTCACGTCAGTGTGAGTGACCACTCGAAGCCGGCGTCTGACCCGCGTTCTTGACCGTCAAAGGCGGCAACTTCGCGCCGGTCGGGCCGATCTGGATGTTCGTGTCCATCGCCGGCCATTCAGCAACGGGGCTGCCGTTACCAGTTCACGACGCCGTAGAGCACGTACAAGATGCCCTGTAGGCACAGCCGGTCGTCCACCGGCCTTCGGCCGGGTGCCTTCCGCGGGCAAGGGGCGGCAGCAGCGGCTCGATCAGCACCCACAAGTCGTCGTCCACGATCCACGGCCGGTTCCCACACCCTGCGAACGTCGGAATCCTCCGCACCGGTCACGACCGACCAGCTCTGAGGCCACGACAAACAATGCAGCCACGCTCGTCACACACATGGGTACGGATACTCAGTCGCCGTGGAGACTGACGCCGATGCAGTACCGCGATCTTCCGGCTACGGTACGAGTCGATCACCGCATTGCGGTACTGCGGACAAGGGGGAGGAAACACGCATGGCGTGGGACGAGTGGGAGCAGCTCAAAACAGCAGCGGCCAAAAGGCACGGCGCCCACATGGAGTTGAACCATGTGCCGCCGGACCCCGGAGGACCCGGCACTCTGGTGTCGAACAAGCCGGCCTGGTCCAAGGCAGGCCAAGCCGTCGGCTCGCTCAGCGGGCCCATCACCACGGCGCTCGGAAAGCTGACGGACGGGCAGAAGGGCTTTGTCGCGGAGAGCGGCTGCCAGACATCCCGGGCTCAGAAGGAAGTCCACGACTCGTGGGATCGCTATGTCAAGGCGGTGCGCGGGCGCTGCGGAAGGCTCTCGAACCTGCTGGAAAAGGCCGGAAACGACCAGTTGAAGACCGATGAGTCCGTCAAGGCCGAGATCGGCAACCTCGAGGTGGACTACGCGGATACGCCGGCCGTCGGCGGCCAGGACAAGGGGCGGTAACCAGAAGTCATGGACCTTGCGACCCTGAAGGCGCTCGACCCCAGAGAGTTTCTGGACGCGACCGACGGATACCGCAGCACCAGTGACATGGCCGGCGCGGCCAAGGACCGCATCGAGAACGAGATCTCCGTGGCCATGAGGAACTCCCTCAGGGGCGAGGCCGCGACCGCGGCGATCGGCCAACTGTCGCAGCTGGGAAAGAACTTCCACTACATCCAGATCGAATGCCGACTGGTCAGTACGACTCTCGAGGCGTTCTCGTACGAGATCGAAGCGGCCAAGAAGAAGCTTCAAGCGGCCATCGACGGCGCGCAGGCGGCGAAGCTCACCGTGAACGCCGACGGCTCGATCACCTATCCGGCGGGCGGGGAGAAGGATTCGGACGGAAAGGTGCCAGGGGGCGGCACGGTCAGCGGCACGTCGGGCGGCCTGTTCGAGGGTGTGGTCGCGGCAGTGAGCCGTCAGTCCGCCGACCTCGATCCCAACCCGAACCACCGCCTCGCACTGGACTACGCGGATGAGATCGCCGGCGCCCTCAGGGAGGCGACGGAGTCCGACGAGAAGTGGGCCCCGAAGGTGCGGGCGCTGAAGGCGGACGACGATCTCACCGTCTCCGACAAAGACCTTGCCGACGCGTCCTCGGACACAAGCGGCGTGCGCGACGCGGGCAAGGAGTACCTCGACTCGCTGCCGCAGCCGCCCAAGAACGGCAAACCGACGGACAACGCGAAGTGGTGGAAGGGGCTAAGCCCGGAGCAGCAGGCCGCGTGGATCTCCATGCGTCCCGACTCGGTCGGCGCGCTCGACGGACTCCCTGCCACGGTTCGGGATGAGGCCAACCGGACAGTGCTCTCCGAGGCGCACGGTGTCGCACAGGTCAAATACGACGCCTGGTTGAAGGATCACCCTGAGCCCCCGATGTACCAGGACCACATCAACTTGCACACCGGGGTGAAGCAGGGCAAGGAAAAAAACCCGGCGTGGGAGGAATGGGAAGCCGAACGGAAGGAGATGCACAAGGGGATTGACGGCATGAACGCGATACAGCGCCGTTTCGACGCGACGGGTACTCCCGACGCGACGGGTGCCAACAAACTACCCGAGGCATACCTGCTGGGCTTCAGCGAGGCGGGAGACGGTCGCGCGATCATCGCCAACGGCAACCCGGATACCGCGGATCACCAGGCGGTCTATGTGCCGGGTACGACTTCAGATTTGGACAGCATCGAGGGGAACATCAACCGGATGACCACTCTCTGGCAGACAGCCCACCCTGTATCTGATGGAAAATCCGTCTCCACAATCACCTGGCTCGGCTACGACGCACCAGACGACGTCGTAAAAGACGCGACTTACACCCACTACGCATACGATGGTGCACCGGCCTTCGATAAATTCCTCGATGGACTCGACGCGTCACATTCCGGCGATTCGGCACCGCACCGTACCGTGATCGGTCACTCGTACGGATCGAGTCTGGTGGGCGCCGCAGCCCAGACCGGAGATCTTCATGCCAACGACATCGTCTTCGCGGGTAGCCCCGGCGTGGAGGTTTCCAACGCCGATCAACTGGACGTCCCGAAGGGGCATGTGTGGAACGAGTACGCCGACGGGGACCCGGTTCCAGAGCTCGGCCGCATGATCCATGGCGGAGGTTTCGGGCGCGAAATTCCCGCCGATTCAGGCTTCGGCGCCAACCAGATGGCCACGGACACCCAAGGGCACGGCGGTTATTGGAACGGGGGCTCCGAGAGCCTGAAAAACCAGGCCCTGGTAGTCGTCGGTAAATACGACGACGTGAGGGCGGCACCGGAGCCGACCAGGCCGTATACACCGCACACAGTGTGGGAAAAATAGGAACGCCCACATAGAGGTGCTGGTACGCAGGCGATGAGACGATGACCGCCCCATAGCCCAGTCCGACGGAATAAGGCTCCCCGTCATGAAGGAAAAGCTGAGCACTCTTGTGCTCGCCGCAGCCCTTGCAGTCACTACTCTCACGGGATGCAGTGTGTCTGACCAGAACTCCGATGAAACCAAGTTCGCCGGCACGAGCACCACAAAGGATGCCTCTGATGCGCTACTGAAGGTATCCAGCGGCATATACGACTTGATCGGCGTCAAGGGAAAAGCATCCGACGGTTCCACAGGGGTACAGGAATGCCCAGGAAAGGACCCGAAAAAATACTTCCAGATCTTTCACCCGTGGAGTTTGCACCCAACCTCGGCGAGCGACGTCGAAAAGGCAATGAACAATCTCAGGGCGGAACTCCCGAAGCATGGGTGGAAGATCGTCGAATACGGTCCGGATACCAGTAAGAACAAGAACATCAATCTGACCGCCGACAATGACGAGAAGAAGGCCGGTGTAAACATCGTTCAGATGTTGAAGGACAACCCGCCGATGCTGAGCCTGACCGTCGTGTCCGGCTGCTACAAGGTCCCGGAGGGTCAGAAGGTCGAGTACTTCTGAGGGCGGCTGGTATGGGCGCCTCAAGAGCTCTTGGCACGATCACGGTCGGGTTTTCTCGAGGCGTCTCCGACAGATGAGGTCACACGCGAGTGAGACGAGGGCGTCGCGCAGGTCCAGGCGTCGTTCCCATCGGACGTCCAAGGAACTGGAACTCTTCCTGCAGTACCTCCATCGCTTCGCAAACCACGACGTCGATCAGTTCGTGCTCATGGAGGTAGGTGACCCCGACCACCCGTGCTACATGGACCTGTCCCGGGCTCCGACGCCCGAGATCGACCGTGCCGCCTACCGTCGTCCATAGTTCAGCCAGGCGGGGTCGCCTGACATCCATGGCTGACATCAACGGCCCTGGACTCCAGCAACCGCAGGCGGTCATAGGCGTTAGCTCTGGCCTCGTGCCAGCCGAGCGCTGAAGGCGTCGGATTGAACTCCTAACGCGGGTGTCGCAGGTTCGCATCCTGCCGGGGGCACAGAGAGGCCGGGGGCACAGAGAGAAGGGCCGGCTCAGGAGGGGTTTCCTCCCTGGCCGGCCTTCGGTGCTTCAGGCGCCATGCCACAGGTGTGCGTACGCAGGCCGGTCGTCGAAGTGTCTGCCGGCGAGTGCGCACGACGGCGTTCGGGAAGGTCCGGCCAGGCCGCAGGGCAGGGGCGTCGGCACGGGAGCCGTCGGCGGGTGTGTCAGACGGGTGGGCATCCGAACCAGTTCACCGTGCCGTGGCTGGAGGTGTAGCCCAGGCACCTGATGGTTCTGCCGTGCAGGGTCTCGGTCCGGTCGACCCCTGCGTCCAGAGTGTCCCCCTTGTAGTGGGTCTGTACGAGGGTGTCAATCTCGACGGTGTACCAGCGGCCCTCGTCGGCCGGAAGGCTGCAGTCGTGGCCGGTCACGTTGCGGCTGGGCCCGTCGCTCCACATGTCCTGTTCGGCGCGGTCGCAGTACGCGCCGTCGGCGGCGCCGGCGGCGCCGGCGCCCGTGCCGAGCAGGGCCGCCGCACCCGTGACCAGCGCAGCGGTGACGCCGAGCAGGCGCTTCAGAGTGAGGTTCATCGATTGGTTCCTCCTGCCAGGTGTGGTGACGGCCCGGAGTCGCCATGTCACCTTGCTGTGATGATCACACTTATCCGGGATGTCCGGCCCGGCAGCGGGCGGCGCAGTCCCCCGACCCGGTGACGTCGGTGCTGCCAATGCAGCAGGCCGCGGTCACGCCCCCCGGCCGGCCTTCCGGAACGGGCCCGGGTTGGTGCCGGGGAGCGCCGCCCCGTCCTGGTCACCGCCGACGGCCGAGGAACCCTCACGGTGTGGAAACGATGGCGGCCACGGCCGGCCGACCAGAACCGTGCCCAGGAGTGCGAGGCCCTGCGTCCCCTGGTGCGAAGGCACCAGGCGCCAACACGCTCATGCGCAGGTCTGCCCGACAGCCGCCCGTAGACCACCTCGGCTTCGCAAGCCGAGGGCTCTGACGCCATCATCAGAGGCTGGCCGGCCGCATCTGGTGCTGGTGCTGGTCGACGGCACACGACCGCACACGACGGCAGTGCGGTTGAGGCCGGCTGTCCTCCCACCACTCGCACACCGCCGGAGCGCAGAACTTCCCTCATGCGCATACGCCTTCAAGCCCCACCACAGCACCCCCGACCCTCATTACTGACCTTGGCGTTATAGCGTCTGGGTCTTCGTCGGACCTGGTGACAGGGTCCGTCTTGGCTGGTAGCCCGGAGGTATGCGGTATCCGGACGGGGCGGGCTGACCGCCGAGCAGCGCAAGCGCCGGGAAGAGGTACGCATGCGAGCCGCTGACCTCTTCGAGGAGGGCGTGAAAGTCCCGTGCATCGCCTGGGAGTTACGGGTGAGTGAGAAGTCGGTCTACCGGTGGCGCCGTGCCTGGGCGTCGGACGGTCGGGATGCGCTGCGGTCCCAGGGGCCACCGGGCTACGACTGCCGACTCCGCCCCGACCTGCAGGCCAAGCCCGCCGCCTGGCTGGACGAAGGACCGGCCGCGCACGGCTGGAGTGAGGACCAGGTGTGGACCGCCGCACGAGTGCGCACACTGATCGGGCGGAAGTTCCACCTCTCCTACAGCGCCTCCGGCGTCACCCGGCTGCTGCACCGTATGGGGTTCAGCGTGCAGATGCCCGCCCGGCCCGCCGCCGAACGGGACGAGAACGCGATCACCGCATGGCGGGAGGCGACCTGGCAGGAGGTAAAACCCTCCGGGCGGCGACCGGCGCGTTCGTCTGCTTCGAGGACGAAGCGGGCGTGACCGGCCGTCCGCCCAAGGGCCGAACCTGGGGCCGGCGTGGCATCACCCCGAGGATCAAAGTGCCCGGCCGCAGCCGGGGACGGCTCTCGGTGGCCGGGCTGCTGTGCTACCGGCCCGGCCTGCCCGCCCGCCTGTGCTACCGGCTGCGCCGGCACACCGGCCGCAAGGGCGAGCGCCGCTCGCTCGGCGACAGCGACTACATCCACCTGCTCGACGGCGCCCACCACCTGCTCAAGGCCCCGCTGATCGTGGTGTGGGACCGGCTGAGCACCCACATCTCCAAGACGATGAAGAAGCTCGTGGCCGAGCGGAAATGGCTGACCGTGGTCCTGCTGCCTGGGTACGCACCCGAACTCAACCCGGTCGAGGGCCTGTGGGCACATATCAAGCGCAGCCTGGCCAACCTGGCCGCCCGCACCCTCAGCGAGCTGGAGACTCTGCTGCGCAGGCGGCTCAAGGCGCTGCAGTACCGGCACACCATCCTCGGCGGGTTCCTCGCCGGAACGGGCCTCGCTCTCGACAGACCGAACTGACCCTGAAACGCCGAAGTCAGTAAGGTGGTCACATGGCAGAGGGGACGAGGCGCGCGCCCAGGCAGCTCGGCGAACTTAGCGATGTGTACGACTTCTTGGAGGAGGTACGGCTACGCCCTGGCATGTGGGTCTGTCGCAGTTCCCTGCAGCATCTGGACTCCATGCTTACGGGCTACCGCGTCGCCCTGGGAGTGCACGGCATCGCGGAGCCGTTCGACTTCTGGAACCCGGGCGGTTCCAGCCGCTTCTCCGAGTGGCTGTGGCCACGACTGGGCATGCGCCATCCCAGCCCCTTGGGCTGGGCAACCGAGATCGAGCGCGCGGCCGAGCAGGATGGCAGGCCCGCCATGGAGATGTTCTTCGAGTTGCTCGACGAGTTCCGCGCCACCGACCACGGGGCTCACACCCAAGCAGTGCTGCACGGCCGCACTCCGGTCCAGCCGGAATGACCCAACGCCCCGGGTGTCTGGGGCGCTGCGCAGCGCCGACCGCCCGTCGGCACTCGCAGCGGCCAGAACGCGGCACGGGCCCGGCGGCACAAGGAAGTCCCCACAGGGGCAGGCCAAAGACGCATTTCGGGGGCGATGGGGGCATGATGTCTCGACAGCACCAACTGCGGTGGGCATTAGGCGTAGCGATGTCCGTGATCGTCGCGTGGGGGACGGCAGAGTGCTCATCGGCGCGGCCTGCCGGCACCCGGGCAGCCATCGATGTCGACATGCCGGTCGCGTTGGTCGATCAGCCGGTACGCATAAGGATCACGGACCTCGCACCGCACGACCGGATTGTCGTGGGCTCCTAAGCGACCGCGCACAACGGCCAGGTCTGGAAAGCGGAGGCAGCATTCACCGCGGACGACCACGGTGTCGTCGACCTCACCACGTCGCGGCCGGTGACGGGGACCTACGACAACGTCGACGGCATGAGTCTGTTCTGGTCGATGGGGCCGCCGTCCGGCGATCCCGAACTGGCATCCTTCTTCCCCGATAAGGCTCTCTCCTACACGGTCCGGATCAGCGTCACCGCGCACGGGCGAACGTTGGCAAGCCGTGCCCTCACCCGTGAATGGCAGACGCCGGGTGTCCGCAGCCGGACACTCTCCATGACGCACGACAAGGTCGTCGGGAGGCTGTTCCTGCCCCGCCCCGGCACGCCACGCCATTCTGCGGTGCTGGCCTTCGGCGGATCGGAAGGCGGAGACAGCATGGGGGGCGAGGCGGGGCTGCTGGCGTCCCACGGCTATCCGACTCTGTCGCTGGGCTACTTCCGCATGCCGGGCCTGCCCCAACGTTGCAGGACATCCCGCTGGAGTACTTCGCGACCGCTGCGCACCTGCTGGCAGCCCAGCCTTCCACGGATCCGGCCCGCATCATCACGATGGGCTATTCACGCGTCAGCGAGGCCGCCCTGCTCCTGGCCGAGAACTACCCCCGGCTCATCCACGGAGCCTGGACCTACCGCCGGAAGCCGATCTCCCAGAGCACAATACGGCTGGACCATCTCAGTGGGCCGCTGCTCTCCATCGCCGGCGCTGACGACACCTTGTGGGCTTCCCCTGCCTACGCCAAACAGATCGCCGCCCAGCTGAACGACAACCACGACCGTTACCCTCACCAGTCCCTCATCTACCCAGGCGCAGGGCATGGCGTGGGGACCTTTCCGTACCTTGCGACGGCCACCTCACTGTTCAACCGCACCACCGGCCGCAATGCCAATCTCGGCGGAAGCCGCGCCGCCGACGCCGCCGCAAGGGAGCGGGGCTGGCCCAGAGTCCTCTCACTCCTCGCCGACGCCCGGCACTGATGTCAGTTCGGTGCGTCGTGCGGGTGGGAGGTACCCGAGGTCAACGGGCTCTTCTCATCGCCTGCGGTGGTTCATCCAGGAGAGATCTCCTCCGCTGTTGCCCATGGAACCACGCTTCCAGGCGCGCAGATCGCGCCGGGACTCCCGCGCGTCGAGCCACATGCTGTGGCTGTCTCGGTTCGTACCCCCACGGCGTCGTGTGCGTCGGTCGATGAGTACGCCGTATACGAGCATCACCAACACCACCAGTGCAGCCGGCACCAAGAGAATCACGAACACGATGGTCCAGCCACTCAACTTCGCTGTCCAGCGATATGTCCGTGGAGCCGAGCGCCCTCCCGGGCCGTCCTGGGGCCGTTGAAGGGCACTCGACGGCGACCAGCATCGACAGCTGCTGACAGCTGCTGACAGCTCAGCAGCAGGTCGGAGTGCTGATCGATGAGGCGCCCCCAGGGCATCGCCGCCGCACCCGTGCCAGATCCAGCGGAAGCGGTGCCGCAGGTTCGAATTCTGTCGAGGCACAGGGGAACACCAGGTCAGCGGTGCTCCTGTCCAGCGGGCAGGAGGACTTCGGCGTGGCGCCTCTCTCCAGCGGGCAGGAGGGCCTCGACGCGTGGGGGACACGCATGGCACACATGCGGTGCGGGCGGACAGCAGGGGTCTGTCGCGGATGCAGGGGTCTGGGACGCGGGTCGCCGGAGCGCGGCGTTGCTACCCCGCGGCCAGGGGAGCGGAGTGGAGTTCGCGTACCAACTGCGGGGTGAGCAGTTCCCCGGCGCGGTCGGCGAGGATGGCCATTTCATAGCCGACCAGGCCGACGTCGCACCCCTCGGCGGCGAGGACGCCGAGGCAGCTGCCGTCGCGGACGCGGCCCACCATGAGGAAGCCCCCGAGCATTTCGATCATGACGAGCTTCATGCCGCGGAAGCCGTGTGCCGTGGCCGCGTTCTGGGCGAGGCTGGTGATGCCGGAGACGACGGCGGCGAGGTGGTCGGCGCGATCTCGGCCGAGGCTGTCCGAGGCGGCCATGAGCAGGCCGTCGGAGGAGACTGCGACGGCATCGGTGACGCCGTCGGCGGTGCGTACGAACTCCGAGATGAGCCAGCCGAAGTTCTGGATGGCGGTGGTCACGATGACGCTCCTTGTGTGCTTCGGGCCTCGCCACGGGCGACACCTGCTCGGAATCCGTTGAGCAGGGAGGAGACAGCGGGTCTGGCGGGCAGGAGTGAGGCGGAGGGGCCCTCCACCGGGGCGAGCAGACGCCCCGGGAGGGCAAGAAGTGCGGACAGGCCGCCACCGGTGGTGTCGAAGAGGTGGACTTGGGCGCCTTCGCCGAGACGGTGGGCGAGACGGCCGACGACGAGGTGACCGAGGAACCGGGTGGGCGCGGCGAGGAAGGCCTCCTCGCCGGCGCCGGAGAGACGGGCGTTGGCACGTTCCCTGTCGGCTTCGGACATCCCGATGCCGTGGTCGACGACAGCGAAGCAGTAGGTGTCGTCCTCGGTGTCGTACCAGCCGTGCACCTCGACCGGTTCGGTCGGTGGCGAGAAGGTCAGCCCGTTCTCGATGAGTTCGGCAAGGAGGTGGGCGACATCGGCGACCGCGTGTCCGCGCACCCGTACCGGCTCCACGGCGGCGATCAGGACCCGCCGGTACTGCTCCACCTCGGCGACGGCGGACTGGACGACTTCCAGGCCGTCGGCGGGTGCCGCCGTGGGCTGCGGCGGATTCTGCCCGGCCAGGACCAGGAGGCTTTCGGCGTTGCGCCGCATACGGGTGGCGAGGTGGTCGAGCTCGAAGAGCTCGGCGAGGGCGTCCGGGTCGAGTTCCTGCCGTTCCAGGCGGGTGATGAGGCTGAGCTGACGACGCACGAGGTTCTGGTTGCGGCGGCCGAGATTGGCGAGCGATTCGGTGGTGTTGCGGCGCAGGCCGGCCTGCTGGGCAGCCAGGTGGAGGGCGGTGCGTTCCACCTGGTGCAGGGACGCTGCGACCTCGGCGATCTCCGCCGCGCCGCCCAGCGGCCGTGAACCGGGTTTGTCCGGGGCGTCCGCCGGCGGGAGGAGCTCCGCACGGTCCTGCGGGGACTGCTGGATACGGGCGACGGCCGCGGGCAGCCGGTGCCGCGCCACGTCGTGGGCGGCCTCGGCGAGCGCGCCGAGCGGGCGCGTGAGGGAGCGGGAGGCGAAAGCGGCCAGGCCCGCGACGAGGGCGGCCATGAGCGCTCCCGCGACGAGGTAGGCGGCGAGGCCCAGCTCGGCGTCGTGGCTGAGCCGGTCGGCCCGGTTGCGCACATCGTCACCGACCGACTGCTGGACGGCGTACAGGTCGTCGACGAGTACGGTCATCGCATCCCACCAGGCGCCGGCGTCGGCGTGCAGCGCGGAGCCGTCGGCGGCGCCTTCCGCCCGGTTCTCGTAGACACCGGCGCGTTCGGCGTCCTCGGTGCCGAAGGCTCTCTTCAAGGCCGCCCGCTGGGGTGCGGTGGCGATCTGCCGGAAACGGGCGAGGGCGGCGACGCGCGTGGCACGTATCTCGGTGAACGTGAGGTACTCGCGGCCGTGAAAGCCGCCTTCGGCGAACACACCGTTGAGGAAGCCGCGTTCGAGAGCGACCGACTCCTTGGCCGCGGCCAGCTCCCGCAACGCCCCCAGCCCGTCGCGCAGTTGGTGGTCCGCGCCGGTCGCGGTCTCCGCCACCGGATCGACGGCGTTGAGGGCGTCGACGGCGGCGGTGTAGAACGTCAGGGTCGCGGCCCGGTCTGCGGTGCCCGCGTCGGTGGCGGCCCGGGCGCCGGCAAGGCGCCGCAAGTGCCGCTGGATCACGTTCTCGACGGCGCTTTCGCGGCGCATTCCGCGCAGCTCCGTGTCAACGCGTTCGCGAGTGGCGGCGAGTGGCGGACGAAACTGCTCCTCGCCCCCCAACACACCGTTGGTAAGGCCGCGTTCGCGTTGCAGCTGGTGTACAAGGGCCTGGATTCGCAGGCTGAGGCCGACCTCGGAACGGGTCGTCCGGGCATCGCCGAGGGCCACGGTGCGGCCGTGCACGGCGAGACCGACCACTGCCAGCAGCAGGCAGATCGGGACCGTGATGACCACCGCCACCCGGCCCCTGATGCTGCGCCAGCCGGGCACCGGACGACGGCCGGGAGGCGTTCGGCCGCTGCGGCGGTGCCCCGAACTGCCCTTGCCTAAAACGCTCTTGCCGATTGCGCCAAGCCTGCCGAGCGCCGGCCGTACCGGCCTCCACACCCTCATGGTCACAAAGCTAGTCCGACCACCGTAGCGGCCGGTTTCCGAGCTGTTAGACCGTGTGGGAAATTCAGTTGCGCCGCCCTCACACCGCGGGCCAGGAGACTGTGACCGCGGATCGGGCTCAGTCGGGCCGACCGGCCGGTCGGATGAACGCCGCACTCGCGGAGATCACCGGCCGGCCCGGCGGGGCGCGGCGGTCACACGGTCTCGGTCGCGCCGTTCGACTTGGGGCTGGGGATGGTGCTGGCGAGGCTGTCGGGGAGCGCCGGGGATGCGGCCGCTGTCGCTTCGCGGGCGAGGAAGGAGCCGAGTTCGCCGATGGTGCTCATGAGGGGGGCGGGGAAGACGACGGTGGTGTTCTTGTCGACTCCGATCTCCACCAGGCTCTGCAGATTGCGCAGTTGAAGGGCCAGCGGGTGGGCCATCATCGTGTCCGAGGCGTCGCCGAGTGCGGCGGCGGCCAGCGACTCGCCCTCCGCGTTGATGATCTTCGCTCGCTTCTCCCGCTCGGCCTCGGCCTGGCGGGCCATGGCGCGCTTCATGGTGTCGGGCAGCTGGATGTCCTTCAGCTCGACCAGCGTGACCTGCACGCCCCACTCGACGGTGGTGACGTCGAGGATCTGGCGGATGTCCAGGTTGATGCGGTCCGTTTCCGACAGCGTCTCGTCGAGCGTGTGCTGGCCGACGACTTTGCGCAGGGTGGTCTGGGCGATCTGGTTGATCGCTGCCTGGACGTTCTCGACGGCGACGACCGACTTCACGGCGTCGACGACCCGGTAGTAGGCGACCGCGGACACGTCGACGCTCACGTTGTCCCGGGTGATGATGCCCTGGGACTGGATCGGCATGGTGACGACCCTCAGCGAGACCCGGTGCAGGACGTCGACGAACGGGATGATGAACCGCAGCCCCGGGGAGCGTGTTCCGACGAGTCGGCCGAAGCGGAACAGCACCCCTTGCTCGTACTGCTTGACGACCTTCACCGCCATGGCGAGCGCCAGCAGGGCCAGGAGGCCGACCACGACGATGAGAACGATCAGGGCCTGCATGTCATGCTCCTCGGGACGAGGACCACGGCGTTCGCGCGAGGTCCTGGGAATGGGTCGGCGGAGCACGGGACGCCATGGGGGCGAGCACTCCGTGATGTGCTCGTGGCCCGTCGCGAGAAGCGCGATTCACCGCGACCGGGACCCGGATGCCCTGAGGACCTCGGGACCGGCCGTGTGTCCAGCATCGCCCGTCGCGGACGTCCACCGCATGGGCCGAACGGTCCCCAACGTGACTCTTCACGGGTGGTCTCAGCCGTCGAGCAGCCAACGCAGTTCGACTTCGAGCCATTGGCTCTCCTGCCGCCACGTGTCCAGAGCCGCCACCAGTTGCAGGCTCAAGGCGCCGACCGTCAGCCCACGCCACCGGCAGCGACTCAGGAAACCGACGAGTACGTCGATTCGCTCGTCGTGCCGCGGCACCGGGAGTGCACCGGCCATTCCGTGACCGTCGACGGCTGCGAGGACCCGGCGGCTGACCATTTCGGGGGTGAGCCTGCGCCACGCATACGGTCTCAGCGTCTCGATGACCGCGCGCACGCGGGCATCGTCCGAGGAAGCCTGAGGCACCACGGGCAAGGACCTCCTTGATCACCTGGAACACGCCGGCTCCGCGCCGACCGAGCCCCGGTTTCACTCAGAGCGGGATTTGCCACACCATACGCGGGCGGATTCACCGGTCGCCGTGGTGCCGATCACAAGCGGGTACGGATCCGGACGTCAGCTCCCCGTGTGTACCCGGACGGCACGCATGACGTGCCGTTTCAGGAGGTTGATGACCGGGCTGCCCGCCCATTGCAGTGGCCGGGCCCACCCGGCGGGCTCGACGGCCAGGGTCCAGGTGAGGCGCGAGCCGGTGGGGACGGGTTCCACGATCCAGTCCTCCGCCGCGCGACGCAGCCCGGGACGGGACGCTTCGACGACGCTGAACGTATAGCGTCTTCCATCGTCCCACCGGAAGAACCGCTCGCGAACGGTGAAGACTCCCAGCAGGGTGATCTCACGCACCGTCCCGACGCCGAACGGTGGAGACGAGTCCCACCTCAGGCTGGTGAACGCCAGTGTCCAGCGGACCAGCGCGTCGCCCGTGATGCTCTCCCAAATGCGTTCGGGAGGAGCCGTGGTATCGACCGAGTGCACATAGCGGAAGGGCGCCGACCGCAGAAAACCGTCCCCGCTTTCGGCGAGTGGAAACCACTTCCCGAGCATGACCACCAGTCTCCCCTTGGTCGGCGCGGATCACATGTGCGCGAGGGACCTCACCCCTCCACCAAATGAATGATGAAACTTTCGGGGCCGTCAGATCAGAATGAGTCCGGCCAGCAAAGCCACGAGAGTGACCAAGGTCATGGCGATCACAATTCTGGACCTGGCGGGAGCGAAGACACCGGCCTCCAGCTGTCGCCCCACGGACCGGTAACGCATTGTTCCGTAAATACTCAGCAACAGGCCCGCGATCACCAGAAGGATACCGGCGACAACGGCACGCACACCTCTGTCGCCGATGAGTTTGGCCACGGCAACACCGAGTGCCGCCATGCTGATCCCGGTCCTGAGCCATGCCAGGTACGTACGCTCGTTGGCCAGGTGATCGCGTGCACGGCTGCCGGTGTTCGGCTCCGGGCCACCCTCCGTTCCCCACCTCACGCCGCAGCCCGGCGCGCGCGGCGGCCACACCGGAATGCGGCACGAAGTTCAGTTTCCGGGGTCATGCTCAGCCATCTCTCCACAGCGGCCGCACATCAACTCACCGGGCAGGCGTCGCCCGCCCAGTGGCAGCCACCTCCGTCAAGGGTCTAGCATGAATATCGTGCGCCGTTTACGGGAGGTCGGCAACCGACACGAGCCGGGCGCGAGACTTATTCAATGATGCGCCTTTCGCGGAAAGATTCATGATTCCGTAAATCCTCCTGAAATACATTTGCCAGGGTCCGGGAAGGCGTGCGCCGAGCCGCCCCGCTTCGTTCACCGGCACCCCCGCCACCGTGCGATGTGCGCCCACCGGTCGTACGCGCGACGATCCGCACGCGCATGAGGTCCGACCAGAAGGAGGACGGTTGCCATGTCCGTGAACGAGTACAAGCCAGGGACCTCCTTTCCCGGGGTGATCGGGCGGACGGCCGACGTTTCCAGCCCGGCCTGGCCGGAGCCCATGCGGGCCGTACCAGGAGCGCCGAACGTGCTGTTCATCGTCCTCGACGACACGGGATACGGGCAGTTCGGCTGTTACGGAAGCCCGATACGGACGCCCAGCCTGGACAAGCTGGCCAGCGGCGGTCTGCTGTACAACAACATGCACACCACCGCTCTGTGCTCGCCTTCGCGCTCCTGCATCATCACGGGCCGCAACCACCACTCCAACGGCATGGCGGCGGTCACGGAGATGGCCACCGGCTACCCCGGCTACAACGGCAACATCCCCTTCGAGAACGGGTTTCTCTCCGAGATGCTGCTGCAGCACGGATACAACACGTACATGCTCGGCAAGTGGCACCTGATGCCGTCCGAGCAGGAGTCCCCGGCCGGTCCGTACGATCGCTGGCCCCTGGGACGCGGTTTCGAACGGTTCTACGGCTTCCTGGGCGGCGACACCAATCAGTGGTATCCGGAGCTCGTGTACGACAACCACCAGATCGAGCCCCCGCGCTCACCGGAACAGGGCTACCACCTGACCGAAGACCTGGCCGACACGGCGATCGCCTTCATCTCCGACGCCAAGCAGGTCGCCCCCGACAAGCCTTTCTTCATGGACTTCAGCACCGGCGCCACCCACGCACCGCACCATGTGCCGCAGGAGTGGGCGGACCGCTACCGAGGGCAGTTCGACGACGGCTGGGACGCCTACCGCGAAAAGACCTTCGCCAACCAGAAGCAGTTCGGTGTCGCACCGCCCGACTCGGAGCTCTCCCGCCACGACCCCGACGTCCCGCAGTGGGAGTCTCTCTCGCCGGACGCGCGGCGTCTGGCCGCCCGCATGATGGAGGTCTACGCCGGATACCTGTCCCACACGGACCACCAGATCGGCCGGCTGCTCGACTATCTCGCCGAGACCGGTGAACTCGACAACACCCTGATCATGGTTGTCTCCGACAACGGGGCCAGCGCGGAGGGTGGCGCCACCGGCACCACGAACGAGGCGCAGTTCTTCAACAACGCACCCGAACCGCTCGAGGACAGCCTGCGGGCGATCGACGAACTCGGCGGTCCAAGGCTGTTCAACCACTATCCGTGGGGCTGGACGTGGGCGGGGAACACCCCGTTCCGGCGCTGGAAGAGAGAGACCTACCGCGGCGGGGCCAGCGACCCGTTCCTCGTCCACTGGCCGCGCGGGATCAAGGCACGCGGAGAGATCCGCACTCAGTACGCCCACCTCGTCGACATGGTCCCCACCGTCCTCGACGTCCTCGGAGCCGAACCTCCCGGGACCATCAAGGGCGTCACTCAATCGCCCCTGCACGGCGTCAGCTTCGCCCACACCTTCGACGACGGCTCCGCACCGACCCGTCACGACACCCAGTACTTCGAGATGCTGGGCCACCGCGCCATCGACCACCGCGGATGGCGGGCTGTGTGCCCCTGGCCCGGCCCCTCGTTCTCCGAGTCGGACAAGCCGTTCGGCACCCCCATCACCGCCGAGATGCTCTCCGAGCTGGACGCCCACAAGTGGGAGCTCTACCACCTCGACGAGGACTTCGCGGAGACCCGGAACGTAGCCGCCGAGCACCGCGACAAACTGATCGAAATGATCTCCCTGTGGTACGCGGAGGCAGGCAAGTACGGCGTGCTGCCCATCGACAGCAGCACCCTGCAGCGCATGACGACCGAGCGCCCGCAGATCACCCAGGCACGCGACTCCTACACCTTCCGGCCCGGCACGCAGACGCTGACTTCGGCCGTCGCCCCCCGGGTACTCAACCGCCCGCACAGCATCACCGCCGATGTGGGGATACCCGCCGACGGCGCCGAGGGCGTACTGATCAGCCAGGGAACGAGCGCCGGCGGATGGTCCTTCTACATCAGCGACGGCAGGCTTCGCTACACCCACAACTACGTCGGCCGGAGTCTGCACACCGTGTCCTCTTCGGACCCGATACCCACGGGGCGCCACGAGCTCCGCTTCGAATTCGAGCCCACCGGCAAGCCCGACCTCGCGGCCGGCAAGGGAGCCCCGGGCCGTGCCGAGCTCTACATCGATCGTCACCTCGTCGCGGCGGCGGACTTCCCGGTGACCACGCCCATCATGTTCAACCCGGGCGGCCTGACCTGCGGAGCCAACCCCGGTCCGCCCGTGACGGCCGACTACTCCTCGCCCTTCCACTTCACGGGCGAGATCCACACCGTGACCATGGACTTGTCGGGCGAGCTCATCACCGACCCGGAAAGCGAGATGCGCGCGCACCTAGCCCGGCAATAGAACCTGTGCCCGGCACGAGCTGCCGTGTGGCCACGGGGAACGAAGGGAAGGCTCGGCGATGAAGATCGATCCGGACCTCCAGGACATCGAACGCTTTGTGGCCGAGTGGCCCGGCGAGCCGGTGGTCGTGCTCAACCTGCCGCGTTTCCGCGAGGGCGGTGCCGAGAAGTACGCCGACCACCTGCGACACGCGTTGCCGTACGCCGAGGCAGCGGCGTGAAGGTCCTCTACTACGGCGTCGGGACGCCCCCGCCCCCGCTGTCCTGTCGCGGTTTTCCCGCCGGATCGGCAATCCAAAAGAGGGCCGCCGACGTATGGGAAGTAGGGCTGCAGTCCGGGGATACGTCCCTGGTCGGCCGGTTCCCGTGCAGCGGGGATCCTGGATGCGGGAAGTTCCCCCCATGCACGGGGCGACGCCTGCGATCATGCCGCTTCCTCCCTGCGGCTGCGGCCGTACAACTCGTGTCGCTGAGAGTCGCGCGAGACGATGGAAGGAAGGGTGTATCCGCCATGCGAGCACAACGCGTGCGGCGTCTCGTCGCCGCGTCCGCGGCCGGCGTTCTGATGGCCGGCGGCGCTGCGATCGGCGCAGCAGGCACGGCCGCAGCAGCAGCCCCTGCCGCGCACACTCATGTGACCACCAGCGTGTGCTTCGACCACGAGGACTCGCGCTGCTTCGACCACGGTGGGTTCCGCTTCGACCACCGCGGGTTCTGCTTCGACCACCCCGGATTCTGCTTCGACCACCGCTTCGATCACCGCTTCGATCACCGCTTCGACAACGGGCCCTTCGTGGTCATCGTGCTCCAGTAGCGGTCGCGGCAGCGACACAAGGGGACGCGCCCATCACGGGCGCGCCCCTCTTGTCGTCCATGGGGTCGATCTTCTCGTGGCGCTCCCGCGGCCCCTTGCAGTCGACTTTCCCGTCGCGGGCAGGGCTGGCAGGTCGAGGAAGGTCGTCAGCGTGGAACCGGTGTCGCTCCTGCCCCGGCACTCGCCCCCTTCACAGTCGGCTCTCCCGCAGCCTTCGGGGCCCGCACCCGCTCGGCCAGCAGCCCGAAGACGAGCCCGAAGGCGGTCCACAGGGTCAGCTGGACGGCCAGGGCCGACAAGCGGAACTGCCAGAGCAGGGTGGCCGAGAAGTCCTTCGGGACCTCGTTGACGGCCGGAAGGAAGACGTATGCCGACCCGATGGCCAGGACGAAGAACGCCCCCGCCGCGACCGTCGCGTTCCAGTTGCCCAGGCGCGGGGCGAGGCGCTTGCCGAGGATCACCGTGGCGATCGCCAGCAGCACGCTGAGCAGCATCATCAGGAAGTACAGGGTGGTGCGTCTGCCGATGGTGCCGGGGTCGCCGACGGACGGCGGGTTGGCGGGGTACTTCAGGAAGGGCACGACATACACGGCGATCAGGCCGGCCGCCGCGAGGAGCAGCGCACTGGCGCGCGGCCCGAAGCGACCGATCCGGCCGAGGGCGAAGCAGTACGCGAGGGCGGCGATGCCACCGAACGCGACGCCGTAGACGAGCACACCGGTGGCCAGGCCGCCGGTGGACTGCATCGTGCGGCTGACGACCTCCATGCCGTGTTCGTGGGAGTGCGCCTCTTCGTAGGCGATGGCCGAGTCGACGCGCGGCTCGCCGAGGAAGTAGGCGACGGCGAGGGCGAGAAGGCCCGCGGCGAGTCCCGCGAGCATGCCACGCACCAGCAGATTTCGGACGGTTGCCGAGTTCATGGGCCGCTGGGTTTCTTCCCCGTCGTCAGTGGCAGGGGAAGCCGAGCAGATGCCGGGCGTCGTGCACCCACTCGTGCACGTTCTCGCCGGACATCACGGAGGTGGCGCCCTGTTCGGCGCCGACGAAGTAGAGCAGGACCAGCATCAGGATGCCGAAGAAGACCGCCCAGGGGGCGATCGCACCGATCGGCAGCTTGGCGGGGATGGCGGTGGGGGTAGCGCTGGGCTGGACGGCAGACTGCGCCATGGCAGGACCTCCTGGGGAACTCGCGTCCCGTCTCGGTGGTGCACAGGACGACGGCGCGGGTCTGACTTGCCCACCACACAACGCAGATGTGTCGTGGGGGCTTACAGTGGCGCGACCGTGCCGGATTCCCACCGGCTTCCGCGATCCGTCGTCGGTTTCGCCGAGAAGGTACCGCGAAGTGCAGGTGCGGCCAAGGGCGCACGGGGGCGCGAACGGGAGCCCCTCAGGCCGCCGTTCTCTGTGAATTCCCTGCGGGGGCAGGGCTGTCGACCACGAGAGTGAGCTTGTGACCAGCCGAGTGATGTTGATCTCACCAGCTATGAACGCAGCCCTGCGGGAGGTCCGCTTCGACGAAGGGTGCCCACTTGACCCGGCCGGGGCGGCACATGCCCGAACAGCGGCGGGCGTCCTCCCGCGCGCCGGCCGTGCGCTTGTCTCCCCCACCGTGCGCTGCAGGCAGACGGCGGCCGCGCTCGGCCTCGACGCCGACGACGCATCGGAACTGGCCGGCCTCGACATGGGCCGCTGGCGCGGCCGAACGCTCGACGAGGTGGCGGCAGCCGAGCCGGAGGCGGTGGCCCGGTGGCTGACCGACCCGGCATCCGCCCCGCACGGCGGGGAGTCGGTGCACGAGCTGTGCGAACGGGTCGCGGCATGGCTGGACGAAGCCGCCCACTTCCCCGGCCGGACGGTCGCCGTTGTCGAACCGGAGGTCGTACGAGCCGCGACCGTCCGGGTGCTGGGAGCGCCGGAGCCGGCCTTCTGGCGGATCGACGTGGCGCCATTGCGCGTGGCCGAGTTCAGCGGCCGCGCCGACCGCTGGAACCTGGCACTCGGCAGGCCGGTCGAGCGGGCCGGCGAGGGCGGCGACCGCGACGGGGACGGGGACGGCGACCGTGACCGCGACCGCGACCGCGATGGGGACGGTGACCGCGACCAAGGCCACGACCACGACCACGACCACGACGGGGACGGTGACCGCGGCGCCGACCGCAGCGGCAGCGGCTGCGGCTGCGGCTGCGGCTGAAGGATCATCGCGGCATCGCACCGGGCGGCCGGCACGGCTTCCGGGAGGACGTCGGCCGCGGCATTTCGCTGGACGGGCAAGGACGTCGTCGGCCCGCCGACCGGAAACGGGGGATCAGCCGAGGCCGGAGGCAACCAGACTCGCCAGCGCCTCCGGTAATGACTTCGCCAAGCTTTCCGGAAGGGCGACCCGGTAGCCTTATTAGGTAAGCCTTGCCTGGTTTACTTTCTGTGCGCTTTCCATGCACGTCAGACCGGAGTCCCCATGTCCAGCGCCAACATCGCCCTGCTCGGCGCCATCGCAGGCTTCACCATCTACCTCGGCCTCCCCATCGGCCGTCTCCGCACACCCACACCTCGCCTCAGGGCCGGCCTGAACGCCGTCGCGATCGGCATCCTGATCTTCCTCGTGTGGGATGTGCTGACCCATGCCTGGGAGCCCGTCGACGAGGCGCTGAGCAAGCACGACTGGGGAACCGTCGCCTCGGGCGGCTTCACCCTCGCCGCGGGTCTGGCCGTCGGGCTCGCCGGACTCGTGCACTACGACGCCTGGATCGCCCGCCGCCGGGCCGCGGCCGCACGGCCGGCCGGGCCAGGGGCTGCCGCCACCGCCGAGCTGGCGCCGAAAGCCCGCAGCCAGGCAGGCTCACTCGCCCTGATGATCGCCACCGGCATCGGCCTGCACAACTTCGCCGAGGGCCTGGCCATCGGCAATTCCGCCGCCCAGGGCGAGATCTCCCTGGCCGTCCTGCTGATCATCGGCTTCGGCCTGCACAACGCGACCGAGGGCTTCGGCATCGTCGCCCCCCTGGCCGCCGAGGGCGAACGCCCCTCCTGGCTCACCCTGCTGTGGCTCGGCCTGATCGGCGGCGGCCCCACCTTCGTCGGCACGCTGGTGGGCCAGCACCTGGTCAATGACACCCTGTCGATCGCCTTCCTCGGCCTCGCCGCCGGCTCGATCCTCTACGTCGTCATCGAACTGCTGGCAGTGGCCCGCAGGACCGGGCTGAAGACCCTCACCACCTGGTGCATCCTGCTCGGCCTCCTGCTGGGCTTCGCCACGGACGCCGTGGTGACGGCCGCCGGCGCCTGAGGCGGGGCAGTACGACTCAGGGCAGTACGGACTCCCCTCGTAACGGATTCAGCACGCATCAGGGCGGGAAGCCCTCCACCCGGGCATTGAATCCGCAGGTCAGCGGCATGGGTCCGCGGCCTCTCCCCTGAGGCGGTGCTCGCCGTCCGGGCGTGGGCCGAACAGTAAAGGAGCACGGCCGCAGCGAACGGATACGCGCAGGCGCATACTGGTGGCAATGACAAAGCCAGCCGCACCCAAGCGCTATTTGCCCACCAGCCCCTTCAAGGCCCCGGTCGCGCCGCCTCCCAAGCACTTCGCCATCGGCGACCGGGTCACACACGACATGTACGGCCTCGGCCGGGTGATCGGCATCGAGGACGGGATCGCAGTGCTTGTGAACTTCGGTTCCGCGCAGAAGCGGATCATGAGTCCGTACGCCAAGATGAGCAAGCTGTAGGGTCGGCGTGCCGGTCACGGCACGCCGACCCGCTCCATGCCCCTGTAACGAATGGGAGACCTCTCATCGACCCGACCTCGCTGTTCTCCGCTCCGGAAGGGGCGCCCCGCTGTGCCACCGCGGCATCGCCGCCTCCGGCGACGAACCCCTTCCAGGCCCCGGATTTCGGGGAGGACGAGACCTTCCAGCTCAAGGATGCGCAAGCATCCGTCATGGGCGTGGGCGCGGCTCGACGCAAGGCGGGCTAGCTCCGGCCTAGTGCGGTGGCTTCGGCGGGCCGGCCACGGACTCGGCCGTGGAAGCCGCAGGTCACACGCAGGACGCTGCAGCCTGTCTCTCAACGCGGTGTCGTCTCCACCGCGTCCGGATCCAACGCCGGCCCCCGCCCCCGTGGACGGAACGAGAGGGCCGCGGCCGGCAGGACGCGGCGTGTCGATGCCGCATGCCCTCCGCAGGGCTCGAATACACACCGCCGGCGGTCGCGTTTCTCCCTCAGCTGCTGAACACGGTGCGTCGCACTGGGGCTCCCACACGGCCGGAGCCGCCGGCCTCGGGCTTTCACACGAGGCGGGCGGCTCCGGAGCCGGCCGGGTCGCCTCAGGAAGCGCAGCCCGGCACCGAGTTGAGCGGTCGGCAGTTGTTCGGCGTATTGCGGATCACTCGGCTGTCGGCGAGCGTCGTGCCGCCCAGGGCGTCCTGGTAGATACCGCCGCCGTTGCCGGCGCTGTTTCCCTGCACGGCCGAGTCGGTCAGCGTGCTCGTGCCGGCGTTGTAGATTCCGCCGCCGAGGAGTCCGGCGTGATTGGAGTCGATGCGTGTGGACCTGATGTCCATCGGGTGACGGTCGTCGTAGATTCCGCCGCCGTACAGGAAAGCGGTGTTGTGGGAGACGGAGGAGTTGCTGATGGTCAGGGAAACTCCGGCGGTGAAGAGACCCCCTCCGTATTGCGCTGCCTGGTTCATCAGCAGGTTCGTCCTGCTGAGCTGTGTCGTACTGCCGGGCCCGTTGTAGATGGCACCGCCCTGGATCGCCGAGTTGCCCTGCAGAACGCTGTCGAAGACTTGGAGGGTGCTGCTCTGGTTGACGAAGATGGCGCCACCGTTGTTGGCGATGCTGTTGGTCACATCGCTGTTCCGGAGGATGAGCGTGGCGCCGTTGGTGGGCAGGTACGTCCCGGCGTAGTCGAGGTAACCGCCGCCGGTTGCCGTGATGCCTTCGACCGTCAGACGTCCGCTGGGGCCGTCGATTTCGGCGATACGGAATCCCTGGGACGCGTCCGGGTCCCGGCGGATGGTGGTGTCGTGACCCACCAGTGTGACGGCGCCGCTGATCCTCGGCAGAGCATTCGGGCCGAGACCACCGGTCGATGAAGGGGTACTGATCGTGTACACACACCGGGACGCGAGGCGGATGGTGTGCGGTCCGGTGCTGTTGTTGGCGTTGGTGATGGCCTGATCGAGCGCCGCGATGTCATTGCAGCGGATGTCCGCCGCAGAGTCAGCGTCTGCCGTGCCGGAAAGGCCGAACAGCGTGAGGGCCGGGACCGCGAGGGCCAGAAGTTTGGGGCGGCGTCTGAACATTCTCTTCTCTCCCAGACGGACGGCGCATTACTGTCGCCATACGATTACAGAGAGTGCTGGATTTTCCCGCCATCTCATCGCCTGGCGTGTCCGGGATACCGCTTACTCCTCTTACTCCTTGCCGCGTACGACCGTGACGGGGCAGTGCGCGTGGTGCAGCAGGGCCTGGCAGACCGAACCGAGCAGCAGACCGGTGAAGCCGCCGCGGCCCCGGGCACCGGCCACCACCAGTTGGGCGTCCCGGCTGGCATCGATCAGGCCCTGGCGGATGCGGGAACGCAGCAGGCACCGCTCAACCGCGACCTGTGGGTGGCGCGCCTGCCACGGGGAAAGCGCGTCGTCCAGCAGCCGCTGTTCCGCCTCGCGGTGCCGTTCCACGTCCACCACCGCGTTCAGTGAGTCGCCCGTGCCTTCCCAGGACCGTTCGCTCCAGGTGTTCCACACGTGCACCGCCCGCAGATCCGCGCCGCGCAGTGACGCCTCGTCGAAGGCGAACTCGATGGCGCGCTCGCCCGCCGGTGAGCCGTCGACCGCGAGCAGCACGGGATCGCCCGGCTTCGGACTGCCCCGTACCACCAGCACGGGGCAGCGGGCGTGGGCGGCCAGGTGGACGGCGGTGGGGCCCAGCAGCAGGCTGCCGAAGGTGCCCAGTCCGCGGCTTCCGACGACGGCCAGCGAGGCGGTGCGCGACTCGCTCTCCAGCACCGGCAGTGGCTCACCGACGGTGACCTCGCGCGTGATCTCCACCTGCGGCGCGATGCTGCGTGCCCGCTGCCCGGCCTCGACGAGCATGCCGTCCACCAGCTCGCGCACCCCCGCCACGGCCGGATTCCACGCAGGTGCTCCGGGCGGGACGTGCGTCGACGGCCACCCGAAGGCGTGCACCAGCCGCAGGCCCACCCCGCGCAGCGCGGCCTCGTACGCCCCGACCTCCACCGCGTGCAGGCTCGATGGTGAGCCATCCACTCCCACGACGACCGGGTTCGCCATGAGGCACCTCCTTGTCACCCCCCTGCCGTGGCGGAGCGAGGACGGCTTGCACAGCCGACCGCATCACCACCCGCCCGCCGCGTCCCGGGTCCCGGGTCCCGGGTCCCGGGACCCGTGTCCATGCCCTTCCAGCCTCCGCCAACCCGCCACGGAGCGCATCGGGGCGAACGGCCCCTGCGGTCCGGCGGGGTGGACAGGGCCTTCCGCGGTCGCTCGAAGAAACCGTCGATCAGGCTTCCTCGCCCGGGGCCTGGTCGTCGTCGGGCTGTCCGGCCGCTTCGGCCCGCTCGATGATCCGCGCACGTTCCGCCTCCCACGCGGCCTCTTCCTCGGCGTTGAGAAAAGGGGTGTGCCGCCAGCGGTCGTGGTCGTAATCGTCGTGGAGTCCTTTCCACCCGAGCGCCAAGCCTGCCAGCCGGTTCCACTCACGCCGGACGGCACGGCGGTGAACCAACTTCTCGGGATGCCTGGTCCGCAGTTTCAGCTCGATTTCCAGAATCATTCTGATATCGGTCGTGAGGGACACGAGGCCGTAGGCCACCGCCCACCTGTCCTGATTTCCTTCGGCCGCGTCCACATGGGGCCGCAGCCGGTCATTGATGAATTGCTCGATGGAAAATGCGTCGGCGAGGGTGATTTCGTCGGCGTAGCGCAGAGTACGGTCACCGGCCGGTTCCGTGGTCATGAATCGTACCTATTCTTCGGATGCGGGTATACGGTAGCCGGGCGGGGGACCGCTCGAAATCCAAGCGGTCCCCCGGTTGTGTCAGTTACTTCCAGCCGTCGTCCGGGAAGTGCGGAGCTCTGAACTTCTTGATCGTGTCGTAGTGGTCGGTCGTCCACCCCAGGACTGTCCTGCCGTCAGGCAGGAACTTCATGAGGATACGTGCCCTGCTTGGGTCCTTCGCATCCGGCACTTCGAATTCCAGAGAACCTGCCCATGGCTTTTCCCAAGGCCTTTTCGGGTTGTCGCCCCTGAAGATCTTCTGCACGCCGTTGTCGTCGAGCCGCGGCCTGCCCTGGCCCATCTTGATGTCGTCGTAGGCCTTGAAAAATGGCTTCCCCATGCCCTGGGGCATCTCGTCCGACAGGCGTCCGCTGCCGCCCGAGGTGGCCCGTTCGGCGCGGGCCTCGTGCAGGGCGTTCTCGATACCGTCGCTGAAGCGCCTCGTACCGTCGGTGATGCCGTAGATGCCCGCCCCGGCCAGGGCCGTGCCGCTGGCCACGGCGCCCCCGGCGGCCAGGCAGCCCAGGCCCCCGGTCTCGGGGCACAGGAGCAGCCCCGCGCCTCCGCCGACGATGCCGTCGAGCAACCCCACGTCGGTGAGCCAGCCGCTGCCGAGGCTCTCGGCAAGGCCGGAGAGGATCTGCGGGCTGTTGTCCCAGAAGGCGTCGGCGTAGGTGCCGACCGTGTCGAGGCCGCTCTGCAGCCAGTCGGGCACCCAGCTGTCGTCGTCGTCCTTGGTGTTCTGCTCCTGCCAGGCCTGGTAGGCCTTCCAGCGGTCGGCCATCTCCTTCTGCTGCTTGGCGATGGTGACCTGGTAGGCGACGGTCTCGGCCTGGGCTGCCGCGGTGGCGTCCTTGCCCGCCGCGGTGGCCGAGGCACGGGCCTGCTTGGCGGAGGTCCACGCACCGGCGGCGGACGTCGCCGCCCAGCTCGCCGAGTCGTGGGCGGCGGTGGCGGAGTTGAGGGCGTCGGCGGCGGACTGCTGGGCCTGTGCGTCCGCCTGGCGGGCGGCCTTCGCGGACTGCGCGGCACGCGCGGCCGAGGCATCGGCGTCCTTGGCGTAGCCGGCGGCCTGCGTGGCGTAGTCCTTGGCGTCGGCGGCGTGCTGCTTGGCCTGCTCGGCATAGCCGGCCGCCTCTTTCGCCGCCTTGGCCGCGACGGCGGCGGCCTTGGCCGCCTCGGCCGCGTCCTGCTGGGCGGTGGCTGCGACGCCTGCCGCCTGTGCGATGAGCTGCTGCACCTGGGAGACGTGCGTGGCGTCGAGCAGGTCCTTGCGCTGAGCCTGGTACTGGCCGACCTGGATGAAGGTGTGCAGCAGGCCCGCCGGGCCCTCGAGGGCGATACGGGCGGCGGACTTCAGCTCCGGACCGCCGCTGTCGGCCAGCTGCGCGGCGCGGACGCGCTCGTCCTGGATCCGGGCCTGGTACTGGCCGGCGGTGATGAACCGGCTCATCGTCTCGGGCGAGTCGGAGTCGAGGGCCTTCCTGCCCTCCTGCTGGACGACGGGGCCTCCGCCGTTGATGATCTGGGCGATGGAGACCCGCATCTGCTGGGCCACGGCCTGGTACTGGCCGGTTGAGAGGAAGTCGCTGATCGCCGAGGCGTCGCCGGCGAGGGCGTCGGCCGCCGCCTTGCGGACCGCTGCCGAACCGGCGGTCAGGGCCAGCCGGCCGACCAGGGCGCGGTCGTCCTGCTGGGCGGAGAGCTTCCAGGTGGTGCGGATATAGGCGAGCGTGTCGTCGTCGGACCCGGCCAGCGCTTCCTCGGCGGCGGCACGGCTCCAGGGCCTGCCGGTCTTGAGGATGCCCAGGGCCACCTTGCGGACCTGGGGGGCGAGGGTCTTGGCGTCCGCGTCGGCCGTGGCCTGCTCGCCGAGGTGCTGGGCCTGCGCGTCGAGATCCTTGGCCTGCTGGACGGCGGCTGCCTGGGCGGTGTCGTGCTGCTCTTGCTGCCCCTTGAGATCCTGGGCGTGGGCGATGCCGGTGTTGGTGCGTGCGGTCAGTTCCTCGGCGTCGACGCGGCGGGCCAGGTCGAAGACCTTCTTGGCCTCGTTCACCGCCGTGGTGGCGGCGTCGGCATCGTGCTGAGCGGCCTGGGCGTGGGCCTTGGACTGGGCCGCGGCCTTCGCCGCCTCTCCCGCGTGCTCGGCCGCGTCGTCGGCGGCCTTGGCGGCGTTCTCCGCGTGGTCCGCCGCGGCCTCGGCGGCGTCGTGGGCGTCGTTCGCCGCGGACGCGGCCTCGCGCGCCAGTGAGTCGGCGGCGTTCGCGGCGCGGGTGGCCTCACGGGCGTGGCGATGGGCCGCGGCTGCCGCGTTTGCCGCCGTGTCCGAGTGGGCGTGGGCCTGATCGGCGTAGGTGTTGGCCTGGTCCGCCGCGTCGGCCGCGGCGTCGGCGTCGGCACCGGCCTTCGAGGCGTCCCGTGCGGCCGCGCCCGCGTCGGTGGCGGCCGCGCCCGCCGCGGCGGCCGCATCGGCCGCGGCGCGGGCACCCTTGGCGGCGTCCCGTGCGTCCTGCGCCGCCTTGCGGGCCGTGGCGGCCTGGCCGGCGTTGGTGGCGGCGTCCGCGGCGGCCTTGCCCGCGCGGGAAGCCGCCTGCGACGCGGCGACGGCGGCGCTGGCCGCCTGCGAGGCGGCGCTGGCGGCGACACGGGCCGCGGAGTCGGCCGCCTGTGCCGCGGCGATGGCGGTCTGTGCGGCCGTGGCGGCCTGGCTGGCGGCGCTCGCGGCCCGGGCCGCGTCGGCGGCCGCGGTCTGCGAGTCCGACTTCGCCTTCTGGGTCTCGTCGGCGGCCTTCTGCGCGGCGGCCTTGGCCAGTTGTGCCGCGGTCACCGCGCGCTTCGAGGCGTCCTTGGCGGCCTCGGTCTGCTTGCGGGCCAGCTTGCCCGCCCGCTGCGCCTGTTCCGCCAACTGCGCGATGGTGGCGTGTTCCTGGTCGTGGGAGCGGGCCACGTACTGCCCGACCTGGAGGAACTCGTGGATGTCGTCGGCGGTGCCGTTGAGGGCCAGACGGCCGGCGGTCTGGACGTTGGTGCCGCCCGCGGAGATGATCTGCGCGACCTCGACCCGCTCGTCCTGCGCCCGGGTGTCGAACTGCCCGTTGGCGAGGAAGTTCCGGATGTCGTCGGGGGTGCCGTCCAGCGCGGCGCGGCCCGCCTTCTGGACCTCGGGGCCGCCGGCGTCGATGATCTGCGCGACGCGGACCCGCTGGTCCTGCTCCAGCGGTGCTTCCCAGCCGTCCTGCAGGAACGTCTTCAGGTCGCCGGGGGAGCTGCTGTCGAGGGCTTTGCGGGCGGCTTCCTGGAGGCTGAGGCCGCCCATGCTGGCGACCTGGGCGGCTGCGACGCGGTTGTCCTGGAACTGGAGGTCGGAGGCCTGGTCCAGGAACTTCTTGACGTCGTCGTCACCGCCGACGAGGGCGACCTCGGCGGCGGCTTTCACGCCGGGGCCGCCGGTTTCCCACAGTCGTACGACCTTGGCGCGGTCGGTGTCGGGGAGGGCGGTGCTGATGCCGGTGGTGTCCGTCGGCGCGGGGTCGTCGGCGCGGGCGGGTGCCGGGGCGGGGCCCAGCAGGCCCAGTACGAGCGCGCCGGGCAGCAGGCCCAGACACAGCGCGCGGATCGCGTGCCGTGTGCCTGCCGCCACGCGCCCTGGGCGTCGTGGATGTGTCACTGCGGACTCTATTCGTGTTGTGTCAAGGCTCAGGGGTGCGCACCAGCCGGCCGGGCCGCGACCCTGGTCAGGGGTCGGCCCGCGACCCTGGTCAGGGGCCGGGCCGCGACCCTGGTCAGGAGTCGCCGGCCCGGCGCGGTGGTGTGCGAGGTGCCCGAGGGGGCGGCCCGCCGGGGTGCCCGGGGCAGGCCGCCCTCTCAAGGGGCTTCCCCGATCGGTCAGTTGGCCGGGGCGAGGCGGATCTCGTCGTGGAGACCCTTGCCGTCGACGCCGGGGAAGAGGCTGACGTGGCCGTCGTTCCAGCGGACGAGGACGTCGTCGGCGGTGGTGTCGCCGGTGAGGGCACCGGCGGTGACCACGGTGGCGTCCGCCCAGGGGGACTTGGCGGGACGGATCTTGATCTCGCCGGGCAGCTTGCTCGTCATGCCGGGGTAGATGGTGGTCTCGCCGTCGGTCCAGCGCACCAGCAGGTCGTCGGTGTCCTTGCCGGTGAAGGAGCCGGTGGTGAGCTGGCCGGCGTAGGTCCAGGTGGCGTTCTTCGCGACGACCTGGGTCTGCTTCTTCAGGCCGTTGACCGCCACGTCGCTGAAGACGGAGACGTGGCCGTCCTTCCAGTCCACCAGCAGGTCGTCACGGTGACCGCCCGCGGTGAAACGGCCGCCGGCCAGCAGGCGGGCGTCGTCCCTCCAGGTGGCGTTCTTCGCCGGGGCGAGCTGCTTCTCGCCGTGGAACCCCTTGGCGTCGACGGTGGAGTACAGGGTCATCTCGCCGTCGATCCAGCGCACCACCAACCCGTCCGTGCCGCCACCGGTGTTGACGCTGGTGACCCCGACGGCCTTGGCCCAGATGCTCTTCCCGGGCTGGAGCTGGTACTCGGCCGAGAACGGGTGGGCGGGGTCGGTGCCGTCGCCGCCCTGGTAGAGGGTGACCTCGCCGTCGTCCCAGACGACGATCAGGTCCATACGACGGCCCGCCCCGGCGGGGCCGGAGAAGTAGCCGGCCGTCATCTGCACGGCGTGCTTCCACGGCGCGTTCGCGAAGGTCGTGCCGTAGGTGACCTGCTGGACCCAGGAGGCCAGGTCGTCGACCCGGGCGGCCACGGCTCCGTTGCGGGTCTCGGCCGGGTCGGTGCCGAGGCAACCGCCCTGCCAGGACAGGCTGCTGACACCGGCGACCGCGGTCCGGCCGCCGGCGGTGGCCAGCACCGGACCGCCGGTGTCGCCCTTGCAGATCGCGGCGCCGTCCGATTTCCCGGCCAGATCGATGCTGGTGGCGCCGACGTTCTGCACGCTGAACGCGGCCGCGTGCACCTGGTCGGGCACCCACTCCTCGTGTGTGCGCCCGAACCCGGCGGCCTGGACCTCGTCCCCGGCGGCGGGCGCGGTGCCGGCCAAGGGGACGGGGGTGATGCCGGTGACCGGCTTGGCCAGCTGGGCCAGGACCACGTCGCGGTCGGTGCGCGGCACCAGGTTCATCACCTGCTGGGCGCTGCCGCCCAGGGTGGCCGTCGTCTTCAGCTTCGGCGCGCCGGGTGCGAGAGCGGCGCCGGGGGTGTCGGTGAAGCAGCTGGCGGCGGTCAGCAGCCACTGCTTGGCGACCAGCGTGGCCGAACAGCCGCGCTGTCCGCCGATGTCGAGCCGTGCGGTGGCGGCGGAGACGGAGTCGGGGGCCTGCGGGCCCGATACTGCGGTCGCGGGGGCGGCGGTCAGGGCCGCGGCGGCCAGCGACGTGGCGGCGAGTACGCCGCCGGTCCACGCGAGGCGCGGACGAGAGCCGGACATGAAGTTCCTCGTGATCGTGCGAGAACGGAAGTACTCGGGGCGGGCGGGCCGGTCAGCCGGTGACCCGCAGCTCCAGCAGGACGCTCGGTGCGCCACCGGCAGCCCCCTCACCCACGCTCTGGTAGCCGTTCTTGTCCACGGTCACCGTCTTGGCCGGCGCCGAGGGGTCGGCCTGAGGCCTGAGGTCGGCGCTGATGGGGTGGTCGGCGGTCTCCAGGGCGAAGACACGCGGGAGCTCGAGGCTGAGATAGCCGCTCTTGGCGGTGGCCTTGAAGCAGTAGGTGCCCTGCGGGTTGCCGCTGGGGCCCTGTACGGTCATGACCTTGATCTGCGAGCCCGAGTCGTCGCACGCGGCGAGGGTGATGTGCCCGTCGCCCTTGATCAGTTTGATGCCCTTGTCCCGCTGGATCTGATCCGCGTTCGGGTAGGCGTAGTCCTCCACCGCGGAGGGCGGCGTGGCCCCCGCGGGTCCCCCTGTGGGCTGCGGGTCGGCGCTCGCGAGCACCGGAGTGCCCGCGAGCGCCAGGACGGCAGCAACCCCCGCGACGGGAAGCATCCTGCGTATACCAGGAGTCACCCGAATTCCTTTCCAGGCACGGGTGACGGCATGACGACAGAACATCTGCAGTCCCCCATGCACAGATGTAAAGCAAAAATAAGTGGTCGGGTACGAGGCTAATGCGGTGTCAGATTGAGGACAATGTGATGATCTTCATGAGTCGCTCACGGAACCACGACGGGTGAAGCACAGTTACGCACACAGAGCCCCCCGGGCACTCAGCCCTGCCCCACCGCCGACGGCGAACCGGGCAGCGGACCCGACCACCGCGGTCCGGCCCGCTCCGCGGCGGCACCCGAGCGGGTGATTCTCCTTCAAGTGGTCTTCAGCAGCCGGGCACACACGGTCGCTTCGGCTGCCGGGCGGCCGGAGTGCCCAGAACGGGGAAGGTGTCGCGGACACGGGCCGCGGACGCCGACCGGTCCTGGCCGGCGGGTGTCCTCACCGTCACCGTCGTACGGCCCTGACGGCGGGGCCGTACGGGGGCGCGGCTTCTCTCGGAGGGTGTGCGAAGGCGTCAGCCGGTCCGGGACGGCGTCTGCTTCATGCCGTCGACGACGGCCCGCTGCAGGACGGCACTGGTGAAGACCACCGTGCCGGGCCTGATCAGGGCATCCACCCCGCTGTTCTTCCGCACCTGGACGGTGCGCTCGCCGAGGAAGACATGGGTCTTCCTGTCGAAGATCCATTCCTCGCGCCGGCCGCTGGTCTCGTCGAGCCGGGCCACCGCGACTCCGTGCCGGCCCACCGCGTCCACCGCGTCCTGTACGACGACGACACCGGGGATCTTCGCGGCGGCCCGGAACAGCGCCGGGTAGAGCTGCGCCGGGGGGTAGCTCTCGTTGAGCAGGTCCCCGATGGTGGTGAACGCCTCCTGGTCGGGGGAGTTGCCGTGACCCTCGGTCTCCTTGTAGATCTTGGCCAGCAGTTCGCCGGGATCGGTGGTGAGCTTGGCCAGGTAGTCGTACGACGGACCGTTGAGGAATGCCTTCGGGGTGTTGCCCTGCTCGTCGGGGAGGCTCAGGGTCTCGCCCTCGGGACTGTCGTTGACCGCGGGGTCGATGAGCCAGCCCCTGGTGCCGTCCGGGGACTTCCACACCTGGCGGCGGTGCAGCTCGTGGCCGGCCGGGGTGGTCTTGCCGCCGACGGTCTTCAGGAAGGTGTCGGCCGTCTTGGACTCGATGTAGATGTACTGGCCGGGCGCCACGGCCGGGCGCGAACCGTCGGCCGCCGCCAGCGAGATCTGGTCGAGCAGCTGGGGCACGCCCTTCGTCGTCGCGGCGCCGATCCGTGTGGTCAGGGCCGGTCCGGTGGCAACTCCGGCGTCCCTGACCCCGCCGCCGCCGGACATCGAGATCCCGGCGACGACCGCGCCCGCCAGAGCCGCCGCCGTCGCGGGCAGCGCGATCGCAGGTCGCGGCAGCCGGAGGCGCCGTGCCTTCGCGGGGGCTGCCGTCGCCGTGCGCTCTTCCCGCTGCATCTCGTGAATCCGGGCCATCAGACGCTCCCTGTGGAACTGGTGACGGCCCGTCGGCAGGTCACGCGCCGTCCAGGACAGGAGCTGTGCGCTCTCATCCCCCTCGGCCGGGTGCTGCCGGGACGTGTTCGCGTTCATCGGTTTCCTTCCTGCGCGGGCCGGATCGCGTTTGTGTGATCGCCTCTTGTCTGTCGGTCCCGGTGGCGGCCTTCCCGATTCCTGCGCACTTTTTTGCCCGCCGCTTCGATCGCGGGGCACGACAGTTCACTTGACGGGCGGGCCGTTGCGGCGCACGGGCGCGCCAGTTCCGCCTCGGCCAGCGCACGCAGCTTCCTGCGGGCCCGGGAAAGCCGGGAGGCGACCGTTCCGACCGGAATCCCGAGCGCTTCCGCCGCGGCCTCGTAGTCCAGGCCCTCCCCCAGGCAGAGCGCGATGACCTCGCGTTCCGTTCTGCGCAGCGCGGCGAGCGCGGTGAGGGCCGTCGCGAGCCGCCGCCGGTCGTCGACCCGGCCGGCCACCTCGTCGGCGTGGTCGGGCACCGACAGCCCGGCCGCCGCGGCGGCGCTCGCCGCCGCCCGGTACCGCCGGTTGCTGCGGTACTGGTTGCGCGCCGTGTTGGTGGCGATGCCCAGCAGCCAGGGCCGCAGGGAGCCGCCCTCGGGGTCGACCCTGTCGCGAAGCCGCCATGCCTCCATGAAGGTCGCGGCCATCACGTCCTCGGCCGTCGACCAGTCGGCGGTCAGCCGGAAGGCATGGTTGTAGACCGCGCGGGCGTAGCTGTCGAAGAGCTCGGCGAACGCGCTCGATTCCCCGGCCCGTACCCGGGTACGCAGATGAGTGCTCACCTCAATGAGCTGTCCGGCACCCCGCACCGGCTTCCCGTGACCTGCGCCACACTCGGCCTTGATGCCCCTTCCACCCCGGCTCCGGCGGCCGCATCGCGTGGCCTCACAGCGGGACCTGCCGATGCCGCATCATGCCATGAGGCCACGGGCCCTTACTCGACGACTGCCGCATGCCTGAGCGCGTGAGCGACTGCCGCATGCCTGAGCGCGTGAGCGCCCGGGTGCCCGGGCGCCCGGGTCCCTGCGCATCCAAGCACCCTGCGCAGGCGGCCTCCCCGGTCTACGGCACGAGCACGAGTTTCCCCTTCGCCGCCGACTCCTCCAGCAGCTCATGAGCACGGCGGGCGTCGGTGAGCGGCATGCGTTCGGCCACGACCGGGTTGATCTCGCCACGGCGAAGCAGCTCGAGCAGCGTGCGGAGGTCCTCTTGGAACCACTCCCGGTAGCGGGGGCCTCCGCCCACGGCAAACACCGGCGGGCGTTTGCCCGCGGGGAGGACCTGGCGGCGGCCGCGCAGCTTCTGGATCCGGTAGGCGAGCACCCGCCGGCGCGGCGAGAGCAGGCCCCACAGAGCGACGGCCGCGGTCGCCCCGTACCACTCGGTCCACCCCCGCCAGCTGCGCCCGCGGGCAAGCATGGCGTAGTGGCCGAACACGACGAGTCTTCCGCCGGGGCGCAGCGCGCGGAAGGAGCGCAGCGAGAGGGCACCCCCCAGCCCGTCGAGGACGACGTCCACGCCCTTGCCGGGCAGCTCGCGCACCCGGGCCAGGAAATCCTCGTGGCGGTAGTCGATCGCGACCGCGCCGTGCCGCTCGACGGCGGCGCGGTCGCGCGCCGAAGCGGTTCCGTAGAGGCGCAGCCCGGCCAGCGCTCCTAGTTCGAGGACCGCGGTGCCCACCCGGCCGGCGGCGCCGTGCACCAGCACCGTCTCCCCGCGCCTGACCCGTGCCATGCGGTGGAGCAGCTGGTAGGCGGTCACATAGGTGAGGACCAGGCCGACGACCTGGGCCGGGTCGAGGTCCTTGGGCACCTCGACAGCGTCCGCCTCCAGCAGGCAGACGCGCTCCGCATAGGCGCCCCAGACCGTGAGCGCGGCGACGCGGTCTCCCACGCGCAGCCGCGAGCAGCCAGGACCGAGCTCCTCGACGACGCCGACGAGTTCGTAGCCCGGCGTGAACGGCGGCTTGGGCACCCCCAGGTACGTCCCGGCGCGCAGCTGGGCATCGGTGAACGACACTCCGGCGGCCAGCACCCCGACGCGCACCTCACCCGGCCCCGGGCGGGGGACGTCCTCCTCCACCACCCTCAAGGCGCCGGGGTCGCCGAAGTGATCGACGATGACGCGCTTCATGACGTCAGCCTAGGCAAGCCGCGCACTGCGCGCATTCGTGGAACGTCCTGTGCCTGGCCCGTACACGGTCAGGGCCTGGCGCGAGCGGCGTGGGCCGCAGCAGGGCGGCGGCAGCCGGTGCCGCCCTTCGGCAGACCGGCCCGGCCGCATTCCGGTCTGCTCGCGCCTCCCGGCGCGCACCACCACCCCGATGCCGGCCGGCGGCACTCGAGTGTCCGAACTGCGAGCGCGCACGATGGACGGTAGAAGTGGGATAGGAGTCGACGCGGCAGGGGCCGGAGCCGCCCCACCGCCCCGGCGGCGTTTCCCCGAGGGCTCAGGCTTGCGCGGGCCAGATGGGCGATGATCGACATGCACGGCGCCACCCCTGGTAACGGCTCCGGCACGCTCCCGGAGCCGGCCTGCTCGGCCACGGCGGTCGTCGACGCCCGGGGGATCGTGACGGGGTGGAGCGCGGGCGCCGAACGACTGCTCGGCCATCTCCACCAGGATGTCGTCGGGCGCCCCGTGGCCTGTCTGCTCCCTTCGGACGCGGCGGCGGACGCCGAGGAGGGTTTTCCCGCCGCTCTCGGCCTGCCGAGCGGCAGGACCCTGCTCCGGCACCGGGACGGCCGGAGCGTGGAGGTCTGCCTGCGCACGTATCCGTCGTTCGACAGCGACGGCAAGCAGCAGCAGCTCGTCGTGTTCACGGCGCCGGAGCTGCCGGAAGCGTTCGGCGGGACGGCGGAGGAAGCCTTTGCACAGTGCCAGCTGCCGCTGATGGTGTTCGACTCCGAGCTGCGGGCCCTGCGGGCGAGCGCCGGCGCCGTTCGCGAGCTCGCTCTCACCGAGGAGCAGCTGCGCGGTCAGCGGGTCACCGACATCATGCCGCCCCACATCTGCCGGACGGTCGAGGACGGCATGCGCCGGGTCTTCAGGACGGGGCAGGCAGAGCACTTCCACGTGCGTGGCGCGGCCCGGCCCGGAGCCCGGGAAAGGGTCTGGTCCATCACCGTCTCCCCGCTCATGGCGCCGACGGGGCCGGTCGGGCGCGTGGAGCTCAACGCACTCGACGTCACCGAGCAGTACCTGGCCCGGGAGCGCCTCGCCCTGCTGAACGACGTCAGCACGCAGGTGGGCAGCACCCTCGACGTGATGACGACGGCCCAGGAGATGGCCGATGTCGCCGTGGACCGGCTGGCCGACTTCGTGACCATCGACCTGCTGGACTCGCTGTTCCACGGGGCCGAGCCCAGGCCCTCCGCAGCCGGCGCCGTGGCCCTGCGCCGCGCCGCGCAGCAGTCCGTGCTCCCCGGTGTACCGGAAGCGGTGATCCGGGCCGGAGAGGTGGACTACTACCCGGAATCCACGCCGCCCGTGCGCTGCATGGCCACCGGCCGGTCCTCGCTGCACCGCACCCTGGACGAGGCGATCAGGGAGTGGGAGCAGGCCGATCCCGAGCGGGCCGGGGTGGTCCGGACGTTCGGAGTCCACTCGGTCATGGTCATCCCGCTGCGCGCCCGCGGCATCACCCTGGGCGTGGCCATCCTCACCCGGCACCGGCGCCAGGAGCCCTTCGAGGAGGACGACCTGCTCCTCGCCGAGGAGATCGGCGCACGCGCCGCCGTGGCCGTGGACAACGCCCGCCGGTACACCCTCGAACGCACCACCGCGCTGGCCCTGCAGCGCAGTCTGCTCCCAAGCCGGTTCGCCGCCCAGGACGCGGTCGAGGTCGCCCATCGGTACCTTCCGGCCCGTACCCGGGCGGGGCTGGGCGGTGACTGGTTCGACGTGATCCCGCTGTCGGGCGCGCGGGTCGCGCTCGTCGTCGGGGACGTGGTGGGCCACGGCCTGCGCGCCTCGGCCACCATGGGGCGACTGCGGACCGCGGTCCGGACCCTGGCCGACGTCGACCTGGCCGCCGACGAACTCCTCGCCCAGCTCGACGACCTCGTCACCCACCAGGTGACGGAGGAGGACCCCACCACGGAGCCGGGGGCCGAGTCGGTCGACATCTCCACAGATCTCATCGCCACGTGCCTGTACGTGGTCTACGACCCGATCGCGCGCCGCTGCACGGCGGCCACCGCGGGCCACCCCCCGCCCGCCGTCGTCGAGCCCGACGGCACGGCGTACTTCATCGACGTCCCGCCCGGGCCTCCGCTGGGCGTGGGTGGGCTGCCCTTCGAAACGATCGAGTGGGAGGTGCCCGGGGGCAGCCTCCTCACGCTGTACACGGACGGCCTCGTCGGAGGAACCAACCACGACCTCCGCGAAGGTCTCGGGCTGCTGCGCCGGCGCCTGGAGCGGTCCGGCCACTCGCTGGAGGCCGTCTGCGACGACCTGATCCGGACACTGCTGCCCGCACAGCCGCAGGACGACGTCGCGCTGCTCGTCGCCCGCACTCGAGCCCTCGACACCGGTCAGGTCGCCACCTGGGACCTGCCGTCCGACCCTGCCGCGGTGGCCAGTGCCCGTGCCGAGGCCATGGCCCGGCTCACGGCATGGCGACTGCCCGAAGTGGCCTTCACCGCCGAACTGGTGATCAGCGAACTCGTCACCAACGCGATCCGCTACGGGCAACCGCCCATCCGGCTCCGGCTGATCCGCGACACCGCGCTCATCTGCGAGGTCACCGACTGCAGCAACAGCGCCCCGCACCTGCGGCGGGCCCGCAGCTTCGACGAAGGCGGCCGCGGTCTGCTGCTCGTCGCACAGTTCGCCGAGCGCTGGGGGACACGGCACCATGCCGAGGGGAAGACGATCTGGGCGGAGATCACGATTCCGGCCGAGGGATCGTAACGTCGCCGGTCACCCGGTCACCCGGTCGCTTCGTACCCGGTCTCCCGCGAGACGGCCATGCGCTGACTCGACCGGCGGCGGGAATCCGCGCGCCATCCGCCCTCCCCGGCGATAATCGTGGCGTGATCGTCAAGGTCGGTGAGGTGCGGCGACGGCTGCTGCGTGACCTGCTCGCGGCGGGAGCGCCGTACGGGCTGGCGCTCGGCGGTGGGCACGCCGTGCAGGTGCACGGGCTGGTCGATCGCGTCAGCCGGGACGTCGAGGTCGTCACCGAGAGCCCGGTCGAGACGGGCGAGATCGTCGCCGCCGTGCGGTCCGGGCTCGAGGAACGCGGGTGGCGGGTGCGTGCGTCGGGCACGGAGGCGCTCGCCGCGCGGCTGGTCGTCGGCGACCCCGGCACCGGTGAGGAGTGCGCGGTGCTCGTGGTCAAGGAGGTGCTCTGGCGGCCGCTGGAACTCACCGGGTTCGGACCGGTCCTGTCCCTGGAGGACGTCGTGGGGACCAGGGTCCGGGCGCTGGCCGACCAGGGTCTCGCCCCCGACCTCATCGACGTCCACGCCGCCGCCGACCGGTGGAGCCACCCGGAACTGGAGGAACTCGGCCGCCGGCACGCGGGGGACGCATTCGACCTCACCGACCTGCAGACCCACCTCGTCGGCGCCGAGTGGCTCGACGACCGCGAGTTCACCGCCTACGGACTCGACGATGGGGCGGTCGGCGGCCTGCGCCGATGGGCCCAGGAATGGGCGGACGACATCGGGGAGCGGCTGCTCGAAGGTGACGTACCCCCGGAGGCCCCGGAGCCCCCGGAGGACGAATGACACGCGCTCGACGGGCGGCGGAAATCAGTACGTGAACTCGCACCACACGCATTTCCGGCACAGGCTCTCAACCCGCATGAGACCAAGGGCCTGTTGGGCCGTTTCCCAGGAGAGCCATGAGCACCTCATTGCACTGGCTCAAGTCCAGCCACAGCAGTGATCAGGGCGGCGCCTGCCTGGAAGTCGCGACCACTGCGTGCGCCGTCCACGTCCGTGATTCCAGGACCTCGGCCGCCGACGGCGCGCCCGCCCTCCGCGTCGCCCCCGCCGCCTGGGCCGCGTTCGTCTCCCTCGCCCGGCGCTGAGGCCTTTTCTTGACGTATTCCTGACGATGCGGCCCGCATCCATCCGTGCCGTCCCGGTGTCCTCATCCATGTCTCAATCGCATCGGCGGCCGGCCGGGAGCGGTCGGCGCCTGTGAGGAATGGAGTGCCATGGAAGGCACTGTCGTCGCGGTCGTGCTCGTCGCCGTGCTGGTGCTGCTCGTGCTGCGCAGCGGGATGCGGGTGGTCAACCAGGTCGAACGCGGTGTGGTGTTCCGCTGGGGCAAGGCGCTGCCGGCGCACCGGCAGCCGGGCGTCACCTTCCTGATCCCGTTCGCCGACCGGATGCGGAAGGTGAACGTGCAGGTGGTCACCATGCCGGTGCCCACCCAGGAGGGCATCACCAAGGACAACGTGTCGGTGAAGGTCGATGCCGTCGTGTACTTCCGGGTCATCGATCCCGTGCGGGCCGCGATCGAGGTGCAGGACTACGTCTTCGCCGTCGGGCAGGTCGCCCAGTCCTCGCTGCGGTCCATCATCGGCAAGAGCGACCTCGACGATCTGCTGTCCGACCGGGAGCGGCTGCACGAGGGACTCGCGCTGATGATCGACAGCCCGGCGGCGGGGTGGGGCATCCACATCGACCGGGTGGAGATCAAGGACGTGCAGCTGCCGGAGTCGCTGAAGCGGTCGATGTCCCGGCAGGCCGAGGCCGAGCGGGAGAGGCGGGCACGGGTCATCACCGCGGACGGCGAGTTCCAG
This sequence comes from Streptomyces sp. NPDC020801, assembly GCF_044334385.1. Lineage (NCBI taxonomy): Bacteria > Bacillati > Actinomycetota > Actinomycetes > Kitasatosporales > Streptomycetaceae > Streptomyces > Streptomyces sp. NPDC020801. The sequence goes on from NZ_JBIRST010000025.1 coordinate 79,028, forward strand.
GCGGCGCAGCAGCTCGCCAACGCGTCGCGGATCATGTCCGACACTCCGGAGGCCATGCAGCTGCGGCTGCTGCAGACGGTGGTGGAGGTCGCCGCCGAGAAGAACTCGACGCTCGTGATGCCGTTCCCGGTGGAGCTGCTGCGGTACTTCGACCGGGCCGCCCACCGGATGGGCCAGGAGGCACCCACCGCCCCGCAGACACCCACCGCCCCGCAGACATCCACCGCCCCGCAGGCACCCGCCTCGGCCGAGGTGCCCGCGGCCGCCGAGGCGCCCGTGCCGGCCGAGGCGTCCGCCCCCGCTACGGTGCCGGTGCCGGGGCCGGGGCCGGCTTCGCCGCCGGTGTCCGGCGAGCGGCCGTAGCCGGCGTCAGCGTCACCCCGGCCGACGCGGCCGCCATCGCCGTCGTCGCCACGGCGGGCGAGGTGAGCTGTGCCACCGAGCCCGCCGAGGACGCGGCCACGCCCTGCATCGTCAGCATGCCCGCCGAGTGCAACCCCAGGGCGTGACCGCCGGTCTAGGCACCCTGCTGGGCGGCGCCCGGCGCCCAGGTGCTGGTCCTGCCCGGCTCCCCGCTCAGCACCACCCAGCTGACCGTCCTGACGGGCGCGGGCCAGGTCCTGGTGGAGGCGGCCGCGGGGGACGTCACCCGGCACGGTTAGCATCCGGGCATGACCACTGCAGACAGCAACGACGTCACTCCCCTCGACTCGCCCCTCGGTGTGGAGATCGGCGCCCTTCAGGGCGGGTCCGCGGATCTCGGGCAGTACACGGGCCGGGCCGTGCTCATCGTGAACGTGGCGTCCAGGTGCGGGCTGACTCCGCAGTACGCCGGGCTCGAGCGGCTGCACGAGCGGTATGCCGCGCAGGGCTTCACCGTGCTCGGGGTGCCGTGCAACCAGTTCATGGGGCAGGAGCCGGGCAGCGCCGGGGAGATCGCCGAGTTCTGCTCGGCGACGTACGGCGTCACCTTCCCGATGACCGAGAAGGTCGAGGTCAACGGGGAGGGACGGCACCCGCTGTACGACCGTCTGGTGAGCCACGCCGACGCCGGCGGGCACAACGGCGACATCCGCTGGAACTTCGAGAAGTTCCTGATCGGGCGGGACGGCAAGGTCGTCGCCCGGTTCTCTCCGCAGACCGAGCCGGAGGCCGCAGAGGTGGTCGCGGCCGTCGAGGCGCAGCTCTCCTAGGACCTCCGGTTGACCTTGCCCCTGGGGCAGGGCCCAGCCTCCATGTCGCCGGGCGGAACAGACCGCCCGGTGACGGAGGATGGCATGGTGGACGGGGACGAAGAGCTGCTCACCATCGGCGCGTTCGCCGCGCGGGCCCGGCTGTCGGCCAAGGCCCTGCGGCGGTACGACCGTCTCGGGCTGCTGGTCCCGGCGCATGTCGACGAGTCCAGCGGCTACCGCTACTACCGCGCGTCCCAGACCGAGCGCGCCCGGCTCGTGGCCCTGCTGCGCCAGCTCGACATGCCGCTCGCCCGGGTGGCCGAAGTGGTCGAGGCGGCCGGGGTGGACGGGGACGCGGCGGCCGAGCGGCTCGCCGCGTACTGGGTGGACGTCGAGACGCGGGTGGCCGGGCAGCGGACCCTCGCCGAGTACCTCCGTGGACGGCTGTCGGGGAGGAGCTCCGAGATGTACGGCAGGTTCGTGGTCGAGACGGTCGACGTGCCCGAGCAGGTGGTGATCACCGAGACCCGGCACACCCTGGCGGGCGAGCTGCCCGCGTGGATCGGGGCGTCGCTGACCCGGCTGGAGGCGGCGGCGGGCGAGTGCGGGGGTGTCACGGCGGCACCGTTCGTCGTCTACCACGCCGAGGTGTCCATGGAGAGCGACGGGCCCGCCGAGTCCTGCGTGCCCGTCGCCGACGAGGCGGCGGCCCGGGTGTGGGCAGAGGCGCGCGGCCGGGCCTGGGAGACGAAGGTGCGGGTGGAGCCGGCGCACCGGCTGGCCTACACCCGGATCACCAAGGCGCAGGTGGCCCATCCGCAGATCCTGGCCGCGTTCGAGGCGGTGGAGCAGTGGATCGCCGGGCAGGGCCTGGAGCAGGCAGGGCCCTGCCGGGAGGTCTACTTCGCGGACTGGGAGGCGTCGGGTCCGCAGGACCCGGTGTGCGACGTCGCGTTTCCGGTGCGGTGAGACGAAGTGAGGCCGGGTGAAGTGAGGCCGTGAACTGAGGTGAGCGAGTCGCCGCGGGCGGGTGGGGCGCGCCCGCGGGACTACCGCCTCGTCACTTCAGCTCGTCGGGACACGGCGTACCGCGTGGCAGCTGGTACGGCGCCGCCAGCCGGTACGTACCCGCCCTCGGCGCGAGCAGCATCGTCCACTTGTCGCCCTTGGCGTCCTGCTCCGTCTGCATCAGACAGCCGTTGACGTTGTCGTACGTCTTCGGCGTGCCCTCGGCGCGGTGCTTGGACACCTCCGTCTCCTGGGGCGCCTTGAGGCTCTTGCCCTTGTCGTCGACGAGGCTGAGCCAGGGCGAGTACGGGATGCGGATGAGGATGCGGCCCGCCTTGCGCACCTCGATGGTCAGCTCGCCCTGCTCGGCGCGGTCGACGACGGCGTTGGGCTCGGCGAGCGGCGCGGGGTCGGTCACCTTGAACAGCTGCCAGTTGGCGTCGCCCCAGATCTGCGTCAGGTACGGCATGCCGCGCTGCACCAGCGCGCGTTCGCGTTCGCCGCCGTCGCCGTCCGGTTCGCCCTTGGGCAGCACCACGTAGTGGACCGCCCACCGCTGGAGCCACTCGTGGTAGTTCGCCGAGTTGAGGGTGTCGTCGTAGAAGAGCGGGTTGCGCTCCATGTCGGCCTGACGGTTCCAGCCCCGGGCCAGGTTGACGTAGGGCGCCAGCGCGGAGGCCTCGCGGTGGGAGCGGGCGGGGACGACCTCGACGCGGCCCTTCTCCGCGCCGACCTGCTGCAACTGGTTGACGAGGGGCGCCACCTCGCGGGCCCAGGACGCGGCGGGCGTGGTGTTCACGATGTCGTCGACCGACTTGAAGCCCAGCCAGCCGGCGAAGACGAGGAGGGCCAGCACGGTCGTGTACCACCGGCGCGAGCGCGCGACGGTGAACGGCAGCACCGCCACCAGGATCACCCCGGCGAACAGCATCGCCAGCCGGCTGATGTTGGAGCCGATCTGGGAGCTGATCAGCCAGACCAGGACCACCGACAGGCCGTAGACCCCGGCGGTGATCCGGACCGTCTTCCAGTCCCGGGGCACGAGGACGACGCCGAGGACGGCGTACAGCAGGGGCAGGATCACCGAGCCGATCGTCATGGGCTGGGTGCCCGAGAAGGGGAACAGCCAGGCCGAGACGGCCACCACCGCGGCCGGTGCCAGGCCGAGCGCCCACGCGCCGGGACGGCGCTTCTGCAGGAACAGCGCGACCGCGACCAGGCCCACGAACAGGCCCGCCACGGGGGAGGCCATCGTGGCGAGCGCGGCCAGCGGGGCCGCGACCAGCGCCTTCGCCCAGCGTTTGTGGCGCCAGCGGTACGGCCAGCAGAAGACGGCCGCGAGCGCGCCCAGCGCGAACAACGTGCCCAGGCCGAACGTCACCCGTCCCGAGATCGCGTTGCACAGCAGCCCGAAGACGCCCGCCAGCGCGGCCCACAGGGGGTTGCGGACCGAGCGGCTGCGGATGAGGACCAGCGTCAGCAGGCCCGCGGCGGCCGTGCCCGCGATCATCATCGTCGTACGGACGCCGAGGACGGACATCAGATACGGCGAAACCACGCTGTACGACACCGGGTGCATCCCGCCGTACCAGGCGAGGTTGTACGCGGAGTCCGGGTGCCGGCCGACGAACTCGGCCCACGCGTCCTGTGCCGCGAGGTCGCCGCCGCTGTTGGCGAACGTGAAGAACCAGATGATGTGCAGGACGCCGGCCACGGCGGTGACGGAGAGAGCGGGGTGCCGCAGCATCCGCTCGCGCAGGGCCATGACAGCGGCCCGGGTCCGGGGCCACCTGCCGGCGGCGGGGGCGCCGGCTCCATCGTCCGTGTGAGTCTCCGGTCGGCTCTCCGGTCGGCTCTCCGGTCGGCTCTCGGGTCGGCTCTCGGGTCGGCTCGCCGCATGGCTCTCCGAACGGGTCTCCGTACGGCCGTTCGGGTGACTGGGTGCGTGACCGTCGCGCCCGCTGTCCGTGTCACTCGTGGACACGCGTATTCGCGAGCCGGCTTTTGGGCCCGGATCGGCGTCGTCGGCGCGTGTCGGCTCCGCTGTGGCCACCTGAAGGCACTCCCCGTGTCCCGTTCTCTGTTCGCGGCCGCGTCCCGCGACCGGCGACGTGCCCCGTTTCGTGACGCTAGCACGCACCCCGTCGGGGAGCCCCCGGGTGGGGCTTTCCGACGGGGTGCGCGAGGCCGTCGGGCGGCGGTCCGGCCGCGGCTTGGCTGCGGTCCGGCGGTCCGGCGGCGGCCGTGCGACCTTGTGGGTCAGCCGATGCGGGTCAGCTTGTCCGAGAAGCCCGGCTCGGTGAGGTCCTTCTGCAGGGCGACCGGGACCTGGACGGCACCGCCCGAGCCGTCACCGACGGTGAGCGTGCCCACCTTGGTACCGGCCTTCGCGGAGTGCGGCACGGCGTCGGCGGCGAAGGACAGCTTCACCTTCAGTCCGGCCCAGCCGACCGCCGAGACGTCCTTGGTGACGACGACCGGCGTGTGCCCGCCGAGCTGGTCGTCGACGTACCCGACGACGTCACCCTTCTTGAGGATCTTCGCCGAGCTGAGCGCCTGCTCCGCGGCGAGCAGCGCCGTCTTGCTGACCGCGTTGACCGTGTCGAGGATCGACGGCTTGTGCTGACCGAGGATCGCGCCGACGACGGTGATCGTCTGGCCACCGACGTTCTTGTGGGCGGCGAAGAGCAGGTTGCCGCCGGCCGCGGTGGTGGTGCCGGTCTTGATGCCGATCGCGCCGATGGTGTACGGCAGCTGGTTGTAGTTGTTCCAGACGTGACCGGAGGGGTCCTTCCAGCTGGCCGCGCTGGTGATGGCCACGAGGGCGGGGATCTTCACGACCGCGTTGCCGAGCTTCACCTGGTCCTCGGCCGTGGAGACGGTGGTCTCCTTCAGACCCGAGGGGTCGGTGTACGTCGTGCCGGTCATCCCCAGTTCCCTGGCAGTGGCGTTCATCTTCTGGACGAACGCCGCCTCGGAGCCCGCGTCCCAACGCGCCAGCAGGCGCGCGATGTTGTTGGCGGACGGGATCATGACGGCGGACAGGGCCTGCTTCTCGGTGAGGAAGTCACCGGCCTTGATGGTGTTGAGGGTGGACTCGCCGCTCTTGTCGTAGCCGCCCTCCTTCTCCGCCGTCGCGTCGACCGTGATCTTCGGGCCTTCCTGACCCGGCTTCAGCGGATGGTCCCTGAGGACGATGTACGCGGTCATGGTCTTGGCGACCGAACCGATGGCCACCGGCGTCTGCTTGCCGAAGTGGTCCATCGTGCCGATGCCGACGCCGTCCATCCAGCCCTGACCCTCGCCCGGCCAGGGCAGGTTCACCTTGCTGCCGCCGAACATGTAGCTGTCCTTGGCGGTGAGCGCGAGGGTGGGGGCGGGCAGCGGACGCACGGCCTGCGCGATCGCAAAGACGATCGCGAGGAGCACGACCAGCGGCGTCCAGATCTTGACGCGGCGCACGGCGGTGCGCAGCGGGGTCTGAGGGGGCGGCGGAGTGTTCGTCAGCTCGGCCAGCAGGTCCAGCGGCGGCTTGGGCGGCAGCGGCTGCTGGGTGGTGCGCTCGGGGCCGATCTGGGGGACGGGGGTGGTGGCGTCGGCGGGGACGGCCGGCTCGGGCTGCGACTGCGGCTCGGGGCGCGACTCGGGCCGCGGCGCCGGCTGTGGCTCGTCGGGGTCCGCCTTCGGCTGCGGCTTACGGGTCTGAGGGGCGTCGAGGGGCTTGAGCGCGACGAACCTGCTGGTGCGCTCGGCGTCCGACTCGGGGGCGGGCTCGGGGGTGGACTTCCTGTCGCCGCCGAGCTTGAGCATGGTGGTGGGCTGGTCGACGGAGGGCTTGGTGGTGCCGCCCAGCTTCAGCATGGTGGTGGGCTGGTCCACGGCGGGCCTGCCCGCACCGCCGGGCTTGTCCCCGGGGCCGGCCTCCGGGTCCTCGGCGTCGTCCTCGGGGGCGTTCTCGGCCTTGGCGCCCTTGGCGTCGTCGGCGCCCTTCGCGTCGTCGGCGCCCTTCGCGTCGTCGGCGTCGGAGGCGTCCTCGGCGTCGGCCTCCGGGGTGGCCTTCGCGTCCTCGGCCTCAGGGGCGTCCTCGGCCTCAGGGGCGTCCTCGGCGTCCTTCGCGTCCTCGGTCCCGGTGGCGGCGGTCCCGGTGGCGTCCTCGGCCGCCCCAGGGGCCGCGGCGGCCTTCTCGGGGGCGCCTGCGGCGTCGGGGGCGGCGTCCTCCGTGCCCGTACGGCTGCCGGAGTCGTCGGCGGCGTCGGCGTCGGCGTCGGCGGCGTCCGGCACTTCCCCGGAGGCGGCGGTCGCCTGGGCGTCCTCGGCGCTCTCCGTGTCCTCGGGCCCCTCGGCGTCCGCGGCCTCCGGGTCCTCGCCCGCCTCCGCGTCCGTCTCGTCGTCCGCCGAGACCACCCACGCGGCCACCGCCGCACGCAGGCGCGCGTCACCCGCCGCGTCGGCCTTGTCACCGTCCTCGGAGTCGGCGGCCGCCATGCCGGCGTCCTCGGCCCCCTCCGCGCCGTCCGCGTCGCCGGCCTTCCCCGGCTCCTCGCCGGAGGCGGCCTCCCTCGCGCCCTGCGCGGCCTCCGGCTCCTGCGCGGGCTCCGCGACCTCCGCGACCTCCGCGGCCTCCGCGGCCTCCGGCTCCTCCGCCTTGGTCTTCACGTCCCGTACCGACAGCACCCGAGTCGCCGTGTCGACGCCGCCGCGCCCCCCGGACGCTCCGGCCGACGACCCGGAACCGCCGGACTCACCGGAGGGGCCGGGCTCCCCCTTGAGGGCGAGGCGCGGGTCGCGGATCTCGCGCGACTCGCCCCTGGCCTCGGGAACCGGACCCGCGCTCCCCGACGTCGGTTCTGCCGACGACTCGCGCTGCTTCGACCTGTCGGGGGACTCGCCCGCCACCGATGCCTCCTCCATGCGCCACGCCTCGCGTGCCGCTACCGAACCGTGAACCGCCACCTGACCGCCACCCGGCCGAAACAGCCGTACCACCCGGCCTCGTCTCCCGGCCGTACCGCTGTCCGAACCATGTACCAGTGTCCTGTGCGCGGGCCAAACCCAAGGGGGTAGACGAGAACGACATACCTACCGGTTCCCTTACGAACCGGTCACGCACCCTCGACAGACCAATGTGAGAGGGGTCACCCTGTCATTCATCCACGCGGGGAGGCATGGATGGGCAGGAGCCGCAGAACACTTCCGGAGGAGCTTCTGCTGCTGGCACTGGACCCGGCCACGGGTACCACTGCACAGCCGCAGTCGCTCGACCTCGGCCTGGCCGGAGCACAGCTAGTGGAGCTGGCGCTGGCCGGACGGATAGCCCCAGACGGGGATCGTATCGCCGTGGTGGTACCACGGCCGACAGGAGATCCAACTCTGGACTGCGCGTTGGAGTTGCTGCGAAGGCGTGGCGCTCCGGTACGTGCCGTCCACTGGATCGGCGGGCCGCGTCTCGGGCTCCGCCAGACCTACCTCTCGCATCTGGAGCGGTGCGGCATGGTGCACGCCGTGGCCGGCCAGATGTGCGGGGTGCTGCCGACGACTCGCTACCAGGCGACGGACAACGCCATCAGCCGGGAGATCAGGGCCCGGCTGGACTCCGCGATCCGCACCGGTGTGCCGCCGGACCCGCGGACCGCGGCGCTCGCCGCGCTGGCGCACGCGGTCGGTCTCGGCAAGCACCTGTACCCGGGCAACGAGGGACGTTCGTCCCGTTCCCGGTTGCGGGACCTGATCAGGCACGACCCCATGGGCGGTCTCGTGGCGCACGCCGTGATGGACGTCCAGAACGGCGTGGCGGCCCAGCCGCGCCGCGGTCCGGCCCCGGCCGGCCGGCAGACCGGACCCGGAGCCAGGCCGGCCGCGGAACCCGCTCATGGTGTTCCGATGCAGCCACGCCGCGGATCCATGGCACGCGCCGTGGTCCACTGAGCCGCCGCGACTGCAACTGCCGCCGCAGCAGCAGCGGTCGCACCAGCACGAACGCCGCACCGCACGTCCCCAGACCCGGTTCGGGAGCCGCAGGCTCGGGCGGGGGGGGGGGGGGCCCCCGGGGGGGCGGCCCCCCCCCCCCCCCCCCCCCCCCCCCCCCCCCCCCCCCCCCCCCCCCCCCCGCCCCCCCCCCCCCCCCCCCCCCCCCCCCCCCCCCCCCCCCCCCCCCCCCCCCCCAACCCCCCCCCCCCCCCCCCCCCCCCCCCCCCCCGCGCCGCCGCCCTGCGCAAGCTCAGAGGTCCGCTTCCTCCCTTTCCTCCTGAACCGCCGCCCTGAAGCCGGTGTTGACCGCGGTGAGGCCGCCGTCGACGGTCAGGGTGGTGCCGGTGATCCAGGCCGCGTCGCTGGAGGCGAGGAAGGCGACGGCGGCGGCGATGTCGTCGGGCTCGCCGACCCGGCCCAGCGGGTACAGCTCACGGATCCGGTCCAGTTCGGCCTCCCGGCCCGTCCACGCCGAGGTACGCACCGTGCCCGGCATCACCAGGTTGACGCGGACCCCGCGGGCGGCGGCGTGCCCGGCGAGGGTGCGGGTCAAGGACGCAAGGCCCGCCTTCGCGGCGCTGTAGGAGTGGTTGCCGAAGTCCTGGACGCCGTTGACCGAACCGATGCCGACGATGGCGCCCCGGCCGGAGGCCGCCAGGTGCGGCAGGGCGGCACGGCAGCACCGGTAGGCGCCGGTGAGCGTGACGTCGAGGTCGCGGCCCCACACCTCGTCGGGGCCGTCCTCGAAGAGCGGGGTGTCGGGCGTGCAGTGGGCCGCGCAGTTGACCAGGACGTCCAGCGATCCGAACGCGCGGACCGCGTACTCGACCGCCGCCTCCACCGAGGCCCGGTCCGCCACGTCCAGCACGTGCGCCCGGGCCTCGAGGCCCCGGTCCCGCAGGGCCGCCGCGGTCCGGTCCGCCTCGTCCACGTCCACGTCGGTGACCAGCACCCGTGCCCCCTCCTGGGCCAGCCTCCGCGTGGTGGCCGCGCCGATACCGCGGGCCGCGCCCGTGATGAGAACCCCGTGTCCGCCGAAGCGCCTCGCCGTGTCCGTCATGGCCCGAACCTACTGCCGGGGCGATCGACCCTGACGGATAACGTGCACGGCATGTCCGCGTTCATACAACAACTCCCCGCGCTCATCGGCGTCGTGATCGGCGCGCTCGGCTCCTACCTGGCGGTCGTCCGCAGCGACCGGGCCCGGTTCCACCGGGAGCGCACGGCGCGTTGGGAGGAGCGGCGGCTCGCGGTGTACGCCGAATACGCGCGCACACTGAAGAAGTCGGTCACGCTGACCTACCGGGTGGCCTCCCACCTCGGCAACGACCCGCATCCGCATCCCCTGCCGCTGACGCAGGCGGAGTCGCTGCTGGCGGAGGCCGCCCTCGCCCGGGACCCCTCCGGGGAGGCGCTGCTCATGCTGGGCAGTCCTGAGGTGGTGGAGAAGGCCCGGGTCTGGGTCGTCGTGGCGATGGAGATGGAACGCTTCCTGCGCGAGGGGCGACACGAACCGCAGGTGTGGCAGACGCTGCTGGAGCGGCAGCGCGCCGCGCGCGAGGGCTACTACGCCGCCGTGCGCACGGACCTGGGGCTGCCGCCGGGCCACACGGCCCGCTGGCCGCTGCCGCCCGTACCTCCGGCGCCGGAGGGATGAGCGCTCACCGGTGCGCCGGCCCGGGCCGGCCGGTGCCCGTCGTCACCGGCGGTCCGTCGGGTCCGCCCCGGTCTCCTCGTCCTGGACGTCGGCGAGGTGGCGCCGGGCGCCGGGACGGCTGCCGTCCAGGTCCGTGGAGCCGTACTCCTGGGCGAGGCCGCCGCCGGAGAGGGACCGCCCGTTCCAGCGCGCCACGTCCGGGTCGGCGGCGAGAGCGGCGACGGCTCGGCCAACGTAGCGCGGTGTCCCGGAACCGACGGCACCGCCGATTACGACGCGACACCCATGCACGAACTTCAGCGCCGCCGCGCCCGCGGGTGCACCGCCGCCCGTGCAGGCGGGCCGCACGGGCGGTTCCCCTTCGCGCGGCCCGCCGGCGGCCGTGCCGCGGCCCGGCTGACGCCTTCCCGCGACCCGCGTCCCTCAGTACCCGCGCGCGACCCACTCGTCGAGGTGGGGGGCCTCGGCGCCGATGGTGGTGGCATCGCCGTGGCCGGTGAGGACCTTCGTCTCGGGCGGCAGGGTGAGAAGGCGGTCGCGGATCGAGGCGATGATCGTCGGGAAGTGGGAGTAGGAACGGCCGGTGGCGCCCGGGCCGCCCTTGAAGAGGGTGTCGCCGGTGAAGACGGTGGCGAGCCCGGGGTCGTACAGACAGATCGCGCCCGGGGCGTGGCCGGGAGTGTGGATGACCGTCAGGTCGGCGCCCGCCGCCTCGATCACCTGGCCGTCGGCGAGGTGCTCGTCGGGGTCCCGGTCCGGGTGGGTCATCTTCCACAGCGGCAGATCGTCGGGGTGCAGCCAGATCGTCGCGCCGGTGAGGTCCGCGAGGGCGGGGGCGGCGCCCACGTGGTCGTTGTGGGCGTGGGTGCACACGATGGCGGTCAGCCGGCGCTCGCCCACGACGGCGGCGATGGCCTCGGCGTCGTGGGCGGCGTCGATGACGACCGCCTCGTGGTCGTCGCCGACGATCCACACGTTGTTCTCGACGTCCCAGGTGCCCCCGTCGAGGGTGAACTGGCCGGAGGTGACGAGGCGCTCGATGCGGGTGGTCATCACAGCACCACCACCGAGCGCAGCACGTCGCCGTGGTGCATCCGCTCGAACGCCTTCTCCACCTCGTCCAGTTGGATGGTCTCGCTCACGAACTTCTCCAGCGGCAGACGTCCTTGCAGGTGCAGGTCGACGAGCATCGGGAAGTCACGCGAGGGGAGGCAGTCGCCGTACCAGCTGGACTTCAGCGCTCCGCCGCGTCCGAAGACGTCCAGCAGCGGCAGTTCGAGTTTCATCTCCGGGGTCGGTACGCCGACCAGGACGACCGTACCGGCCAGGTCGCGGGCGTAGAAGGCCTGCTTGTACGTCTCCGGGCGGCCCACGGCCTCGATGACGACGTCGGCACCGAAGCCGCCGGTCAGCTCGCGGATGGCCTCGACCGGGTCGGTCTCCCGGGAGTTGACGGTGTGCGTGGCGCCCATGGTGCGGGCGGTGGCGAGCTTGCGGTCGTCGATGTCGACGGCGATGACCTTCGCGGCGCCCGCCAGATACGCCCCGGCGACGGCCGCGTCGCCGACGCCGCCGCAGCCGATGACGGCGACCGAGTCGCCGCGCCCGACGCCGCCGGTGTTGATCGCCGCGCCGATGCCGGCCATCACCCCGCAGCCCAGCAGTCCGGCCACGGCCGGGGAGGCGGCCGGGTCGACCTTGGTGCACTGGCCGGCCGCCACCAGCGTCTTCTCGGCGAAGGCGCCGATGCCGAGGGCCGGGGCGAGCTCCGTGCCGTCGGTGAGGGTCATCCTCTGCCGCGCGTTGTGGGTGTCGAAGCAGTACCAGGGCCGTCCACGCAGACAGGCACGGCACTTCCCGCACACGGCACGCCAGTTGAGGATCACGAAGTCGCCGGGCGCGACGTCCCTGACACCCTCGCCGACCGACTCCACGACGCCGGCGGCCTCGTGGCCGAGCAGGAAGGGGAACTCGTCGTTGATACCGCCCTGCTTGTAGTGCAGGTCGGTGTGGCAGACGCCGCAGGCCTGGACCCGTACGACGGCCTCCTGGGGCCCGGGGTCCGGCACGACGATCGTCTCGACCCGTACCGGCTCGTTCTTCCCGGGTGCGATCACGCCGCGCACTTCCTGCGCCATGGTGGTGGTCCCTTCCGTCGACCGTTGTCCGTCTTCCCGACCCTACGCCGTGACCGATCGGTAACGGCGCGGATCGGGTGCGGGGCGTACCAGGTCGCTCGCCGTGTCGCGCCGTGGCCGGCGGCCTCCCCCGGGCTCCGGCCGGGCCGGCGGCCGACGTAGCCTGAACACTCCGCCCGACCGACGGACAGGGAGCGCTGTGAGCATCGCCGAGAGCGAGAGGACCGGGCCGCCGGGGTGGCGGCTGCTCCTCGGTTACGTACGGCCCCACCGGTGGGCCCTGCTGGCGGGCGCGGTGCTGTCGCTGGTGACCGGGGCCACGGGGCTGCTGCTGCCGCTGGTGGCGCGCGGGCTCATCGACGATCTCGAGCACGACCGGACCATCACGGGCGCACTGGTGGTCATGTCGGTGCTGGTGGTCGGCAACGCGGCGGTGGGGGCGCTGGGTTCGTACGTACTGCGCCGCACGGCCGAGTCGGTGGTGCTCGGCGCGCGGCGCGCCCTGTCGTCGTATCTGCTGCGGCTGCGCATCCCGGCGGTCGACCGCAGCGAGCCGGGCGACCTGATGGCCCGGATCACCTCCGACACCACGCTGTTGCGCGAGGTCACCACCGACTCGCTGGTCGGCCTCGGCACCGGTGGGCTCACGCTGGCCGCGACGGTGGTGATGATGGGGCTGGTCGACCCGGTGCTGCTGGGCGTCACACTGGCGGTGATCCTGGGCGCGGGCACGGTGCTCGGTGTGATCGTGCCGCGCATCAACCGGGCGAGCCGGCGGGCGCAGGACGCGGTCGGGGTGATGGGGGCCTCGCTGGAGCGGGTGCTGGGCGCGCTGCGCACCGTGAAGGCGTCCGGTGCCGAACACCGCGAGGAGCGGACGCTGCACGCGGCGGCCGAGGAGTCCTGGCGGCAGAGCGTGCGGGCCGCCAGGTGGTCGGCGGCGGCGGGCAACACGGCCGGTCTCGCGATGCAGATCGCCTTCATCACCGTACTCGCGGTGGGCGGGGCACGGGTGGCGACCGGCGCGATCGGCGTGGGCACCCTGGTCGCGTTCCTGCTGTACGTCTTCTATCTCATGTCGCCGATCCAGCAGGTGGTGGGCGCCGTCACGCAGTATCAGACCGGCGCGGCCGCCCTGGCCCGTATCCAGGAGGCCCTGCAGCTGCCCGCCGAACCGCCGTCCCGGCCCGCACCGTTGCCCTCCCCCGGCGCACGACCGGCCGAACTCGCCTTCACGGACGTCCGCTTCCGCTACGCAGACGACCTGCCCCACGTCCACCACGGGGTGACGTTCTCGGTGCCCGCGCAGGGCATGACCGCGTTCGTCGGCCCGTCCGGCGCGGGCAAGACCACCGTCTTCTCCCTGATCGAGCGCTTCTACGACCCCCAGTCGGGGGTGATCACCCTCGACGGCCGGGACCTCGCGGACTGGGACCTGCCCCAACTGCGTTCGGCCATCGGCTATGTGGAGCAGGACGCGCCGGTGCTGTCGGGCTCGCTGCGGGACAACCTGCTGCTGGGCAACCCCGAGGCGGACGAGGACACACTGGCGAGGGTGCTGAAGACGACCCGCCTGGACGGTCTGGTGGCGCGGTTGCCCAAGGGGCTCGACACGCTGGTCGGGCACCGCGGTACGAGGCTGTCGGGCGGGGAGCGCCAGCGTGTCGCGATCGCGCGCGCCCTGCTGCGCCGGCCCCGGCTGCTGCTCCTGGACGAGGCGACCTCGCAGCTGGACGCGGTGAACGAGGCGGCGCTGCGCGACACGGTCGCCGACGTGGCGCGGACCACGACCGTCCTCGTCGTGGCCCACCGGCTGTCCACGGTGACGACGGCCGACCGGATCGTCGTCATGGACGCGGGCCGGGTGCGCGCGGTGGGCACCCACCGGGACCTGGTGGCCACCGACCCGCTCTACGCCGAACTGGCGGCCACGCAGTTCCTGGCGACGGCCGAATGAGCCGCGGGGCCGGGTCAGTGGCCTGGCGGCCGCGGCCCGCCGCTCACCCGCCGGGGAGGAGCGGCCCGCGCTCCGGCTGCGCTTGCCGAGCCCGGCGGGGCGGAGGAGCCTCGAAGGTGAGGCCCGTCGCGGCCCGCTCCTCCCCGGGCCGCGGCCCCCGTAGGAGGTCACCATGGCTACCACCGCAAGTCCCGCCTTCGACACCGATACGCTGCGCCGCGGCATCGAAGGACCCGCCTCGTCCACGCTGCTCTCGCTCTACGCGGACGACGCGGAGATACGCATCGTGGACCGCAACACCCAGCCCAGTCACCCCAAGATCCTGCACGGGCGTGACGAGATCGGCTCGATGCTCGACGACGTCTACAGCCGCGACATGACGCACAAGCTGGAGCACTGCGTCGTCCAGGGCGACCATGCCGCGTTCGTCGAGTCCTGCGAGTATTCCGACGGCGTCCGGGTCCTGGCCGAGTCCATGATCTCGCTGCGCGGCGGCAAGATCACCGAACAGATCCTGATCCAGGCATGGGACGAGTAGGAAGGAAGTCCGCGCGTTGCCAGGTCAGCTCCCGGCTGACCTGGACCTTTTCGGCCCGGGCTGGGGCGGGCCGGTCGCATTCGCTGCTGCTTCGGCGGCCGCGACCGGTTTCCGCCGCGAGGCGGCTGGCGTTCGCTGCCCTGCTGCGGTCGTTACTGCGGGCAGCGCGGCCCCACCCGCGTCCCCCGGCGCCGCATGTGCTTCGGAGGCGGCGCGCGCTCGGGACGCGGCGGGTGGTTCGGGCGCGGAGTGCCCGGCGTCGGTGAGCCGGAGCGGTCAGCGCATCCAGGCGCTGTACTCCATGACGTCCCCGGCCCGGACGCCGTACTGCGGCTGATCCGTGGTGAAGGTCGTCTCCAGTCCGAGGACGGCACCGGTGGCGGGGTCCAGGATCAGCATGCGGCGGCTGCCGTGGGCGTCGTGCACGTACGCCTGGCCGGGCCGTCCGAGCCGGTCCGTGACCCGGCCGACGGGGTGCAGTCCCCCGGCGTTCGCGAGCAGCCCGGTCAGGGCCGCCGACTCTCGTGGGCCGAGGGTCCAGTTGTCGAGCAAATCCTGTACGGCGTCGAGGAGTTCGGGGGTGGATGGGTAGGTGGAGGTGCTGCGGGCCACCTCCGCCAGGTAGGCGCGCAGGCGCACGGGGCTCTGCGGCGGCGGCGACCCGGGCGGGGCGTCGCTCCAGCTCGGCGGGTAGGTACGGTCGGACAGGACGTGGCCGTCGGCGACCTTGCGCGGACCTCCGTCCTCATCGGTGAGGACCGGGCGGCCCGGGTGGCGGGGGTCGGTCGCGACGACGAGTTCGGTGTGGCTGCCGTCGGCCCTCCAGCGCACGACCCGTTCCTCGGGGAGGGTGATCGGCGGTCCGTCGTCCGCCATGCCGAGGCTCCACGACTGCACATGGGTGCCCTTGCGCAGCCGGGGCGAGCCGCCGTCGGCGGCCGCCCGGGCGCGCTCGGCGATCCGGTCCAGCGGTAGGGGGGTCGAGCCGGTCTGCACCACCAGCGGGCGCGGTGCGGCGACGGCCGGGGCGGTGCCCGGGCCGGAGAGCAGCAGTGCCGACACCGTCGCGGCGACGACGGCGGCCGCGAGGCCCCAGCCGAGCCGCCGCGGACGGCGGCCCGGTGCCCGGTCGCGCAGGAGCCGGTCGAGGTGACGTTCGGCGTGATGGCCGAGGGGGCCGTCGCCGTAGTGGGGGCCGCCGGCCGGTACCGGGTTGGCGCCGCGCAGGAGCTTCAGTTCGTCAGTCATGGCCGTGTTCCTTGGTGGCGGTGGCGGGCGAGGGGCGCAGGCGGTCGATCTCCGCTCTCAGCCGGCGGCGGGCGCGGTGCAGCCGCATGGCCGCCGCCCTCCGACCGCAGCCGAGGGCGACGGCGATCTCCTCGACGCCGAGTTCCTCCCAGGCGGCCAGCCGCAGCACCTCCCGGTCGGCCTGGGACAGCCGGGCGAGGGCGTCGTGCACCCAGGCGCCCGGGGCCTCCGCGTCGGGGCCGGCGACCGTGTGCCGGCCGTGCGCCGTGTCGTCGTTGCCGAGCCGGTCGAGCAGCCGGCGCCGGCGCCCCAGGCCGCGTACCGCGTTCGCCAGGCAGTTGCGTGCCACGCCGTACAGCCAGGGCAGCGGCGCCGGCGGCAGGTCCGCCCGGCGCCGCCACGCCACGGTGAACACCTCCGCCACCACTTCCTCCACCTCGCTCGTCCGGCCGTCCAGTCGCCGCGCGACATAGCGGCTGACCGCCCAGTAGTGCTCGCGATAGGCAGCGGCGAAGATCTCGTCGTTGCTCATGTTCCGTTCGTGTCCGGCACCCGTGGGATCGTCACAGCGGTTTCTGTGACGCTCGTCGCTCCCCGGGAGTGTGACCGGCGGCCCGGGCGCGGACACAGGCGGGGCGTGACGAGGATCAAGAGGATCAAGGACATCAGGGCCGTGAAGTGGCTGACGACCACGGACCACAAGACGATCGGGACGCTGTATCTGGCGACGTCGTTCGCGTTCTTCTGCATCGGTGGCGTCATGGCTCT
>NZ_JBIRST010000026.1:0-88700 GCF_044334385.1 Streptomyces sp. NPDC020801
TCAGGTCACTCACTGTGCGTCACATTCCTGGTGTCAGCCGGGGCCCGACCAGCACCCAGCAAGATCACCTCTTACACAAAGGAGTAAACAGCCTCCGACTACCTGCTCGGCGGCAAGGACAACTACGCCGTGGACCGGGAGATCGGCGACGTGTTCAAACGCGACCTTCCCGGCTCGGTAGCAATCGCCTTCGCCAACCGCGCAGCCCTGACCCGGGCGGTCAGGGAGATCGCGACGACCACCGACGTACGGCAGTTCATCGACCTCGGCAGTGGTCTTCCGACCGCCGACAACGTCCACCAGGTCGCGCAACGGCACGCTCCGGAGTCCCGGGTCGTGTATGTCGACATCGACCCCCAAGTGCTGGTCCACGGCCGTGCGCTGTTGGACGAAAACGAGCAGACCCGGGTCGTTCCGGCCGATGTACGCAACCCCGAAGACGTCCGTACCCACCCGGACACCCTCAAACTGATCGACTTCGATCGCCCCGTCGCCGTCATGTTCAGCGCCATCCTCCACCACGTCAACGACGAGGAAGACCCGGCTGGGATCGTCCGCTACTGGCGCGACCACGTGCCCTCCGGGAGCTACTTCTTCGTCAGCCACTTCCGGTCCGGCAACAACCCGGAGACAGCGGAGGCCGAGGGAGTCCTGCAGCAGACCTTCGGCCGCGGCCGGTGGCGCAGCGACGAGGAGATCGAATCCCTGCTGGACGGCCTGGAGATCCTCGACCCCGGGATCGTCCCCGCGTCCCTTTGGCGTCCTGACGTCGTTGACAGCCCGTGGAACAGCAGCGGCGAACGGGAACTCACCGTCTGGGAGCGTCTCATCGCCGCCGGGCTGGCCAGGAAACCCTAGGATTCGTCCGGCGGCCATGTGGCCGCCCTGTGCCTGTGTCGTTGGTGTGGGCATGGGGCGGGGTGACCTGCCCGATGCCGAGTGGGAGCGGCTGCGGCCGTCCGTCGGGTGGACGGTCCTGTCAGCACGGTCGACCTGTCACGGCTGCCGTACCCGTACCCTCCGTTGCCGGCAGCGCAGGTGCTCTTGCTTCTCGGTTCCTCGAGTTGGTGTGGGGGTGAGATGGATGTCCTGGGGATCGACGCCTGCGCTAAGCAGGGGTGGGTGGGGATCCGGCTCACGGACGGCGCGTACGCGGAGAGCCTGGTGGCAGTGTCCCTCGATGCGCTGATCGAGCGTGCGGGTGCCGTGGAGGCGATCGCTGTGGACATGCCGCTGGGGCTTGTCGAGAAGGGCTGGCGTGCCGCTGATCCCGCGGCCAGGGCGCTGCTCGGGGTGCGGCGCAGCAGCGTTTTCCTGATCGCGCCGCGAGAACGGCATGGCAGGAACCTGATTGTGCGGCGGCCTCAAACCGGTGTCAGGAGCTGACTGGGAGTCGGCTGAGCCGGCAGGCCTGGGCGCTGGCACCGAGACTTCTAGCCTCGATCTCTCGTGACGGTCCGTCGGTTCTTTCGGCGGGCCGTTTCGGTTGTTCGGATCGGTGGTGGGCTCGCTGATGGCCCGGCTGTCGCGTCGGGTGGGCACCGGGTTCCACGGGCCTGGCGGGGGTGGTGCTGCTCGCAGGGACGGGAACGTACTGGTCAGCCGGGGTTCGGGATGGCTTCGAGCCGTGCCAGGGCGTCCGTTATCACGTCGGTCCAGGGCCAGTGGCGTGCGTACCTCAGGTGCCGGCGGCGGGCAGTGGTGACGATCTGGGCGTTCCTTGCGGATGATCAGCCGCATTCCCTTCGGCCAGCCCTTCAGTCAGCCGCCGGACAGTTCGGCGATCCAGGCGCCGTCGCGGATCTCGCCGCCCGGCTCGACGGCCACCGTCCATGCGGCGGTCGGAACCTTGAGCACGGCCCGGTGTATGGCGCCGGTGATGGGCATGCCGACCGAATACGACGGCCACCGCCCTCGCTGGGCGAGCCAGGCGACGAACTCGTGGGTGCCGCCACCGGAGTCGGTACGGATCAGCGTCTGGTGCCCGCGCCGGTACTTCTTCGGCAGCTGGGCCAGGGCGAGTTGAGCCGTGGTGATGTGGTCGGCGTCGGTATCGCTGCCTGCGTTGCCCGGCCTGAGCAGACCGGCCACCGGCTCACCGCTGCCGCCACTTCCGTGGTCGACGATCCCCATCAGAGGATGGTGTCCGAAGGTCTTCTTCCAGGTCGCGGTGGCGTCCTGCTTCTCGGAGTGGGCCAGCACGAGCACCCCGTCCAGGTCCACGATCACCTGCCCCGCGGCATCCGGAGCCGCGGTCTTGGCCACGTTCCAGACAGGCTCGCGGGCTTCGGCCCGCGCGGCCCGTATCGCGGACAGAGCCTTCGACCCGGCGGCGGCGAGGGTGTCGACCAGGCGGGAGACCGTCGGGTCGGAGGCCACTGGTCCCGCGCACCGGCCCCACGCCCACCCGCCCGCCGCATCGCACCGACCCCGCGTGCGGCCGCACGGCCCATGCCGCCCATGGCCCGAACCGTCACGCGAGGCACGGAGCCGACGGCACGGGCGGCCGGCGCTCGGCGAAGAGCCGACCGGAGTACGGGCGCCCGAGCCGAAGACCGGGGCGGTGGCGGGGGTGTCCGGGCCGAACGGAGGACCGCTGCCAGGGCCGTCCGAGCCGACGGACGAGCCCGTGGCCCGAGCGTTCGAGTGGCACGGCACGCCGGTGGTGCCGCAGGCCGCGCCGTCCCCGGTCCGCCGGGGGCGCCGTCGAGCCGAGTCGGCCCCGAAGCGACCCGACCGCGGCCTGCGGGCTTGGCTACGTCGGAGAGGCTCTCGGACTGCCCGGGTGTGAACCAACCCGGCCGAGGTGCCGGCCGACCAGCTCAGCAGCGTTCAGACGGGTGGCTGCTGTCGCTGTACCCACTGCCGAAGTTGTGGTAGTTGCCGTGGAAATCGTGGTTGGTCAGGCACTTGGGGTACACGAATGGCGGAAAATGCAACACGCCATGTGCCCAGGACAGATACACGTGCGGCATCGAGTAGCTGTAGCCGGGGCCGTCGATCGGAACCAGGTCGGAGGTCCAGAAGTCTCCGCTGATTTGCTGGTAGGGGCTGCTGTAGTACTTCTTGCCAGGCTGCTTGTGATTGGCGTCTTCGATCCAGATGGAGCCGGGGCCGGAGTTGGTGATGGAATCATCACTCCAGTGCACTTCGGCGTACATCATGCGGCAGCTGGGGATGTAACCGAGGTACAACACGCCAAGCGTGCCGCCCGTGGTGGTCTTCAGGGTCGTCGGGACGCTGGCCATTACCCGGTCGGAGCCGCAAGACGCAGCCTGTGCCTGCGCCGGCGCCGCGCCCAGCAGCCCTGCTCCGGTGACCAGAGCCGCGGCCGCAAGCGCCATGGAGAGTTTCTTCTTGAACCTTCGCCATCCAGGCGGGCTTGCGAACGAGCTGGCGGGGGTCGAACCTACGTTGGAAGCTGTGCCGGGTTTCATCTGAAATCCTTTCAGTAAAGGGTTGGAGAGGAATAGAGACCGACGCGAATCTGGTGTCTGTTTTGTAGACCGCGCCGTAGTGGCCGGTAACCGTGCGTACGCGGGCTCGGCTTGAGGCAGGCGGTATCGAGACACCTGGATCCACGCAGATACGCAGCGGTCACTCCCGTTCGCTTGGGCTGCTCATCACTTGGGCCTGGCTACCTCCCCTGGTCGCCTCAAGCGCGGAATCCGAAGGCACGCTCCGCACGCATTGCCCGCCTACTGGCCTTCGGCGAGCCCCGCTACGGCGACGATATGGACACGCGTCCGTCGGCCGTCCTAGATTCGTCCTAGTGCGAGGTCAGCCGGGGGATCGGCGCTGATCGTCACGTGGCGGGGGGGACATGAGATTCGGCGTGCTGGGGCCGTTACACGCCCAGATCACCGGACGCGAGGTCCGGTTCGACGGACCGCGGCAGGCCAAGATGCTGGCCGCACTTCTGATCGACGCCAACAACATCGTCTCCATGGAACGGCTCTTGGCCGTGATGTGGGACGGGAAAGCGCCTGCCACTGCGGTCCGTCAGGTCCAGGACGCTGTCTCCGGGCTGCGCCGCAACCTCGTCGCCTGCGGAGCGCCCGGCTCCTTGATCAGCACGCAGCGTGGTGGCTACCAGATCCACCTGTCCCCGGATCAGCTCGACCTGCTGCAGTTTGACCACGAGGGGCACCTCGCCGAACGGCACACGGCCCCGTTCGAGAAAGCTGCCGCGTTGCGGCGGGCGCTGGCCTGCTGGCGCGGTAACGCGCTGGTCGACATCTCCAGCCGGGTCCTGGAGCTCGATGCGGCACGGCTGAACGAGAAGCGCGCGGCCACGCACAAACAGTGCCTGAGCATCGAACTCGACCTGGGGCGTCATCGGGAGATCATCGAGGAGCTGACCGCCCTGCTGCGCGAGCACCCCTACGACGAGCACGTCGCCGAACACTTGATGGTCGCTCTCTACCGGTGTCGGCGACAAGGCGAGGCGCTGCAGGTGTACGAGCGGCTGCGCCGGACACTGGCCGACGAACTCGGCGTCGATCCCACCCCGCCGCTCCAGGCACTGCACCAGCGCATCCTGACCGCCGATCCCGCCCTGGCGGCTCCGCTCCCGGCAAGCGGTCCCTCGGACATACCACCGGAAAGTGCTGACGCGGCGGCCACCGGGCCGGCTATGGCGATGCCGGTGCGTCAACTGCCGCTCGACGTACCCGACTTCGTGGGCCGGGCGGAGGCACTGGCCGAGATCGCTGGACTGCTCGACGGGTCGGCGGCGAACCGGGCCCCGGTGGCCGTCATCGTGGGCGGTCCCGGTGTCGGCAAGTCCTGCCTGGTGACGCACGCCGCGCGTCTGGCGAGCGCCACCTTCCCCGACGGCCAGCTCTACCTCAACCTCGCCGCCACATCGGACGAGCCGCGGGACCCGGCGCTGATGCTGGCCGAGGCGCTGCGCGCGCTCTCGATCGCCGGCAGCGCGATCCCGAACGGCCTGTCTGAACGGGCCGCGCTCTACCGGTCGTTGTTGGCGGACCGCCGGATGCTGGTGGTGCTGGACGATGCCGGTCACGCCGATCAAGTGCTGCCGTTGTTGCCCGGGGCCGACGGCTGTGCCGTCTTGATCACCAGCCGCACTCTGCTGACGCAACTTCCCGGCGCCCGGCACATCGACCTGGACGTGCTGAGCCCGGCAGAGGCACGGGAGTTGTTCACCGGCATCGTCGGGCGGCGGCGGGCCGAGCGGGAACCGGCGGAGGCCGACGCGATCCTCGACTGCTGCGGCAACCTGCCGCTGGCGATTCGGATCGCCGGCGCCAAGCTCACCGGCCGCCCGGCCTGGTCGCTGCGGGTGCTGCGGGAACGGATCGAGGACGAGTCCCGGCGGCTGGCCGAGCTGAGGATCGGGGATCTCAGCGTGCGAGCCAGCGTCGAACTGAGCTTGCGGCTGCTGCCCGCCGACGCGGTGCGCGCGCTGAGCCTGCTGGGTCTGCTCGGCGCCTACACCCTGCCCGGCTGGGTGGTCGGCCCGCTGCTGGACCGGCCGGACGCCGAGGAGGTGCTGGACACCCTCGTCGACGCCAGTCTCGTGCGGCTCACCGCCACCGACGCCATCGGCCAGCCGCGCTACCGGCTGCACGACCTGATCAGGACCTGTGCCGTGGAGGTCGCCGCCCCGCTGCCAACGGCGGACAAGAGGGACGCGATCATCCGGGTGCTGTCCACCTGGCTCGATCTGGCCGGGCGCGGCACCGATCGGCTGCCGGCCGGACTGCTGGCCGCCGCGCCCGGTTCGACACCGCGCCGGTCGCTGCCCGACTCGGTCGTCGACCGGCTGATGGCCGACCCGCTCGGCTGGTTCGACGCGGAACGCGACACCCTGCTCGGCGCGGTGAAACTGGCCGTGGACTGGGGACTGGACGAGCTGGCCTGGGAGCTGGCGGCCAGCCCCGCGACCTACTACGACCACCGGTGCCTGTATCAGGACTGGCAGCACGGGCACCGGCTCGCACTGGACGCGGCCGAGGCCGCCGGCAACATGCGCGGCGCATCGGTGCTGCTGCGCGGACTTGGACAGCTGCACATCTACCGCGACGAGTTCGACCGGGCGACCCGTGCACTGGAGTCCTCTGTCGGGCTGTGCCAAGACGGCGCGGACAAGCGCGGAGAGGCGTTGTCGATGGCGATGCTGAGCACGGTCAGCCGGGTACAGGGCCGTGACGACGAAGCCGCCGAACGTGTCGAGCGGGCGCTGGCCATCGCCGTTGGCCAGGGCGACCGGCACCTCGAAGCGCAACTGTCCTGCTCGATGGCCGTGATGCGGCTCATGCAGGGCAAACTCGACGAGGCGGAGTCCTGGTTCGCCGAGGCCCTGCGCCAGGCCAGGGCGCTCGACGACGGGCATCGGGTGGCGGTCGTGCTGCGCCGGTTCAGCCGGCTGCACGATCGGCGCGGTGATCCGGACGAGGCGCTGCGCTGCCTGTGGCAGGCGCTCGCCACCTTCGAGGAACTGTCCGACGAGCGGTGCGCCGCGTACACGCTGCTGGAAGTCGGCCGCGTGTACGCCGGTCAGCACGACCGGGACCGGGCGAGCCCGGCGTTGGAACGCGCGGCGGACCTGTTCCACCGGCACGGCGACCGTCAGGACGAGGCCACGTGCTGGCAACTGATCGGCGACCTGGACGCCGCCGCCGGCGTCCACCACCTGGCGCACGAACACCGCGGGCGGGCGCAGCGGTTATGGCAGACGATTGGCGACATGAACCAGACGAAATCCCCAGCGCGACCATCGTCGCCGTGACCTGACTGACGCTGCGCATGCGCAAGCAGTGCGAGGGGTGAGCCGCCCTCGACACGGACACGGGGATAGGACCCGATACGCTTCTTCACCTGGGAAGTGCTTCTCTCCTCGGAGTGAACAGGGCCCCAGCAAGTCCTATCGTTGCAGGTCAGAGGCACCTTCCGCGTTTTGATCAACTCTCGGACAGGCCACCTCGTGAAAGCGCGAGGCCCCCTGGTCGGCGCACCGGATCGCGCTCGGGATCGCGGAGCGGGTCCCCACGATGCCCGAGCCGGACGCAGAGAGCCGCCTCATTGAGACTCGGTACTGACCCGGTCTGCACGTCGGCGGGCCTCAAGGACGCGCTCCCCGACCTCGGGCGGTGCGCGCCGCACAACTGGACGTTGGCGCCCTCGACGCCCTGATGCCCGCCGGGCGTCGAGGGTTTCATGGTCATTCCCGGAACGCCGGGCCGTCGGGCCAGGATCGGGCGACCTTCGCATCATTCGCGAACAGCCAAATCCACCTGCACCGCTCCGGTAGCATGATCGAACTTACGATGAGCACCATCATCGCCCGTCTCTCAACCGGAAATTGGCCAACCATTGATACCTATAGCATCGCGGGTGTTTTCGCGAATATTCTGCAGAATCGAATTCGCCGCGTGGCCTCGGCGGCGGGCGATGCTGTGGGCCATGGCGGGTGTGGTGGCCCTCGGATTCCTCGTCGCGCTGGAGATCTCCGCGCGTCGCTACGGCCTGCCGGGACCGATCACCAACCAGGTGCGAGAGGTGATATTCCCGCCTAAATCGGGCTTCCTGTTGTACGCCAGTATGGCGTTGATGATGGTGGTGCTCACCTGGCGGCAACGGTTCGTCGCGGCTGCCGCAGCGATCGGTATCGACGTCGCCTTCTTGCTGGTGCGTTGGGCGGCCGGAGCCGAGGTGACCGACGGGCACCCCTTCGGCAACGGCGCGTTGTGGGTGATTCTGGGCCATGCGGTCATCGCCGTCACGCGCCGCACGGGCCGGGAACGTGTCCTGCTGCTGAAGGGTGTCGGGCTGGGCCTGCTGCTGGTGGCCGGCCGCAAGGTCGGGGATACCTGGCTACTCATCACCTCGAAGACCCGCCCGGCGGTGCTCGACCAGTACGTGGCCACCGCCGATCGCGCGCTGGGCAATCCGTCGTGGCTGGCAGGCCGGATCGTCACGGCCACCGGCCCGATCGGCGCCCATGTTCTCGACTACGTGTACGTTCAGCTTGCGGTGGCCGCGGTAATCGTCGCGATGTACCAACTGCGCAACGTGGCGGTCGAGCGCCGCTTCCCGGGCCATCATCTGGTGCGCACCTTTCTGGTCATCGGCCTCCTCGGGCCGGGCATCTACATGATCTTCCCCGTGGTCGGACCGGTCTTCGCCTACGGCGCCGACGGCGGGCACTGGGCGGTGGCCAACCTGTGGCCGAACACGCCGCCGGTCACCACCCCGCACCAGATGCCGTTCGACGAGATCACCCCACGCAACTGCATGCCCAGCCTGCACACGGCGTGGGCTACCGCGATCTTCGTTCATTCCCGCAAGGGTCCATGGACTCTGCGCTTCGCAGGCGCGTTCTGGCTGATTGCGACGCTGACCGCAACACTGGGATTCGGCTACCACTACGGTGCGGATCTCGTTGCCGGTGTGGTGTTTGCGCTCACGATCGAGGCAGCGCTGCGCTCACTCGCATATGGCTGGGATCGGTCGGGAATCCAGCTGGTCACCTTCGGCGCAACGGTCTTCGCTGCGCTCTTGGTTTCATATCGCTATCTGCCGGTGGAGATGGCCGAGCATCCGTGGGTGTTCGGACCGCTTCTCATCGCGGCGATGACCGCAGTGGTCCACGGCTACGTACGGACAACCAAACTGTGGGAACCGAAAGCCGTACCAGTGCGGCGACCGGAACCGCAAACCGAATTCGTTTGAGTCTGCGAGTTTCAGCGTATGCTGAAACTTTGCCGGCGGGCAATCGGGTGAGTCCGCTACGGGCAAGGAGAACGGCGGGAGATGGTGGCACGGGCAGGAAGGGGACCGCGGGGGGAACGTGGCGCGCAGTCGGACCGCATCCTGGCGGCGGCGCGCAAGTCCTTCGCCGAGCACGGCTACAGCGGGACCTCGTTGCGGGCCGTGGCGCAGGCCGCCGACGTGGACCCCACCCCGGTGAACTACTACTTCACCGGCCGTAGGGGGCGATGGAGCGCTGAGCTGAGCGCGCCGGCCGACGGCTCCGGGAGGGTTGCCTCTCGGGTGCCCTTTCCAACTCGGCCGAGTGACAGGCTGGTTGGGGTTGGAGGCGGCGATTGCCCGCCCGCGGAGCGTGCGGCCTGTGCCCGTCGTTGTCAGAGGTGAACGGTACGGTCCGGGCCGTGAACACAGAGCTGGGCGGCGACTGTCCGGTGCGGCGGTTCGAGGGTGACTTCGGGACCCATATGACCCTCCGGCCGGAAACGGGCGGAGACGGCGGAGATCGTGCAAACCCTGCGGATCGTGCAGACGGGGAAGACGGCGACGAGGCGATACGCCGTTGGGCGGCACACCATGGCTTCAAATACACCCGCATCGTGCTGGACCGGGGCCGTACGCCGGACCAGCCCATGCTGACGTGCCAGGGGCGGGGAACCCCGGCGGAGCAGCTGGCGACGGCCCGGGAGTGGGTGGACCGGCTGCACGGCGACGGATTCCACGTGGCGCGAGTGAAGATCGAGGCGGCGCCTTGGAACGTCGGCGTCCCGCCGACGGACACCGAGGCCGTGGCTCTCCCCGGCCGGTACTGCTTCGAGCAGTCAAACTCATCCTGTCGAACGAGGCCGAGGCAGCCGCATTCAGGACGACCCGGACGGTGACGCCCTTGTTCTTCAGGGCTATGAGGTCGTTGACGGCCGTGGTGTCCTCCAGCTCGTACATGGTCGTGTCGAGTGAGGCCGTGGCCGAGTTGATGAAGTCGTAGATGGTGGGCCGGCTGCCGCTCTGCGAGAAGGCGAACGCCGAGTAGCTCGCGGCGTTCGCGGGGACGGCGGTGGCGAACACGGCGGCACCGGCCGCCAGGGCGACACCGGCACGGCCGAGGACCTTCCACAACATGCGTGGCTCCTAGTCAGTCGACGCTCACGTGGGGTGAGCGGGGCATGACACCACGCGCGTAGAACGCTGGGGAGGGGGAGTGCGGTGAGCTTGGCGTGACATATGCGTCGCGAGCGCGGGCAAGTGGGCTTCCGTGCAGGTGGGAGGGGGTGCGCACTGGGCCGTTGAAATGGCAAGGACTTGGTGTGTGGTGCCCGTCCGAGGCCCGCAGGTGGGTGGACGCTTCTTGGGGCGCCTCCGCGCGCCCCCCGCGCGTCCTCCCGCGCGCCCCTGTGCGGGCCCGCCTGGCGGCCGAGGTGGGCGGGCAAACAAGTTGAATGTCGTAATTGTCAAGAAAAAGCAATGCATATCCGATAATCCTGCATACTGGAGCTGATCTCGTACGTCCGTACGGGGAGGGAGTGATCCAGTTGACGGTCGGCTGGGATGAGAGCGGCGGCCTCGTCGATGTCTACGAGCGGTTCATGGCAGGTGAGCGGGTCGAAGACGTGGGCGGAATCGTCAGGACCCCGATCCTGACGTCCTGGCAGCGCTGCAAGTCGCTGGGGCTCGTCCCCGACCAGCTCTTCCTCACCTGTGAGCAGAACCTCGACCTGGACGGACGGCTGCTGGCCGCCGCATCCCCGGTCCTCGACCGGCTGGAGGCCGCGCTGGACGGACCGCCGGTGAGTGTGATCCTCACGGACGCACAGGCGCGCGTGCTGTCGCGCCGGGCCGGCGATGCGGAGTTGAACAGGCACCTGGACGCGGCCCAGATCGTCCAGGGCTTCGGCTTCCCCGAGTCCAGCGCGGGCACCAACGCCGTCGGTACCGCGCTGGCCGAGCGTCGCCCCGTCTATGTTCTGGGCCGTGAGCACTTCGCGGACTGCATGCAACTGCTCGCCTGCGCCGGCGCCCCCGTCCGTGATCCGCTCAGCGGCCGCGTCGAGGGGGTCCTGGATCTCACCTGCTTCCGGCGGCATTCGGATCCGGTGATGCTGCCCCTCGTGCAACAGGCCGCCGACGAGATCGAGCAGCGGCTGCTCGAACAGTCCTCGCAGCGCGAGCGTGAACTGCTCGCCGAGTTCCTCCGCACCCGGCGGGCCGCCGGAGAACCCGTCGGACCGCTCGGGGAACCCCTGCCCGGGGCGGCACCGGCCGCGGGCCTGATCAACCCCATCGACCAGGCCGTCCTCCGGGAGAGGGCCCAAGAGCTGATCGCCTCCCCGCACCAGGTGGCCACCGAGGTGACTCTGTCCGGCGGCCGGACCGCGGTGCTGGTCTGCCGCGAGGTGTGTGCGGCCTCCGGCGAGACGGGGATCGTCGTGGAAGCCGCCATCGCCGCCGGTCCGCAGTGCCGTATACCAGCGCCCTCAGGACCCGAGCCCTCCCGTGCGAGCAGGCTGGTGACCGAGGCGACGACGCCGCCGTCGGCAGCGGCCGCGGCCCCTCGGCATCGCGCCGCGGCGACGGCGGCCACAGCGCGTCCGACGGCACTCATCGAGAAGCATCAGGCCCGGGCAGAGGTCCAGGGCAGAGCGCAGCCACCGGCGCCGGAGCCCGGGCAGGCGCCCGGCCAGGGCCCCGCAGTGGACCGGGGCCAGGCCGTCCTGACGGCGGACGCCGCGACCGCCGCACCGACGGCTCCGGCGGAGGTCCCCCACACCCATGCGGGGCTGCTGCTCCTGGGCGAGCCGGGAGTCGGCAGGCTCGCCCTGTTGGCCCGGAAGCGCCTGGAACTGCTGTACGACGCCAGCGCGGCCATCGGCCGGACCCTCGACGTGACCCGTACGGCAGAGGAGCTCGTGGAGACGGTGGTGCCGCGGTTCGCCGACTTCGTCGCCGTCGACCTGCCCGACTCGGTGCTGCGCGGCGAGGAACCCGTCGATATCGGCGAAGGGCTGCGGCGGGTGGCGCTCGGGGCGGTACGCGAGGGCTCGCATCTCTACCCCGTCGGCCAGAAGGTCAGCTGGCTCGCCGCCTCACCGCAGGCGCGCTGCCTGGAGACCGGGAGTCCCGTGCTGGAGCCGGAGCTGAGCCGGGCCGCCGACTGGATGGCCAACGACCCGGGGCGCAGCCGGAAGGTCCTCGAGTCCGGAGTCCATTCCCTGATCACCGTGCCGATGCGGGCCCGCGGGGTCATCCTCGGTGTGGTCAGCTTCTACCGTGCCGAGCACTTCGGCCCCTTCGAGGACGACGACCTGTGGCTCGCCGGCGAGCTGGTCGGCCGGGCCGCGGTCTGCATCGACAACGCCCGCCGTTTCACCCGCGAGCACACCATGGCCCTGGCGGTGCAGCGCAGCCTCCTCCCACGGGGCCTGCCCGTTCAGGACGCCGTCGAGGTCGCGCACCGCTACCTGCCCGCGCAGGCCGGGGTGGGCGGCGACTGGTTCGACATCATCCCGCTGTCCGGAAGCCGGGTGGCTCTCGTCGTGGGTGACGTCGTCGGCCATGGCGTGCACGCGGCCACCACCATGGGCCGGCTGCGCACCGCCGTGCACAACTTCTCCGCCCTCGACCTGCCGCCCGAGGAGCTCCTCACCCACCTCGACGACCTGGTCGGCCGCCTGGACGCCGACAGTGGCGGAAGCGACGGGATCGTGGGTGCCACCTGCCTGTACGCGGTGTACGACCCGGTGTCCCGGCGCTGCACGTTCGCCCGGGCCGGCCACCCCCCGCCCGCACTCGTGCTGCCCGACGGCACCGTCGACTTCGTCGACGTGCCCGCCGGCCCGCCGCTGGGTCTCGGCGGACTGCCCTTCGAGCCCCATGAGATCGAGGTGCCCGAGGGCAGCCGGATCGTTCTCTACACCGATGGGCTCATCGAGCAACGCGGCCAGGACCTCGACGCCGGACTCGGTCTGCTGCGCCGCACACTCGCCGCCACCCGGCCGTTCGCCGATTCGCCGGAGGAGACCTGCGGGGCCGTCCTGGACGCCATGCTCCCCGCCCACCCAGGCGATGACATCGCCCTGCTCGTCGCCCGGACCCGTGCCCTCGACGCCGAACGGACGGTGCACTGGGACGTGTCGGCCGATCCGGCCGAAGTCCCGCGGGTTCGCGCGGCAGTCACCGAACACCTCAAGAAGTGGGATCTCGTCGAGCAGGTGCCCACCACCGAGCTGATCGTCAGCGAGCTGGTCACCAACGCCATCCGGTACGGCGGTGCCCCCATCCGGCTGCAGCTGATCCGCGATCACACGCTGATCTGCGAGGTGACGGACGGCAGCAGCACGTCCCCGCGCCTGCGGCGGGCCCGCACGACGGACGAGGGCGGACGCGGCCTCTTCCTCGTGGCCCAGCTCGCAGAACGATGGGGTACGCGCTACACGGCCGACGGCAAGGTCATCTGGACCGAGCAGCCACTGCCTCCCGACGGCTCGGACGGATCCGTCCGGCTCCCGGCCTAGAACCCCTGGAGCAGGGGGGCCGGCGGCGGGACCCGAACTCCATGGGCGCGGCGCCGGTATGCCTGCCGGGACCGCCGGCCCCCGGCATCGTGGTCGTCCACCGGGAACGGCTCCACCGCCGCCGCGCAAGAAAGCGCCCCCGACTCGCTGTGCGCGACGGCGTGGCCGTAGTGGCACGGTAATTCGGTGGGACGGCCGTTGACGCCCAGGGAGCCCTCGCCGAGGACCTGCGCGTCCGTGCGGCGCCGATTCGCTGTACGCCGCATCCTCCCCCTCCGCGTCGTACCGCGCCACGTCGGAACGGGTTGGAACAGGTTCGGGGAGCCGAAGGAAAATGTGGTGCCCTGCCGGTCCGTCCCTTCGTACACTTCCCACGACATCGCGCGCCGCCCTCAACCGGCCGCGCGCCGCCATGACATCCGAGGGGAGCCCGACGTGCGCAACCGCACCGACGTCGTCGTTCCCCCGTCGCGGTCCGAGGTGATCCTGGTGTCCTGGTCCGTCCGGTGCCCGCTGCGCGGCCGGTACCGGATGCCCGTGACGAGTATCTGACCCGGTCCTCTTCCCCCACCGCCCGCCCGTGGGCCGGTCGGGTCGACTGCGTCCTCACACGGGAATCGCGCCGCCCTTTTCCTGATCACCGATCATCCGAAAGGCCATGGGCCGTGCGCACCAACCCGGACGTCATCCATTCCGACGCCCTCACCACCACCCGCAACCTCGGCATCCTCGCCCACGTCGACGCCGGCAAGACCACCGTCACCGAGCGGATCCTGTACGCCACCGGCACCACCCACAAGCGGGGCGAAGTGCACGACGGCACCACCGTCACCGACTTCGACCCGCAGGAACGCGACCGTGGGATCACGATCTTCGCCGCGGCCGTGAGCTGCGCCTGGGACGGGCATCGGATCAACCTGATCGACACCCCGGGACACGTCGACTTCGCCGACGAGGTGGAGCGGTCGTTGCGGGTGCTCGACGGGGCGGTGGCCGTGTTCGACGCCGTGGCGGGCGTGGAGCCGCAGAGCGAGTCGGTGTGGCGGCAGGCGGACCGGCACGGGGTGCCGCGGATAGCGTTCGTCAACAAGATGGACCGGGCCGGGGCGGACCTCGACGCCGCCGTGGCGTCGATCCGGGAGCGGCTGCATCCGGCGCCGCTGGTCGTGCAGTTGCCCATCGGGGCCGAGAACGGCTTCACCGGAGTCGTGGACCTGGTGCGCATGCGCGCGCTGGTCTGGCCCGAGGGCTGTGACGCCGTCGAGGTCGGACCCGTGCCGGACGGGCTGCGCGAGGAGGCCGCGCGGCGGCGCCGGCTGCTCGAAGAGGCGGTCGCCGAACGGCATCCGGCCGCGCTGGAGGAGTTCTGCGAACGGCGGACGCTCACCGCGGCCACCCTCGGCTCCGCCCTGCGCGAGGTGACCCGCGCCGGCGACGGCGTCGTCGTGCTGTGCGGGTCCGCCTACCGCAACCGCGGTATCGAGCCGTTGCTCGACGCCGTCGTGGCCTACCTGCCGTCGCCGCTCGACGTACCCGCCGTATGCGGTACGCACGACGGTGCCGCGCAGGAACGCGCGGCCGATCCGCAAGCTCCGCTCGCGGCACTGGCGTTCAAGGTGAACGCCACCGCCACCGGGCGGCTGACCCACCTGCGCGTGTACTCGGGCACGATCGAGAAAGGAGACACCGTGTGGGACGCGACCGCGGGGCGCACCGAGCGCATCGGGCGGATCCTGCGCGTGCAGGCCGACCGGCAGACGCCGCTCGAGCGTGCGCTCGCCGGGGACATCGTCGCCGTGGCCGGGCTGAAGTCCGCCCGCGCGGGAGCGACCCTGTGCGATCCCGGTGCCCCGCTCGTCCTCGAGCCGCCCGGCGTCGCCGAGCCCGTCGTCTCCGTGGCCGTCGAGGTCCGCAGGAGCACGGACACCGGCCGGCTGGCGTCCGCGCTCGCGCGGCTGACCGAGGAGGACCCCTCGCTGGTCGTGCGGACCGACACCGAGACCGGTCAGACGGTGCTGTCCGGCATGGGTGAGCTGCACCTGGAGGTCGCCGTGGAGAAGCTACGGCGGGCCCACGGGCTCGACGTCAATGTCGGCCGGCCGCGGGTGGCCCTCCGCGAGACGGTCGCCCGCGGGGTGTCGGGCGTCGTCTTCCGGCACGTCAAACAGGACGGGGGCGCCGGGCAGTTCGCGCACCTCGTGCTGGACGTCGAACCCGCCGGCGGTGCCGCCGGGGACGGCTTCGTCTTCCGGTCGGCCGTCGTCGGCGGGCGCGTTCCGCAGGAGTACGTCCGTGCGGTCGAGGCGGGCTGCCGCGACGCCCTGGCCGAGGGACCGCTCGGCGGGCATCCGGTGACCGGGCTGCGGGTCACGCTCACCGACGGGGCCACCCATCCGAAGGACTCCTCGGAGCCGGCCTTCCGCACGGCGGGGCGCCTCGGCCTGCGCCAGGCACTGCGTGCCTGCGCCATGCGCCTTCTGGAACCGGTCGCAGAGGTCACGGTGACCGCGCCCGAGGATGCCGTCGGCGCCGTCCTCGGCGACCTGGCCGCACGGCGCGGCCGGGTGTCGGGACAGGCCGGCCGCGCGGGTACGGCGGTGGTCACCGCCACCGTCCCGCTGGCCGAGCTCTTCGGCTACGCGACCCGCCTGCGCGGCCGGACCCAGGGCCGGGGCACCTTCACGGCGCGCCCGGCGGGCTACGCCCCCGCCCCGGGCCCGACGGGCTCGACCGGTCCGACCGGCTCGACCGGTCGGACCGGTCCGACCGGGACTCCGGCTCGGTGACCCGCAGGCCGGTCCTTCCCCGCACACCGGGGAGGGACCGGCCGTCCCGCCGGCACCGCTGCGTCAGGGGTACGACACCACCGTCGACGGCGTCGTCGACGTCCCCGCCGTCGGCGCCCCCGTCTCGTTGACGACGTGCTCGTACTGCCCGTTGCCGCCCAGCGACACCACCAGCAGGTCGTGGAACCTCACCCCCGGCCGGTCGGGCGCCGCGAAGCCGTGGTGCTGCACGATCGTCGGGTCGACGTTGTAGTAGCAGTAGCTGCCCAGGCCCCAGCCCTCGTGGGCGGTGACGTCGTCGCCGACCTTGTAGGCGGCGTAGCCCTTGACCGAACCGTTCTGGATCGCCGCCTGGTTCGGTGCGTCGTAGGCCTTCTCGTTCTGGAAGAAGACGGTGCGGCCGCGCTGGCCGTACCACTGGACGTCGTACTTGTTGAAGTGCTCCACGAACAGGCCGGTGGCCAGTACGTCGTCGCCGTTCACGACGATGCCGTAGTCGGCCCGGTTGGTGTCCCAGCCGACGCCCGTGCCGTGGTCGGCGCGCCAGACCCAGGTGTGGTCGACGATGGTGTGTCGGCTGTTGATCACCATGCTGGTGGTGGCCTTGCCGGCCCCCGCGCCGCCGATGCGCACGAACACGTCCTGCACGGTGGTCGGGTTGGCCGAGTGGTCCTTCGACGCGCCGTTCGGGCCGACCTCCAGCAGGGTCGCGGAGTTGACGGGCCCGGCGTCGATGAGGAAACCGGCGAGCCGTACGCCGTCGACGTCGGAGACCTTCATCACCGTCACGCCGCCCTCCGGGACCAGGGTCGCGTACCCCAGGCCCAGGACCACGGTGTTCGGCCGGTTCACCAGGATCGGCCGGTCCACGTGGTAGATCCCCGGGGTCAGCAGGAGGTGAAGTCCCTGGGCCAGGGCCTGGTTGAGGGTCGCCGCGCTCACGCCCGGCTTCGCGACGTAGAACCGGGACAGCGGAAGGGAGGTGCCTCGCGGGGTGCCGTTGCCCCAGGTCACGCCACGGGCGTTGGTCCGTTTCTCCGGCAGGAACACACGGAATTGGCTCCCGCTGACGTACAGGAAGGGCTTCTCCCGGGAGACGGGGGTCGTGGCGAGCGTCGTGTACGGCGGGTTCGGGAAGCTCTGCGCGGGGGCGCCCTCGACGCCGGAGAAGACCATGTTCCACACGCCGTTGAGCCAGCTGCCGATCGCGCTGTCGCGGGTGTACCACTGCTGCTGCGAGTACGGGCCGACCCGGCCCTCGATCCGGCTGTCGGCGATGTAGCCGCCACTGGCCCAACCGTAGCCGGACGGGGCGAGGTCGAGGCCGCCGCGTACATGCATACGGCGAAACGGCGCCGCCTGTGCGACGGCCCAGCGGTTGGTGCCGCCGGCCGGGACGAGGGCGAGGTTCTCCGCCGAACGCCAGAAGTTCTGGGTGGCGTTGCCGTTGAACCAGCCCGCGTCCACCGTGACGTCCCCGTTGATGGTCGTGTCGTCGGGGGAGAGGCCGAGGCCCGCGACGGAGGTGTAGAAGCCGATCTGGGCGTTCAGGCCGTGGTACGCGCCGGGTCTGAACAGCAGGGCGTAACGGCCGGTGCCGAACTGGGCCGACTCCTGCCGGCTGAAGACGTCGTCCAGCTTCGCCTGGATTCCGGGCGTGGACGGGTCGAAGACGAGGACGTTGGGCCCGAGGTCGCCGCCGCCGGGCAGGGCGCGGGGCCTGCGGTGCCCGGTGCCCGGCGGGGCGTCGGGCGCGACCCCGCGTGCGGCGGCTCCGCGTGCGGCGGCTCCGCGTGCGGCGGACGCCGGCGTCGCGGACAGCCCCGCCAGCAGGGGAGCGGCCGCCGCGGCGGCGCCGAGGACGGCCCGGCGACCCATGGCGGGTGCCGGGGAATCTGGGGAGACAGGGGGCATGGGGCGGCTCTCCTGGTTCAAGAGATGAACGGAGTGGGGTTCGAGAGCGCTCTCTCGCCGGTGAATGCTTCATCCCTGTGAACGAAGCGTCAAGAGTTGTGACCAGACTTGTGCCGAGCCGCTGACGGGCCGTCAATCAACCGCGCATGCCGGGCGATGGACTGGAGAGGCGGGCGGGTGCCGGCGCGGACCTGCCGAGACCCAACCGTTGCACAGCGTCCATGGCGCCTGCCGGGCGCTCCCGCCGCAGGTCACCGGTCGGCCGGCCGCCGTATACAGCCGATCGCCGGCTCCCTGCGGCGGGCGGCCGCCGATTCACTCCTGCCGCATCCCTTGACGGGCCCTCCCCGGGAGGTTTAACTCACGTCCTAAATTAAGTCCTGAGGTGCTTCGGAAGTCGAACGGGTGGAGGGTCCCGACGGTCGGCGTCCGCAGGCGTTCTCGGGCTTCTCGACTCCCGGAAAGGGACACCAGGAGCCATGCGCAGCATCCGAGCCGCGGCCGTAGGCGCCGTCACCATGTCTCTCGCCCTTGCCGCCTCGGCCTGCGGAGGCGGTTCGTCGACGGGCGGCGGGTCCAGCGACTCGCCCGAGTCGCTCACTTACTGGGCCTCCAACCAAGGCGCCAGCATCGAGATCGACAAGAAGGTCCTCCAGCCCGAGCTCGACAAGTTCCAGAAGCAGACGGGCATCAAGGTGAAGCTGGAGGTCGTCCCCTGGACGGACCTGCTCAACCGGATCCTGACCGCGACCACCTCCGGCCAGGGCCCCGACGTCCTCAACATCGGCAACAGCTGGAGCGCCTCCCTGCAGGCCACCGGAGCCCTGCTGCCGTGGGACGCGAAGAACTTCGCCAGGATCGGCGGCAGGGACCGTTTCGTCGAGTCCGCCCTCGGCTCGACGGGCGCACCGGGCAAGGACCCGGCCGCGATACCCCTCTACTCGATGGCGTACGGCCTCTACTACAACAAGAAGATCTTCGCCGACGCGGGGATCGCCAAGCCCCCGGCGACCTGGGCCGAGCTGGTCGCCGACGGGAAGAGGATCCAGGCGAAGGGCAAGCAGGTGCTGGGCGCCGAGGGCTCCAACGTCTCGGAGAACATCCACCACGTCTTCGTCTTCGCCAGGCAGCACGGTGCCGGCTTCTACACCGCCGACGGCAAGCCCGACTTCACGAACGACGGCGCGGTCACGGCGGTCAAGCAGTACGTCGACCTGATGGCCAAGGACAAGGTCATCCCGGCGGGCGACGCCGAGTACGCGCAGAACCAGTCGGTGAGCGACTTCGCCCAGGGCCGTACGGCGATGCTGCTGTGGCAGTCGGCCTCCGCCAACCTCGCCTCCCAGGGCATGAGCGCGGACGCCTACGGTGTCGCCCCGGTCCCCGTGCAGTCCGGCACGCCCGGCGCCGGCACCCGGGTCAACTCCATGGTCGCCGGCATCAACCTGGCCGTCTTCAGGAACACCCACAACCTCGACGGCGCGACGAAGTTCGTGAAGTTCCTGACCGGTGACGACGAGCAGAAGATCCTCAACAAGGCCTACAGCTGCATCCCGTCGGTCAAGTCCGCCCAGTCGGACCCCGTGTTCAGCACCCCAGCGAACACCGTCCTGAAGAACACCCTCGCCACGAGCGCGGCAGCGCTGCCGCAGGTCGCCGACGAGTCCCAGTTCGAGACGACGGTCGGCACGGCCGTCAAGGAACTCTTCGCCGACGCCGCCGCCGGCCGCGCGGTCACCACGGACTCGGTGAAGGCCAAGCTGCTCAAGGCCCAGCAGCAGATGCCGGCGAAGTGAGCGCGGACACCGTCATGACGACCACCGCCTGCGAGCAGGCCGGCAGGGGGGCGGTGCCCGGCGGTTCTCCCGGTGCGGCGGCGCGCGGCCCGCGCCGCCGGTCCGGGCGGATCCGCCGCGCCGGGCTGCCGTACCTGCTGCTCCTGCCCGCCCTGCTCCTCGAACTCCTGGTCCATCTGGTGCCGATGGTGATCGGCATCGTGATGAGCTTCAAGGAGCTCACCCAGTTCTACATCCGGGACTGGGGCACCGCCCCCTGGTCCGGCTTCGGCAACTACCGCATGTCGGTGGACTTCGACGCCCCCGTGGGCGAGGCGCTGCTCCACTCCTTCCTCGTCACCGTCGGATTCACCCTGCTGTCGGTCGGCCTGTGCTGGCTGACCGGCACCGTGGCCGCGATCTGCATGCAGGACACCTTCCGAGGCCGCGGCCTGCTCAGGGCGCTCTTCCTGGTGCCGTACGCGCTGCCGGTCTACGCGGCCGTCATCACCTGGGTGTTCATGTTCCAGCACGACAACGGCCTGGTGAACCACGTCCTGCACGACCAGCTGCACCTCACCGGCAAGCCGTCCTTCTGGCTCATCGGCGACAACAGCTTCGCCGCGCTGCTGACCGTGTCGGTGTGGAAGGGCTGGCCGTTCGCCTTCCTCATCGTCATGGCGGGCCTGCAGAACATCCCGCGCGAGCTGTACGAGGCGGCCGCGCTGGACGGCGCCGGCATGTGGCAGCAGATCCGCCGCATCACCCTGCCGTCGCTGCGCCCCGTCAACCAGGTGCTGGTCCTGGTGCTGTTCCTGTGGACGTTCAACGACTTCAACACGCCGTACGTGCTGTTCGGCAAGGCCGCCCCCGAGGCCGCGGACCTCATCTCCGTGCACATCTACCAGGCGTCCTTCGTCACCTGGAACTTCGGCACCGGCTCCGCCATGTCGGTCCTCCTGCTGCTGTTCCTGCTTCTCGTCACCGGCGCGTACCTGGCGCTCACCTCACGTGGCCGGAGGTCCGCCGATGCATGACTCCCACCGGTCCCCGATGGCGCCGCCACGCTCCTTCCTCTGGTCCCGGCGGATCTTCCTCACCCTGCTGACCGGCTTCGTCCTGGTGCCGGTCTACGTCATGGTCTCCAGCTCGCTGAAGCCGCTCGCGGACGTCACGGGCAAGTTCCGCTGGCTGCCCAGCGACCTGACCGTCCGCCCGTACATCGACATCTGGTCGACGGTCCCGCTCGCCGAGTACTTCGTGAACTCCCTCGTGGTGGCGGGCGCCGCCACGGTCTGCTCGGTGGTGATCGCGGTCTTCGCGGCGTACGCGGTCAGCCGCTACACGTTCCGCGGCAGACGCGTCTTCACGGTCACCGTCCTGTCCACGCAGATGTTCCCGGGCATCCTGTTCCTGCTCCCGCTGTTCCTCCTCTACGTCAACATCGGCAACGCCACCGGCATCGCCCTGTTCGGCTCCCGCGGCGGCCTGATCCTGACCTACCTCACCTTCTCCCTCCCCTTCTCCATCTGGATGCTGATCGGCTACTTCGACTCCGTGCCGCGCGACCTGGACGAGGCGGCCCTGGTGGACGGCTGCGGCCCGCTCGGCGCGCTGCTGCGCGTCGTGGTGCCGGCCGCGATCCCCGGCATCGTCGCCGTCGCCGTCTACGCCTTCATGACCGCCTGGGGCGAGGTGCTCTTCGCCTCCGTGATGACCAACGACACCACCCGCACCCTCGCCGTCGGCCTGCAGGGCTACTCCACACAGAACGACGTGTACTGGAACCAGATCATGGCCGCCTCCCTCGTCGTGAGCGTGCCCGTGGTCGCCGGCTTCCTGCTGCTGCAGCGCTACCTCGTCGCAGGGCTCACCGCGGGAGCGGTGAAGTGACCGCCGACACCATCCTTTCCGAGAGGACTTCCGTGCCCGACGCCATCGACCTCGCCGCGCTCCCGGACGACTTCCTGTGGGGTACGGCCACCTCGGCGTACCAGATCGAGGGAGCCGTCGCCGAGGACGGCCGTTCACCGTCGATCTGGGACACCTTCTCCCACACCCCCGGAAAGATCGACAACAACGACCACGGCGACATCGCCTGCGACCACTACCACCGCTGGCGCGAGGACATCGCCCTGATGCGTCAACTGGGCGCGAACGCCTACCGGTTGTCGATCGCCTGGCCGCGCGTGCGGCCGGAGGGCGACGGCCCGGTCAACCCCAGGGGCCTCGCCTTCTACGACGAGTTGATCGACGGCCTGCTGGAAGCCGGCATCACCCCGTCCGTCACCCTCTACCACTGGGACCTCCCACAGGTCCTCCAGGACCGCGGCGGCTGGCCCGAACGCGCCACCGCCGAGCACTTCGCCTCCTACGCGTCGGTCGTGGCCGAACGCCTCGGTGACCGCGTCACACACTGGGCGACCCTCAACGAGCCCTCCTGCTCGGCCTGGATCGGCCACCTCGAGGGCAGGATGGCCCCCGGCCTCACCGACCTGAGCTCCGCGGTCCGCGCCTCCTACCACCTGCTCCTGGGCCACGGCCTGGCAGCCCAGGCGATCCGCGCCGCGAGCCCCCGCGCCGAGATCGGCATCGTCAACAACCTCTCGACCGTCTTCCCCGCCACCGGCCGCCCCGAGGACGAGGCGGCCGCCCACCGCCACGACGGCCACGTCAACCGCTGGTGGCTGGACCCGGTCCACGGCCGCGGCTTCCCCGCGGACATGCGCGAGGTCTACGGCGTGGACCTCCCCGAGCAACCTGGTGACCCGGGCACGATCGCCACCCCCCTGGACTGGCTCGGCCTGAACTACTACTTCCCGGCCGCGGTCGCCGACGACCCCACCGGTCCGGCCCCCCGCGTGCGCACCGTCCGCCGCCCGGGCGTCCCGCGCACCGGCATGGACTGGGAGATCGACGCAAGTGGCATGGAAACGCTGCTGCTCCGCCTCACCCACGAGTACGGCGCCCGCAAGATCCACGTCACCGAGAACGGCTCCGCCTTTGCGGACGTGGTCCGGCCCGACGGCACGATCGACGACCCCGAACGCCAGGACTACCTGGTCGAGCACCTCGCCGCCTGCGCCTCCGCCGCCCGCAAGGGCGCCCCGCTGGCGGGCTACTTCGCCTGGTCGCTCCTGGACAACTTCGAGTGGGCCTACGGCTATGCCAAGCGCTTCGGCCTTGTCCACGTCGACTACTGGACCCAGGAGCGGACGATCAAGGGCAGCGGGCACCGGTACGCGGGGATCGTGCGCGCGCACCGGGGGAGGGGGCGCAGGGCAGCTTGAGACCGGGCGCCCCGTCCCGGGGTCGTCCCTCCCGCCCTCAGCAGTTCCTCCCGCTCACCCGAACGAGATCACCAGCGCAACGAGGAGCAGCAGCGACAGCACCGCCTCCGCGGCCCCGACCCGCGTAGCCCGCACCCGGCCGAGAGCGGGAACGGCCAGCGCACGGACCAGGCACACCGCGAAGAATCCGGCGATCCAGGGGCCCAGTACGACCGCGACCCCCACGGCTGCCGCGTGGTAGCAGCCCGAGGCCCGTCGATAGGCGGTGCTGTTCCGCTCACGGATCATGGTCTTGACGTAGAGGATGGTGCCCGCGAAGTAGAGCAGACAGGCCAGCGCAGGGCGCCAGGCATCCTCGAACCCGCCCCCGCCGAGGAGCAGCGCGACCGGGAGCATGCCGCACGCCGGGACGACGGCCACGAGCCCGTTGATCAGGGCGCGTTCCCGGTTGCGCCAGGCGTACCAGCAGTTCAGGGCGAGCAACGGTGCGGCGCAGGCCGCGGCGAGGAGCA
Source organism: Streptomyces sp. NPDC020801 (assembly GCF_044334385.1). Classification (NCBI taxonomy): domain Bacteria; kingdom Bacillati; phylum Actinomycetota; class Actinomycetes; order Kitasatosporales; family Streptomycetaceae; genus Streptomyces; species Streptomyces sp. NPDC020801. The sequence goes on from NZ_JBIRST010000026.1 coordinate 23,522, forward strand.
GCCGGGGCGCGTGCACGGCGAGGGCGGCGCCGAGCGGCACCAGCGCCGCCGTGAGGACGACGGCCGGCCGGGTGTGGCGGGCGGCGGCCCTGGGGTTGCGGGAGTTGCGGCGCAGCCGCAGCCACTGCTGGACATGGAAGACGGCGAGGTAGCCGAGCAGCCACGCGAGCAGCAGCGGGACGTGCCACGGCGTCGGTCCGCCCAGCAGCGTGCCCGCCAGAAACGGCACGACCAGCATCGCCCAGGCGCCGTGCTGGTTCGGCAGCCAGCGCCGTACGGCGCGCGAAGACATGTCCGCTGTCCAACCTTTCGAGCCGCCGTACGGGCGCGGCCCGTCCTCAGCCTGTCATCCGCTCAAGGGCGGAGATCCGGCCATTGGTCCCGGATCGACAGGACCTTCGCCCTTTCGCCGCTCCCTTCGCTGCTCCCTTCGCCGTTCTGGCTCACCCCGCCGCCCCGATCCGGCGCGCCAGGACAGCGGGAGCGGGTCGGGCGCCGGTCGGGAGGGAGGAGGGGGCTGGGAGGGGGCGCGGCCCGGCCGGGACGTACCCGGGCGCAGTCAACGCCTGGTCTGCTCCTGGCGGCTTGACGCGGTGTGGCGGGTGGACGTGGTGCGGCCGCTTGCCGTGGTGCGGCGTGGTGACGTGGTGCGGCGGGTCGCCCAGGCGTACGTGGCCGCCGTGATGAGGAACACGCCCATGACGGCGGCCGGAGCGGCGGCCGTCACCCAGCCCGCGTCGCCGTCCGGGCCGGCGACGGCGTGCAGGACCGCGACGGCCACGGCGGCGGCCACGCCGCAGCCCACGACGGCGGCCACGACGTGCCGGGAGCGACCGGGGCCGGCCGGGGGCGGAACGTGGCCCAGCCGCGCCCAGTGGCGTGCGGTCTCCCGCGCCTCGCGCCTGCGCTGTACGGCGGCGTCCAGGCGCAGTGCGGTCGTGGCGGTGGCGCCGACGGCGGCCGCGACGCACGGCGTCCACCACCCCTCGGCCACGAGCAGCAGCAGCGCGAGTGCGCCGGTGCCGGCCCAGCCGGTCACGCAGGCGGCCGCTGCGATGCGCCGGGAGTCGGGCCGGTCGGCCCCGGCCCGCAGGTCGGCGAGGGCCGGCAGGTACCAGACGCAGCCGGCGGCGGTGAGCGCCGCGGCTCCCAGCGCGGCGACGGCGTGCGACACGGCCTACCTCGCCGCCGCTTCCAGACCGGGGGCCCCGGCGGTCCCGGCGACCTCGGCCGCCCCGGCGATCTCCGGGTGGTGCAGGTCGAACGCCGGGGACTCGCTGCGTATCCGGGGCAGGGAGACGAAGTTGTGCCGGGGCGGCGGGCAGGAGGTCGCCCACTCCAGTGAACGGCCGTAGCCCCAGGGGTCGTCGACCTCGACCCGCTTGCCGTACTTGGCCGTCTTCCACACGTTGTAGAAGAACGGCAGGATCGACAGGCCAAGCAGGAACGATCCGATCGTGGACAGGGTGTTGAGGGCGGTGAAGCCGTCCGCGGCCAGGTAGTCGGCGTACCGGCGCGGCATGCCCTCGACGCCCAGCCAGTGCTGCACGAGGAAGGTGAGGTGGAACCCGACCGTGAGCGTCCAGAAGGTGATCTTGCCGAGCCGCTCGTCCAGCATCTTGCCGGTGAACTTCGGCCACCAGAAGTGGAAGCCCGCGAACATCGCGTACACGACCGTGCCGAACACGGTGTAGTGGAAGTGCGCCACCACGAAGTACGAGTCCGACACGTGGAAGTCCAGCGGCGGCGCGGCCAGGATGACACCGGTCAGACCGCCGAAGAGGAAGGTGACGAGGAAGCCGACCGTCCACAGCATCGGCGTCTCGAAGGAGAGGCTGCCCTTCCACATGGTGCCGATCCAGTTGAAGAACTTCACCCCCGTGGGCACCGCGATCAGCATCGTCATGAAGGAGAAGAACGGCAGCAGCACACCACCGGTGACGTACATGTGGTGGGCCCACACGGTCACGGACAGGCCCGCGATGGCGATGGTCGCACCGATCAGGCCCATGTAGCCGAACATCGGCTTGCGGCTGAACACCGGGATCACCTCGGAGACGATCCCGAAGAACGGCAGCGCCAGGATGTACACCTCGGGATGGCCGAAGAACCAGAACAGGTGCTGCCACAGCAGCGCCCCGCCGTTGGCCGCGTCGAAGACGTGGCTGCCGAACTTGCGGTCCATCTCCAGGGCGAACAGCGCCGCGGCCAGCACCGGGAAGACGATCAGGACGAGGAGCGCGGTGAGCAGCACGTTCCAGGTGAAGATCGGCATGCGGAACATGGTCATGCCGGGCGCGCGCATGCAGACGATCGTGGTGATGAAGTTGACCGCTCCGAGGATGCTGCCGAAGCCGGACAGCGCCACGCCCATGATCCACAGGTCGGCACCGAGCCCCGGCGAATGGACGGCGTCCGACAGCGGGGCGTACAGGAACCAGCCGAAGTCGGCGGCCCCGCCCGGCGTGAGGAAGCCGAACGCGGCGATCGAGGAACCGAACAGGAACAGCCAGTACGCCAGCATGTTCAGCCGGGGGAAGGCCACGTCCGGGGCGCCGATCTGCAGCGGCATGATCCAGTTCGCGAAGCCGGTGAACAGCGGCATCGCGAACATCAGCAGCATGATCGAGCCGTGCATCGTGAACGCCTGGTTGAACTGCTCGTTCGACATGATCTGCAGACCCGGACGGGCCAGCTCGGCCCGCATCATCAGCGCCAGCACGCCGCCGACGATGAAGAACACGAAGGCGGTGACGAGATAGAGCGTCCCGATCCTCTTGTGATCGGTCGTGGTCAGCCACTCCACCCATGCCGGCCGTACGACGCCGCGCTCCACCCGGCTGCCCGCCTCGCCGGCCGAGTCCGCGGCCGGCGCCGCCTGCTCTCCCGGCCGCACTGCCGCCGCCTGCTGTATCCGCACCTCGTCCACCGGACGGTGCCCTCCCCATCTGCTCGGTTCATCGACGCAACGACGAGCCCGGAGGTGCTCCGGTTGAGGAAACGGACCGGCCCTCCCGGCCGCCGCCCCATGATCGCCGCAGCGGTACGGGGTCCCCATAGGGCCGAACAGTCCCTGCGGGGACCTCCGAGTAGGGCCCAACAGCCCGGGACCTCTTCCTGGGAGAACGGTGACCGAGGCCCCTTCCGCCGGGTGGATCTGTGACCCTACGTGCGGTCCCGCAGGGTCGCACGGGCCGCACGGGCCGCACGGAGCCAGGTGTCCTTGGCCCGGGCGAGGGCGTGGAATTCATCCGGCCGCTTGCGGATGAATTCGTTCTGCCGGTCCCGCTCCACCCGGCTCGATTCCTCGACGTGACGTGTCTTCTCCTTGCAGTGCACCTCGGTTGCAGCGCATGACGTACTACGTGCTGGCGACCCGGGCGCGAAGTGAGCTGCACCTCGCCCATGAGGGAGGGCGGCGAGGAACCACCTCTGCTCGCCGCCGTGGGATCACACGACGCGCTGCGCGGTCGAGGAGCGGAGACACTCACACGTCCGGGGGAAACCCGACGCTGATGAACCGGGCGTCGCCGCCGCACGTATGCCCTGTTCGTGGGAGGATCCGTCACCGTGAGCGCGTCGCCGGCGGTACGGAGTCTGCGCGCCGCGGTGTTCGCCGCGGTGTGCGTGCTTCTCGCGGCCGCCGGGCACGGGCTCGCCATGGGCACGATGCCACCGCTGTGGGCGGACGGTGCCGGGTTCGTCGGGGTCTTCGGGGCCGGATGGCTGCTCGGCGGCCGGGAGCGGTCCCTGCCGGGGATCGGTGCGACGATGCTTGTCACACAGGTGGGGCTGCACTTCGCCTTTGACGCCGCGCGGGCCGGGGCGGGCGAGCCCGGCGCACCGCACTCGTTCTCCTCCATGGCGTCGATGCCGATGCCCGACGAGGGCGGCATGCGCACGGCCTCCACGCAGGTCCATGCCGCGGCCGCGCTCATCGATTCCCACGCCCTGACCTCGCATGCCGCGGCCGCCCATGTGCTCGCCGCGCTGGTCGCGTCCTGGTGGCTGCGGCGCGGGGAGGCCGCGCTGTGGTCGTTGCTGCGCCGGGCCGTCGCCTTCGTGCCCGCGCTCGCGGCCTGGTGGCGCCACGCGCCCGCCCCCGCGAATGCCCAGGCCGTCCGCCGCCCCCGCACCGCGACCGCGGCGCGCCGGCTCCGCCGGCTTCTGCTGCGGCACGCGGTGAGCAGGCGCGGGCCGCCGGCCCGGATCCCGTACCCGGTCTGAACCGACACCGCACACCCCCCTCTCGTACGGAGATCCACTCACCCATGTCCACGACACGTACTGCCACCGCCACCGGCCTGCTGCGCCGCGCCGGCATCGTGACCGTGCTCGCCGCCGCCGGGATCCTCACCGCGGCGGGCGTCGCCTCCGCGCATGTCACGGTCCACCCCGAGGCCTACGCGAAGGGCGCCACGGACGGCCTGCTCACCTTCCGTGTGCCCAACGAGGAGGACTCGGCGAGCACCACCAAGGTCCAGGTGTACCTGCCCACCGACCACCCGCTCCTCGGCCTGCTCGTCACCCCGCAGGACGGCTGGACCGCCAAGGTCACCAACACCAAGCTCAAGACGCCGGTCAAGACGGACGACGGGACCATCACCGACGCCGTGTCCCAGATCACCTGGACCGGCGGCAGGATCGGACCCGGCCAGTACCAGGACTTCAACGTCGCCTTCGGTCAGCTTCCCGAAGACACGGGCCAGTTGACCTTCAAGACCCTGCAGACCTACTCCGACGGCAAGGTCGTCCGCTGGATCGAGGAACCCCAGGGCGGCGACGAGCCCGAGAACCCGGCGCCGGTCCTGAAGCTCACCGCCGAGGGCAGTGAGGCGAAGCCCGCCGCGTCGGCGGCCGACGGCACGAACTCCGGGCAGGCCGCCTCCGCCGCGTCCACGAGCTCGTCCTCCAGTGACTCGACCGCTCGCGGACTCGGGATCGCCGGGCTGGTCGTAGGGGTGCTCGGTCTCGCCGCGGCCGCGTTCGCCGTCGTACGGACGCGGTCGCCGCGGTCGTAGCACGGCACAAGACGGCACAGCAGGGCACAGCAGGGCACAGCACGGCACGGCACGGCGCAGGGCCCGGATCACATCCCCCGTGATCCGGGCCCTGCGTCATGCCTGCGACGTCACGCGGCCCGGGCGGTCTCCAGCAGCGCGTCCTCGACGGAGGCCTCCAGGATCCCGTCGACCTCCCGGCCGACCTCGGCGGTCACCGCCCGCATACGCGAACTGCGCCACAGCCACAGAACGTCCCGCCCGAACGACCACACCAGCAGCACCAGAGCCAGCAGCACCACACCGAAGTTCGCCGCCTCCGGCAGCAGGTCCGCGCCCGCCACCAGCAGGAGGACGCCCTGGAGGGCGGCCACCGTCTTGCGGGCGGTGCTCGGCGGCAGTGGCGCGTTCAGCCAGGGCAGGGCGCGGGCGGCGGCGGCGAAGGCGTAGCGCATGCCGCCGATCAGCAGTACCCACGGGCCGAGGTCCATCGAGACGTAGACGCTCAGCACCAGGATCAGGAAGGCGTCCACCTCCATGTCGAAGCGGGCGCCCAGCGCCGTGGACGTGCCGGTGCGGCGGGCCACCTTGCCGTCGACACCGTCCAGGATCAGCGCCACCGCCGTCAGGCCGACCAGCACCGACACCGGCGGTGAGCTCTCGAAGGAGTCCGCGACCAGGGCCGTCACACCGCCGACGAGAGTGGCCCGGCCCAGGGTGACCCGGTTGGCCGCGCCGAAGTTGCGCAGCCTCGACCGGTGCAGTGCCCGGGAGAGCACCGCCCAGGTGGCGACGGCGAAGACCAGGCCGGTCACCCAGCCGGCTGGTCCCATGCCGATCGCCGTGCCGAGCAGGGCCAGCAGCAGGATCTGGACGCCCGCTCCCACAGCGGTCTCCTGCAGAGCCGGCCTCGCGTCGTAAGTGTTGTTCAGGGCCACCGCACACCCTCCGGCCGAGTGACAGAGTCGATCAACGCCGCGTACGTTGTGCGCGGCCTGTGCACACCTCGGTACGTGAACAACTTCCCGATCGTTCAGGAGGACGCTCGATGAAACGCTCTGCCCGCGCCTTCTGGCTCAACTCGCCCGGTCACGGCGAGATACGCGACGTGAGCCTTCCGGACCCCGGCGAGGGGGAGGTCGTCGTCCGCGCGCTGTACTCCGGGGTCAGCCGGGGCACGGAGACACTGGTGTTCCGCGGCGGGGTGCCCATCAGTCAGCACACCGCCATGCGGGCGCCCTTCCAGGAAGGGGACTTCCCCGGGCCGGTGAAGTACGGCTACCTCAGCGTCGGGGTGGTGGAGGAGGGGCCGGAGAACCTGGCCGGGCGCACCGTGTTCTGTCTCTATCCGCACCAGAGCCGCTACGTCGTCCCGGCGAGCGCCGTCACCCCGGTGCCGGCCGGCGTGCCCGCCGAGCGGGCCGTCCTCGCCGGCACCGTCGAGACGGCCGTGAACGCGCTGTGGGACGCCGCTCCCCTGGTCGGCGACCGGATCGCCGTGGTCGGCGGTGGGATGGTCGGCTGCTCGGTGGCCGCGCTGCTCGCCCGGTTCCCGGGCGTGCGTGTCCAACTGGTGGACGCCGACCCCGCCCGCGCCCGGATCGCCGAGGCGCTCGGCGTCGGCTTCGCCCGGCCCGAGGAGGCCCTCGGCGACTGCGACCTCGTCGTGCACGCCAGCGCCACCGAGCAGGGCCTCGCCCGCGCCCTGGAACTGCTCACCGCCGAGGGCACGGTCATCGAACTGAGCTGGTACGGCGACCGGCGCGTCGCCCTCCCGCTCGGCGAGGCCTTCCACTCCCGCCGCCTGGTCATCCGCAGCAGCCAGGTCGGCACCGTCTCCCCGGCCCGCCGCACCAGCCGTACCTACGCCGACCGGCTCGCCCTCGCCCTCGACCTGCTCGCCGATCCGGCACTGGACGCCCTCGTCACCGGGGAAAGCGGGTTCGAGGAGCTGCCGGAGGTCATGCCGAAGCTGGCCTCCGGGGAGATCCCGGCGCTCTGCCACCGGGTCAGGTACGAGGACGCGCCGGAGTGAGTGGGGGGCCAGCCGTTCAATCCGGTACGACAAGAGCGCCTGACCTGAGAAAAGAGTGAGAGGCGGCTGAACAACGGGAAGTGTGGAGCCGTACTACACGGCATCCCCCCGGCAGGGATCAGCCGGGGGACCAGACGCGCCGCACCTGGAGGGTCGTCCGTTGTTCAGCATCACCGTCCGCGATCACATCATGATCGCCCACAGCTTCCACGGCGAGGTGTTCGGACCCGCGCAGCGGCTGCACGGAGCCACGTTCCTCGTGGACGCCACCTTCCGGCGCGAGCAGCTGGACGACGACAACATCGTCGTCGACATCGGACTGGCCACCCAGGAACTGGGCGCCGTCGTGAGCGAGCTGAACTACCGCAACCTCGACAACGAGCCCGACTTCGCCGGCATCAACACCTCGACGGAGTTCCTGGCCAAGGTCATCGCAGACCGGCTCGCCGAGCGGATCCACAAGGGCGCCCTGGGTGAGGGCGCCAAGGGACTCGCCGGCCTCACCGTCACCCTCCACGAGTCGCACGTCGCCTGGGCAAGTTACGAGTGTGCCCTGTGACCGAGCTGACCGACCTGCCCGGGGTCACGGGCACGACCGGGGCCACCGGCATGAATGACATGACCGTCACGACCGGCAAGACCGTCACAACCGATATGACCGTCACGACCGGCATGACTGGCACGACCGGCAAGACCGTCACAACCGGTATGACCGTCACGACCGGCATGACTGTTCCACCGGCCTCGGCCCTCGCCTACCTGCCCGCGCAGCGCGCGGGCTCGGAGAACGTCGGGATCATCCCCATGTCCCTGCACACCGTGCACTTCGTCCTGCCGGGCGGCGTCGACGACCCGGCCACGCCGAGCGGCGGCAACGCCTACGACCGCCGCGTCAGCCTGGACCTGCCCGGCTTCGGCTGGCAGGTCCGCCCGCACGCCGTGGACGGCAGCTGGCCCCGGCCCGGCGCCGAAGCCCGTACGGAACTCGCCCGCATCCTGCGGGAGTTGCCCGACGGTGCCGTCGTCCTCCTGGACGGGCTCGTCGCCTGCGGCGTCCCCGAGATCGTCGTCCCCGAGGCGCAGCGGCTGCGCCTGGCCGTCCTCGTCCACCTTCCGCTCGGCGACGAGACCGGGCTCGAGCCCGCCGTGGCCGCCGAACTGGACGCCCGGGAAAGGGAGGTGCTGCGGGCGGTCCCCGCCGTCGTCGGCACCAGCGACTGGGCGGTCCGCCGCCTCGTCTCCCACCACGGCCTCGCCCCCGACCGGGTGCACGTCGCCGTGCCCGGCGCCGACATCGCGCCGCCGGCCCCCGGCACCGACGGTGTCTCGCGGCTGCTGTGCGTGGCCGCCGTGACCCCGCGCAAGGGACAGCACCGGCTGGTGGAGGCCCTGGCCACGGTCACCGACCTGCCGTGGAGCTGCGTGTGCGTCGGCGGGCTGACGCAGGACCCCGCGTACGTCGCCCAACTGCGCGCCCTGATCGGCAGGCACGGCCTCCAGGACCGCTTCCACCTGGCCGGACCGCGGGCCGGTGCCGACCTGGACGCCAGTTACGCCGCCGCCGACCTGCTGGTCCTCGCCTCCTACGCGGAGACCTACGGCATGGCGGTCACCGAGGCGCTCGCGCGCGGCATCCCCGTACTGGCCACGGACGTCGGAGGCGTTTCCGAGGCGGTCGGCCGCGCCCCCGACGGCGGGGTACCCGGCATCCTCGTCCCGCCGGAGGACCCGGCGGCCCTCGCCGCCGAGCTGCGCGGCTGGTTCGGCGAGGCCGACGTGCGGCGCCGGCTCAAAGCCGCCGCCCGGGGCCGGCGCGCCGCGCTCGACGGCTGGGCGACGACCGCCCGCAGCCTGGCCGGTGTGCTGGGCCGGCTGCCGAAGGAACCGCGGAGGGCGGCATGAGGAAGACGACCACTTCGACCGGCGCCGGGCGGCGCGGCGGACGGATACCGTCACAGCCGGGACCGTGCGACGCAGCGGAGGCGGCGGACGCGGGGCCGCAGACCACTGAAGCGGCCGGCGGGGCAGGTTCCGCCCCGGCCCTGCCGTCCGTGCAGCGGGTCGCGTCGGCGGCCCAGTTCACCGGAAAGGACGCGTCGGCCATGGCGGAATCCGCTCTGCATGCGCACCCCGGCCCGCAGGACGCCGCCTCCCCGGCGACCCCGGAGCCCCCGACGAGCCCCTCCGGGCCGGTGATCCCGGGTTCCGGTCCGGCCTCCCGTCCCGGGGAGCGGGCCACCGTACGGTTGCGGGAGGACGGGCCGGAGGAGCCGCCCCGGTACGCGCCCGAGTGGTTGCAGCTGCGGGAGGTGGCGGACGCCGCGGCGCGGGCGACGGAGCTGCTGGACCCGCTGCGCATCCGGCTCGCCAATCTGCCGAACCTGCACGGCGGGCTCGTCGTGCACGATCTGGGCTGCGGCACCGGCTCGATGGGCCGCTGGCTCGCCCCCCGGCTGGACGGCGCCCAGCACTGGATCCTCCACGACCGCGACCCCTACCTGCTGCACTTCGCGGCCGTCGGCGCCGCGCGCGCCGCCGCCGACGGGAGCCGCGTCACCGTGGAGACGCGCCGCGGCGACGTGGCCCGGCTCACCCCGGACGCCCTGGCGGGGGCGTCGCTGGTGACGGCGTCGGCGCTGCTGGACGTCCTCACCCACGAGGAGATCGCCACCCTTGCCGCCGCCTGCGCCGGAGCCGGCTGCCCGGCTCTGCTCACGCTGTCGGTGGTCGGCCGTGTCGACTTCACCCCGGCCGACCCGCTGGACGCCGAGATCACCGAGGCGTTCAACGCCCACCAGCGCCGCGGCGGTCTGCTCGGTCCCGACGCGGTCGGCGTGGCCTGCGAGGCCTTCGGCGAGCGCGGCGCGACCGTGCACGTGTTCCCGAGTGCCTGGCGGCTCGGCCCGGACCAGCGCGAGCTGACCGCCCAGTGGCTGCGCGGCTGGGTCGGCGCGGCGGTCGAGGAACGGCCGGAGCTCGGGGAGCGCGCCGACCGTTATCTCACCGAGCGTCTGGAGGCGTGCGCGGCGGGCGAGTTGCGGGTCGTCGTCCATCACAGCGACCTGCTGGCGCTGTCCCGGCCCGCGGGCGGTGCCGCATGAGCGTGCAGGCGGCGGACGTCCTCATGGTGCGTGCGGACCGGGAAGACCGGGAAGACCGGGCGGAATCCGGAGCCTTGGGCGCGCCGGCCGCCTCCGGGACATCGGCCGCCTCCGGGACATTGGCCGCCTCCGGGGCGTCGGCCGCCTCCGGGGCGTCGGCCGCCTCCTCGGCACCGGCCGTCGCCGGTGGCCCGCGCCGGTTGCTCGCGCGCCTCAACAGCCGTGCCCTGCGCACCCACTTCGGCACCGTCGCCGGGGTCGCCATCCTGGCCGTGCTGCTGTGGCGGCTGGGCACCGGCGTATTCCTGGACGGGCTGCGCCGGATCGACGCGCCCACGCTGCTCGCGGCGCTCGGGATCGGGCTGGTCACCACGGTGTTCAGCGCCTGGCGCTGGCAGCTGGTGGCCCGGGGCCTGCGTATCCGGCTGCCGCTCGGCGCGGCCGTGGCCGACTACTACCGCGCGCTGTTCCTGAACGCGGCGCTGCCCGGCGGAGTGCTGGGCGACGTCCACCGTGCGGTGCGGCACGGGCAGAGCGCCGGGGACGTCGGCCGCGGCGTGCGGACCGTGGTCCTGGAGCGGGTCGCCGGGCAGATCGCGCTCGCCGTCACGGGAGTCGCGGTCCTGCTGACGCTGCCCTCCCCGGTCCGGGCCCAGGCCCGGCACCTCGCGCCCCTGGTCGGCCTCGCCGCCGTGGGCGCGCTCGCCGTGGTCCTCGCCCTGCGCATGAACCGTGCGGCGCCGTCCCGCCGGGGACGTGCCCTGCGCCGCACCCTGGGCGAGGCGCGCGAGGGGCTGCTGTCCCGCCGCAACGGACCGGGCGTAGCCCTGTCCTCCGTCGTCGTCCTGGCCGGGCACGTCGCGATGTTCGTGGTCGCCGCCCGGGTGGCCGGCTCCGAGGCGTCGGTGTCCGTGCTGCTTCCGCTGGCGGTCCTCGCCCTGGTCGCCATGGGACTGCCGCTGAACGTCGGCGGCTTCGGCCCGCGCGAGGGCGCCACCGCCTGGGCGTTCGGCGCCGCCGGACTCGGCGCGAGCACCGGACTGGCCGTGGCGGTGGTGTACGGGGTGCTGAGCTTCGTCGCCGCCCTGCCTGGCGCTCTCGTCCTGGCCGCCCGCTGGTGGGCCGGCGCACGCGCCGGGTCCGGCGCCGTGGCGGCGGACCCGGAACCCGCCCACGCGGCCGGACACGCCTACCCGGGCGAACCGCCCGTCCCGGCCGCCTCGTCCACGTCCGACGTCAGCAACGAGAAATACGGTTCGAAGGACGCGGCCAGGCTCGCCAGCAACTCCCGCCCCTTTGCGGCGGAGCCCAGGGAAGGACGGCCGATGACGCCCGATTCGGTATAGGCGGACATTCCGACGGTGAGGAGATGGCGCCGGTCGTCCGCGGTGAAATCGGCGGACTCGTAACCGGCCCGGACCATTTCGGGATGAGCGTGCAGAAGAATGGAGGTCTCGATTTCCCCCGCATGCATGTCGGTGAGCAGCGAGGTGTGCACCCCGGCCCGTTCCCGGGCAGTCTCCCAGTCCTCCGCGGCCGGGAACAGCGCGATGTGCTCGCCGCGTGCGGAGGATTCCTGGACCACGTTGCCCAGCACATAGTTTCCGCCGTGCCCGTTGACGACCACCAGGGCCTCGACACCGGAGCGGCGCAGCGAGTCCGCGATGTCCCGTACCACCGAATGAAGGGTCACGGAGGAGATGCTGACGGTTCCCGGCCAGGCCGCGTGCTCGTGCGAGCAGGAGATCGTCACCGGCGGAAGGAGGTGCACCGGGTACGCGCCGGCGATCTGGCGGGCGATGGCACAGGCGATCAGCGTATCGGTCGCCAACGGAAGGAACGGGCCGTGCTGTTCGAAACTCCCCACCGGCAGGACCGCGACCTGTCGTGAGCGGTCCGCCCCTCGATTCCGTACGTCCTCCGTGGTGTCCGCCGGCCACAGATCATATGCCGTCGGGTGTGTCGGGCGCGTTCCCGAACCACTCATTGTTTTCAGGCCTTTCGTCTCTGCTTAGGATCCAGATCATGACAGAAAACCTCGGCGTACTCGGCAAGAAGTCCCCACGGCGCACGGGCGTGGAACGCGTTGTGAATGCCCCGCTGCCCACCGTGTACGGGAAATTCCAGGCGGTCGGCTTCATGGACCACGACCGCGGCGACGAGCAAGTGGCCCTGGTCCACGGCGACATCGGCAGTGAGCGTGTCCTGGTCCGGCTGCACTCGGAGTGCCTGACCGGGGACGCCTTCGGCTCGCAGCACTGCGAGTGCGGCGACCAGCTCGCCGCCGCGCTGCGCGCCGTCGTCGCCGAAGGCAGCGGCATCGTCGTCTACTTGAGGGGCCACGAGGGCCGGGGCATCGGCCTGCTGGCCAAACTGCGGGCGATGGCGTTGCAGGCGGAGGGCCTGGACACCGTCGAGGCCAACCTCGCCCTCGGACTGCCCGTCGACGCCCGCGACTACGGTGTCGCCGCCCGGATCCTGGAAGACCTGGGGGTGCGCTCGGTGCGCCTGATGTCCAACAACCCGCTCAAGCGCGAGGCGCTGGTGCGGCACGGCATCCAGGTCGCCGAGCAGGTGCCGCTGCTGATCCCGCCGTGCGAGAGCAACATCACCTACCTCCGCACCAAGCGGGAGCGCATGGACCACCACCTGCCCCACCTGGACGCGGTGGCCCACCTGTCCTGAGGACGGGGCGCCGGCAGCGGGCTCAGCCCACGACCGCCTCGTGCAGCAGCCGTTTCAGCTCCGGGTAGATCTTCAGGGAGCGCTTCGGGCGGACCTGGGTGAGGAACTGGCAGGTGAGATCGCGGCCCGGGTCGATCCAGAACGTCGTCGTCGCCACTCCGCTCCAGCCGTAGGTGCCGGTACCTGCGGGGGCCTGGGTGCGAGTGGGGTCGGTGACGACGGAGACGCCGAGACCGAAGCCCACGCCCTCGTTGCCGGGTTCGTCGTGGGCCGGGCGGCTGCCGTAGGAGCGCAGGTCGGCGTTGCCCGGGAGGTGGTTGCGGGTCATGAGGTCCACTGTCTCGGGGGCGAGCAGACGGGTGCCGTCGAGCTCGCCGCGGCGGCGCAGCAGTTCCATGAAGCGGTGCAGGTCGTGGGCGGTGGCAACCAGGCCACCGCTGCCCGACAGGAGGCGGGGGCGGCCGCGCAGCGGCAGGCCGGGGATCGGCTCGATGCCGCCCTCGCCGGTCTCCCCGTACAACTCGGCCAGCCGGCCCGCCTGTTCGTCCGCGACGCGGAAACCGGTGTCGGTCATCCCGAGCGGCCCGAGGATCCGCTCGGCGAAGAAGACGTCCAGCGGCTGCCCGGACACCACCTCCACCACCCGGCCCAGTACGTTGCTGGCCACGGAGTAGTTCCACTGCGTGCCCGGATCGAACTGCAGCGGCAGGCTCGCGTACACGTCCATCGTCTCGGCCAGGTCCGCGCCCCGCGGCACGGAGGACTCCAGTCCGGCCGCGCGGTACAGGGCGTCGACGGGGTGGGCGTGGTAGAAGCCGAAGGTCAGGCCCGCGGTGTGGGTGAGCAGATGCCGGATCAGGATCGGTCCGGCGGCGGGGCGGGTGGTGACCTCGTCGCCGGAGCCGCTCACGTACACCCGGGGGGCGGCGAAGACGGGCAGGTGTCGCTCCAGCGGGTCGTCCAGCGACAGCCGCCCCTCCTGCACCAGCAGCAGCGCGGCGACCGCGGTGACCGGCTTGGTCATGGAGTAGATCCGCCACACCGTGTCGCTCTCGACGGGCAGGCCGGCCGCCACGTCCCGCCGGCCGTGGGTGGTGAAGTGCGCGATCCGCCCGCCCCGCGCGACGGACACGAGGAAGCCGGGCAGACGTCCCTCGTCGACGAGCCGGGTGAGGTACTGGTCGAGGCGGTCCAGGGTCTTCCCGTCGAGCCCGGCCTCGCCCGGCTCGACCTCCTGTCGCAGCTTGGCCATGGCTTTCCCTCCGGTCCGGTCCCTGTCGCACGAGGACCACTGCGGCCTACCCCGGCCCGTGCCCCCTCAGACTTCATGGTCGCGCAGGGACGTCCGCACGGTCCTCCGGCTCCGCGGCCTGATGCCCCGTGACCTCCGGCCGGGGGATGTCCACGCCGTCCGGCGCTGCATCCCTCCCGGGTGCGGGTTGGTCCGGTTCCTGCCGGGCTCCGTTCCGTCCGGGCCGGGCTGGGTCCGGCTCCTGTCCGGCTCCGTTCCGTCCTGGTCCGGCTTCGGCCGGCTCCTGCCCGGCTCCGTTCCGCCCAAGCCCGATGGGAGGCCGGCTCCGTTCCGCCCAAGCCCGATGGGAGGCCGGCTCCGTTCCGCCCAAGCCCGATGGGAGGCCGGCGCCGGCCCGGCAAGGAGCGTCCGGACAGCGCGCCGGCCACGGCCACCCCGGTGAGCATCACCAGTGCCGGGAGGCCCGGGCCGCCGGGGCCTCCCGAGGGGTTCGGGCCGCTTGCCCCGCCGAGGCCCCACAGCACCGTGGCGGCGGCCACGCCCAGCGCCGGGCCGATGTTCATCGCCGTCTGCTGCAGTCCGCCCGCCACGCCTGCCGAGGCGACCGCCGCCTCTCGTACCACGACCTGCGTGGCCGCCACCATCACCGTGCCGAAGCCGGCCCCGAGCAGTGCGAATCCGCCGCACAGGGCGAGAGTCCCGGCCGCCCGGGCGAGCACCAGGACGCCCACCGCGAGGACGGCCATCGCCGCCACCGCCGTACGACGGGCCCCGGCACGGCGCAGCAGCACCGGGCACACCGCTGCGGCGAGCACCATCAACACCGCCAACGGCAGGCTGCGCAGCGCGCTTTGGAAAGGGTCCAGGCCCAGAGTGTCCTGCAGTACGTAGGTGGCGACGAACAGCGTGCCGGACAGGGCGGCCGACGCGGTCACCAGCATCACGAGCGCAGACCGGACGGCCGGCGAGCCGATGACGTCCGGTGGCAGCAGAGGGTCGGCGGTACGACGCTCGTGCCGGACGAACGCGGCCCCGGCGACGACGGCCGCGACCGGTCCCGCCCAGCCCGGATCCGGCAGCGCGACCAGCGTGTGCACCGCGCAGCCGAGCGCCACGGCGAGCAGCAGCGCGCCGGGCAGGTCGAGCCGGGCGCGGACGGCTCCGGCCTGCTCGTCGCGTACGCCCGTGCGCTCGTACCCGTACTCCTGTTCCTGTTCCTTTTCGTGCCCGTGTTCGTGCCCGTGCGAGGCCTGGGGCCGCTTCCGCGTGGGGAGCGCGAGGGTGAGCGCGCCGAACGCAAACGCAGGCCCGACGTTGAGGAAGAACACGGATCGCCAGCCCAGTCCGGTCACCAGCGCCCCGCCCACCAAGGGACCGGCGGCGGCCGCCACCCCGATCGCGATCGTCCGCACGGCGATGGGCATGCCGAGCCGGTCGGGCGGGAACGCGGCACGCAGCATCCCCAGCGTGGCCGGCTGCAACAGTGCCCCGCAGACCCCCTGGGCGACACGCAGGGCGATCACCCAGCCGACGCCGGGCGCCAGGCCGATGCCCGCGGAGGCGGCCCCGAAGCCGAGCATCCCGACGGCGTAGAGGCGCCGGTGCCCGAACCGGTCGCCGAGCCGTCCGGCGAACACCAACAGGGCGGCCACCGCGACGAGATACCCGGTGCTGGTCCACTGGACCTGGGCGAAGGAGGCGCCGAACTCGCGTCGCAGGGTGGGCTGCGCGACGGTGAGGACCGTGCCGTCGAGCGCGACGATCGTCGCGCCCGCCACGCTGCTCGCGAGCGCCACCGCCCGCGCGCCGTTCACCGCCTGCCGACCCTCCACCGTCGGCCGACCGTTCACCGGCCGTCTGCCGTCCACCGGGTGCGGGCCGTTCACCGGGCGTCCTCGGGGCCGAGGTGGGCGTCGAGGGCGGTGCGGAGTACGGGCGTGAAGTCGTCGGTACCGGTGGCGAGTTGGAGGCTTCCCCAGCCCCACAGCTGGGCGATGCCGTGCAGATTGGCCCACAGGGAGCCCGCGACCGTGCGGGCGTCCGCGCCGGCGTAGGCGCCGGTGGCGGTGGGGGAGGCGCGGCCGACCAGGTCCACCAGGAGGGCGAAGAGCGGAAGGCTGGTGTCCCGCAGTCCCAGATGGCCGCTCTCCAGCAGATCGTGACGGAACATCAGCTCGTACATGCCGCGATTGCCCAGGGCGAAGTCGAGATAGACCCGCCCCAGTGCGGTCAGCTGGGCGCGCGGGCCCGTCGCGTGGCCCTCGCCGGTGGGCCCCGTCACCCGCGCGGCGCGCTCGGCCAGCTCGGCGAAGCCGCGCCGCGCGATCGCGGACAGCAGCTCCAGGTGGGTGGGGAAGTAGCGGCGCGGCGCTCCGTGCGAGACACCCGCCCGGCGGGCGATCTCCCGCAGGGTCAGGGCCTGAGCGCCCTCCTCGGCCACAAGCTCCACCCCGACGTCGACCAGCCGCTCCCGCAGGCTGCGACTCTTCTCCGGCTCGTTCATAGACACTGTCTACCAAGTTGCGTAGACAGTGTCAACTCAATGCGTTCGGCAGGGGAATGCGCGGCTGGACCGAAGCGGTTGACCGGGGTATGACTCACGACACGACGCACGACCCCGCGCAGGACGCCCTGCTCGCGCTGCTTTCCGAGGGCCACGGCGGGGTGCTGGTCACCCTCAGGAGGGACGGCCGTCCCCAGCTGTCGAACGTCGGTCACGCCTACGACCCGGACGAGCGGGTCATCCGCGTCTCCGTCACCGACGACCGCGCCAAGACCCGCAACGCCCGCCGGGACGCGCGGGTCTCGTACCACGTCACCAGCGCGGACCGCCGCGCCTACACCGTCGCCGAGGGCACCGCCGACCTCTCACCGGTCGCCAAGGATCCCCACGACGACACCGTCGAGGAACTGATCCGCCTCTACCGCGACGTCATCGGCGAACACCCCGACTGGGACGACTACCGCGCCGCGATGGTCCGTGACCGACGCCTGGTCCTGCGGCTGAAGGTGGAACGGGCATACGGCATCCCGAAGGGCGGCAACGACGGTTAGGAGCCGAAACGCGGTCCTGGTTGGCTGGACGCCCGCTGCTCAGCATCCGTTGGTGCGCGTAGTGCCTGTGGTGGGTGTGGTGCATGTGGTGCATGTGGTGCGTGTGGTGCGTGTGGTGCGTGTGGTGCGTGTGCGTGTCGTGCATGTGGTGCGTGTGGTGCGTGTGCGTGTCGTGCATGTGGGGTATGGCGGGGCACTGGAGCACTTGGGGCGCTGTGCCTACGCGGCGCCCGTGCCTGCGTCCGCGGCCGTGGACGCGTTCGTGCGCGCCTCGATCGCCCGCAGCACCGCCACCATGTCCTCGCCCCCGTGCCCTAGTGACACCGTCTCCTCGAACAGGGCGTGGCACACGTCCAGCAGCGGGGAGGCTATACCGGACGCGCGGGCGGCCTCGGCGACGAGCCGGTTGTTCTTCAGCACGTCGAGCGCGGCCGCCTGCACCGCGAAGTCGCCGGCCAGCAGCTTGGGCGCCTTCATCCGGGAGACGGCGCTGGACATCGGTCCCGCGCCCAGCACTTCCAGGAACAGCCGCCGGTCGAGGCCCTGCCGCCCGGCGAAGTGGAACGCCTCGGTGAGTCCGGTCACCAGGGTGATCAGGAACAGGTTCACCGACAGTTTCATCAGCAGTGCGCCCGGCGCGGGACCACACAGGAACGTCTCGCGGCACATCGGGGCGAGCAGCGGCCGTACGAGGTCCACGGCCCGCTCCTGTCCGGCCAGCATCGCCACCAGCTCACCGTTCTCCGCCGGGACCCGCGAGCCCGAGACGGGCGCCTCGACGTAACTCCCGCCCGCCGCATGGACATCGGCCTCCAGAGCGCGGGAGTACGCGGGCGAGGTGGTGCCCATGTGGACCACCGTCCGGCCCGCGACACGCGCGGCGAAGTCCGGTCCTCCCCGGCCGAGGGTGGCGTCCGTCGACCGCTCGTCGGCCAGCATCAGGATCACCACGTCCGTGCGGGCGAACACCTCACCGGGGTCCGCCGCCACGGCGGCGCCGGCCGCGCGCAGGGGAGCGGCCCGTGCGGCCGTGCGGTTCCACACGACCAGGCCGGTGCCCGAGCGGGCCAGCCGGAGTGCCATGGGTCCGCCCATGACTCCGAGACCGAGGAAGCCGATGTTCACGGGGACCGCCCAGAGGTCGAGGCCGGTTCTATGACAGCTGTCATAGTAGCCGCCTTATGACTGCGGTCATAGGGTGGGAGACGCAAAGGGGCGGTACGGCGCCGGGAGGTCGACGATGGCAGGGTCCGAGCCGGGGCCGCGGGAACGGATGGTCTTCAGCGCGGCCCAGCTCATCCGGCGCGACGGGGTGGGCGCGACGGGCATGCGGGATGTGGCCGCGCACGCGAACGCGCCGCGCGGATCGCTCCAGCACTACTTCCCGGGCGGCAAGGAGCAGCTGGTCAACGAGGCGGTGGCGTGGGCCGGCCGGTACGCGGGCAAGCGCGTCGCGCGCTTCCTGGCGGGCCTGGGCGAGCCGACGCCGAGCGGCCTGTTCGCCGCGATGGTCCGCCAGTGGACCGACGAGTACGAGACGGCCGGCTTCCTCTCCGGCTGCCCGGTCGCCGCGGCCACGGTGGACTGCGCCTCCTCCGGTGTGTCCACGCGTGAGGCGGCAGCCGCCGCGTTCGCCGGCTGGCGCGGGCCGGTGGCCGAGGCCCTGACGGACCTGGGCGTACCCGCCGGGCGGGCCGAGCCCCTTGCCACGTTGATGATCAGCTCACTTGAGGGCGCGATCATCATGGCCCGTGCCGAGGGGACCGTACGGCCCCTGACGACCGTGGCCCGCGAACTGGGCCCCCTGCTCGACGCGGCCGTGTCGCCGAAGAACGGGGCGCGGAGCACAGGAAGAGGTGGCGCATGATCAACGGAGCGCACGTGGTGATCCATACCCGCGACGCGGCGGCCGACCGGGCCTTCCTTCGGGACGTACTGGGCTTCTCGCACGTCGACGCCGGGCACGGCTGGCTGATCTTCGCGGCTCCGCCCGCCGAGGTCGCCTGCCATCCGACCGAGGGCGAGCCGGCGCAGGAACTGATGCTGATGTGCGACGACCTCGACGCCACCACCGCGGAACTCTCCGCGCGTGGCGTGGAGTTCACCCGGCCGGTGCAGGAGGCCCGCTGGGGCCGGGTGACCGCCTTCCGGCTGCCCGGGGGTGGCGAACTCGCCCTGTACGAGCCGCGGCACCCACGGCCCTGACAGCTGCTGGCGACCCGCGGCCCTGACACGAGCCGCGGCACCCGCGAAGCCGGTCTGCGTGCCCTGCTGCGCGAGCACTGGGCCGATGTGCTGCGGGTGATCGCGGGAGGCGTCGAAGAAGATCCTCGGGAAGACCAGCGCGGCGGCGCTGCCGGAGATGAAGAAGTCGCAGTACTCCAGCGCGCTGCCGATCCAGGCGGCCGCGGTGGCCTTCTTCGGCCGGCTGGGCGGGGCGGCGGGGACGGACACGGCGTGCTCCTTCGGGGGAACTCCACCCGGGGAGGAGCGAGAGGAAAGCGAGAGGTGCGGGGGAGAGGCCGGATCCCGGCTGATCAACCCTCTGGACAGTTAGTAGGGGTGGGTGGGACGTTGCACTCGCGTCTCCGCCCTGTCGAGAGGCCGGGCGCGGCCCTCAGCCGGTGGCCCGCTCCGCCGTCAGAGTGGCCCGCTCCGCCGTCAGATAGGCGATCACCATGTCGCCGAGCATCGCGCGGTAGTGCTCGCGCCGGCCGGCCGCCACCAGGTCGCGGCCGAACAGAGCGCCGAAGGTGGCCCGGTTGGCGACCCGGAAGAAGCAGAACGAACTGATCATCGCGTGCAGGTCGACGGCGTCCACGTCGGCCGTGAACAGGCCCGACTCCTGCCCGGACGCGAGGATCCGGCGGATCACGTCCAGTGCGGGGGAACCGATCTTGCCGAGCTTCTCCGAGGCGGCGATGTGCTCCGCGCCGTGGATGTTCTCGATGCTCACCAGCCGGATGAAGTCCGGGTGCTGCTCGTGGTGGTCGAAGGTCAGCTCCGCCAGCCGCCGGATGGCCGCGACCGGGTCCAGATGCTCCACGTCCAGGTGCTGCTCGGCGTCGCGGATCACCCCGTAGGCGCGCTCCAGCACGGCCGTGAACAGCTGCTCCTTACCGCCGAAGTAGTAGTAGATCATCCGCTTCGTGGTGCGGGTGCGGGCGGCGATCTCGTCCACCCGGGCCCCGTCGAAGCCGGCCCGGGCGAACTCCTGCGTGGCCACGTCGAGGATCTCGGCCTGGGTGCGGGCGGCGTCACGGGTGCGCCCGCCGGGTCGTGCCGGTTCGTCGGCGCTGGTCATCACGTTCCTTCGGGCGTGGGCGCGTTTCTGGCTCGTGATTGTAGAAGCAGGCTGCCGTCCGCCGAGAGTGGTGCCGACCGCGCTGACCGGGGTCTTTCGCGGCGGGACTTTCTGCGGGCCGGGGAGGCTGATTCAGCTGACGTACTGGTTCGCACATTAGAGGCGCTCGGGAGGTTCCCGGTGGCCAAGGACTCGTACAGGGACTCGTATCTCGTCGGGCTGACCGGCTCCGACATCGGCCCGTTCTCCAGTCCGGCGCTGCACGAGCGCGAGGCCGCCCGCCAGGGACTCCGGCTGCTGTACCGGCTCATCGACATCGACACCCTCGGGGTGCCACCGCAGGCGGTGGGCGACCTGCTGCGCTCGGCTCGCGATCTCGGCTTCGACGGACTCAACATCACCTACCCCTGCAAGCAGCTCGCCCTGGAGCACCTGGACGCCCTCGACCCGCAGGCCGAGGCGGTCGGCGCGGTCAACACCGTCGTCTTCGAAGGCGGTCGCGCGATCGGCCGCAACACCGACGTCACCGGGTTCGCCGCCTCCTTCACGCGCGGCCTGCCCGACGCGCCGCTGCCCTCGACGGCACGGAACCGTTCCTGCCGGACGAGGAACCGGACACCTACCGCGGCCTCGGCATCCTCTACGACCGTGACGAGGGCGCCTTCCGGCACTGCTGCACCGATACCGTCGGCCACCTCTTCTTCGAACTCCTCCAGCGGGACCCCGGCCACCTTGGCCACGGCGCCCCCAACGCCCCTGTGCGCCCGGCGGCCCAGCACGCCGTGCGTCCGGCCCGCTGAACGGCGCCGGGGCGGCGGACCACGGCCGCCCCGGAAGAGACCCGGAAGGGAATGGCCGGCCGGCAGGGATCCGGCCGGCCTCCCGGGTGTCAGGCGCCGGCGGCTAGCCCTTCTGCACCGACTCCACGGCGTGCCCGCCGAACTGGTTGCGCAGCGCCGCGATCATCTTCATCTGCGGGGAGTCGTCCTGGCGGGAGGAGAACCGCGCGAAGAGGGAGGCGGTGATCGCGGGCAGCGGTACGGCGTTGTCGATGGCCGCCTCGACCGTCCAGCGGCCCTCGCCGGAGTCCTCCGCGTAACCGCGCAGCTTGTCCAGGTGCTCGTCGTCGTCCAGGGCGTCGACGGCGAGGTCCAGCAGCCAGGAGCGGATGACGGTACCGTCCTGCCAGGAGCGGAACACCTCGCGGACGTTGTCCACGGAGTCGACCTTCTCCAGCAGCTCCCAGCCCTCGGCGTAGGCCTGCATCATGGCGTACTCGATACCGTTGTGGACCATCTTCGCGAAGTGGCCGGCGCCCACCCTGCCCGCGTGGACGAACCCGTAGGGGCCCTCCGGCTTGAGCGCCTCGAAGAGCGGCTTCAGCCGGTCCACGTGCTCCTTGTCGCCGCCGACCATCAGCGCATAGCCGTTCTCCAGCCCCCACACACCGCCGGAGACACCCGCGTCGACGAAGCCGATGCCCCGCGCGTTGAGCTCCTTGGCGTGCTTCTCGTCGTCCGTCCAGCGGGAGTTCCCGCCGTCCACGACGATGTCGCCGGGCTTGAGCAGGGTCGCCAGCTGGTCGATGACGTGCTGGGTGGCGCCGCCGGCCGGCACCATCACCCAGACCGTGCGCGGGCCGTCGAGCCGGTCGACGAGATCGACCAGGCCGTCGACGTCCGAGAGTTCGGGATTGGTGTCGTAGCCGACGACGGTGTGGCCGGCGTTGCGGAGGCGCTCCCGCATGTTGCCGCCCATCTTGCCCAGACCGATGAGGCCCAGCTGCATCGATGCCATGTCAGTTCACTTCCTGAGGGTGCGGTAGGCGGCCACGAGGGCGGCGGTGGAGGGGTCGAGACCGGGCACGTCCGCGCCCTCGGTCAGGGCGGGCTCGATGCGCTTGGCCAGCACCTTGCCGAGCTCGACGCCCCACTGGTCGAAGGAGTCGATGTTCCAGATCGCGCCCTGCACGAACACCTTGTGCTCGTAGAGGGCGATCAGCTGTCCGAGTACCGACGGGGTCAGCTCGGTGGCCAGGACGGTGGTGGTGGGGTGGTTGCCGTGGAAGGTGCGGTGCGCCACCTGCTCCTCGGGCACGCCCTCGGCGCGCACCTCCTCCGGCGTCTTGCCGAAGGCCAGCGCCTGTCCCTGCGCGAACATGTTCGCCATCAGCAGGTCGTGCTGCGCCCTGAGTTCACCGCTCAGCTCGGCCACGGGGTTGGCGAAGCCGACGAAGTCGGCCGGGATCAGCTTCGTACCCTGGTGGATGAGCTGGTAGTAGGCGTGCTGGCCGTTGGTGCCGGGGGTGCCCCAGACCACCGGTCCGGTCTGCCATTCGACGGGCTCGCCGTCGCGCTGCACCGACTTGCCGTTGGACTCCATGTCCAGCTGCTGCAGATAGGCGGTGAACTTCGACAGGTAGTGCGAGTACGGCAGCACCGCGTGCGTCTGCGCGTCGAAGAAGTCGCCGTACCAGACGCCCAGCAGGCCCAGGATCAGCGGGGCGTTGGACTCGGCGGGCGCGGTGCGGAAGTGCTCGTCGACGATCCGGAACCCGTCCAGCATCTCCCGGAAGCGGTCCGGGCCGATCGCGATCATCAGGGAGAGACCGATGGCGGAGTCGTAGGAGTAGCGGCCGCCCACCCAGTCCCAGAACTCGAACATGTTGTCCACGTCGATGCCGAACGCGGCGACCTTCTCCGCGTTCGTCGACAGCGCCACGAAGTGCTTGGCGACCGCCTTCTCTCCCCCGCTCGGGACTTCGCCCGAGTGGGAGGTGCCCCCGTCGCCCAGCCCCGCCAGCAGCCAGGAACGGGCCGAGGTGGCGTTGGTGATCGTCTCGATGGTGGTGAAGGTCTTGGACGCGACGATGAACAGCGTCTCCGCCGGGTCCAGGTCCCGGGTCGCCTCGTGCAGGTCCGCGCCGTCGACGTTGGAGACGAACCGGACGGTCAACTCCCGTGCGGTGAAGGCGCGCAACGCCTCGTACGCCATCGCCGGGCCGAGGTCGGAGCCGCCGATGCCGATGTTGACGACATTGCGGATGCGCCGGCCGGTGTGGCCGGTCCACTCGCCGGAGCGGACGCGGTCGGCGAAGTCGCTCATCCTGTCGAGGACTTCATGCACCTTCGGCACGACGTTCTCGCCGTCGACCTCGATCACCGCGTCCCGCGGGGCGCGCAGCGCGGTGTGCAGGACCGCACGGTTCTCGGTGACATTGATCCTCTCGCCCCGGAACATGGCGTCGCGCAGGCCGAACACGTCCGTCGCGGTGGCCAGTTCCCGCAGCAGGGCGAGGGTCTCGTCGGTGATCAGGTGCTTGGAGTAGTCGATGCGCAGGTCGCCGACGCGCACCGTGTAGCGCTCCGCGCGGGAGGGGTCGTCCGCGAACAGCCGGCGCAGATGCGCCTGCCACTGGGCGCGGTGGTCCTCCAGGGCGGTCCACTCGGGCCGCCGGGTGAGCTTGGGGGTGTCGGACATGTCAGACGGTCTCCTTGACGCTCTCGCCGCGCAGGGCGACGGCGTACATCTCGTCGGCGTCGAGGCGGCGCAGTTCCTCGGCGATCAGCTCGGAGGTGGGGCGGACCTTCAGGGCGAGGGAGCGCGACGGCTGGCCCGGCAGGGTCAGCGTGGCCAGCGGGCCCTCGGGCCGGTCGATGACGATCTCCCCGTTGTCGGTGCCCAGCCGTACGGCCGTGACGACCGGACCGGCGGTGACCACGCGGTCGGCCGTGACGCTCAGCCGGGCCTCCAGCCAGCGGGCCAGCAGTTCCGCGCTCGGGTTCTCGGCCTCGGCCTCGACGGCCGCCGAGGTCACCTTCACCCGGGCCTGGTCCAGGGCCGCGGCCAGCATGGAGCGCCAGGGGGTGAGACGGGTCCAGGCGAGGTCGGTGTCGCCCGGCGCGTAGTGGCGCACCCGCGTCTGCAGTACCTCCAGCGGACGCTCGACCGCGTACAGGTCGGTGATCCTGCGCTGCGCCAGCGCGCCCAGCGGGTCGGCGGAGGGGTTGTCGGGCGCGTTCACCGGCCACCAGACGACGACCGGGGCATCCGGCAGCAGCAGGGGCAGCACCACGGAGTCGGCGTGGTCGGACACGTCGCCGTAGGTGCGCAGCACCACCGTCTCGCCGGTGCCGGCCTCGGAGCCGACGCGCACCTCGGCGTCCAGCCGGGAGTGGGTGCGGTCCCGCAGGGTGCGGGCGTGCCGCTTGATCACGACCAGGGTGCGCGAGGGGTGCTCGCGCGAGGCGTCCTCGGCCGCCTTGATCGAGTCGTAGGCGTTCTCCTCGTCCGTGACGATGACCATCGTCAGGACCATGCCCACGGCGGGCGTGCCGATGGCGCGGCGGCCCTGCACCAGCGCCTTGTTGATCTTGCTTGCCGTGGTGTCGGTCAGGTCGATCTTCATGGCCTGCGCCAGCTCCGTCCGTCTTGTGCGAGCATCTCGTCGGCTTCCCGCGGACCCCACGTACCCGACGGGTACTGCGCGGGCCTGCCGTGCTCGTCCCAGTAGGTCTCGATCGGGTCGAGGATCTTCCAGGACTCTTCCACTTCCTGGTGACGGGGGAACAGGTTGGAGTCACCGAGCAGTACGTCCAGGATGAGGCGCTCGTACGCCTCCGGGCTGGACTCGGTGAAGGACTCGCCGTAGGCGAAGTCCATCGACACGTCCCGGATCTCCATGGAGGTGCCGGGCACCTTCGAGCCGAACCGGACCGTCATGCCCTCGTCCGGCTGCACGCGGATCACGATCGCGTTCTCCCCGAGTTCTTCGGTGGCCGTGGAGTCGAAGGGGGAGTGCGGGGCCCGCTTGAACACCACCGCGATCTCGGTGACCCGGCGGCCCAGCCGCTTGCCGGTGCGCAGGTAGAACGGGATGCCGGCCCAGCGCCGGTTGTCGATCTCCAGCTTGACCGCCGCGTAGGTGTCGGTCTTCGACTGCGGGTTGATGCCCTCCTCCTGGAGGTAGCCGACGACCCTCTCGCCGCCCTGCCAGCCCTCGGCGTACTGGGCGCGCACGGTGTGGGCGCCCAGGTCCTCCGGCAGCCGCACCGACTTGAGCACCTTCAGCTTCTCGGTGAGCAGCGCCTCGGCGTCGAAGGCGATCGGTTCCTCCATGGCGGTCAGCGCCATCAGCTGCAGCAGGTGGTTCTGGATGACGTCGCGGGCGGCACCGATGCCGTCGTAGTAGCCGGCCCGGCCGCCGATGCCGATGTCCTCGGCCATGGTGATCTGCACATGGTCCACGTACGACCGGTTCCAGACCGGCTCGTACATCTGGTTGGCGAAGCGCAGCGCCAGGATGTTCTGGACGGTCTCCTTGCCCAGGTAGTGGTCGATGCGGAAGACCTGCTCCGGGTCGAACACCTCGTGCACGATCCGGTTCAGCTCCCGGGCGCTGGCCAGGTCGTGACCGAACGGCTTCTCGATCACCGCGCGCCGCCAGGAGCCCCGGGGCCCTTCCGCCAGACCGTGCTTCTTCAGCTGCTGCACGACCTTGGGGAAGAACTTCGGCGGTACGGAGAGGTAGAAGGCGAAGTTGCCGCCCGTACCGCGCGAGGAGTCCAGCTCGTCGACGGCCGCGCGCAGCTGCTTGAACGCCGTGTCGTCCTCGAAGTCGCCGGGGACGAACCGCATGCCCTCGGCGAGCTGCTGCCAGACCTCCTCGCGGAACGGGGTGCGCGCGTGCTCCCTGACCGCGTCGTGCACCACCTGCGCGAAGTCCTGGTCCTCCCAGTCGCGGCGGGCGAAGCCGACCAGCGAGAAGCCCGGCGGCAGCAGACCCCGGTTGGCGAGGTCGTACACGGCGGGCATCAGCTTCTTGCGGGACAGGTCGCCCGTGACGCCGAAGATGACGAGCCCGGACGGGCCCGCGATCCTGGGCAGCCGGCGGTCCCGGCTGTCACGCAGCGGATTCACCCAGTCGGCGGCCGGCACGAGGGGGACGCGCACGCCGGCGC
The DNA here is from genome assembly GCF_044334385.1 of Streptomyces sp. NPDC020801. Classification (NCBI taxonomy): domain Bacteria; kingdom Bacillati; phylum Actinomycetota; class Actinomycetes; order Kitasatosporales; family Streptomycetaceae; genus Streptomyces; species Streptomyces sp. NPDC020801. Next base: position 49,913 of record NZ_JBIRST010000026.1, read on the forward strand.
GCGCGTGCCCGGCGTCCGGTGCCGTGGCCTTCGCGGTCCCGGGGCCCGCCGCCTGCGCACGCGCGGCGGTGCGCGACGGCCCGGCGGTGCGCGACGGCCCGGCGGTGCGCGACGGCCCGGCGGTGCGCGACCGTGCGGTGGCCTCCGGCCGCCCGGTGGCATCCGGACCCGCGGCGGCTTCCGGCTGCGCCGCGGCAGCCGGCGTCAGGCTGCCCGGTCCGTCCGCCTCCGGCGCCGCCGACTCGGCGGGTTTCTTGCTCATTCCGCGTCAACTCCCTTGCTGTTCAGGGACTTCGTGACCGTGTCCAGCAGGTCCTGCCACGCCGCCTCGAACTTGGCGACGCCCTCGTCCTCGAGCTGCTGGACGACCTCGTCGTAGGAGATCCCCAGCCGCTCGACCGCCGCCAGGTCGGCGCGGGCCCCCTCATGGCCGCCCGTCACCGTGTCACCGGTGATGTCGCCGTGGTCGGCGGTGGCGTTCAGCGTGCCCTCCGGCATGGTGTTCACCGTGCCGGGCGCGACCAGCTCATCCACATACAGGGTGTCCTTGTACGCCGGATCCTTCACCCCGGTCGACGCCCACAGCGGGCGCTGCCGGTTCGCGCCCGCGCCCTCCAGCGCGCCGAAGCGCCCACCGGGCCGCCGCGAGCCGTCGGCGGAACCGAACACCTGCTCGTACGCCGCGTAGGCCAGCCGCGCGTTCGCCAGCGCCGCCCGGCCCTTCAGCGCCAGGGCCTCCGCGCTGCCCAGCAGGGTCAGCCGCTTGTCGATCTCGGTGTCGACCCGGGAGACGAAGAAGGAGGCGACGGAGTGGATCCCCGACAGGTCCAGGCCCGCAGCGCGCGCCTCCTCCAGTCCGGCGAGGTAGGCGTCCATCACCTCGCCGTAGCGCTCCAGGGAGAAGATCAGCGTCACGTTGACACTGATACCCGCCGCGACGACCTCGGCGATGGCCGGCAGACCCGCCCGGGTGGCCGGGATCTTGATCATGACGTTGGGGCGGTCCACCAGCCAGGCCAGCTGCCGGGCCTCGGCGACCGTGGCCCCGGTGTCGTGGGCGAGGCGCGGGTCGACCTCGATCGAGACCCGCCCGTCCCGGCCGCCGGTCGCCTCGTACACCGGTCGCAGGACGTCGGCGGCGGCGCGGACGTCGGCGGTGGTCATCATGCGCACGGCCTCGTCGGTCGTGACGCCGCGCACCGCCAGGTCGGCGAGCTGCTCCTCGTAGCCCTCGCCGGAGCCGATGGCGGCCTGGAAGATCGACGGGTTGGTGGTCACGCCGACGACGTGCCGGTTTTCGACGAGCCGGGCGAGGTTGCCGGAGGTGATCCGCTTGCGCGACAGGTCGTCCAGCCAGATGGACACGCCCTCGTCGGACAGGCGCCCCAGGGCTCCGGCGGTCGCGGTTGCTTCGGTCACGGTGATCATCTTCCTTGTCGCGTTCGGATCATGCGCGCGCGGCGGCCAGCGATGCGCGGGCCGCGGCGGCGACGTTCTCGGGGGTGAAGCCGTACTCGGCGAAGAGCGTGCCCGCGTCGGCGGAGGCACCGAAGTGCTCGAGGGAGACGATCCGTCCGGCGTCGCCAACGTAGCGGTACCAGGTCAGGCCGATGCCGGCCTCGACCGCGACGCGCGCCCGCACCGACGGCGGCAGCACGCGCTCGCGGTACTCGCGGGGCTGCTCCTCGAACCACTCCACCGACGGCATCGACACCACCCGGGTGCCGACCCCCTCCGCCTCCAGCAGCTCCCGCGCGGCGACGGCGAGCCGCACCTCGGAGCCGGTGGCGACCAGGACGACCTCCGGTGTCCCGGTGGAGGACTCCCGAAGGACGTAGCCGCCCCGGGCCGCGTCCGGGTTCGGCGCGTACGTCGGCACGCCCTGGCGGGTGAGCGCGAGGCCGTGCGGGGCCGGGTCGGTGGAGTGCCGCCTGAGGATCTCGGCCCAGGCGATCGCGGTCTCGTTGGCGTCGGCCGGGCGGACGATGTTCAGACCCGGGATGGCGCGCAGCGAGGCCAGGTGCTCGACGGGCTGGTGGGTGGGGCCGTCCTCGCCCAGGCCGATGGAGTCGTGCGTCCACACGTACGTCACCGGCAGCTGCATCAGGGCCGACAGGCGCACGGCGTTGCGCATGTAGTCGGAGAACACCAGGAAGGTGCCGCCGTAGACGCGGGTGTTGCCGTGCAGGGCGATGCCGTTCAGCTCCGCGCCCATGGAGAACTCGCGGATGCCGAAGTGGACCGTACGGCCGTACGGGTCGGCCTCCGGCAGCGGGTTGCCCTCGGGCAGGAACGACGACGTCTTGTCGATCGTGGTGTTGTTCGAGCCGGCCAGGTCGGCAGAGCCGCCCCACAGCTCGGGCAGCACCGCGCCGAGCGTCTGGAGCACCTTGCCGGACGCGGCCCGGGTGGCGACGGCCTTGCCCTCCTCGAAGACCGGCAGGACGTCCTCCCAGCCCTCGGGCAGCTTCCCGGCCACGATCCGGTCGAAGAGCTCGGCCCGCTCTATCTGGCCGCCGCGCCACCGGCCGAGCCGCTTGTCCCAGGCCGCGTGCGCCTCGGCGCCCCGGTCCAGGGCCCGGCGGGTGTGGGCGAGGACGTCGTCCTCGACCTGGAAGCACCGCTCCGGGTCGAACCCGAGGACCTGCTTGCTGGCGGCGACCTCCTGCGCGCCGAGCGCCGAGCCGTGCGCGGCCTCGGTGTTCTGGGCGTTCGGCGCGGGCCAGGCGATGATCGTGCGCATCGCGATGATCGAGGGGCGGCCGGTCTCGGCCCTGGCCGCCGTCAGCGCCGCGTACAGCGCGCGGACGTCGATGTCGCCGTTCCCGGCGGGCTCGATGCGCTGGGTGTGCCAGCCGTAGGCCTCGTAGCGCTTCAGCACGTCCTCGGAGAAGGCGGTGGCGGTGTCGCCCTCGATGGAGATGTGGTTGTCGTCGTAGAGGAAGACGAGGTTGCCGAGCCTCTGGTGGCCGGCGAGCGAGGAGGCCTCGGCGGAGACACCCTCCTGGAGGTCGCCGTCGGAGACGATCGCCCAGATCGTGTGGTCGAAGGGGGAGGTGCCGGCGGGGGCGTCCGGGTCGAACAGGCCGCGCTCGTAGCGGGCGGCCATCGCCATGCCCACGGCCATGGCGACGCCCTGGCCCAGCGGGCCGGTTGTGGTCTCCACACCCGCCGTGTGCCCGTACTCCGGGTGGCCGGGCGTCTTCGAGCCGTGCGTGCGGAACGCCTTCAGGTCCTCCAGGTCCAGCTCGTACCCGGCGAGGTAGAGCTGGGTGTACAGGGTCAGCGAGGTGTGACCGGGGGACAGGACGAAGCGGTCACGGCCCGTCCACTCGGGGTCCGCGGGGTCGTGACGCATCACCTTCTGAAAGATCGTGTACGCCGCCGGGGCCAGGCTCATCGCCGTGCCGGGATGGCCGTTGCCGGCCTTCTGCACGGCGTCGGCCGCCAGAATCCGGGCGGTGTCGACGGCCCGCCGGTCGAGGTCGGTCCACTCGAAGCGGTCGGATGTCTGCACGCTCATCTTCAAGAAGTCCTCGGAAGAAGCGGGATGCGCTGTCGGACGTGTTCGAACTTAAAAGTCTGACTTTTTCGCCGGAAGGTCTCTGTGTGTCAGCCTGTGGTGAAAGTGGGACACTCCGGGAACGATCGAGGCGGCACGAGAAGGACATGGCGGACACAAGCACCGAAGACGGTGGCCGTGACGGTGACGGGATCAGAACCTTCCCCTTCCCGGTCGACCTCAGCCTGCGCGGCGTCGGTCTGCAAATAGGCCCCATGGGCGCCGACCGCACCTGGCACGCCGAGGCGCCACTGCACCGCGTCCACCGCATCGACTTCCACGTGGTCATGCTCTTCGGCGCCGGCCCCGTGCGGCACATGGTCGACTTCGCCGAGTACGAGGCCGCGGCCGGCGACGTCCTGTGGATCCGCCCGGGACAGGTCCACCGCTTCTCCAGGACGAGCGAGTACCGCGGAACCGTCCTGACCATGCAGCCCGGCTTCCTGCCCCGCGCCACCGTCGAGGCCACCGGCCTGTACCGCTACGACCTGCCGCCCCTGCTGCACCCCGACGAGACCCAGCGCGACGCCCTGACGGCCACGCTCGCCCAGCTGCGACGCGAGTACGAGGACACCGAGACCCTCCCGCTGAGCCTGCACACCGCGGTACTTCGCCACTCGCTCACCGCGTTCCTGCTGCGGCTGGCCCATCTCGCGGCGAGCTCGGCCCGGGCGGCGCGCGGGCAGACCGACACGACCTTCACCCTCTTCCGCGACGCGGTCGAGCGGGGCTTCACCACCAACCACAGCGTCAGCGCCTACGCCGACGCGCTGGGCTACTCCCGACGCACCCTCGTCCGCGCGGTGCGCGCCGCCACCGGCGAGACCCCCAAGGGCTTCATCGACAAACGTGTCGTCCTGGAGGCCAAGCGCCTCCTCGCCCACACCGACCTGCCGATCGGCCGGGTCGGCGCCGCCGTGGGGTTCCCGGACGCGGCGAACTTCTCCAAGTTCTTCCAACTGCGCACCGGGCAGACGCCGGTGGCGTTCCGGGCGGAGCTGCGCTGAGCGCCACCACCGGCCGGGTGCGCGGCCGCCCGGGACACGGCCGAGGAGCCCCACGTGCCTGTGGGGCCCCTCGGCGGGGGTGGCGGTCCGTGCGGGACGCGCGGTACTGCGGGATCCAAGGGATCCACGGGATCGCGGGAACTCACCGGACCGCGGGAACGTACGCGTACGGGACTGCGGGAACGTACGGGACGGCGGGACCGGCGGCCTGCGGCCTGCGAGCTGCGGTCTGCGGTCAGTGGCCGAAGTCGAACCAGTTGACGTTCACGAAGTCCGTCGGCTGGCCACTGGTGAAGGTGAGATAGACGTCATGGGTGCCGGTCACCGAGGAGATGTTCGCCGGGACCGTCCGCCACGACTGCCAGCCACTTGTGTTGCCCAGCGCGAAGCTGCCGACGGGCGCGTTGCTCCGGCTGTCCAGACGCACCTCCACCAGTCCGCTCACCCCGCCCGCCGCGCCGCCGGCGACCCGGGCGTAGAACTGCGTGGCCGCCGTGGAACCGAAGTTGACGCCCTTGTAGAGGGCCCAGTCGCCGTTCGCGAGGGAGCCGATGTCCTGGCCGCCGCCGGTGTCGGTGGTCGTCTCGGTGCTCGCGCCGCTCTGGCCGTCGTAGGACTCGGCCTGGATGGCGCTGTAGGCGTCGCGGTTGCCGGACGGCGGGGGAGTGGTGCCGCCCCCACCGCCCGAGGACTGGAGCACCTGCACATAGTCCACGGCCATCGGGTGGCCGGGCTCGGTGCCGCTGTCGGGTCCGCCGCCGAACGCGCCGGGGAAGCCGCCGCCCATCGCCACGTTCAGGATGACGAAGCAGCCGTGGTCGGTGGCGTTCGCCCACGTGGTCGCGTCGACCTGATTGGCCTTCACGGTGTGGAAGTCGACGCCGTCGAGGTAGAAGCGGATCTCCTCGGGGCTGGTCGACCTGTCCCACTCCATCGCGTAGGTGTGGAACCCGGCCTGGCAGGTGGTGCCGGTGCAGGACGTCGAACCGCCGATGCCCGACGTCTCGTTGCACGGGCCGCCCGGGTTGGTGCCGCAGTGCATCGTGGCCCAGTCGGTGTTGAGGCCCTGGACGTTCTCCATGATGTCCAGTTCGCCGACGCCCGGCCAGTTCTGGTAGTTGCCGCGGAAGGGTGAGCCCAGCATCCAGAAGGCGGGCCAGTAGCCCTTGGCGGCGGCGCCGGTGACGTTGGGCATCTGGATGCGGGCCTGCACGCGCAGCTTGCCGCCGGCCGGGGGCCGGAAGTCGGTGCGAGTGGTCTCGATCCGGCCCGAGGTCCAGTTGCCGGAGGCGTCCCGGCGCGGGGTGATGAGCAGGTTGCCGTTGCCGTCGAGGGAGACGTTGCTGGTGCTGGAGGTCATGCTCTCGACCTCGCCGGTGCCCCAGTTGGCGGCGCCGCCCGGATAGGAGGTCCCGGTGTCGTACTGCCAGTCGGAGGTGTTGACGCCGGAGCCGGCGGAGCCGTTGAAGTCGTTGAAGTCGTCGAGGAAGACCTGCGTCCAGCCCGACGGGGGCGTGGGCGCGGAGGCGTTCGCGGGCAGGGTGGCGGCGGTCGCGGCGGCCGCCGCCAGGCCGAGGGTGCCGAGGACCGCGACGAGCGCCCGCCGTGCGGAGCGCCGTCTGCGGTGGGTCGCGACGGGAGGACCGGCCGGCGGGCCGGCGGATGTGCCGGTGCGTTCACTCATGGGGGGTGCCTCTCGGGTACGGGGTGGGGTGCGCGGGTGACGCCTCGTTCGTGGGCGGTCCGAAGCCGGCTCGAGGACGTTCCCCAACCGGGCTGAGAGCGCTCTCAAGCGTGGTTGCGCCGCCAATGTGCTCTCGGTCGGTGCAATCGTCAAGAGTTGAAACAAGGAAAGTCCTTGCCGGGCAAGGGAGTTCAGCTGATGAAGGCGGAGATTTCCGGGTTGTTCCGCGGGGCCGCCGGCCCGCAACCGCTGCCGGGTCCTGCCGCACCGGGCGGGCGGCCGTCGGCGGTTTCCCCGGCGTGGCCGAGGGATTCGAGGGGCGCCTGGCGCGGGCGTGGGTAGGGTCGGTGCTGCCGTGCGGAGGCACGGGGACGGCGAAGGTCCGCGGTCCCGGGGACCTGGACGTGGTGTTGTCGGACGCGCCGGTGGACGCGGCGGCGCACTCCTCGCTGCGGGAGGCGGGCGTCGAGGTGCTCGTGGCGGAAAGGGTTCAGGCGTGAGGCTGACGATTCTGGGCGGCGGCGGATTCCGGGTGCCCCTCGTGTACGGGGCGCTGCTGGGGGACCGGGGCGGGGGCCGGGTCACCGAGGTCGTCCTGCACGACCTGGACCCCGGCCGACTGCGGGCGGTGGCCCGGGTACTGGCCGAGCAGGCCGCGGGGATGCCGGACGCCCCGTCGGTGACCACCACCACCGACCTCGACCAGGCGCTGCGCGGCGCCGACTTCGTGTTCTCCGCGATCCGCGTCGGCGGCCTGGAGGGACGCGCCGACGACGAGCGGGTCGCGCTCGCCGCGGGAGTGCTCGGCCAGGAGACGGTCGGCGCGGGCGGGATCGCCTTCGGTCTGCGGACGGTACCGGTCGCGGTCGACATCGCCCGGCGCGTGGCCCGCCTGGCACCCGACGCCTGGGTCATCAACTTCACCAACCCCGCCGGACTGGTCACCGAGGCCATGTCCCGCCACCTCGGCGACCGCGTCATCGGCATCTGCGACTCTCCGGTCGGCCTGGGCCGCCGGATCGCCCGCGTGCTCGGTGCGAACCCGCGGCAGGCGTGGATCGACTACGTGGGCCTCAACCACCTCGGCTGGGTGCGCGGCCTGCGGGTCGCCGGCCGCGACGAACTCCCGCGTCTGCTCGCCGATCCCGGCCTGCTCGGCTCCTTCGAGGAGGGCAGGCTCTTCGGTGTCGACTGGCTGCAGTCGCTGGGTGCGATCCCCAACGAGTACCTGCACTACTACTACTTCAACCGTGAGGCCGTACGGGCCTACCAGCGGGCCGGGAAGACCCGCGGCGCCTACCTGCGCGACCAGCAGGCCCGGTTCTACGAGCAGATGCGGAACCCGGACGCCTCGGCGCTCGAGGTCTGGGACCGCACCCGCGCCGAACGCGAGGCCACCTACATGGCCGAGAACCGCGAGACGGCGGGCGCGGGAGAACGCGACGCCGACGACCTCTCCGGCGGCTACGAGAAGGTGGCCCTCGCCCTGATGCGGGCCATCGCCCGCGACGAGCGCACCACGCTGATCCTCAACGTCCGCAACCGCGGCACCCTGTCGGTGCTGGACGCCGAAGCCGTCATCGAGGTGCCCTGCCTGGTCGACGCGAGCGGCGCCCACCCGGTCTCCGTGGACCCGCTGCCCGGCCACGCCACGGGCCTGGTCTGCGCGGTCAAGGCGGTGGAGCGCGAGGTGCTCGCCGCGGCCGGGTCCGGCTCCCGCGCGACGGCGGTGAAGGCCTTCGCGCTGCACCCGCTGGTCGACTCCGTGAACGTGGCCCGCAGGCTGGTCGAGGGCTACATGCAGATCCATCCCGGCCTGGCGTATCTCGGGTGACCTTCCACCCAAAGACGCTGTCCGCCGTGGCGGGCGGGCGAGGCGTCCCCGGGGCCGGGGTGTGCGTCGGGGCGGCTGGTCGCTCCCCCGTACTGCGACCGGCCGCCCCCCGCCCCCCCGGGGGGGGGCCCCCACCACTCCACTGATCGGCCGGAACCGCTGGTGGGCCGGTCAGTGGCCTGGGGAGTCGGGGCCGAAGGCCCGAGGCTCGCGGTTCAGCTGTCGCGGCCGCTCACTGGCCCTGGGAGATCCCGGAGCCGTTCGCCGCCCCGGAGCCGTCGGACGCACCGGCACCGGACTGGTCACCGGGCTGGCTCTGCGTCCCGCTTCCCGACTGGTCGCCGGGCGCGGCCGTACCCGCACCGGACTGGTCGCCGGGCGCGGCCGTACCGGCACCGGACTGGTCGCCGCCGCCCTGCTGGTTACCGCCGCCCTGCTGGTTCCCGCCGGCCTGCTGGTTCCCGCCGCCCTGCTGGTTCCCGCCGGCCTGGCCACCGGCGCCGTTGCCCGCACCGGCGCCGTTGCCCGCACCGAGCGTCGCCCCGGTCGCCTGGAGGGCCGCGGTGACCGGCTGGAAGAAGGTCTCGCCGCCGGCCTTGCAGTCGCCGCTGCCGCCGGAGGTGAGGCCGACCGCGCCGCCGTCCTGGGTGAACAGGGAGCCACCGCTGTCGCCGGGCTCGGCGCAGACGTTGGTCTGGATGAGGCCGTTGACGGTGTCGACGCCGCCAGGGTTGGTCTCGCTCTGGAAGTTGACGGTGGCGTCGAGGCCGGTGACGGTGCCGTTGTGCAGTCCGGTGGTACTGCCCATCCGGAAGACGGTCTCACCGACCGTGGCGTCGGCGGCCTGGGTGATCTTAACGGTCTGCCCGTTGCCGGTGTTGACCTCGCTCGGGGCCTGGGTGTTGGGATCGTTGTACTTGACGAGGGAGAAGTCGTTTCCGGGGAAGGTGGCCTGGTCCACCGTGGCCACCGGCTGGCCGTTCTGGGAGTCGGACCACTGCTTGGCCGCGACTCCGCAGTGCCCGGCGGTCAGGAAGGCGGGCTTGCCGTCGCTGGCGGTGACGTTGAAGCCGAGGGAGCAGCGGACGTTGCCGCCCTGCACCTGGGAGAAGATGGCGTCGCCGCCCGAGGCGAAGGTCTTGAAGGTGCCGGCGGACTTCTTGAGGGTGGCCATGCCGGTGCCGAGACCCTGGACGGTGGACTGGAGTCTGTTCCACTTGGCGCCGGTGACCGTGCTGTCGGCGGTGACCACGACCTTGTTCGTGCGCGGGTCGACGGCCCAGGAGGTGCCGGGGATCGTCGCCTTCGTCTTCAGGGTCCGCGCGGCCGCCTTGAGGTCGGCGGTGCTGTTGCTGACCTGACGGACGGCCGCGCCGGCCTTCTTCGCCTTCACGACCACCTTGTTGTTGTCGCCGCCCACCACGTTGACGACGAGCTGCTGCTTGGCGCTGTCGTAGTAGGAGCCGGCGAAGGAGTCGCCGAGTGCCTTGGCGAGCTGCGAGGCGAGGTTCGAGGCGTCCGTCGCCTTGAAAGTCCTGGGGGTGGCGTTGTCCGCCGCGCCGCCGTCCTGCGAGGCCATGGCGTTGGGGAGCAGTATCGCCGCGGCGCCAAGGGCCGCCACACCGCCCGCCGCTATGGCGGCCTTGCGCTTCGGAATTCGCTTGTGACTCAAACTTCTCGACCTCCTGGGGACGGGGTCTGTGCCGCCGTTCGGCGGCTCGTCGGGGACGCCTGGATGGCTGTTGGTACGCACGGGGCGCGCGGGGCGTTCATTTCCGTTCGCCAACTCCCCTCGCGCCGCGCCGAATCGGCCAACCCCCCGAACCGGCCGCGCAGAGCCGGGAACGATCGGCGCGAGGACGACGGCCCCCGCGCGGAAGCCGGCCGGGCGCTCGCCGCCGCCCGCCCTCCCAGGGCCTGGAACCCGGCCTGGCCGACGAGCCGTTGGGCCGATGGCGACCGTGCCTCGCTCGACGCCCTTCGGCGGGCGGTGTCCGGTGCGGATGTCCGGATCGAGGCGGTGGTGACCAGGCCCGGCCGCCGGACGACGTTCGCCGCCATCACCACGGTGGACCTGGCACCGGGCCGAATCGCGGCCCGGACGAGCGCGGTGTGCGCGCCGCGGGTCCGCCGGCACGGAACGCCACGTCGCGGCTACGCCTCGTCGTGGACCGGTAGCGGAATCCCGGCTTCAGCAAATCCGCACATCCCATGCTCAGCGGAGTCACCGGGCACGGAGGATCTGCACAACTGCGCGCCCCCGGGCACGCCTTTGGCGCCAAGTGCCGGATTCACCGGCTCGTGGGCAAGGGCCCGGCTGGGCCGATACCGCGCGGCATGTGAAGAACTCGCTGTCAAGCCGTGCCCGCACCTGCACGGATGCAGCCGACGGACCGACAAGTTGCCTGGTGAGAGGCCTGGTTGAGTGGATTCGGCGGGGCGCGCCGTGCTTTGATCCATGGCACTGCGGGGCCGCCGGGCGCTTGGGAATCCGGCGTCCGGCGCCCGCGGTCGCGGCCGTCCGTCTGTCCCCAGAGGGGGCCGCTCCCCCTTGCGACATATCCATACGAAGGGATGTTCCATCATGAACTCCACCCCCCAGGTTGAGACCGTCGAGATCTCCGACGCCGAGCTCGACAACGTCTCCGGCGGCCTGTCCGTGAACGCTCTGGGCACCGCCACCGGCCTGGTGGACGGCGTTGCCCCGGTTTCCGGCCTGGTCGACACGGCCGTCGGCACCGTCCAGGGTGTGACCGGTCTCAACGTCGCCCCGGCCGCCAACCTGGTCGCCGGTCTCTGATCGCACCACGTTGCCGCTGAGTCCCGGAGCCGGGTGCCGGCTCCGGGACTCTCGGGTGCCGCGACAGACCCGCCGAAGTCCCCTTCTCATGTCCCTTGCGTACGTCTGCCGTCGACCCCGTAGGCGCGCCGTCCGCTCCACACGCCCGCACAGGTGAGGGAAGCCCCGTGCAGTTCCGCCAACAGGCCCTCGCCAAGCTCCAGTCGCCGGAGGAACTCGATCTTCCGGTGCGGCTCGCCCGTCCCCAGGGCTGGCTCGTGCTGTGCGTCACGCTCGTCTCGATGGCCGCCGCCTCCGTGTGGGCCGTGACGGGGTCCGTGGCGTCCACGGTCGGCGCGCAGGCCATCCTCACCCACGGGCAGGGCAGTTACCTGCTGCAGAGCCCGGTCGCGGGCCAGGTCACCGCCGTTCTCGCCCAGCAGGGCGAACGGCTGCCGGCCGGCGCGCCCGTGCTGAAGGTCCGAACGCCCCGCGGTGACGCGGTGGTCCGGACGGTCGCCGCGGGACGGATCACCGCGCTGGCCGCCACCATCGGCCAGATCATCTCCACCGGCGCGAACGTCGCCGCCGTCGAGAAGGTCGCCCACACCTCCGACCCGCTGTACGCGACCGTGTACGTAGCCGCCGAGAACGCCGCCGCCATCCCCGCCGACGCCGCCGTCGACCTGACCGTCTCCTCGGTGCCCACCCAGCGGTACGGCGTGCTGCGCGGCCATGTGAAGTCGGTGGACCGCTCGGCCCAGTCGGCCCAGCAGATCGCCGCCTACCTCGGGGACAGCCAGCTGGGCGAGCAGCTCACCGCCAGGGGCCGGCCCGTCGCCGTCCTCGTACGGCTCGACGGGTCGTCAGCGACGAAGAGCGGCTACCTCTGGTCCTCCGCGGGCGGTCCGCCGTACCGGCTCGACTCGATGACCCTGGCCACCGCCTCGATCCACCTCGCCGACCAGCGACCCCTCGATTGGCTGCTGCCGTGAGCGCCGCACCTCAAACCCGCGGCCGCAGGCGCGCCGCCCCACCCAGGCGCCCGGTCCCCAAGGGCCGGGGCGGAGCCGTGCGCACGCCCACCGTGCTCCAGATGGAGGCGGTGGAGTGCGGCGCGGCCTCGCTCGCCATGGTCCTCGGCCACTACGGCCGCCATGTCCCGCTGGAGGAGCTGCGCATCGCCTGCGGCGTCTCCCGGGACGGCTCACGGGCCGGCAACCTGCTCAAGGCGGCGCGCGGTTACGGACTGACGGCCAAGGGCATGCAGATGGACACCGCCGCCCTCGCCGAGGTGCGGGCGCCCGCCATTCTCTTCTGGGAGTTCAACCACTACGTCGTCTACGACGGCATGGGCCGCAGACTGGGCCGGCGCGGGGTGTACATCAACGACCCCGGCAAGGGCCGCCGGTTCGTGTCCATGGAGGACTTCGACACGAGCTTCACCGGTGTCGTGCTGGTGATGGAACCGGGCGAGGGCTTCGTCAGGGGCGGCCGCCGGCCCGGCGTCCTGGGCGCCCTGCCGGCCCGGCTGCGCGGCACCGCGGGCACCATGCCGGCGGCGGTGCTGGCGAGCCTGCTGCTGGTGGCGGTGGGAGCGGCGGTGCCCGCGCTCAGCCGGACCTACATCGACATGTTCCTGATCGGCGGTCAGACCTCGCTGCTGGGCGTGCTGTTCGCCGCCATGGGGGCGAGCGTGCTGCTCACCATGGTGCTGACCTGGCTTCAGCAGGCCAACCTGCTGCACGGCCGCATCATCTCCTCCACCCTCGGCGGCGCCCGCTTCCTGCGCCATCTGCTCCGCCTTCCGGTCACGTTCTTCGGCCAGCGCAGTCCCGCCGACCTGGTGCAGCGGCTGCAGTCCAACGACGCCGTGGCCGAGACCCTGGCCCGCGACCTCGCCGCGGCGGGCGTGGACGCGGTCGTGGTCGTGCTGTACGCGGTGCTGCTCTACACCTACGACCCGCAGCTGACCTTCGTCGGCATCGGTGTCGCGCTGCTGAACATCGTGGCGATGCGGGTCGTCGTGCGGCTGCGCGCGACCCGGACGGCGAAGCTGCGCGCCGACACCGCCCGGCTCACCAACACCGCCTACACGGGGCTTCAGTTGATCGAGACGATGAAGGCGACCGGGGGTGAGGACGGCTACTTCCGCAAGTGGGCCGGGCAGCACGCCACCACCCTGGACGAGCAGCAGCGGCTCGGGGTGCCGAGCGCCTGGCTGGGCGTGGTCGCGCCGGCGCTCGCCACGCTCAACAGCGCGCTGATCCTGTGGATCGGCGGAATGCGGGCGGTCGAGGGCCATGTCTCGGTCGGTCTGCTGGTGGCCTTCCAGGCGCTGGTCACCCGCTTCACCGCGCCGCTGACCCGCCTCAACGGCGTCGCGGGGCGCATCCAGGACTTCGCCGCGGACGTGGCCCGTCTGAAGGACGTCGAGAACTTCCGCACCGACCCGCTGTACTCCCGCCCCGGCGGCGCCGACTCCACCCGCCGCCTGCAGGGTCACGTCGAGCTGGAGAACGTCACCTTCGGCTACAGCCCGCTGGACAGGCCGCTACTGACCGGCTTCGACCTCACCGTCGGGCCGGGCCGGCAGGTGGCGCTGGTCGGCGGCTCGGGCAGCGGCAAGTCCACCGTCTCCCGTCTGATCTCGGGCCTGTACACGCCCTGGGAGGGTGTGATCCGTATCGACGGCCGGCGTCTGGAGGACATCCCGCGCGGGGCGCTGGCGGCCTCCGTCTCCTTCGTCGACCAGGACGTGTTCCTGTTCGAGGGCACGGTCCGCGACAACGTGGCGCTGTGGGACCCGTCGATCCCGGACGAGGCGGTGGTGGAGGCGCTTCGGGACGCCGCCCTGTACGACGTGGTCACGCGGCGCCCCGGCGGCATTCACGCGAAGGTCGAGCAGGACGGGCGCAACTTCTCCGGCGGGCAGCGCCAGCGTCTGGAGATCGCGCGGGCGCTGGTGCGCCGTCCCAGCATCCTCGTGCTCGACGAGGTGACGAGCGCGCTGGACGCGGAGACCGAACTGGTGGTCATGGACAACCTGCGGCGGCGGGGCTGCGCCTGCGTGGTGATCGCGCACCGGCTCTCCACGGTGCGCGACAGCGACGAGATCGTCGTCCTGCAGCACGGCACGGTCGTCGAGCGGGGGCGGCACGAGGAGCTGGTGGCGCACGGCGGTGCGTACGCCGCGCTGGTCAGGGAGCGGTGAGATGACGTCCGTCCACGAGGGACACCAGGGGTACGGCGACGATCTGGTCCTCGGCGCGCTCGGGTCCCTGGGCACGCCCGTGGACTGCGCGGGGTTCAGCCGGCTCGACCTGGAGGGTCCGCAGGTGCTGTGGCTGGTCGCGGCCGGCGCGGTGGACCTGTTCGCGGTCGACTCGGCGCAGCAGGGCCACTGGCACCACCTGGGCCGGCTGGAGGCGGGCGCGCTGCTGCTGGGTCCGGTCCCGGGCCCGCAGCACACGCTGGTCGCGCGTCCGCTGCGGGACTGCGTGGTGCACCGCATCGGCCTGCGGGAGCTGTACCAGCCGGCGGACACCCAGACCTGGTCGTACGACGAGTACGGCAACCCCCAGTACGTGCCGCCGACGACCAGCCCCCTGGAGTACGCCCTCGCGCTCGGCGTCGGCCGCAGTCTGTCGGTGCTGTTCCAGGCGCCGATGGCCGAGGAGGGGACCGCCACGCCGGCCGACGACGACGTCCTGTGGATGCAGGTGCCGCCCGGCAGCGTGCAGTACGGGTCGCTGTACGGCGCAGAGGCGGCCGCCGACCTGCTGATGGACCCGGCCGTCTGGCAGAGCATGGTCGACCAGCAGTACCGGCTGCTGACCACGCTCGACCGCTGGATCGAGCAGCTGGAGCGCACCCACGAGACGCGGGCGGCGGCCGGTATCAAGGCCGGTGAGGCGGTCCGTGCCCAGGCCGACCGGACACTGCTGGCGTCCATCGGCCGCTCCTCGGCGGCCCGCACCACGGCGGCGGACACCGACGCCACCTACACGGCCTGCAGGCTGGTGGCCCGCGCCGCGGGGATCACGCTCGCCGCCGCGCCCCGGAGCGGCACGGAGAGCGACCGGCTGGACCCGGTGGAGCAGGTCGCCCTGGCCTCCCGGGTGCGCACCAGGGCCGTACGCCTAGGGGGCCGCTGGTGGCGGGAGAACATCGGCCCGCTGGTCGGGCACCGGTCGCTGTCGGGCGCGCCGGTCGCGCTGCTGTGGCGGCGCGGCGGCTACGTCGCCGTGCACCCGGCCACCGGGCGGGAGACCCCGGTAGAGAAGGCGAACGCACAGGAGTTCGAGCCGCGCGCGGTGATGTTCTACCGGCCGCTGCCCGACGGCCGGCTCGGCCCGCTCGGCCTGCTGCGGTTCACTCTGCGCGGCACCGGTGGCGATCTGCTCAGCCTGCTCGTCAGCGGGCTGGTGACGGTGGCCGTCGGGGCGCTGGTGCCCGTCGCGACCGGCAGGGTGCTCGGCCAGTACGTGCCCAGGGCCCAGCAGGGGCCGATCGCCCAGGTGTGTCTGGCGGTGATGGTCGGCGCGGTGGTGGCCGCGGCCTTCATGCTGATGGAGAACCTGACCATCCTGCGGCTGGAGGGGCGCATCGAGGCGACCCTCCAGCCGGCGGTGTGGGACAGGCTGTTGCGCCTGCCGACGAGGTTCTTCACCGAGCGCTCCACCGGCGAGCTGGCGAGCGCGGCCATGGGCATCAGTGCGATCCGCCGGCTGCTGGCGGGGGTCGGCCCGGTCGTCGCCCAGTCGGTGACCGTGGCGGCGATGAACCTGGTGCTGCTGTTCTGGTACAGCGCCTCGATGGCGCTGGCCGCGATCGGAGTGCTGGTCGTCATCGCCGCGGTGTTCCTCGGTCTCGGGCTGTGGCAGGTGCGCTGGCAGCGGCGGCTGGTGGTGCTCACCAACCAGCTGAACAACCAGGCCTTCCAGACCCTGCGCGGGCTGCCCAAGCTGCGGGTGGCGGCCGCCGAGAACTACGCCTACGCCGCCTGGGCGTCCCAGTTCGCGCGCAGCCGTGAGCTGCAGCAGCGGGTGGGGCGGATCAAGAACCTCACCACGGTGCTGGGCGCGGTCTACCTGCCGGTGTGCACCCTGCTGATGTTCATGCTGCTGGCCGGTCCGGCGCGCGGCTCCATGTCGGCGGCCGCCTTCCTGACCTTCAACACCTCGGTGACGATGCTGCTGACCTCCGTCACCCAGCTCACCGGCGCGTTCGTCTCGGCCGTGGCCGCACTGCCGCTGTTCGAGGAGATCAGGCCGGTGCTGGACGCCGCGCCGGAGGTGCGCACGGCCAGCACCCGGCCGGGCCCGCTGTCCGGCGCGATCGAGGCGCGGCGGCTGTCGTTCCGGTACACCGACGACGGGCCGCTGGTCCTGGACGACGTGTCGTTCCAGGTGCGGCCGGGCGAGTTCGTGGCGATCGTCGGTCCCAGCGGCTGCGGAAAGTCGACGCTGCTGAGGCTGCTGATCGGCTTCGACCGCCCGTTGTCGGGAAGCGTGCTCTACGACGGTCAGGATCTCGCGGCCCTCGACCAGTCGGCGGTGCGCCGGCAGTGCGGGGTCGTGCTGCAGCACGCCCAGCCGTTCACCGGTTCCCTCCTGGACGTCATTCGCGGCACCGAGCCGTGCACGCCTCAGGAGGCCATGGCGGCGGCCGAGATGGCGGGACTTGCCGAGGACATCGAGCGGATGCCGATGGGCCTGCACACCCTCGTCTCGGAGAGCGGGTCGGTCTCCGGCGGCCAGCGGCAGCGACTGATGATCGCCCAGGCCCTGGTGCGGCGCCCGCGGATCCTCTTCTTCGACGAGGCGACCAGTGCGCTGGACAACGACACGCAGCGCACGGTGATCGAAAGCACCCGCAAGCTCAACGCCACCCGCGTCGTCATCGCGCACCGCCTGTCGACGGTGCTGGACGCCGACCGGGTCGTCGTGATGGAGGACGGCAGGGTCGCCCAGCAGGGGCCGCCCGCCGAGCTGCTCGCCGACACGGGCGGGCGGCTGCACGAGCTGGTGCGGCGGCAGTTGGCGTGAGGCGGCGGTCAGTCCAGGCCCGGAACCGGGGCGCCGGAGGGCACCCCGGCGGCGAGGTAGCCGTCGTAGAAGCCCTTCCAGGGCGCGCCGGCCCCGGAGTGCGGGCCCGCGACGCGCTCGCCGCGCGCCTTGGCGTCCAGGGCGGCCAGGCACACCTCCCAGCCGGCGCCGTTGCGGGCAGCGGTGTTCTCGGCGGCGAGCACGTTGGTGAGCGTGAAGCGGGTGCGCCGGCCCCCGAGTTCCTCCAGGTCGAAGTGGAGCTCGTCGCCGCCCCAGGCGAAGGACAGGTGCCGGGGAGGGTCGACGGCGATGACCCCGCCGGTGGACTCGGGCATGTTCGGGTCGCCGCCGAAGGTGATGGCGCCACCGGGGCGCAGGTCCATCTCGGCGCGGGAGGGGAACCACTCGGAGAGTTCGTCCGGATCGGTCAGGAAGTGCCAGACGCGGTCCACGGGGTGGTCGTAGGTGCGGCTGAAGCGGACGGCGGGGCGGCCGTCGGTGAGCGTCAGGTAGGTGCCGGTGAGGTCGGCGGACATGGGGATCAGTCCTTCGGGGCTTCGCAACGGGGGTGCTCGGTGACGTCCGGCGCCGCGTCGAGACGCCGTCCCAGCGCGTCCAGGCTCTCGTTCCACAACTTGCGGTAGGGGGCCAGCCAGGCGTCGAGTTCCGCGATCGGGGCGGGGTCCAGGGTGTAGACCCGGCGCTGCGCGTCCTGCCGCACCCGCACCAGGCCGGCGTCGCGCAGCACCCGCAGATGCTTCGACGTGCCCGGCTGGCTCAGACCGCACGCCGCCACGATCTCGCCGACCGGCCGCGGCCGCTCCAGGAGCAGCGCGACGATGGCCCGCCGGTGGGGGTCGGCCAGTGCGGCCCAGAGCGCGGCGTCGGACATGCACTCAATATGCGGTAGGAGTTATATGCCAGTCAAGGCATATTCCGCAGGACACGCGCAGTGAGCCGCCGAACTGGGTACCCACCCGGCCATGCGAATCAGCGTGGTGGATGTGGGATCGAACACGGTCCGGCTTGTCGTGGCGGACGCGGAGGGCGGGGTGCCCCTGCCGGTCCACACCGCCAAGTGGCGCCTGCGCCTGTCGGAGCAGGTCAGACCCGGGGAGGTCATCCCGGACGAGGCGCTTCGGCGGCTGGTCCACGCGGTCGGCGAGGCGAGCGGGACCGCGGCCCGGTGGGGCGCGGCCGGTCCGCTGGCCTTCGCGACCGCGGTGGTGCGCGGCGCCCCGAACCGGCTGGAGGTGCTGCGTACGGTCCGGGCCCGCACCGGAATCGCACTGTGCACGCTGCCGGGCGAGGTCGAGGCCGAGCTCACGTTTCTCGGGGCGCGGCGCTGGATGGGCTGGCGGTCCGGGCCGCTGGCCCTGCTCGACATCGGTGGCGGCTCGCTCGAAGTGGCCTTCGGGCGCGGCCGGTTGCCGGACTTCGTGGCCTCGCTGCCGTTGGGCGCCGGGCGGCTGACCCACGAGTTCTTCGCGGCCGCTGACCCGCCCTGCCCGGAGCGGCTGAAGGCGCTGCGGCGCGAGGTCCGCCACCAACTGCGTGACGTGGCCGCGCGGATCCGCTGGGAGGGGCCGCGCACCGCGGTGGCGACCTCGCGCACCTTCCAGCAGCTGGGCCGGCTGTGCGGGGCCGCGCCGGGACGGCACGGCCCGTTCGTGGAGCGGCAGTTGCACCGGTCCGACCTGCGTGGCGCGGTCGACCGGCTGGCCGCCCTGCCGGCGGCCGAGCGCGCCCGGCTGCCCGGGATCTCCGCGCCGCGCGCCACGCAGAGCCTGGCCGGCGCGGTGGTCGGGCACACGGCGATGAAGCTGACCGGTCTGAAGAGGGTCACCGTCTGCCCCTGGGCGATCCGCGAGGGGGTGCTGCTGCGGCACATCGAGGACGGGCCCTCCTGGTGGGCGGGGGTCTCGCGCCTCAGCGACGAGGCCGCGCCCCTGGACCGCGTACCGCTGCGGACAGCGACCGCGACCGCGACGAACTGAGGCGGAGCGGAGACGGCCGTGCCCGGGAACGACGACGAGCGGCACCCCGACCGCCCCGGGACGGCGGCCGGAGAGGGGCCGCGCCGGTTCGAGGACGCCGGGACCGGAACCCTCGGCACCGGGGAGGGCCCGCCAGCGGGGCGATGACCGCGGCGGCCATCGCCCCCGACCCAGCGGCCCAGGAGGGGTCCCGGGGCGGCCGTACGGGGCTGGGAGGCCGGGACCCGCAGGTCAGGCGCAGGTCAGGAGGGTGGCCGGCCGTCTTCCGGGTACCCGGGCCCCATGGATCAGGATCACCGGGGACCCGAGCTGCCTCCCGCCCGGGGACCGGTCTCCGCAGCCGTGACGGCGTATCTGCGGGGCACCGGGCCACTCCCCCGCGCCGAGGACGCGGCCGGCACGGCGGCGTACGGCGACGACCTCCAGCTCGCCCTGTACCTGTGCTACGAGCTGCACTACCGCGGCTTCGCGGGTGTCGCCCCGCAGCGCGAATGGGACCCCGGCCTGCTGCACGTCCGGGCTGCCCTGGAGCACCGCTTCCTCTCCGTGCTGCGCGCGGACACGGCCGGACACGACAGCCTGGAGGACACCCTCGCCGCCCTCCTCGTCGAACCGGCCGAGGGCACGGGGGTCTCCCACCACCTTCGGGACGAGGGCGAGCTGTGGCAGCTGCGCGAGTACGCGGCCCAGCGCTCGCTGTACCACCTGAAGGAGGCCGACCCGCACGCCTGGGTGCTGCCGCGGCTGTGGGGCCGGGCCAAGGCGGCGATGGCGGCGGTGGAGTTCGACGAGTGGGGCGGCGGGCGCGCCGAACGCGTCCACGCCCGGCTGTTCGCCGACCTCATGACGGACCTGGGCCTGGACACGACGTACGGCCGCTATCTGGACGCGGCCTCGGCCGAGGCCCTGGCCACCGTGAACCTCATGTCCCTGCTCGGCCTGCACCGCGAGCTGCGCGGCGCCCTGGTGGGCCACTTCGCCGCAGTGGAGATCACTTCCTCCCCCGGCTCCCGGCGGCTGGCCGAGGCGATGCGCCGCACGGGCGCGGGGCCGGCCGCGGAGTTCTTCTACGACGAGCACGTCGAGGCGGACGCCGTGCACGAACAGGTCGTACGTCGCGACGTCATCGGCGGGCTGCTAGCCGAGGAGCCGCACCTGGCGGCCGACGTCGTGTTCGGCATCGACGTGACCGGTCACCTGGAGGACCGACTCGCCGCGCGGCTGCTGGCCGACTGGCGTGCGGGGCGGTCGTCGCTACGGGCACCCCTTGGCAGGGAAACAGCCCATATATCCTGATTGCCGGGGTACCCGGCGCGCGTGAACGGACTGGTACTTCCGGGTGTCTACGCCCCGCAGGACGACACCGCGCTGCTGTCCGAGGTCCTGTCCGGCGAACTCCGTGGGCAGCCTGGTGCGCGGGTCCTCGATGTGGGCACCGGGAGCGGCGCGCTGGCGCTGGCGGCCGCCCGGCGGGGGGCGAGGGTGACAGCGGTGGACGTCTCGCGGCGGGCGGTGTGGACCGCCCGCCTCAATGCCTGGCTGACCGGACTGCCGGTCCGCGCCCACCGCGGGAACCTCTTCGGGCCGGTGCGCGGGCGGTCGTTCGACGTCATCCTGGCCAACCCGCCGTACGTGCCCGCCCCCGACGCCGGGCGCGAGCCGCGTGGCCGCTCGCGCGCCTGGGACGCGGGCCGCGACGGCCGTGTGGTGCTGGACCGGATCTGCCGGGACGCACCCGCGCTGCTGCGGCCGGGCGGGGTGCTGCTGATCGTCCACTCCGCGCTGAGCGGCCCCGACCGCACGCTGGACGGGCTGCGGTCGGCCGGCCTCAAGGCCGCGGTGGTCCGCCGCCGCTGGATCGCCTTCGGCCCGGTGCTGCGGGCGAGGCAGGGCTGGCTGCGCGAGCGCGGGCTGCTGGCCGCGGCCGACGAGAAGGAAGAGCTGGTGGTCATCCGTGCCGAACGTCCCCTCTGAGACCCCCCGCCCCGAGCCGCCCCGCAAGGTCACCATGCAGCGGCAGGGCCCGATCCTCGTGGACGGCCCGGTCGAAGTGGAGCTGGAGGACGGCACCACGGTCTCCTCCGACCGCTTCCGCGTCGCCCTGTGCACCTGCCGCCGCAGCCGCCGCTACCCGTGGTGCGACACCAGCCACCGCAAACGCGTCTAGGGCCTGTCCGGCGGACAGGCCCTGGTGGGTGCGGGATCTGCCGCACCCCCGCGCGCGGCCGGGGCCGGCCCGCGCACGGTGAGGAACCGGCTGCGCAACCATGCGAAAAACCAGGGGTCGGCGGGCGGCCCCACTCCGCCCGTCCGACCCCTGGTGCGAGATCGCTGGGGTTCCCACGACAAGGCCCGCACTCCCCAGTTACGGGATCCTTAAGTCGTGCGCGGGAACCACGCGACCCCGGTCCTCAGAACGAGAAGACGCTCGTCGCGGAAGCGTTCTTCACGCACTCGTTGGCGAAGGTGCGCTCGAAGGAGACGCGCTTGCCCTGCCAGACGCCCTGGGCGGTCACCACCACGGGGTTCCAGATCTTGGTGCACATCACGTAGGGCTGGGCGGTCAGCGCGTCGAAGTCCCCGTTGGCGGCACGCAGTTCGGCGCACGCCTCGGGCGCGGCCGGGTGGGTGCCGGAGGACGTCGGGGCACAGCCCAGGGTGACGGCACGTTCGGGTGTGGCGGCCGCTGCGCTCACACCGTGGCCCACGGTGAGCACCAGGGCCGAGGGCGCGTAGAGCGAGGCGGGGGCGCTGGGCGGGGTGGCGAGGGCGGCTCCGGTCAGGGGCCCGCAGACGGCGGTGGCCGTCAGGCCGAGGATCGCTGCCCAGCGCGCGGTGTTCCGCATTGTGTGCTTCCTTCCGCTGGATTCGATGAGAGATGTGCCGGACCCGACTCGGTCAGTCCCGGACCGGCGTGCCGGAGTCTGCCGAGTCCGCGGCGGAAACTCACATCGAACCCACGGGTTTCAGTAACCTTGCGTATTGAATCAGTGGCGTGAAGTCACGGAATTCGAACGTTCCAACCCCCAAACCACGGGCCTGCGGATCACCAGATCCGGCCGAATGGCTTGATTGCCTACGTTCGTTAATCGTCCTGAAACATTCCGGTTCCGCTCTCGGCGGACTCCTTGGCGGGCCCTTGTGTTCATGTTGGTGACGAGTAATCGTCATTACATGATTACAACAGAGCGACGAGAGAAGCTGCGCGGCTGGTTCGCCGGCCGCCTGCCGGACGATCTGTTCGAGGAACTGGCCGAAGTGACGGCCGACCGCGAGGAGATCACCGTCATCGGGCGCATCCCGGTGCCCCGGCTCGCCGAGGGCGCCTCGGCCGCGGAACGGGAGGCGGCCGTGCAGGGCCGTGTCCAGGAGTTCCGGGAGCGCACCCGGGAGACCCGGATGGCAGTGGCGCGCGAGGCCGAGCACCGGTTCGGGCGCAAGGTGTCCTGGGGAGTGGTGTGCGGCGGCGAGCGCGCCCTGTTCACCCATGTCGCGGCGCCCGTCATGACCCGGCTCCGTCAGCCCGAGCGCCAGGTCCTCGACACCCTGGTCGCGAGCGGTGTCGCCCGCAGTCGCAGCGACGCCCTCGCCTGGTGCGTACGCCTGGTCCAGCGGCATACCGACGACTGGCTCACCGAACTGCGGGACTCCCTGGAACACGTCCAGCGGGTCAGGGACCGGGGGCCCGACGCGACCGGCGAGGACGCTCACGAGGAGGACGGCGAGGGGGAAGGGTGATTTCGGCTTGGCGCGGCCGCAACCCCATTGCGGCCGCCGGGGGCGGGCCGCTCGCCCGTGCGGACAGCAGCGTGCGCGGGCATCCCTTGAAAGACGTCAACTGAAAGACGTCAACATCCCTTGAGAGGCAGGGCCGTTGTCAGACCCGGGCGCTATGTTGCGACCATGACTCACTTCGTATTGGTGGCGGGCGCGTGGCTCGGGGCGTGGGCGTGGGACGAGGTGGCCCCCGGCCTGCGGGAGGCCGGGCACGAGGTCCACGCCCTCACACTCTCCGGCCTCGCCGAGAAGAAGGACGTGCCGGCCGGGCAGCAGACCCACGTCCAGGACATCGTCGACCAGGTCGAGCACCTGGGTCTGCGCGACGTCGTGCTGGTCGGGCACAGCTACTCCGGCATCCCCGTGGGCCAGGCGGCCCAGCGGATCGGCGACCGGCTGCGGCGCGTGGTGTTCGTCGACTCCAACGTCCCGGCCGACGGGGAGTCGTTCCTCGCGGGATTCCCCAGCGACCACGTCCGGCAGGCGCTCGACGCCCACGACGGCGTCTGGCCGCCAGTGCCCCCGGCCGCCTACGCCGGCCAGGAGCTGACCGACGAGCAGATCGCGCGCATCGTCACCGAGGGCACCCCTCACCCGGGTGCCACGCTCACCGAGCCGGCCGTGCTGAAGAGCCCGCTCGGCGACCTGCCGGCCACCTACATCAAGTGCGTGCTGGACGGGCGCGAGCCGATGCCGTCCGTGGCCGAGCTGCTCAAGAGCGAGCGCTGGGAACTGGTCGAGATGGACACCGGCCACTGGCCGATGTTCTCCCGGCCCGGCGAACTGGCCCGGGTCCTCACCACCGCGGCGAACAAGGACTGAGCCGTGGCCGCGGGTCCGCCCCCGGCGGCCGGGCCCGCGCCTACCCGCCAGTATCGTCGGTGCGGCAGCGCGGGACCGGCGAGGAGAGGCGGGACGGACGGATGGCCAGGCACTGGGCGGACTTCCAGTACGAGATCTATCTGAACGGGATGACGGGTGCCGTGCCCCGGCTGCCCACTGATCTCACCCGCCTGGAGGAGCTGACCGAGCAGCGGCTCGGCCCCGGCCCGGTGGGCTATGTGGCGGGCAGCGCGGGCAACGGCAGCACGGCGCGCGCCAACCGCGTGGCCCTGGACCGGCGCCGGATCGTCCCGCGGATGCTGCGGGACGTGCACGAGCGCGATCTGTCGGTGCAGGTGCTGGGCCGCGCGCTGCCCGCCCCGCTGGCGCTGGCGCCGGTCGGTGTGCTTTCGATCATGCATCCGGACGCCGAGTGCGCGGCCGCCCGGGCCGCCGCCGCGCAGGGCGTGCCGTACGTCCTGTCGTCCGCCTCCAGCACGCCCATGGAGCAGGTCGCAGAGGCGATGGGGGACGCCGAGCGCTGGTTCCAGCTCTACTGGGCCAAGGACCGCGAGGTGACCCGCAGCTTCCTGCGGCGCGCGAGGGAGTCCGGGTTCGGTGTCCTGGTCGTCACCCTGGACACGCCGCTGCTGGCCTGGCGGCCCCGCGATCTCGACCAGGCGTATCTGCCGTTCCTGCACGGCGTGGGCACCGCCAACTACTTCTCCGACCCGGCGTTCCGGGCGGGCCTGGCCAAGCCGGTGCACGAGGACCCGAACGCGGCGGTGACGCACTTCGTCGGCATGTTCGCCGACCCCGGCAAGACCTGGCCGGACCTCGCCTTCCTGCGGGAGAACTGGGACGGCCCGATCGTCCTGAAGGGCATCCTGCACCCGGACGACGCCCGGCTGGCCGCCGAGGCCGGTATGGACGGCGTGGTGGTGTCCAACCACGGCGGCCGCCAGGTGGCCGGTTCCGTCGCGGCGGCCGACGCGCTGCCGAGGGTCGCCGAGGCGGTCGGGGACCGGCTGACCGTCCTGTTCGACAGCGGCGTACGCACCGGCGACGACGTCTTCAAGGCCCTCGCGCTCGGCGCGCGGGGGGTCCTGCTGGGACGGCCCTACGTCTACGGGCTGGGCCTGGACGGTCAGGCGGGCGTGGAGCACGTGATCCGCTGTCTGCTGGCGGAGTTCGACCTCACCCTCGCACTGACGGGCCACGCCACACCGGCCACGGTCGGCGCGGGCGACCTGGTGGAGGACCCCGTCTGACCCACTCCGACGGGACTGTGGTGCCGGCCGGACGCCTGACCCGCCGGGCCCGCGCTGTCTCCCGGCCGGCGCGTCCCGCCCGCCCCTGTCCCGGCCCGCGCATCCCACCCGTGCGGTGCCCTGGCGGGGCCGTCCGTCCCGGAAGGGCCGGGATCGTCCCGGCACGGCCCCCGAATCGTCCCGCACGGCCTGCGACCGCCCGCACGGCCCGCCCGCCCGGCCCGGCCGGCCGACCCGCTGCCGGGCTCCGGGCGGGCCGCACGGTCGCGTGGCCGCCTCCCGTGAGCCGGGAGGCGGCCACGGCCGCTCATGCGGTGGTGCGCGGCAGTTCGGCCAGTCCGACCGGCCGGGCGGCCGGCGCACCGGCTCCGGGGGTCGGCAGGGAGCCGGGGTCCACCGTCGCGGAGTCGGTCACCCAGCGCTGGGCGGTGGAGCCGTCGCGTACCTTGACGACGATGTCGGCGTCCTGCCGAGCCGTCGTGGCGGCCAGGGCCAGCCCCCCTTCCCAGCGGGGCAGTAACTCCCCGCGCACGGTGAGGTCGTAGCGCACGTCGGGGCCCCGTTTCGCGTCGGCGTCCGCGCAGGTGCCGAGGACGACGACTCCGGCGTCCGCGTGCGAGTCCAGGCACAGTCCGGGATCGGCGACGCTGCGCAGCAGCCCGTCGTTCTCCAGCGACCACTGCTGGGTCCAGGCGGACGAGCACTGCGCGAGCCTGGCGCCCGCCCCGGCCCTCGGTTCACCCCGGATGTCGAGGCACAGACCGGCGGCGGCGTTGCGCAGCCGGGCCTGCCCGGTGGCCGGAGGCAGGCTCTCGGTGCCGCGCGAGGCCGGTGAACCGGCGGACGGGGACCGGGAGTCGATGCCGGGTGCCGAGCCCTGCGCTCCGGTGACGCCGGTGGACGCGGCCGGGGCGGCACCCCCGGCGGGCGACCACAGGCTGACGCCGAGCACGGTCGCGAGCAGTCCGGCCGAGGCCAGCCCGACACCCCTGCGCAGCGCCCGGGACGACCGCGGCCCGCCGGTGACCATGCGGGCGGGTGCCGGGATCCGGAACAGCAGCCGGTGGCGGCCGCCGCCGTGCCGGCCGGGCACCTTCGCCCGCGATCCGCGCTGGGCACGGCCCGGGCGCGAGTCGAGGTAACGGTGGGCGCCCCAGCCGAGTACCGCCTCGGCGAGCAGCACGCCCGGCCCGCCTGCCGCAAGGCCGAGTTGTTCGGCCGCGTCACGGCAGTAGCGGCATTCGTCCAGATGCCGCCGGACGTCGGGCAGCAGGGCGCCGCCGCGCCGGATCGGGACGTCGAGCAGCCGGTTGTAGAAGCGGCAGTCGTCGGTCGGCGCGAGTTCCCGGTGGGCGCGGACGCAGCCCTCGCGGAACTTCTCCCGCGCCTGTTCGAGGGTGAGCGCCGCGGTGTCGGCGTCCATGCCGAGCAGTGCGGCCGCGACGGCCGGCGGCTCGGCCTCCACCTCGGTGTGCCACAGCAGGCAGCGGGCGGCCGGGGTCAGGCCCTCGAAGGACCACTGGGCCAGCCGGCGGTTCTCCGGCACCAGGGACACGGCCGCGCGCATGCCCCGGCCTCCGGCGGGTTTCCGCAGCTCCGGCAGTACCGCCGATATCCGGTCCTCGGCGGCCCAGAGCCGGACGGTGTCCCGCACGGTCAGCAGCAGCCGGGGGCGCAGCGCCACGTCCGGGTCGCCCAGCTTCAGGCGGTCGAGGACCTGGTGGAAGGCGGCCGTGGTGACCATGGCCGCGATCTGCGCCGAGGAGGCGAGGCAGATCACCGCGTAGTCGTGGACCGGCTGCCAGTGGCGCGCGATCAGCAGCGCGACGCAGTGCGCGACCTCGCCGTCCGTACTGCCTCTGAGCCGGACGGCAAGGAACTCGTCGGACTCCCCGGGAACACGGCCCGGCGGTGGATGGAAAGGACGAGGGGGGTGGGGGGTGGGCACGGAGTGGATTCCTTCGATGCGTACCTTGGGGTGCCTGGCGCGCGGGGGTGTGCGTTCACCCGGCGGCGAACCGGCTCGACTCCTCAACTGTCCCGTGGGAACCGGCCCTTGCCCCCGCACGGTCCGCTCACCCTTCCACAACCGATGACGGCCAACAAGGCACTCGGACAACATCCGCATCATTGCCGGAAAGCCGGAAAGCGGGGCATCACCGAGGGCCGCAGCCACTCTCGGCGGCCGTACTTGGTTCCCTGCGCCGTAAGCCGAGCCGTACACCGTACGTACGGCCATACGCACGCGAGACGCACGTCTTCCGTGCGCCCCGTGTGAAACACGCGCACACACCGGCAGGCCACGCACGCTCCCGGCACGCCCGGCCGGGGAGTCGACTGGAGTCGGTCCCTCGAAGGCCCGTCAGGGCCGAGGTCCCGCGCAGGACGGCGGCTCTCCTGCGCCGGGCGGCCGCCGACCCTGTTCCTCCCGCCCTCGGTCGGCGGCCCAGGGACGGGCCCGTGCGGCGGCTCGGTCACGCGACGGCGGGCCGGCCCGCGCGGGGTCAGATCTCCCAGGAACGCAGCCGGTCCGCGGCACCGTAGACGTCGGTCTTGCCGTCGATCAGGTCCCGGGCCAGGTCGACCAGCGCACCGTAGGGCGGGTCGATGCCGACGCCGCTGACGAACATGTACGCCACCGCCGTCGCGCAGGCGAAGCGGGCGTTGGCCGACGGCAGGGGCTTGAGCAGGGCGAGGGTGTGCAGCAGGGCGGCGGCCCGCCAGGCCGGGTCGGAGTCCACCCCGAGGCGGGGCGGGTCGACGCGATGGCGGGCGACGGCGGCCACCAGGGCCGAGAAGTCGTTGACGGTGGGCTGGTCCGGCAGCACTTCCTCATGGCGCTGGAGCAGCCAGGGCACGTCGATGTGGATGACGGCGGTCATCGGTCAGGCGGCCCGCCCCTCGCCCTTCGTGGGCGGTTCGTCGTCGGGAAAGGCGGCCGCGAACTCGTCGGCGTGGGCCGAGAAGAACCGGCGGAAGGCCTCGGCGCCCTCCTGCAGGGCCCGGTGCCGGGCTATGTCGGCGGCGGCCGCCTCGCGCACGAGCGCCTTCATCGACGTACCGCGTTCCTTGGCGATCTGCCGCAGGTCCTCTAGCTCGCGGTCGCTGAACTCCACGTTGAGAGCTGGCATGCCCGTCACGGTACCGCGCGGGTACTTGACCGTAAATAGCCGCAGGTCAAAGCCGCACGGAAACGGTACCGAGGAGCGTGAACGCCGTATCCGGTTCCCGCCGGACACCGGCCGGGCGGCGCGCCGGACTCGACAGAGCACACGACACAGCACACGACGGTCGTCCGGACAAGGAGCGCCCATGACCCTCACCACCGACCGGGCCTTCCGGCGGGTCGCCGGCACCGACCGGGCCGGGCTCGCGCAGCGCCACCGTACGGCGGCCCAGGATGCGGCCGGTGGCTTCCGCGGCCTCTGCGGCCAGGTCTGCCGGGGCGCCGAGCAGAGCTCCGGCGGCCGGGCTGCCGCACCGGCGATCAGTACCGATCTGCGCGTGACCGTCATGACTCCCCTTCATTTCCTCAACAGGGACCAGAGCCACTCACAAGTAATCGCGAACAAACAGATTCTGACGCACTGACAGGTGCGACCGTCAAGGGTGCGGCGCCCTGCTTCTGCCCCCGGCGCCCCACCGGCCGGGCGCCCCCACTGATCGCGGACAACCCCACGCGGGAGATCACCGCTCGTCAGCAGGGGGGCGACCGTCCACACGGAGCCCGCACCCACTACGCTGGAACGCGAGTGACACACCTGTTCACTGTGAGTGTGCGCGATGGAGTGGCGACGATGAGCCCGGTGTATCCGTTCGACGACGCCGCCACGGCACGGGCCGTCGTCGACGAACACGGCGTCCTCGTCGAGTGGAACGAGGGCGCGCGCCGGCTGCTGGGCTGGGCGCCGCACGAGGTCGTGGGCAAGCCCGCCGCGAACCTGCTGGCCGGCGGCCCGCCGCCGGCCGTCCCCGAGGAACGCCCCTGGAACGGCACGCTCACCCTGCGCCATCACGACGGCCACGCCGTCTCCGTCTGGGTGCTGGCCCACCACCGGCGCACGGCCGACGGCGGCGACTGGCTCCTGGTGACCCCCCTGGAGGGCGGCGGGCGTCCGGGCCCGGACGATCCGCTCGCCCGCGCCGAGCTCGTCCAGTCCCCCTGCGCCGTCGCGATCTACGACGAGCGGCTGCGGCTGCACGCGGTCAACGGCGCCATGGCGGAGGTGCTCGGCATGCCCGGCGAGCGGCTGCTGGGTCTGCGCCACTCCGAGATCGGCGGCCGGCCGCAGAGCGAGGACATCGAGTGGCACATGCACCGGGTCATGACCACCGGCCAGGGGCACGACGTGCGCACCTACGTGCCGATAGGCGGCGACGACCGGATGAGTGCCTGGCTGGCCCGCATGTCCCCGATCACCGACTCCGACGGCCGGGTGCGCGGGGTGTGCGTGGCCGCACACGACTTCACCGAGCAGTACCGGGCGCGCGAGCGACTGCAGCTGGTGAACGAGGCGAGCGTGCGCATCGGCACCACCCTCGACGTCACCCGGACGGCCCGGGAGCTCACCGAAGTCTGCGTCCCGGCGCTCGCCGACTTCGTCAGCGTCGACCTGCTCGACGTGCTCGACGTGCTCGACCTGCCCGAGCACGGCGGCGAGCCCCTCACCGGGCGGCCCGGCGTGCCGGTCGCCCTGCGCCGCGTCGCCCACCGCTCGGCCGACCCGGGCGACCTCGAGGCCGCGGCCGCGGTCGGCGAGGCCGAGGTCTACCCCGCCACCTCCCCCCAGGGCGCCTCCCTGCTCATGGGCCAGTCGATCGTGGTGTCCCGGGAATCGGGCGACCTGGAGAAGTGGCTCTCCTGGGATCCGGTGCGCAGCCTGCGCGTACGGCAGCTCGGCATCCACTCCACGATGTCGGTGCCGATCCGGGCCCGGGGCGTCACCCTGGGCGTCGCCGTCTTCAGCCGGTTCGAGCAACCCGCCCCCTTCACCCCCGACGACGTGCTGCTGGCCGAGGAGGTCACGGCCCGGGCCGCCGTCTGCATCGACAACGCCCGTCGTTACTCACACGAGCGGGAGACCGCCCTCGCCCTCCAGCGCAGTCTGCTGCCCCGCAGCCTGCCGCGCACGGCCGCCGTGGAGGCGGCCTCCCGTTATCTGCCGGCGGCGCGGGCCGGGATGGGCGGCGACTGGTTCGACGTGATCCCGCTGTCCGGGTTGCGGGTGGCCATGGTCGTCGGGGACGTCATAGGGCACGGGGTGCATGCCTCGGCCGCCATGGGCCGGCTGCGCACCGCCGTGCGTACGCTGGCCGACATCGACCTCGCCCCGGACGAACTGCTCACCCACCTCGACGACCTGGTGGTGCGCATGTCCGCCGAGGCCGGCGGCGAGGGCCGTCCCGGCGAGGTCGGCGCGACCTGTCTGTACGCGGTGTACGACCCGGTCTCGCGCCGCTGCACGCTCGCCCGAGCCGGCCATCCCGCGCCGGTGCTGGTCCCGCCCGGCGGCCGGCCGCACCAGGTGGAGCTGCCGTCCGGTCCCGCGCTGGGCCTGGGCGGCCTGCCGTTCGAGTGCGCCGAACTCGACCTGCGCGAGGGCAGCGTGCTGTCCTTCTACACCGACGGGCTGATCGAGGGCCGTGAACGGGACACGGAGGCGGGCCACCGGCTGCTGTGCGAGGCGCTGGCGGCCCGGGCCGGCTCGCTCGACGAGACCTGCGACCGGGTACTGCACGCCCTGCTCCCGGCGGGCGGCTCCGCCGACGACGTGGCCCTGCTGCTGGCCCGCACCCGGGGCCTGCCGCCCTCCCAGGTGGCGACCTGGGACATCCCCGCCGACCCGTCGCTGGTCGCCCCCATCCGCAAGCAGGTGGTCGAGCAGCTGGACACCTGGGGCCTGGAGGAGGCGGCGTTCGTCACCGAGCTGGCGGTCAGCGAACTGGTCACCAACGCGATCCGGTACGGCACCCCGCCCATCCGGCTGCGGCTGATACACGACGACACACACCTGATCTGCGAGGTGTCCGACACCAGCCACACCGCCCCGCACCTGCGCCGCGCCAAGACCTGGGACGAGGGTGGCCGCGGACTGCTGCTGGTCGCCCAGCTCACCCGGCGGTGGGGCAGCAGGCACACGGGCGAGGGCAAGACGATCTGGGCGGAGCTGAGCCTGCTCGACGACGAGTGAGGATCAGGACGTGTCGGTCAGCCAGGGCCTGACCCGGCGGCGGGCCTCGTGCAGCCGCGACTTGAGCGTGCCCAGCGGAATGCCGGCCCGCTCGGCCGCCTCCGCGTAGTCCAGCCGGCAGATGTCCCGGTACACCAGCGGCGCCACCAGGTGCGGATGCTCCCGCTCCAGCCGGTCCAGCGCCTCCAGCAGGTCGACGCGGGAACCGGCGATGACGCTGGTGGTGCGCGGGTCGACGTGCTGGGTGGGCTCGATGGCGGCGGGCTGTTCGGTGGCGCGGCGCCTGAGCTCGCGGTACTTCTGGCGGCAGCAGTTGGCGACGACCGTGTGGAGCCAGGTGCCGAAGCGGCTGCGGCCCTCGAAGGTGGAGATCCGCCGGGCGAGCTGAAGCAGCACGTCCTGTGCGGCCTCCTCCGCGTCCTCCCTGCACGGCAGGAAACGCCCGCAGCGCCGCAGCACCTCGGGCCGCACCTCCTGGAGCAGTTCCTCCAGCGCCGCGGCGTCGCCGGCGGCGGCACGCCGGGCGAGGTCCTCGGTCAGCCCCGTGTTCGGCACGGCAGGCCCCCTTGGAGTCGATCTCAGGGCAGGCATGATAGTCGTATGCCCTCCCTCGAGCGGATCGGCCGCTACCGCCTCGAACGACGCCTGGGCACGGGCGCCTTCGGCACGGTGTGGCTCGCCCACGACGACGTGCTCGAGGCCCCGGTGGCCGTGAAGGTCCTCGCCGAGAACTGGTCGCACCGCCTCGACGTCCGGGAGCGGTTCCTGTCCGAGGCGCGGCTGCTGCGCAAGGCCGGCTCACCGAGGGTGGTGCAGGTCTACGACATCGGTGAACTGCCCGACGGCCGGCCGTACTTCGTGATGGAGTACGCCGACGCCGGGACCCTCGCCGACCTGCTCGCCGCGGGTCCGCTGCCGGTGCCCGAGGCGCTGCGGCTGACCGCGCAGGCCGCGCGCTCGGCCCAGGCCCTGCACGAGGCGGGCGTCGTGCACCGGGACATCAAGCCGACCAACGTGCTGCTGCGCACCGCGCCGGACGGCGGCCGCCGGGTGCTGCTCGCCGACCTCGGGCTCGCCAAGAGCCTGGCGGAGGCGTCGGGACTGACCCTGGCCGCGGGTTCGGCCGGCTACCGGCCACCGGAGCAGGCGGAGCCGGGCGCGGGGATCGACGCGCGGGCCGACGTCTACAGCCTGGGCGCGGTCGGCTACCAGTTGGTCACCGGTACGGTCCCCGCCACGCCCGGGACGGTGGTACGGCCGCGGCTGCTGCGGCCGGATCTGGATCCCGGCGTCGAGCGGGCCCTGATGCGGGCGCTGCAACCGGACCGCGAGCGGCGCCGGCCGACCGCCGAGGCGTTCGCGCAGGAGCTGGAACGGCTGGCCGCGGGGCTGCCGCCGGCCGCCGGCCGGCCGCGCGGGCGGCGCCGGACCGTCGCCCTGGCCGCTGCGGTGGCCATGGCCGTGGCCGTGGTCGCCACCGGTGGCCTGGCCCTGGTCCAGGCACTGCGGCCGGCCACGCCGTCCGGCGTCCGGGTCGCGGACGCCACCGGCCGCATCGTGCTGCGGGTACCGGAGGGCTGGGCACGCCAGCTGCGGGACTCCGGCTGGGATCCGAGGGCGCTGGGTCTGCCCGCCGGGCACCAGCCGGGGCTCGCCGTCGCCGACGACCTGGTGCGGTGGCAGGACCTGGGCGCGGGCGCGCGGGGTGTGCTCGCCGGCCTGAGCGAGCACGGCGACGTCACGGCCCGGGTGAACACGCTCGGCCACCCCGGCTGCCACTACGACGGCGGCCGCGCCTACACGGACACGCACTGGCACGGCCGGATCCGCGTCTGGAGCGACTGCCCCGGCGGCGGCAGGCTCACGGAGACCGCGCTGGTACCGGCCGGCGGCGCCGACGAGCCCCAGGTGTACGTGCAGATCCGTCAGCAGGGCGGCGGCGACGCGACCGACGTCGTACTCCGCTCCCTGCGGGTCACCTGACACCCTGCCCCGTACGGGTGAACAGGTCGCGGTCGCGGGCGGGAAGGATTCTCCAGGAGGATTCCGCGGGCGACCGCGAACTTTCCGCCCGGTGCGTGCATCGGATACTCATGACGGCGCACGAGGCGCCGGACGCACGCGCCCGTCGCGTGCGACGGAATTTCAGGAGTGTGGAACATGGCGCACACATCCCCGTCCGTGAACCGGGCGGCCCTGCTCGCCGTCACGGTCGCCGCACTGGGTCTGCTGACCGGCTGCGGCAACGGAAGCGGCACCACGAGCGCTCCGCAGAAGGAGTCGGGCACCGCCGCGCCCGCGAGCGGCGGCACGACGACCGGGGCGGTGACGACGCCTGGCGCCGCGCCCGGCGGTGGCACCACGCCGGCCCGGACGGCCTCCGGCCCCGCCACGGCCGCGACGGGCTCGGGTGCCGGCACCGGTACCGGCACCACCGGCACCCGCTGCCACACCTCGGAGCTGAAGGCGTCGGTGGGGCGCAACGACCCGGGCGCCGGGCAGGAGAACTTCCCGGTCGTCCTGACGAACGTCTCCGGCCGCACCTGCACGGTTCGCGGCTATCCCGGCGCCGCCTTCGTGGACGTGGCCGGCAGGCAGCTGGGCCCGGACCCCAAGCGCTCCCCGGGCACGCCCACCACGGTGACGCTGAAGCCGGGCCGGAGCGCCTGGGCGGGCCTGACGTTCTCCAACCCCGGCGTGAGCGGGGCGAGGACGGCGACGCCCGCCACGCTGATCGTCACCCCGCCCGACGAGCGCGACCACCTCACGGTCAAGTGGACGGCGGGTGAGGTCCCCGTGGGCGGGAACGCCTCCTCGGTGTTCCTGACGGTTTTCAGTCCGGGCACCGCGCCCTGACCGGACCCGGCCTTGACGGATCTCCTACGGCCGTTTGCTTTGATGGGCGGGCACCACTTGATCGTGTCCGGAGGACCGTGCCCTGAACACCCCGCTCGCCGAGGCCCTCTCGGTCGTCCTGCTCGTCGCTGTGCTCGCCTGGGCCGTCATCCGTCCCTTCGGATGGCCCGAGGCGGTCATGGCCGTCCCCGCCGCCGGGATCGCCGTGGCCACCGGCGCGATCTCGCTGGACCAGGCCCGGGCCGAGGCGGAGCGGCTGGGCCCGGTGGTCGGGTTCCTGGCCGCGGTGCTGGTGCTCGCCCACTTCTGCGACGTGGAGGGCCTGTTCCAGGCGTGCGGGGCGTGGATGGCCCGCTGGGCGGGGGGCCGCCCGGTACGGCTGCTGACCGCGGTGTTCGCGCTGGCGTCCGCGATCACCGCGGTGCTCAGTCTGGACGCCACCATCGTGCTGCTGACCCCGGTCGTGTTCGCCACCGCCGCCCGGACCGGGGTGCGGCCCAAACCGCATGTGTACGCCTGCACGCATCTGTCCAACACGGCCTCACTGCTGCTGCCGGTCTCCAACCTCACCAACCTGCTGGCGTTCGCGGCGAGCGGGCTGAGCTTCACCCGGTTCGCCACGGTGATGGCGCTGCCGTGGCTGGTCGCGATCGGTGCCGAGTACCTCGTCTTCCGCCGCTTCTTCGCCCGCGACCTGGCGGCCGCCGCGCCCGCGCAGCGCCCCGGTGAGCCGCCCCACCTCCCGCTGTTCGCTCTGGTCACCGTGGGCTGCACGCTCGCCGGGTTCGTCCTCACCTCCGCCTTCGGCATCGAACCGGCGTGGGCCGCGCTGGCGGGGGCGCTGGTACTCGCCGGGCGCGCACTCCTGCGGCGCCGGGCCACTGTGCCGACCGTGGTGCGGGCCGCGGCGCCGGCCTTCCTGGCGTTCGTCCTGGCGCTCGGCATCGTCGTGCGCGCGGTGGTCGACAACGGGCTCGCCGACGCGCTCGGGCACGTACTGCCGGGCGGCACCGGGCCGTCCGCGCTGCTCGGCATCGCCGCGCTGGCCGCCGTACTGGCCAACCTGATCAACAACCTGCCCGCGGTGCTGGTTCTGCTGCCGCTCGCCGCACCGGCCGGACCGGGCGCCGTCCTCGCCGTGCTGCTCGGGGTGAACATCGGTCCGAACCTCACCTATGCCGGATCGCTGGCGACCCTGCTGTGGCGGCGGATCGTGCACCAGCACGAACACGGTGTGGATCTCAAGGAGTTCACCCGGCTCGGCCTGCTGGCCGTGCCGGCCGCCCTGGTGCCCGCCGTGGTGGCACTGTGGGGGGCACTGCAGGTTCTGTGAGTGCCGCAAGGCCCGAGGAGGCCGCCGTATGCGTGTGATCGCCTGGCTCGTCGAGGGCACCTGGCCCGCCTGCGTGGACGCCGTGCGCACCCATGCGGCCGAGGCGTCAGAGGTGGTGCTGCTGCACGTGAGCGGACCGGACGTGCCCGGGGTGGCGCACGGGGCGTTCGCCGGGCTGCTCGGCCGCGGTCATCCGGAACGGGACCCGGGTGACCGGCTGACCGACCTCGGCGGCACGTCGGCGGCCGAGCTGCTCGACGCCGCCGCGGCCCGGCTGGGGCGGCCGTGCACCCGGCTGGAGCGGACCGGGCGGGTCGAGCGCGAGGTGGTGGCGGCCGCCGAGGACGCCGATCTGCTGGTGCTGGCCCGCGACGGCGACCGCGAACGGCTCGGCCCGCACAGCCTGGGACCGGCCGTACGGTTCGCCGTCGACCATGCGCCGTGTCCGGTGCTGCTGGTGTGGCCGGAGGCGGCACCGGACCTCACGACGATGCCGCCACCGCCACCGCCACCGGCGCCACCCGCACCGCCCGGGCACCGCTGAAGCCGGTCAGCGACCGCCGTAGCCGTACCCGCCGCCGCCGTCGTAGCCGTACCCACCACCGCCGTAGCCGTAGCCGCCGTCGTAGCCGTACCCACCGCCGTCGTAGCCGCCGTCGTAACCGTAGCCACCACCGCCGTCGTAGCCGCCGTCGTAGCCGTAGCCACCACCGTCGTACCCGCCACCGCCGTCGTAGCCACCACCGCCGTACCCGCCACCACCGCCGTGGCCCCAGCGGTCCTGCCGGGTGCCGGCGCACGGGTAGCCGTACGGGGGACAGTCCTCGGTGGGGTACGGATCGGGGTTGGTGGACGCCGGCTGCCGGGTCGACCGGGACGCGGTCGGCGTCGGGGACGGCGCGGCCGTCGCCTCCGGGGCGGCCGAAAGGCCGCTGCCCGCGTCCCAGTTGACCATCTCCATCTGGAGGTCGGGCTGGGAGCTGTCGATCGTCCAGCGCTGGGTGTCGCCCTTCACACGCGTCTTGAGGACGAGGGCGCCCGCGCCGTCGGTGGCTGCGGGTGTCAGGGCCAGGTCCTGGTTGGAGCGCGGGACGAGGGCGCCCTGGAGGGTGAAGTCGTAGCGGATGTCCTTCCCGCCCGGCCGGGACGCACCCACGCAGGGGGCGAGCTGCACCGAGTAGCCGAGGTGGGAGTCCAGGCACAGGCCGGGCGCGGCGCCGTTGCGCAGCAGGCCGTCGGTCTCGTAGGCCCATTGCTGGCTGGGAGTGGAGGAACAGGCGGTCAGCTCCGTCTCCGCGCCCTGGACGGCCTTCTTGCCGACGACGCCGACGCACAGCCCGGACGCGACGTTGTGCAGCCGTCCGCGCAGGGTGTTTCTGCCCGTGTTGCCCGCTCCGGCCCAGGAGGGTCCGGGGGAAGGGGTGGCGGAACCGGAGCCGGGTGTGTCGGAGGGCTGCCCGTCCGCCCCGGGAGCCCTGCCGTCGCCGGACCCGAGGACCGACCACAGGACGAGTGGCAGCACGACCAGCCCGCTCACCGTCGCCACCGCGATGGCGAGGTTCCGGTGCCGCGAGGCCCGCCGGGCCGCCCGCTGGGCAGACCGGCGCGCGGCGGCGCGCGGCCCGGGGGCCGTGGCCGGCTTCCCCGCCGTCCCCTTCGGGGCCGAGGGCCGTGTGCTCGGCTCGGCCGCCCCGGCGCCGCCGGACGCGGCGGGGGGAGCGGACACGGACGGCTCGGCGGCGATGCCCGGGCCCGATAGGGCGAGCTCGAACGCCTCGCCCCCGGCGGGCGAACCGGGCCGGGCGCCCGCGAAGGCCTCACCGCCGACCGGCCTGCCGGGCCCACCGGGCCCACCGGGCGGGCCGGACACCAACGAGCCGTCCGAGCCGGGCCCGAACGGCTCGGCACCGGTGGCCGGGCCCGATACGGCGGCCCCGAACGCCTCGCCCCCGGGGGGCGAGGCAGGCGCGAACGGCTGACCGGCGGGCTGCGCACCGGACGGCGCCGGCGGGAACGCCGCCGTGCCGAAGGGCGCGTCGGGCCGGGGCGTCGTGCCTGGGAAGGGCGCCCCGAGCGGGGCAGCCGAATCGAACCCCTTACCGGCGAGCGGCGCACGGGACCCGGCGGCGGTGAAGTCCTCACCGACGGCCGGCACACCCCTCGGGGCGGATCCGCCCGAGTCGCCGGCGAACGTCTCGCCGCTGATGGGGGCGGCCGGCTCGGGGGAGGCCCTGCGGGCCCGCTTCCCGGCGCGTGACTCGGCCGGGGCCCGGTCCGTCCCGTCCGGCCACGCCCCGGTCGCTCCTGCCGCCTCCGCGGGCTCCCCCTCGCCGTGTTCCGCCGTCCGCTCGGCGGCGGCGATGCGCAGTTCCCGGTAGGCCCGCGCGCCCCAGCCGAGCACGCCTTCGGCCAGCGCCGTGCCGAGGTCGGCGTTGAACCGGGCCAGCTGGTCGGCGGTGTACCGGCAGTGGGCGCACCCGGCCAGATGCCCGCGCAGGTCGGGGTCGATGTCGACGCCGCCGCGCCGGTAGGTCACGTCCAGCAGCCGGGAGTAGCGCAGGCAGTCCTGTTCGGGGGCGACCTCGCGGTGGACCTGGAGGCACTCCTCGCGCAACCGCTCGCGGGCACGCTCCAGTTCGATGCGCGCGCCCTCCTCCTCGATGCCCAGCAGCCGGGCCGGTGCCGCAAGCGGCTCGGTCTCGACCTCGGCGTGCCACAGCAGGGCGCGGGCGCTCTGGGGCAGCCGCTGGAACGCCCGGGAGAGCAGGCGCCGGCCGGTCGGGGGAAGCAGGCGCGCGGCTATGCGGTCGCCGTCGCCGGCCGCGGCTCTGAGGTCGGGGTGCAGCATCTCGTACCGGTGGTCGGTGCCCCACTCCGCCGCGATACGGCGCACGGTCACGAGCAATTGGGGCCGCCAGGCGGCGGTCGGGCCGGACTGCCTGAGGGAGGCGCCGAACAGGCGGGTGAAGGCCGCGGTGGTGAGCATGCCCGCGGGATGCGGGCCGTCGGTGCACAGCCGTGCGTAGGCGAACGCCGCTTCCCAGTGCCGGTCCAGCAGTTCACCGACGGGTCGGAGCGCGGGCGTGGCGCCCGTCCACTTCCTGAGTTCTGCGCTCAGCTCCTCATCCGTCGTACCGAACACACGAGCGGTTCTGGGGGAATTCGACATGCCTGGGTCTTTCACGGCTGCATTCCTCCATACACACCGCGGATTTAGTCCGTACCAAGGGTGGGGTGTCGGCATATCGAGCGTCCACCACACAGAGGGAGTCTCATTGTCTGCACGCCGACAACGCATGCACACCTTTGCACAGGTCAGCGGGAGCAACAAGAGATCACACGCTTTTGTGCGCATCACCTTACAATGCCGCCTGTTGACGTATTGTCAATTCGGTGGCGCAAAAGGGATCGCCTGCGGGTTCACCGAACGGGCACGGCAATTGCACCGGGGATTCGCATGGTCGGCGGTTCGCCGAAGACCGGAAAACCGGCACGGGTCCGTGGGGGCCGCCGGGGGGGGCGCCCCGGCCCCCGGGGGCGGCGCGCCCCCCCCCCCCCCCCCGCCGCCCCCGGCCCGGCGGGGGGGGGGGGGGGGGCGGGGGGGGGGGGGGGGGGGGCGGGGGGC
>NZ_JBIRST010000027.1:0-88480 GCF_044334385.1 Streptomyces sp. NPDC020801
AGCTTCGACCCCTGCCTCCCCTGCGGCGTCCACATGTACATCGGCAACGGCAAAACCCTCACCACCCACCACACCCCCACCTACGGAGCCAACCACGGCTGAGCAGGGCGCCGGGGCGGACGGCGGACGGCTGGAGAACCTCTTCGCGCAGCTCACCGAACGACAGTGAGGAGCAGACCATGGGCAGCATCCGAGTCGGCAGGCCCGACGTGCGGCCGGACACCACAGGACACGTTCCCGGACTCCACGAGGGCAACGCCGGCCCCTACCGGCGGCAGCCGGGGCACCACAAGGACGGCACCGCCGACGCGCGCCGCTCCACGGGCATCCACTGGAAGAAGCACAACGCGATCATGAAGATCATGCCGAACATCTCGCCCGGATGACGGCAACGGCACGGCGAGGGCAGGGCGACGACAAGTACGAGTACAGGGCAAGTACAGGGAAGGAACGGGGATGACAGCCAAACAGGTGCTGACGGCGGAGGCCGTCGTGGTCGGCGGGCTGGCGCTGGCACTGCTGGTCAAGGAGATGCCCGGGATCGTGCGCGAGATCAGGATCTGGCGGATGGTCGGTGTCCGCAACGGCTCCCGCCACTCGCGCTGACGCTCGAGCGGGGCCGGTGCTTGATCAGGACAGGGCCCAGCCGGTCGGCGTGCCCTTCGCCGACCACCGCGGCACGGTCCTCGACCAGGTCGAGCCTCCGGTACGCGGCCACGTCGCCGGGCCTGGAGGAACGGGCCGTAGCCGCGTACGTCGACGGAGACCGCTCGGTATCCCGCGGCCGCCGACGCGGCCATGAATACCAGGACTCCGGGAAGCCGTGCACGAGCAGGACCAGCGGCCCGGCGCCCTGCTCCACCAGGTGGATCCGGCCGGCGGGTGCGGGGACCAGACGGTGTACGGCCTTGGTGTCCCGGGCGGGCTGCGGCATGAATCCTCCGTGGTGGCAGGGGTGTTGGGCGGGACGTGGTGTACCGATCCTGCGTCCCGGTGAGGGAGGACCGCGCATCGTGTTGCCGATCCGGGAAAACCGGTGCCCCCACCCGGATTGCGGCGGCCGGAGGAAGGCCGGGGCCGAACCTGTAATCCGTCGCGGACTGCGCGGCGGATTGGTACGGGATATTTCCTCACCTGATCGGGGGAGTCACCAATCCGCCCCGGCCGCAGAACCGGATTCCCTGTGTGAGGGACGAAGAGAGGGACCAGCGAGAACCGCGCAGCCTGCCGCGTCTGCCGCGGTCCGCGCTCGGTGCGCTGAGCGGGGTTCTGGCCGGGTTCGCCGCGCCGGCGGTGGCCGAACCGGTGGCGGCGGGAGTCCGTCCGCAGTCCGGTCCGGTCGTCGCGGTGGGAGGTGCGGCCATCGACCGAACACCGGCCCCGGTGAAGGACTGGGCGATCCGTCATTTCGGCACGGACGACAAGCTCGCGCTGCAGCCCGGCATTCTCGCCGTGCTGACCGTGCCGGCGCTGGTGCTGGGCATGGTGGGCCCTGCGATACAGGCGGACCGGAGCCGCCGGGGTACTTCTCTTCGGAGCCGTCGGGGCGGTGGCCGCCACCGGCAGACCCGACTCGAGCGGTCCCGCCGACGCGCTGCCCTCTCTCGTGGGCGCCGTCGTGGGCGCCCTCCTGCTGTACGTCCTCGTCGGGCGCCTGCGGGCATCAAGCCGCCCGGAGGAGTCCGCGACAAACCGGTCCTCCACAGCCCGAACCCCGGCCCGGCACGCGGAAGTTGCCGGCCGAGCCCGACGACTGGGACCGCAGGGGCTTCGTCCGCGCGGCCTCCGCCGTCGCGGGCGCCGTCGGACGGTCGCTGAACGGCGCCCGCGGCCAGGACGCGGCAGGCCCCGACCGCGTCGATCACCGCCTGGCGGGAAGGAATGCAATGCAACGACCGTCCGACAAGACGCGCACCGGGCGCGCACCGAAGCGGACACGCGGTCCGCGACCCGCACCCCGCACCGCCGTCGTGGGCAGCGGAGTCGCGGGACTGACCGCCGCGTACGTGCTGGGCCGCACCCACCACGTCACCCTGTACGAGGCCGACGGCCGGCTCGGCGGCCACGCCCACACGCACGACCTGACGGCGTACGACGGCAGTACCCACCGGGTCGACTCCGGCTTCATCGTGCACAACCGCCGCACCTACCCGAACCTGCTGCGGCTCTTCGGTGAACTCGGTGTCGCCACCCAGGAGTCGGAGATGAGCATGTCGGTGCGGTGCGAGGGCTGCGGCCTCGAGTACGCCGGCGCCCGCGGGCCCCGCGGACTGCTCGCCCAGCCGCGCAACGTCCTGCGCGGGGCGTATCTGCGGATGCTCGCGGAGGTGCCGCTCTTCCACCGGGCGGCCCGCCGCCTGCTCGACCGGGGCGCCGACGACACGCTGACCCTCGGCGGCTTCCTGCACCGCGCCGGCTTCTCGCCCTACTTCCGGGCCCACTTCATGACGCCGGTGGTGTCCGCCGTGTGGTCCTGCGACGCGGAGACGGCCCTGCGGTACCCGGCCGTCCATCTGTTCCGGTTCCTCGCCCACCACGGGATGCTCTCGGTGAGTGGCTCGCCGGTGTGGCGGACCGTCACCGGCGGCTCGCGCTCCTACGTCGACCGCATCGCGGCCGGCCTGCCCGAGGTGCGCACCGCCACGCCGGTCCGGTCCCTGCTGCGGCACACGGACGGCGTGGACGTCACCGCCCACGACGGGACAACCGCCTCCTACGACCACGTCGTCGTCGCCGTACACCCCGACCAGGCCCTCCGGCTGCTCGCGGACGCCACCCCGCCGGAGAAGGAGGTGCTCGGCGCGTTCCGCTACTCGCGCAACACCACCCTGCTGCACACCGACACCACCCTCCTCCCGCGCTCACCCGGCGCCCGCTCCTCCTGGAACTACCTGATGCCGTCCTGCCGGGCGGGCGCCGACCGGGTGCGGGTGAGCTACGACATGAACAGGCTGCAACGCCTGGACGCACCGGAGACGTTCGTCGTCACCCTCGGCGGCCAGGACCGCGTCGACCCCGGCCGGGTGCTGGCCCGCATGACCTACGAACACCCCTTGTTCACGCCCGAGTCGGTGGCCGCCCAGCACCGGCTGCCCGAACTGAACACGGCCGTGACCGCGTTCGCGGGCGCCTACCACGGCTGGGGGTTCCACGAGGACGGCTGCCGCAGCGGAGCCGGGGCCGCCGCCGCGCTGGGGGTGAGGTGGTGACCGGTCAGTCCACCTCGCGCGCCGCCCCGCCGGGGCCACCCGCCCTCTACCCGTGCACGGTCACCCATGTCCGCACTGCACCGCGGCGCTACGTCCTGCGCCACCGCACCTACCTTTGGCTGGTCGACCTCGACCAACTGCCCGGGCTGCCGCGCGCGCTGCGGCCGCTCGCCCGGTTCCGGGCCCGCGACCACTTCACGGGCCGGGCTCCCTCGCTACGGGCCGCCCTCGACGGCTTCCTCGGCGAACACGGCGTCGACCTGCAGGGCGGCACGGTCGTGATGCTCGCGCACGCCCGCGTCCTCGGCCATGTCTTCAACCCGCTGACCCTGTACTGGTGCCACGGACCCGACGGGCGGCTTCGCTGCGTGGTCGCCGAGGTTCACAACACCTACGGCGAACGCCACGCCTACCTGCTGGCGACCGGCAAGGCCGAAATCGCCCACGCCGAAAAGGAGTTCTACGTCTCGCCGTTCTTCCCCGTCGACGGCCGCTACCGGATGCGGCTCCCGCTGCCGGGGGAGCGGCTGGATCTGACGGTGCGTCTGGACCGGCCGGGCAGCAGGCCGTTCACGGCCACCGTCCGCGGCGTCCGGCGCGAGGCGACCACGCCCGCGCTGCTGCGCCTGGCCCTGCGCAACCCCTGGTCCACGCTGGCGGTGTCGGCCGCCATCCGCTTCCACGGCATCCGCCTGTACCTGCGGGGCCTTCCGGTGCAGCCGCGCCCGGACCGCCGCACCCGGAGAGAGTGTCATGACCACAGCTGAAACCCGCCCCGCCACCCACCGCCCGCGCGGCGGCCGCCGAGCAGCCCCGGCCGACCCCGCCCGCTGGCCCGACGTGGCCGCCGCGCCGAAGGCGTCGTGGCCGGTGCGGTCCGTCACCGCGTCCGTGGTCGGGCGCGCCCTGCGGCAACTGCCGCTGCGGGTGAGGTTCGCCGGTGGCGCCACCGTGGGACTGGGCGGCCCGCTGATGGAGGTGCACGATGCGGGGGCGTTCCATGCGCGCCTCGGCACCCGCGGACTCATCGGCTTCGGCGAGTCGTACATGGCGGGCGAGTGGGAGGCCCCGGACCTGGTCGGCGTCCTCACCGTGTTCGCGGCGCACGCGGCGGGCCTGATCCCGGCCCCACTGCAGCGGCTGCGTGGCCTGTGGGCCCAGCGGCAGCCGGACGCGCAGCGCAACACACCCGACGGGGCGCGCACCAACATCAGCCGCCACTACGACCTGTCCAACGGCCTCTTCGCCCTTTTCCTGGACGAGACCCTCACCTACTCGTCCGCCGTCTTCCGCGGCTTCCCCGCCGACTGGTCGCTGCTGGCCACCGCCCAGCAGCGCAAGATCGACCGTCTCCTCCACCTGGCCGGGGTACGCCGGGGCACCCGGCTGCTGGAGATCGGCACCGGCTGGGGCGAACTGGCCCTGCGGGCCGCCGCCCGCGGCGCGCACGTCACCTCGCTGACCCTCTCCGGCGAACAGCGCGAACTGGCCCTGCGGCGCGTGCGCGCGGCCGGACTCGCCGACCGCGTCCGCGTCGAGCTCCGCGACTACCGCGAGGCCCGGGGCACCTACGACGCGGTGGTGAGCGTGGAGATGATCGAGGCCGTCGGCGCGGAGTTCTGGCCCGTGTACTTCCGCACCCTGGACGAACGCCTGGCACCGGGCGGCCGAGTGGCCCTCCAGACCATCACCATGCCGCACGAGCGGATGCTGGCCGCCCGCGGCACCCACACCTGGATCCAGAAGTACGTCTTCCCCGGCGGTCTCATCCCCTCCGTGGAGGCCGTCGAGGCGACCGTCCGCGACCACACCGGCCTGAGCGTCGCCCGCCGCGACGGCTTCGGCGCGCACTACGCCGAGACCCTGCGCCTGTGGCGGGAGCGGTTCACCGAGCGCGCCGAGGCCGTCGCCGGGCTCGGCTTCGACGAGACCTTCCGCCGGCTGTGGGCCTTCTACCTGGCCTACTCCGAGGCCGGTTTCCGCTCCGGCTACCTCGACGTCCAGCAGTACCTGCTCACCAAGGAGAACCCCGCCCCATGACCACCGCCCGCACCTCCGCCCGGCCCGGTGCCGCACACCGGCTCGCCGCACTCGCCGAGGGCGCGCTCGGCGGCCCCCTGCCGGTGCGCCTGCGCACCTGGGACGGCAGCGAGACCGGGCCGCCCGACGCTCCCGCGCTCGTCGTACGCTCCCGGCGCGCGCTGCGCCGCCTGCTGTGGGAGCCGGGCGAACTGGGCCTGGCCCAGGCGTACGTCACAGGCGAACTCGAGGTGGAGGGCGACCTGGTGGCCGCCCTGCGCGCGATGTGGGCCGCCGCGCGCGAGCGGGGGCTGCACGCCCCGCGGCCCTCGCTCGCCGACCGGGCCCGCGCGGTCGGCCACGCCGTGCGGCTCGGCGCCCTCGGCCCGCGCCCGCCCGCGCCCGGCTCCCAGGCCAGGCTGCGCGGCGGCCTGCACAGCAAGGCCCGCGACCGTGCGGCGATCAGTCACCACTACGACCTGTCAGGCGACTTCTACCGGCTGCTCCTCGACGAAACGATGGCCTACTCCTGCGGCTACTGGCCGGGCGAGGACCCCGAGGCCGCCCCCGCCGTCGCCCAGCGCGCCAAACTGGAGCTGATCTGCCGCAAGCTCGGCCTTCTCCCGGGCGCCCGCCTGCTCGACATCGGCTGCGGCTGGGGCTCACTGACCCTGTACGCGGCGGAACAGCACAAGGCACAGGTCACCGCCGTCACCCTGGCCCGGGAACAGGCGGCGTGCGTACGGCGGCAGGTGCGCGAGCGGCAGCTGGAGCACCGCGTCGAGGTGGTCTGCCAGGACTACCGCGACATCGAGGGCGCGGGCCACGACGCCGTCGCCACCGTAGAGATGGGCGAACACGTGGGTGACGCCGAGTACCCGGCGTTCGCCGCCGCCCTGCACCGTCTGGTCCGCCCGAAGGGACGCG
Organism: Streptomyces sp. NPDC020801; assembly: GCF_044334385.1. Classification (NCBI taxonomy): domain Bacteria; kingdom Bacillati; phylum Actinomycetota; class Actinomycetes; order Kitasatosporales; family Streptomycetaceae; genus Streptomyces; species Streptomyces sp. NPDC020801. The sequence goes on from NZ_JBIRST010000027.1 coordinate 6,156, forward strand.
TGCTGGTCCAGCAGATGTCGCGCGGTACGCGTGCCCCGGGCGGCGGGGCGTTCATCGAGGCGTACATCGCCCCGGACATGCACATGCGCCCGATGGGGGAGACCGCAGGGCTGCTGGAGGCGGCCGGTCTGGAGGTCCGCTCGGTGGAGTCGATGCGCGAGCACTACGTCCGCACCATCGCCGCCTGGCACCGCACCCTGGAGGAGCGGTGGGAGGAGGTCGTGCGGACGGTCGGCGCCCAGAGGGCACGCGTGTGGCGGCTGTACCTGGCCGGTGGTGCCCTGGCCTTCGAAGAGCGCCGCATGGGCGTCGACCAGTTCCTGTGCGTGCGGCCCACCGCCGACGGTGTCAGCGGTCTGACGGGTTCGGAAGCCGCCGGCTGGTACCGGAACCTGGAGGGCCGGTGAACCCGTTCGCATGGCACGCCTTCGCCGTCGGCCTCGGATGGGCTGCGGCGGCCGCCCTGGCCGTCATGCTCGTCACCTTCGGCTTCGCCCTCCGCCTCGGCGTGCACCGCGTCGTCGACGTCGCCTGGGGGGCGGCCTTCGCCGCGGTCGCCGGGGTGACCCTCGCCGTCTCGGCCGGGCAGGGCGACACCGCCCGGCGCGTCCTGGTGACGGTCCTCACCGCCGTGTGGGGGCTGCGGCTCGCGGCGCACATCGCCCGGCGCGGCCGCGGCCACGGCGAGGACCCGCGCTACGAGGCCATGCTCGCCCGTGCGCGGGGCAACCGGAACCTGTACGCGCTGCGGATGATCTACCTGGTCCAGGGAGCCCTGGTCTGGCTGGTCTCCCTGCCCGTGCAGGCCGCCCAGTACGCTCCCCGGCCGCTGTCCGGCCTGGCCTGGACCGGGGCGCTGGTGTGGTCGGCCGGACTGTTCTTCGAGGCCGTCGGGGACGCCCAGCTGGCCCGCTTCAGGGCCGACCCCGCCAACCGCGGCCGGATCATGGACCGGGGCCTGTGGGCGCTCACCCGCCACCCCAACTACTTCGGCGACTTCTGCGTCTGGTGGGGACTGTTCCTCGTCGCCTGCGACGGCGGAGCCGTACCCGCCGCGGTGTCCGTGGTCTCCCCGCTGGTCATGAGCGCGCTGCTGATCAAGGGCAGCGGAAAGCGCCTGCTGGAGCGGCACATGGCCGGCCGCCCGGGCTGGGACGCGTATGCGGCACGCACCAGCGGGTTCTTCCCCCGCCCGCCCCGCAGGCGGGGATGAGCCGGTGGGGAGCCCGCCGGGCGACGGGCTTCGAAGGGCTCCCCACCGGACCTACGACGGCACGCTCAGCAGGGCGATCGCCGCGGTGGTCGGCTGCCGCGATCCGCCGGCCGGCTCCACGGTGATGCCGATGCCCGACGCGCCGTCGACGGCTCCCCGCATCAGCACCGCCTGGCTGGTGCGGCCGGGGTTCATCAGGCCGGCCGAGCGCATCCTGCCTGCGTCGTCGAACCACAGCTGGTACACCTTGCCCCGGGGCGGCTCGGGCATCCGGGAGGCCACGAACACGGCCCGGTCACGGACGGCGGAGACCACCAGGGTGCCCGCCCCGCCCGCCACCCGGGCCGAACGCGACTTGGCGTCGGGAGCCGCCAGCACCCCGGCCAGCTCCTCGACCTGCCGCTCCGCCCGCACGGCCCGGTCCTGCGCGTCCTGGGCCCGCTCGTGCTGCCAGATCGCCGTGCCGCCGAACGCCGCCGCGGCGGCCACACAGGCGGCCAGCGCCCACCGGGCCGGACCGCGCCCGCCCGGCACGCGGTGGCGGACCCGCTCCAGGTGCGCGGCACCCGGCGGCACCTGGCGCACAGTGGTGATGCGGTGCAGGACCTGCTCGCGCAGCGCTGGGCGGGCCGGCACGGACGAGGCCAGCGCCAGGCGGGCCGCCGTGGCCGCGAACTCCGCGGTCTCCCGCACGCACGAGTCGCAGTCCGCCAGGTGGCGTTCGAAGGCGGCACGCTCGTCCCCGGGCAGCGCGTGCAGGGCGTAGGCACCCGTCAGGCCGTGCGGATCCGTGGTGGTCATGCCGTCACCCCCAGGCAGTCGCGGAGGCGTATGAGGCCGTCGCGCAGCCGGGTCTTGACCGTGCCGAGCGGCAGCGCGAGCGCCTCGGCGACCTGCCGGTGGGTCAGTCCGCGGTAGTACGCCAGGGTGACCGACTGCCGCTGCAGCTCGGTCAGGGTGCGCAGACAGCGGCGTACCTGCTCCTGCTCCAGCCGTGTCTCGACCTGCTCGGTCACCTCGTCGTACTCCGGGGTGCGCTCCAGCAGCGCTGCCCTGTGGTCGCGCATCGCCGCCGCCTCCGCCGAGCGGACCCGGTCCACCGCCCGCCGGTGGGCCAGGGTGAGGATCCAGTTGACGGCGCTGCCGCGTTCGGGCCGGTAGCGCGGGGCGGAGCGCCACACCTCCACCAGCACGTCCTGCGCCACTTCCTCCGACTGGGCCTGGTCGCGCAGCACCGCGCGGACGACCCCGAGGACGGAGCCGGCCACCGCGTCGTAGACCGCGGCGAAAGCCTCCTGATCGCCCAGTGCCACCTCGTGCAGCAGCTTCTGCAGATCAGGTTCGGCTGAGGGGTTTCTGCCGATATGCACGGCTTCCTTCACAACGGTCCTCCCATGAGTGCGACAGGTGAGTGCGACAGGCCAGAAGATCCCCGCGTAATCCGGGGCCGCACGACCTGCGGATTGGTCGCGCGGGAAAGTGATTCAGGCGCGGGGCGCACGACGTCCGGCCGTCCGCGCTCCGGTGTGCCGGCACGGCACCCCCGTTCCTCGTCGCCCTCCGCCGCGCGGACGGCCGGCAGGGCGGTCCGCGCCGCCGTGCCGTCGTCCTCCCCGGACCGCCCGCACATGCGTGATCCGTCACGCGGCACACGCGGCACACAAGGCACACGCGGACACGCGGCAGACGCGGTACGAGCGGTACACGCGGTACTTCGGGCACGGGCACCGCCGCGGATGCGGGCCGGGGACACATCGGGGGAGAAAAACCGGGAATGCGTGTCACAGCCGCGGCCCGGCCGGGTCCACGGGTAAGACAGCAGTTCACCGGACCGCAGAGAGGACCTGGCTCATGACCCCGCAGACTTGGCCGGCCGCCGCCACCGCCTGCGGGGCGGCCTGCGGGATCCCGGGCGCGGACGACATGGGCGGCGGTCTGCCCCGCACGATCGGCGGCGTGGCCCCTGACACTGGGGAGAACGTCATCGCGGGGGCCGAGCGCCTCACCGGCCCGGCGATCGCCGAGGCCGACGTCATCGCCGCCCTGTCCCCGTCCCGCCCGGCGTCCCTGGCCGGGACGGTCCGGCAGCAGGTGTCCGTGCGCAGCGGACACCCTCAGGTGCGGCTCCAGCCGGACATCGCCCCGGCCGCCGTCCCGCCCCGGCCAAACGGGCTCGTCGCCCGGGCCGAGGCCGCGGCGGCGCCGTACCCCGTGCGCGCCCGCGTCCGCGCCGGCGGCCTCTCCCACCCGATGCCGCATGTCCGCTCCCACCCGATGCCGCATGTCCGCTGAACCAGAGGCCCCCGGCGCGGTCCGGCTGCCGCGGAGCCGGCCACACCTGTCCGCCGCCTGGTGGCCGGCGCTGCGCCGCACCCCGGTGGCCATGTGGCGCGACGACGTCTCCGACTACGCCGCTGCCCTGACCTACTACGCGATCCTCACCGTGCTGCCCGCCCTGCTGGTCACGGTCATCGCCTTCGCGCTGATCAGCCCGGGCACGGCGGAGCAGTTCATCACCCACGTCACCGCCTACGCCCCGGCCCAGTCCGGCGCCGAACTGCACGATGTGCTCGCCCGCATGCTGCGGGCCGACTCCACGACGTGGACCCTCCTCGTCACCGGCGCCGCCAGCGCCCTGTGGTCCGCCTCCAGCTACCTCGCCGTCTTCCGCCGCGCCCTGCACCGCATGCACCGCACGGAGGACCGGCGCTCGCCCTGGCGCAGGGCGCACCGCATCGTCCTGACCGCCCTGGCGCTGCTCGGCCTGCTCGTCGTCAGTGCCCTCGTCCTGCTGCTGACCGGCCCCGTCGCGGAAGCCGCGGGCCGGCTGCTCGGTCTGGACGCCACCGTCGCCTGGGCCTGGAGCCTGCTGCGCTGGCCGCTGCTGCTCGGTCTGGCGGCCGTGCTGGTCGTCGTCGTCTTCCACACCGGCCCCTTCCCGGCCCGCCGGCGCCGCCACAGCCTGCCCGGCGGCATCCTGGCCGCCGTCCTGTGGCTGACCGTCTCCGCGGGCTTCGCCCTGTACGCCTCCGCCCTCGGCGCCTACAGCAGGCTCTACGGCTCGCTGGCCGGCTCCGTGGTCTTCCTCGTCTGGCTGTGGCTGTCCAACCTCGCCCTGCTCACCGGCGCCCAGTTCACCGCGGAACTGAGCAGGACACCGCACGGGCGGTATGAGCGGTGCGATCGGGGGTAGGCGGTGGAGGCCGGCCCGTGGCGGGCAGGCACGGGGGCTGGTGAACCGGGAGGGAACACGATGGCGGCGACGACCACGGTGACGACGGACAGGGGCACGGCAGCGCGGCTGCCGGAGGTCGCAGACCCGTCACGGGTGGCCCCCAAGGACGCCCGCGCGCTGTCGAAGCTGTTCTTCGACCAGCTGGCGACGCTGGAGGAGGGCACCCCCGAGCACCAGTACGCGCGCAACACCCTGATCGAGATGAACATGTCCCTCGTCCGCTACGCGGCGGCCCGGTTCCGCAGCCGGGGCCCGGAGGAGATGGAGGACATCGTCCAGGTCGGGATGATCGGCCTGATCAAGGCGATCGACCGGTTCGAGCTGACCCGCGAGGTGGAGTTCACCTCCTTCGCCATCCCCTACATCGTGGGTGAGATCAAGCGGTTCTTCCGCGACACCTCCTGGGCCGTCCACGTGCCGCGCCGGCTGCAGGAGGCGCGGGTGGAGCTGGCCAAGGCGACGGAGGAACTGCGCAGCCGGCTGGGCCGCACCCCCACGGTCAGGGAACTGTCGGAACTGATGAGCCTGTCCGAGGACGAGGTCATCGAGGCCAGGCTGGCCGCCAACGGCTACAATTCCGCCTCCCTGGACGCGGCGCTCAACGCCGGCGACGAGGGCGAGACCGCCCTCGCCGACTTCATCGGCTCCGACGACGCGGCACTGGAACTGGTGGAGGACTTCCACGCGCTGGCCCCCATGATCGCCGAACTCGGCGAACGGGACCGGCAGATCATCCACATGCGGTTCGTGGAGGAGCTCACCCAGGCCCAGATCGGCGAACGCCTCGGCGTGTCGCAGATGCACGTCTCACGTCTGCTCTCACGCACCCTGGCCCGGCTGCGCGAGGGCATGCTCTCCGTGCGCTGACTCGGCAGACCCAACCGGACGAGGCTCGGGCGGGCGGTGGCGCACTCCGCGGCCCGGCGCGCTCAGGTGGCGGTGATGACGAGGACCGCCTGGTCGTCCTCGACGTCCCTGCCGCCGGTGAAGTCCCCCACGTCGCCGGTCACCGCGTCGAGGACCTCGGTGGCCGTCGGTTTGCCGGGCGCAGAGGCCAGGGCCTCGGCGAGCCGGTCGTCACCGTACCTCTCGCGGCCGCCGCCACGGCATTCGGTGATGCCGTCGGTGTAGAGCAGCAGGCTCTCGTGCGGGCGCAGCAGGACGCGGCGCGCGGCCAGCTGCGGGTCGGTGCCCAGACCGAGCAGGGCGCCCGGTGCGTCGATCACGTGCACGGTGTGCCGGTGGTCGAGCAGTAGCGGCTCGGTGTGACCGGCGCGGACCAGGTCGACCGCGACGCCGTCCGGTCCGGGGGTCAGACGGCCGTGGACCAGGGTGACGAACCCGGTGTCAAGTCGTTCGGGGCGGTCGTTCAGAGCCTTGTCGACGGCCTCGACCACCTTCACGGGGCCGGGCAGCAGCGGAGAGACGGCGCGGGCGGTGTGCCGGACCAGGGCGGTGGTGGTGGCGGCGAGCGCGCCGCGCCCGCAGACGTCGCCGAGCAGGAACGCCCAGGACCCCTCCCCGGCGGGGAAGACGTCGTAGAAGTCGCCGCCGATGTCCAGGCCCTCGCCCGCCGGGTGGTAGTGGGCGGCGAGCTGCACACCGGGTATCTCGGGCAGGTCGGACAGCAGCAGTCCGGTCTGCAGGTCGCGAGCCAGGGTGACGCGCTGGGTGTACTGACGGGCGTTGCGCGCGGCGGAGGCGGCGCGCCGGGCCAGCTCCTCGGCCAGCGAGACCCGGTGGCCGTCGAAGGCGGGATCGCCGGTGGAGAGCAGGGTGAGCGCCCCGAAGGGCCGTCCCCGGTCGGTGAGCGGTGCGCAGACGTAACCGGTGACACCCAGGTCGCGCCAGGGGCCGGGGCAGGCCGGGGCACGCCGGGCCACCTCCGTCACCCCCGAGGCCAGCACCTGGACGACGGGATCGCCGTCCGTGCCGTGGCCCGGTGCGCCGGCGGCCAGCAGGGCTCGGCCCCGTGGGTCGGCGGCCGCAACGGCCGCCCTCCGGACGTGGCCGGCGTCCACGACGTCGACCGTGGCCAGTGGTGCGAGGGCGGGGACGCACAGGGTGGCCAGGCGGTGCAGCGCCTGCGCCTCGTCCAGATGGGCGGCCAGGGCGGTGCTGGCGGTCAGCAGGAACGTCAGGTCGTCGCGGGCCGCCTTCTCCCGGGCGTCGGCGGCCAGCCGGGCCTGTTCGGCCTGGTGCCGTTCGATGGCCAGGGCGGCGGTGTCGGCGAAGACACCGGCGAGGGCGAGGTCGGCGTCCTGCGGTGCGCGCGGGGTGCGGTGGTACATCGCGAAGGTGCCCAGCACCCGGCCGTCGCGGGAGAGGATCGGTGCGGACCAGGACGCCGCCAGGTGGGCCCGCTCGGCCGGGGCGCGGAAGTCGGCCCACAGCGGGTCGTGGGCGATGTCGGTGACGATCACGTTCTCCCGCCGCCAGGCCGCGGTGCCGCACGAGCCCACGCCCTCGCCGATGGCGATTCCGTCGACCGCCCGGTTGTAGAAGCCGGGCAGGCTGGGCGCCGCGCCGTGGCGCAGATGGCGCCCGTCCGGTGTGGCCAGCAGCACCGAGGCCAGCATGTCGGGCGTGAGCTCCTCGATCGCCCGGCACATGCCGTCCAGCACCTCCTCGAGCGGCGCCTGCCGGGCGATCTGCTCCAGCAGCACCCGGTGTTCGGTGGTGAGCCGCTGCGCCTGCTTGACCCGGGTGGTCTCCACCCCGATCATCCGGACCCCGGCGATGCGGTCGCGTGCGTCCCGGCGGGGCTCGCAGGTGAAGTCGAAGTACGCCTCGCGGGCCCCGGGGCCCTCGCCCAGGACGACACGGGCGTCACGCCCCACGTACGGTTCGCCGCTGCGGTACACGTGGTCGAGCAGCCCGACGAAGCCCTGCGCGGTCGGTTCCGGAAGCAGTTCCCCGAAGGGCAGGCCCGTGCGGGTCTGCTCCGCTGCGCCGAGGGCGGCGAAGAACGCGGGATTGGCCGCTTCCAGCACGTGCCCGGGACCCGTCATCGACGCGAACAGCACCGCGGAACTGCCGAACAGCGTGGAAAGATCGTCAACGGCGTGCGGGGAGAAGCCACCCTGCTCGGGGGGTGGTACGGCTGGAGACGGCTGTTCTGGGCGGCGCTCGGTCGTCATCTCCTCACCCGCTCCCAGGCGGCGCATGGCGTGCGCCTCTGGCACCCATCATCGCGCAGTGCCCCGGCGAAGGCATGCACTGACGATCGAGGGGCGGCAGCGCCCCAGGCGGGGGATCCGGCGGACCGGGGCACCGGGCCGCCGGTGTGCTGCGGTGCGGGGCGGTCAGCGGCGGTGAGCGGCGGGGTGGAGTGGTGTGCGGCGGGGTGGGGGAGTGGTCGGAGTGTTCCTGGTGCACCGGCGTCAGGGCGTGGCACCCGCTCATCCTGACGCACGGGACGCCTCAACCCCCGGGCCGAGACCACGGCCCGCGCGTGCCCCTGGGCCCGTGCCCCCCGCGCCCCCCCGTGCCCCGGGCCCCTGTGCCCCCGTTGCCCCGTGCCCGGGCTCCCGCCCGTCGTCCGCCGGTAGGCGGGGCCGGGACCGCCCGCGGGGGCCGGGCCTAGCGGTTCACTGCCCGCATCCCGGCCGCGTCGTAGCGCTCACCGGCGGCCTGCGGAAGCTCGGCGTCGATCCGGGCCAGGTCGTCCTTGGTCAGTTCGACGTCGACCGCGCCGGCGTTCTGCTCCAGGTAGGTGCGGCGCTTGGTGCCCGGAATCGGGACCAGGTCCTCGCCCTGCGCCAGCACCCAGGCGATCGCCAGCTGCGCCGGTGTCACGTCCTTCTCCGCGGCGATCTCCTTCACCTTCGCCGCGAGCCTGAGGTTCGCCTCGAGGTTGTCACCGGTGAAGCGGGGACCGCCGCGCCGGAAGTCGCCCTCTTCCAGGTCGTCCGGCGAGGAGAACCGGCCCGCCAGGAAGCCGCGGCCCAGGGGCGAGTAGGGCACGAACCCGATGCCGAGCTCCCGGCAGGTGGGCAGCACCTCCGCCTCCGGGTCGCGCGTCCACAGCGAGTACTCGGTCTGCACCGCCGTGACCGGATGCACGGCGTTCGCGCGGCGGATGGTCTCCGGCGCCGCCTCGCTCAGCCCGATGTGGCGCACCTTGCCCTCCGCGACCAGCTCCGCGAGGGCGCCCACGGTCTCCTCTATCGGCACGTTCGGGTCGACGCGGTGCTGGTAGTAGAGGTCGATGTAGTCGGTGCCGAGCCGCTTGAGCGAGCCGTGGATCGAGCTGCGCACGTGGTCGGCCGAGCCGTCCTGCGGTCCTATCGTGCTCATGTCGCCCGGAACGGCTTCGTCCATCCGGTAGTTGAACTTCGTGGCGATCACGTACTCGTCGCGGTGGCCCCTGATCGCGCGGCCGACCAGCGTCTCGTTCGTGAGCGGCCCGTAGAGCTGCGCGGTGTCGATGAAATCGATGCCCAGCTCCAGGGCGCGCCGGATGGTGGCGATGCCCTCTTCCTCGTCGGTGGCGCCGTAAAAGGCGGACATCCCCATGGCCCCGAGGCCGATGGCCGATACCTGGAGGTCTCGCAGCCTGCGCTGTTTCATACCGAGTCCCAGCCTTCCCCTGCAGAGTCGATCTTCGATCCGCCGCACGGCGGTCCGTGACGCGGCCGCCGGCCTTCGTCCGTCCAGCCACTCGTCCAGCCGCGGGATGCCCGCCGGACGGCCATGCTCGGGACGTTAGGTGCTGAAGTGCGCTCCAAGTCAAGGCGAGTCCTTGCGGCGCTCTCGCCCAGAAGTGCGCGGCATACCCTCGCGTGGTGCAATGGGCGTGGCGGGCCGCCGATGTCGCTCGTGCCGCGGGCGCGCCGCCCCAGGGGACCAGGTGGCCGGCCACCGGCCCCTGTACCACCCATCCGCTCCTGAGGAGTGGCCGTGAACGATGTCGAAGAAATGGGTCCCGTCGACTACCTGGTCATCGAGTTCCCCGGCAACGGCATGACGGGCGAGTCCTTCCCCCTCCTGGTCGATCTGGTCGAGCGCGGGATCATCCGGATCATCGACCTCACGTTCGTACGCAAGGACGCCGATGGCTCGGTCACTGCCCTGGAACTGACGGATCTGGGCGACGAGCTCGATCTGTCGGTCTTCGAGGGCGCCTCGGCCGGACTGCTGGACCAGGGCGACCTCGACGAGGCGGGTGCCGCGCTGGAGCCCGGCAACTCCGCGGCGGTCCTGGTGTACGAGAACGTGTGGGCCGCGCCGCTAGCCAGGCAACTGCGGCGCAGCGGGGCCCAGCTCGTCGCGGGCGGCCGCATTCCCGTGCAGGCCCTGCTGGCCTCGCTGGACGCCACCGAGGGGTCGCCGCCGCCCGGTGGCTCCGCGGTCGCGTGAGGCACTGGTCCACGCGGGCCGTGACCGTATCCGCCGTCATCCGTACGCAGTGTGGGAGATGAGAGAGCATGCCCGGACTCATTCGGGGCGTGGCGCGTACCGCCGCAGTGGCCGGCACCGCGACCGCCGTGTCCAACCGTGTGTCACGGCGCCAGGCGGGGCGATGGGCGCAGCAGGACCAAGCGCAGGAGCAGGCCCCGCAACAGGCGCAGCAGCCGGCCGCACCGCCCGCGCCGGCCGCACCGCCCGAGCCGCCTGCGCCGGCCGCACCGCCCACGCCGGCCGCGCCGGCGGCAGCGCCGACCATCGCAGACGACATGTCCAGCAAGATCGATCAGCTCAAGGAACTGGGCGAGCTGAAGGCGCAAGGCGTGCTGACGGACGAGGAGTTCGAGGCCCAGAAGCGCCGGGTCCTCGGCTGAGGGCGACGTAACCGTCCAGGACTCGCTCGTGCAGCGATGCACTTCAGTAGCGCTGCGCCTTGGCGAGGACCGGGGTCAGCCTGGGCTCGGCCGGCGCCCGGCTGAATGCGACGGGCTGGCCGCTCTGGCCGGGTCCGAGGTTCTCCGCACCGAGGTAGCGGGTCTCGACCACGTGGCCGTCCGGGTCCTTGAAGTCGATCTGCACGGCGTACGACGCCTTCTGGCCCGTCTTGTTGGTGATGGTGACCAGCACGGCGAGCACGCCGCCCGTCTGTGCCTTCGGCAGTCCCTTCATGGCCACCTCGTCGAGGGCGTTGCCCCGGCCCGGCACGTTTTTCAGTTCCTTCTGAGCGGTCGCGGCCGAACGGGCGGTGTCGGCCGACACCGACGCCTCGAACTCCGAGGCGCGGGCTGCCGCCGACGAGGCTGCCGCCGAGGCGGAGGCCCGCGCGGAGGCGACGGCGGAGGTGGCGGACGAGGCGAGCGCCGACGGCGGCGTCCCGGCGAACGAGGCGGTGTCCGGGGTGGCGGGCGTCGAGCGGGCCGACGGCCCGGTGGCCGAACCGCCGCCGTTGCCGCACCCGGACAGCGCACCCGTGGCGACGACGCAGACGACGACGGCCAGGGGGAGGGGGACACACAGCCCGCGCACGCGCGGGGCCAGACACAAAGGCATCACGGTCTCCTCCGGTCGGGGAACGCTTACGCCTCATGATTGATCGCGGGCGCCCGGTGCGCGACTTCGCCGGTGCGTCAGGTGCGTCCAGTACTTCAGGCGTGTCAGGGTGCCCGGCTGCGCCCGGGCCGGTTCCCGCGCCCCCTCCGGTTTCGGCGCCCCTCCGGTTTCGGCGCCCCTCCGGTTTCGGCGCCCCTCCGGCTCCGGTGCCCCTCCGTAGGGAGGTTTTGCATCGTTGGAAGAGGGCCGTAGTCCCTCCCATACGAGACATCCGTTTCCTGGTCCGCCCCAGGGTGCTCTCCCGCTCCACCAGCCGGAATTCCGCGGTGAGTTCACGTCCGCCCGGCTCGCCCCGACCCGACAGACTGCGCAGCAGCGAGGCCACCGCAGTCCGGGCGATGGCCTGTTCACCCCAGTTGATCCGCGACGCCCGGCAGAACCTCGACGGCACCTGGCAGTTCGCCGTGGTCAAGGCGGGCGAACAGCCGCCCGTGGCCCGCGACCTCGGCGAGCGGATCCTCGTCCCGTACCCGGTCGAGTCCCAGCTCCCGGGCATCGAACGCGAGGGCCCCGCCCGCCCGTGGTCGCCCGACGACCCTTCCTGTACGGCCTCAGGGCCGGCGCCGGCAACGACCGGGTCGGCAGCTACTTCGGTCTGTATGACGGCCACCCTCGACCAGGGCTTCCGGCCGGACGGCCTGTACACCGCGCCGAGCGACACAGCGCCCGCGTACGACCTGAGGATGCACAGGAAGATGGGCTTCGACGCCGTCCGCAAGCACATCAGGGTCGAACCCGACCGCTGGTTCCACCGGGCCGGCCGGCCCGGCCTGCTGGTGTGGCAGGACATCCGGCGATGACGGCCGGCGTCACCCCGTCCGCCGCGGCCCGCACCGAGTACGAGCACGAGATGAAGCAGATCATCGACGAGCACATAGCAGCCCGTCGGTCGTCATGTGGGTCGTCTTGAACGAGGCTGGGGCCAGTAAGATGTCGGCCGCATCGCCGACCAGGCCAAGTCGTGGGACCCGACCCGGCTGGTCAACAACATGTTCCGGCCTCAGCCTCGGGGCGGACGGCGGAGCCGGCGACATCATGGACGAGCACGGCTGTCCGGGCCCCACCCTGCCGCCGCATCCGGACGGCCGGCGCGCGCTGGTCACCGGAGAGTACGGCGGTCTCGGCCTTGCGCCCGATGTGCGGCGCCTGAGGGCGGCTCAGGCCGCGCTGATCGACGACGCGTCACGGGCCACCGTGGCCGGGTGCGCCCAGCACCGGTACCGGACATGACACCGGCTGATCGGCCCGGCCGGGCCGATCAGTTCTCTTTGGCGCAGGCGCAGGCGCCGGTCACGCCGGGAGCCGGCCGAGGGCCCGCGGCCCCATCTGCCCGCCCGGCCCCGGCCTCATCCGGCCGCGGCCGCCACGGCCGCGGGGTTCTCGCCGGTCAGTTCCACGACGCGGTTCAGGGGAACGCCGGCCGCCAGTGCCCGTCCGAGCAGCGCTTCCCGGCCCTCGGTGCAGTCGCGGTAGGCGAGGAGCTCCTCTTCCAGGCGCGCGATGGACTCGGGGGCGCCCTGGTGGCGCAGACGGGTCAGTTCCTCCTCGCTCAGCGGAACCGGCAGCCGTTCCGCCCGCTCCGGAATGGCCGATGTCTCCTCGGGCGGCAGCAGCCGCAGTCGAGGAGACGCGGCGGTGACGCCCTGCGCGTCGAGCCACGCCCGCACCGCAGGGGTCTCCATGCACGACAGCGCACCGAGCGCGGCCGGCGGCACACCGAGGGAAGGGGTGGCGTCGTCCAGCAGGAACAGGTAGGCGTCGTCGGTCATCCTCGGTGTCTCCTCGGCGCGTGATCGGGCTGTCTGCCCGTCCCGATACCCCGCCGCGGCCCGATCATGGCGGACGGGTGCGGGGGCCGGTCAGAGAAAGCGGCGGATCGGTGTGACGGCGGCTTCACGCATGCGCTGCACGAGCGAGCGGCCCTTCCAGCGTGTGGGGTCGATCGCCTCGCTCCGTTCGGCGTCGGCGTCGAAGTCCCGGTCGAGCCGGGCGGTGAACTCCTCGTCGAGCACGGCGAGCATGACCTCCTCGTCGTGCTCCATGGAGCGCCTGTTGAAGTTGGTGGAACCGATCAGCGACGCGACACCGTCCACGGTCATGATCTTGGTGTGGAGCATGGTGGGCTGGAACTGGCGGATCACGACTCCCGCGTCGAGCAGTGTCCGGTAGTGGTGCTGGCCCGCGAGGCGGCACGCCCGCTGGTCGGTGTACGGGCCGGGCAGCAGGATCTCCACCGCCACCCCGCGCCGGGCGGTGGCGGCCAGCAGTTCGACGAAGTAGACGTCGGGAGCGAAGTACGCCGTGGACAGACGGAAGCGTCGCTCGGCGGACGTCAGCACCACCCGGATCAGCGTCTGCATGTCCTGCCATCCGAAACTGGCAGACCCGCGGACCACCTGGACGGTGGCCCGGCCCGGCTGTTCATGGCCGGTGAACCGGTCGCACTCGTCGTAGAGCGTGTCATGGCATTCGGCCCAGTTCTGCGCGAAGGCGGCGGCGATGCCGTCGACGGCCGGGCCACGGACCTGGACGTGGGTGTCGCGCCACTCGCCCGGATGGCGCGCGTCGCCGCACCACTCCTCGGCGATGCCGACACCGCCGGTGAAGGCCACGGTCTCGTCGACGACGAGTGCCTTGCGGTGGCAGCGGTGGTTCTGCTTGAGCGGCGACAGCCGTGCGGGCCGGCGGAACCAGGCGACCTGCACCCCGGCGGCATCCATGTCGTCCAGCAGTTCACGCTCGATCTTGTTGGCGCCGAAGCCGTCGAGCAGCAGCCGTACCCGCAGCCCCGCACGGGCCCGGTCGGCGAGGGCCGCCGCGAAGTCACGGGCGATCTCGCCACGCCAGTAGACGAAGGTCATCATGTCCACGGTGTGCCGCGCCGAGCGGATCGCCTCGAGCATGGCGGGGAAGATGGCGTCGCCGTTGCGCAGGGGTATGAGTTCGTTTCCCTCGGTGGCGGCGATGCCGATGAGCCTCTCCAGCCGTCTTCGCAGGCGCAGCTTGCGATCCTCGGTGGCGGTGAGCGCGCCGGTCGCGACCCCTCCCCGGCCGGCGTCGGGTTCGCTCGGGTGCGTGGGGTGCGTGGGGTGCGTGGGGTGCGTGTCTTGGGTGGCCGGTCGCACGTCCGCCTCCTGATGGTGTGGGCGTTCCCGGGCACTGGGTGCTCGAGAACCGCCTGCGGTCTGGCTGGCCTACGTATACCAAGCCACGCGCCCATCAAGCCTTGTGCTCACCCTGTGCCCCCGCCTCGCTTCCCGGGACGTGGTGCGGGATGCGGCTCGGCTTGCCGCGCCGGATGTGGCGCGGGACGTGATGCCGGATGTGGCGCGGGAGGTGATGCCGGATGCGGCGCCGGATGTGGCGCGGGATGCGGCACGTGCCTCAGCCGCGGCTGCTGGTGGGCACCGGTGGCTGAGGTGCGTCGGTCTGCCTCAGCTCGGCGAGCAGTTCGTTCTGCCCGGCCAGCAACTCGGTGAGGATGCGGCGGGCCGCGCGCAGCAGTTCGGCGACATCGCCTCCGGCGAGGGCGTAGCGGACCGTGGAGCCCTCCCGGATGGACACGACGATGCCCGAACGCCGCAGCACGGCAAGCTGCTGCGACAGGCTGGACGGCTCGATCTCGATGTCGGCCAGCAGGTCCCGCACCGGTACCGGACCGTGCTGCAGCAGTTCCAGGACCCTGATGCGCACGGGGTGACCAAGCATACGGAAGAACTCCGCCTTGGCCTGATAGAGGGGGACCTGCATGAGCGCTCGCTCCCTGCCGCGTCGAGTGATGGTCTGGATGGTCTCGGGCGAGCGGCGGCACCTCGAAGGCGCCGCCGCGGTGATGCCCTGTCAAGCCGATCCTGATGGCCCGGGGCGGCGCGCATCCGCGTATTGGGATCATGCTGATGTGGTGACTTGAAGAAGTCTTCACATTTTGGGCGCGCGTCGGCCCGGGCTCTGGGAGGCCCTAGATCTCGATCTGTTCCTCGACGCGCTTGAGCTGGTGACGGGCCATCGCCAGGTTCGAGCGGGTCTTGTCGAGAACGAGGTACAGGAACAGGCCGTTGCCGTTGCGGCCGGTGACCAGGCGGATGAGGTGGTACTGGTGCTCGAGCGTGATCAGGATGTCCTCGATCTGGCTCTGCAGGCCCAACTGCTCCATGGTCCGCACCTTGGCGCGGATGACGTCCGTGTTCCCGGCCGCGGCGATCGTCAGGTCCAGATCCTTGCCCCCGCCCAGGGTGCCCAGGGCCATGCCGCTGGTGTAGTCGACGACCGCCGCCCCCAGCGCCCCCTCGACCGCGGTCATCATTTCCTTCAGCGATACTTCCACGCTCGCCACAGCGTCTCCCTCGGTTGTCGGCTGCGGCGGGCCGGCGACTGCCGCCCCGCCCGGTTGATCGACCGTAGGCATGCGATCGCGGCGAGAGGGGCGGGTCTCCAGGAGTGACGTCCGATGATCGAAATATGGTGTCTGGCGATAGTTCGCCGACCGATCTTGTCACCACTGCGTAACCAGTCGGCGAGCACCGGAACCCGTTGACCCTCCCCCCTGTCTCCCACCGCGAAGGCCGGCGACGGACCGGCCCGGTGAACCGCGAAATCGGGGGACCCCATGCAGTACGGAATCGGCATCCGCAAAGCAGCCCTGGCCACGGCCGTGCTCTCGGCCGCACTGGCGGTGACCGGCTGCCAGCCGGGGCAGGACGGGACCGGGGCGGGACAGTCCTCGGGAACACCGGCAACCGCCGGCTCCGCGTCCTCGGCGGGAGCGCCCGGCTCCGCCTCCTCGGCACCGTCCGGCGGCCACGGCACGTCGGCACCGTCCGGCGGCCACGGCACGACGGCGCCGGCCGGGAGCACGCCCGCCGGCTCGGCGGCGCCGAGCCCGTCGCTGAAGACATGTGCGGCGACCGGTCTGAAGGTGGATGCGTATCAGGCGGCCCACCGCCCGGAGGGCACGGGGACCGGGGCGGCGATCGTGGGGTTCACCAACGTCTCCGGACAGCCGTGCATCCTGCGGGGCCATCCCTCGGTCGCCGGAGCCGCCAATGGCTCCCCGCAGCACAACGCGCCCCTGACGGTGACGCCCACGGGCTCCGCCTCGCCGGTGCGCGTCGCACCGGGTGGCAAGGCATGGCTGAAGCTGACCTTCGTCCAGGTCCAGGGAGAGGGCGACGGCTACTGCGTGTCCGGCGCGCAGCCCGTGGTGTATCCGACCCTGGTGATCGGTCTGCCGGGTGCCGGCAAGCACCAGGTTGCCCTGTCGGACGGTGAGTTCGCCGAGTGCGACAACAAGGTGACCGCCACCGCGGTGTCGGCGGCGAAGCCTTCCTGACCAGGGCCGGCGGCCTCCCGGGACGGGCCGGCCCGCAGCAGGCAGCGGGCCGGCCCGGCGGGCAGACCGAAGGACCGGCACCTGCCGTGCCCGCCACCCGCCGGGTACGTCACACTGTGCCCGTGAACGAAGAGGTCAGGGGACTGCACGAGCGGCTCGCACGGATGGAGGAGCTGCTCACCGCGGCCCAGGAACGGCCGGCCGAGCCGGCCTGGCGCCGGCCCACCAGCGGAGAGTCGCGCTGGGCCGTGACTGCGGCGGTGCTCGTCGCGGTCGCACTGCAGTTGCTGCTGCCCGGGCGGCTGGCCTTCCACCCGGTGTGGCTGCTGCCCGCACTGGAGCTGCTCCTGCTTCTCGCGCTCTTCCCCGCCTTCCACACCCGTGCGCCACGGACGACCTCGCTGCTGCGCGTCGGCGGGCTGGCGCTGGCCGCCCTGGTCAGCCTGGCCAACGGCTGGTCGGCGGTGCAGCTGATCAAGGGGCTGGTGCGTGGCACCGAAGGAAGCGACGCCGGGACGCTGCTGATGGCCGCGGCGGCCATCTGGCTGACCAACGTCATCGTCTTCGCCCTGTGGTACTGGGAGTGGGACCGGGGCGGACCGGCCGCCCGCGCCGCCGGGCGGGAGGACTACCCCGACTTCCTCTTCCCGCAGATGCAGAGCAAGGAGCTGACCCAGCCCGACTGGGAGCCGGCCTTCGCCGACTACCTGTACGTCTCCTTCACCAACGCCACGGCCTTCAGCCCCACCGACACCATGCCCCTGTCCCGCTGGGCGAAGCTGCTGATGGCGCTTCAGGCGTCGGTCTCCCTGCTCACCCTGGCCCTGGTGGTCGCCCGGTCGGTGAACATCATCCGGGGGTGAGCTGCCGGGCCCCGGACAGGTGGCTAGGGCCGCCCGGGGCCGCCCGGCGCATCGGTGTCCTGGGCGGGCGTCCCGGCTCGGTGTCCCGGATCGTGCCCCGAGCCGGATTGCGGCTTGCGTCCCTGGTCGGGGGAAGATGAGATCGCGACCGGACGCACGACCGAAGCGGAGGAGTGGGTGCCATGCAGCACGAGCGAGCGGGCAAGCCGGCCGGACCCGAGGACCTGATCGACGTCGCCCGCCTGGTGACGGCGTACTACGCGCTGCACCCCGACCCGGCCGACCCGGGGCAGCGCGTGGCGTTCGGCACGTCCGGACACCGCGGATCGTCCCTGGCGACGGCGTTCAACGAGGACCACATCGCCTCGACCAGCCAGGCCATCTGCGAGTACCGCGCACAGCAGGGCACCGACGGCCCCCTCTTCCTGGGCGCGGACACCCATGCGCTGTCCGAGCCCGCGAAGATCACCGCCCTGGAGGTGTTCGCGGCCAACGACGTCACCGTGCTCATCGACACGGCGGACGGCTACACCCCCACCCCGGCGGTCTCGCACGCCATCCTCACCCACAACCGGGGCCGCACCTCCGGCCTCGCCGACGGCGTGGTCGTGACCCCCTCGCACAACCCGCCCGCCGACGGCGGGTTCAAGTACAACCCGCCGAGCGGTGGCCCGGCAGGCTCGGACGCGACCTCCTGGATCGAGGACCGGGCCAACGAGATCATCGCGGCCGGCCTGAAGGACGTCCGGCGCATCCCCTACACCCACGCGCTCGCCGCGCCCGGCACCGATCGCTACGACTTCCTGGGCTCCTACGTCACGGATCTGCCGAGCGTGCTCGACCTGGACGCGATCCGGACCGCGGGCGTGCGGATCGGCGCCGACCCGCTGGGCGGAGCCTCCGTCGCCTACTGGGGCCGCATCGCCGAGCAGCACCGGCTCGACCTGACCGTGGTCAACCCGCTCACCGATCCGACCTGGCGCTTCATGACGCTGGACTGGGACGGCAAGATCCGCATGGACTGCTCCTCGCCGTATGCGATGGCCTCGCTCATCGAGCAGCGCGACCGGTTCCGGATCGCGACGGGGAACGACGCCGACGCCGACCGGCACGGCATCGTCACCCCCGACGCCGGGCTGATGAACCCCAACCACTATCTCGCCACGGCCATCTCCTACCTCTTCGCCCACCGCACGCAGTGGCCGGCCGAGGCGGGGGTCGGCAAGACGCTGGTGTCGTCCGGAATGATCGACCGGGTCGCCGCCGACCTCGGCCGCCGGCTGGTCGAAGTGCCCGTGGGCTTCAAGTGGTTCGTGGACGGGCTGGTCGACGGATCGCTCGGCTTCGGCGGTGAGGAGTCCGCCGGGGCGTCGTTCCTGCGCCGGGACGGCTCGGTGTGGACCACCGACAAGGACGGCATCATCCTCGCCCTGCTCGCCTCCGAGATCACGGCGGTCACGGACCGGACGCCGTCCGAGCACTACGCCGCGCTCACCGCCCGCTTCGGCGAGCCCGCCTACGCCCGTATCGACGCACCCGCTTCCCGGGAGGAGAAGGCCCGCCTGGCCAAGCTGTCCCCGGCCCAGGTCACCGCCGACACCCTGGCCGGGGAGCCGGTCACCGCGGTGCTCACCGCGGCGCCGGGCAACGGAGCGTCCATCGGCGGCATCAAGGTGACCACCGAGAACGCCTGGTTCGCGGCCCGCCCCTCGGGCACGGAGGACGTCTACAAGATCTACGCGGAGTCGTTCCAGGGCCCCGACCACCTCTGCCAGGTGCAGGACGAGGCCAAGCTCGTGGTGCTGGCCGCACTGGGCGGCTGACACCCCCGGCATTCGCGCCGCGGGTGTCCGGCGCCGCTGGGTGTCCGGCGCCGCGGGTGTCCGGTACGCAGGTGTCCGGTCGGCGGGTGTCCGGCGCCGCGGGCAGCGGCGCGGGGACGCCCGTTGACCGCGCGGGGAAGCGCCTGCGGGGCGCGGTCACCGGGCGTCCCGAGCACGGGCCGCGCGGCTACGGCCACGCCGTCCCGCGCCGTCCCGCGCCCCTCTGCACCGGTCCGAGCCCCTCTGCACCGGCCCGCGCACCGACCAGCGCCGGCCCGTGTCGCTCTGCGTCGGCCGTGTCGGTGAGGGCGGGCTGAGCCTGCCCGCACACCGGCTTCGCAGCATCGCCAGGACTCCGGAGCCGTGCACTTCGGGTTCGGTTTCCGAGCCGGAGCCTCAGCTGTTGGCCAGGGTGCGGCCGAGGAGGGTCAGCAGGCGGTCCCAGTGCCGCTGCAGTGCGGAGGGGTTGAAGGCGTCGGTGTCGGACATGGTGAAGCCGTGGACGGTGCCGGGGTAGATCTCGGAGGTGTAGCCGACACCCGCGGCGTCCAGGGCCTGGTTGAGCTCGCCGAGGGCCTCGGGCGTCATGTCGGTTTCGGCGTGGCCGAGGTGGACCTGGGCGGTGAGCTCGGAGAGGAGGCGGTGCAGGCTGTCGGGCCCGTCGGCGCCCACGGGGCCGTGGAATCCGGCGACGGCGGCCACCTGGCCGGGGTGGGCCGCGGCGGTGCGCATCGCCAGGAGGCCGCCTATGCAGTAGCCGGTCACCGCGACCGGTCCGGCGCCGACCTCGGGCTGGGTGGTGAGGAACCTGAGGTAGGCGTCGGCGTCGCTCAGGACACGTTCGGCGGTGTGCGCCTCGATCAAGGGCATCAGCCGGGCGATGACCGCGGGCCGGACCTCTTCTCCGATGTGCTCGGGAAGTTCGATCAGTGGTGCCGGGCCGTGCCGGTAGAAGAGGTTGGGGACGAGCACGTAGTACCCGTGCCCGGCCAGTTCGCGGGCCATCTCCCGCAGCACGGGCCGGATGCCGAAGCCGTCCGCGTACATCAGCACCCCTGGGTGCCGCTCGCCGTGGTCGGGGAAGGCGGCGAAAGCGTCGGCCTGGCCGTCCGCGGTGGGAATCTGCAGCATCTTGGTGGCATGAATTCTCCTGTCGTGGTTGACGTGTCAAGCCTGTGATCAACACGACGGAGGCGGAGCTCGCGCTGCAGCGCCAGATCCTTGATCGAACAGCGGGCCCGCACCGGCCCGTACGGCGCTCAGAAGAGCACCGGGTCACCAATCCGTGTGTGGCGCAATGCCGTCCCGGTATTCATTGCCGAGCAACATAGCCCGCCGGACGAAGTCGATGCCGGCTCCCCAGTCCAGGTGCCGTTCGCGAAAACGATCCCGGTCAACAACCCGGATCCTGAACCCGGTCGACGCGTTGCCCGTGACGGGGACACCGATCCTGTGGTTGCCCGGCCCTCACCGCACTGCGAAACACGCCCTAACTCCCGTACTGCGCAAGGACGTTCCGCAGGTGGTTGTCGGGGCCGCGCAGGAACAGGGCCAGCAGCTCGTCGGCGGGGTTGCACAGGGGCCACTCCGATTCGTAGAGCTCCTCCGCCTCCCGCAGCCGGTCCAGCTCCTCCTCGTCCAGGTGCTCCTTCGGCAGGGTCACCAGCGGACGTGTCTTCGCGTAGCGGCCGGGCCCGGGAACCGGGGCGCACTTCCAGACCGCACCGAAGGCGCGCACCTGCACCTCGCCCAGGTACCACGCGGACACGGTCATGAACGGGTCGTCGCCCGCCGCATCCGCCGCCTCGTAGGAGGAGAACCGGCCGCGCACCAGCTCCTCGAGCCGGTCGAGCGACGCGGGGGAGAAGTCCCACTCGCCGGGCGACTCCCGCTGCCAGGCCGCGAACGCCTCCCGCTGCCGGGCCAGCCAGCCGTTCAGGCGCGGATTGTCGGACCACTCGGGGCTGTCGATGGTGTCCATGTCCCGGATCCTACGAGTCGCCCCCACCCACGGGGTTCGCGCGGCGCGCCGCGCAACAGTCCCGCACATCGGTCCGGTTGACCGGCGCCACGCCGCAAATACTGTGCGACAGCTGTGACTTGAGGGTCTTAGTGTGTCCTGGGTGTGACGCCATACAGCACGGGGGCCCTTGGCGTCACCCACACGGACCCACCCCACTGGGCTCCCGGGGAGATCGCATGATTCACCCGACACCCCACCGCAGGCGTGCCCGCCTCTGGGCACGCCTGGCCGTCGCCCTCTCGTGCGCCGGCGCAGCCACGCTGACCGGCCTCCCCGGTCTGTCCACCGCGGACGCCGCGGCCAGGCCCAAGCCGGGCGTCCCCTGCGAGCAGCTCTACGACCTCTCCGGGACGCCCGGCACCACCATGCCCTGGGACCAGGATGCCACCCGGCCACCCGGCGACTGGGACGACTACACCTACGTCAACCAGCGCAACGCCATGGACGGCGTGACCCTGCCGGACGACCAGGCGGAGGCGGACAAGATCCTCAACGAGGCCGGCAACGACCCGAAGAAGTGGCCGGAGGGCAACCCCAAGAAGGTCTACGCCTCCTACAAGCGCTACCTCGACGACCACAACGGTGCGAACGAGTACGGCTCGTTCAAGGGCTGGCTCGACGACGCCTACATCGACATGGCCGCCCGCCGCCCGCGCGGCAACGCCTTCGAGAAGAAGGTCGTCAAGGACCTCGGGCTGCTCGGCCCGGACTGGATCTGCCAGGAACCCGTCGAGTACACCGACCCGAAGACCGGAGAGAAGCGTTACCGGATCTACGACGCGGTCAACCACCGGACCAAGGAGTTCGTCGAGATCAAGTCCGGGCCGAACCACGCCGGCGGCCAGGGACCGAAGGACCGGGCCGTCCTCAGTGACCCGAAGTACAAGGACTACCGGCTGCGCGGTGTCTTCGGCCAGCCGCAGAACGACGACACCCGCACGTTCTACAAGAACCTCGCCAAGGACTACGGCGACCTGGGCGGCAAGCCGCGGGTGACGACGTACGAGCACGTCTCGACACCGAGGGCGACGTTCAAGCCCGGCGACTACACCGCGAGATCGACCGAGTTCGCGGTCGGCGGAGCGACCTCGCGCGGTGGTTCGACCGGCATCGTGGGCGGTTCCCGGCCCACTCCCGCCGACATGGCGCGGCAGCTGGCAGCCGTACGCCGCAACGACCCGAACGCAATGCGCGTGCGCACTCCGGGCGGTGTCGACTTCTCCACGCTCGAACTGTCCTACTTCGGCAAGCCGGTCAAGGGCAAGGGCGTCAACTACTCCTTCTCCGCCAACCGGTCGGCGAACGAGGACGCCGGATGGGGAGGGCAGGAGAAGGCCCGTCTCATCTCCGACGCGTTCTTCACCTGGCTCGCGCTGACGCCGGAGAAGTTCTGGGTCAACCTCAACCCGGACCAGCCCGACAAGATCATGGACGCGACGTTCGGGAAGACCGACGCCGGCCGTGTCCTGCTCCAGGCCGACCTGGAGATGAAGCACGACTACGCCAAGGACCTGGACCCGCGCCAGGGCACCGGCAAGCAGCTCGCGGAGGCGATGCGGGCCGCCGGACTGCCCTGCGGCTCCGTCGAGCGCAACTGGATCGTGCCCAAGCCCGCCAAGGTCCGCGCCGACGAGAACGGCATCTACATCCTGGACGCGCCGCTGAGGGTCAACTCCGAGGCGGCCTCGGTGAAGACGCCGACCCCGAACGGCAACTGCGACCTGACCGACGCCCAGCGCACCACCTACCAGACCCTGGTGCGGCAGATCGTCATCCCGGACGTCGAGAAGAAGATCAACACAGCCCCGCAGTACGCGGACCTGCGCCGCGTCTACAGTGCCCGCGTCGCCGCCGAGTACGTCCGTCTGCAGGACCGGCAGCAGGCCACCGACTACCGTTCGATCATCGACAGCGACAATGTCGCCAAGTGGCCGCTGCGCGGCAAGAACGCCTCCTGGACCCCGCGTCAGACGTGGGAGGAGTACGTGAAGTCCTTCACCAAGGGCGACTACAGCTACCCGTGCGGCAACGGCGGGGAGCCGAAGACCTGCGTCCTTGGCGGTGTGGACTTCTCCAAGGCCCCCAAGCGGAACATCAGCCGCACCGAGTTCCGGGCCGAGCACAGGAACCTGCCGAAGTCCACGGACACCTCGGTGACCAGCATGACCGACAGCGCCGACAACAGCACGCTGCTCCTGCTGGGCGGCAACACCGACGGCACGGCCCCCTCCGGCGGCGGTGACGGCGGACAGACGCCGGCCCCGGCTCCCAGCCACACCGCCAAGCCCACCGGAGGGCCTTCCACCCCGGCCACCCACACCCCCGAGCCGGGCGACAGCACCCGTGCCCCGGGCGGGCACGAGCCCTCCACGCCGCCCGGCGGCAACGGCGACGACAACTCAGGCGGCCTCGCCAGCACCGGCGCTCAGGTCCTCACCGTGGCGGGCATCGCCGTGGCCCTCCTGGCCGCCGGCGCCGCTCTCGTGTGGTGGCGACGCCGGCGCACCAGCGGGAGCTGACCGCTGAGCGCGGACCCGGATCAGGAGGCCCCCCGCCCAGGCCAGGGCGGGGGGCCTTCGCCCGGTGAGGACAGCCGCCGTGACGAAGCGCTGGAACCGGTCGGCCTAGAGGCGGAGGGCCTCGGCGGCCGCGAAGCTCTCGGCGGCCAGCCCCGACCGGCCGGCGTCCGGCCGAAGGAGTTCCGCCACGACGCCGGCCGTGGAACGGTGCCAGAGACCCGAGCGGCGCACCATCGCGTGGTCCCCGTTCCGGATCAGCACGGCACCGGCCCGCGCACCCGCCCTCCGGGCCCGTAGGACGTACTCCACGGATGCCGTGGCACTGGTGACCCGGTCCTGGTCGCCATGAAGTACGACGACCCGCACATCCCCGAGATGCCCGGTGGGCTCACCCGGCGGCAGCCAGGGCGCGAGGGCCAGCACGCCTCGCACGCGCGGATGAGCTGCCGCGCGCAGGGCCGCCCTGCCTCCCATGGAATGGCCGACCAGGACGACCGGCACGTCCCGGGCCAGCCGGTCGAGCTCACCCAGCGCACGGAAGGCGTCCTGCACCGGATCACCTTCGTTCCAGCCGCGATGCCGGTACCGCACGTGCCCCAGGAGGACCTCCTCCAGTGACACGGACAGCGCCGCCGCCCGCAGCACGGGGCGCATCCTGAGCGAGGCCAGGTGCCAGGGCCGCGCGGCCTGGAAGCCGTCCGGCCGTCCCCCGTGCAGGGTGAGGACGGCGGCCCGCGCCCGCTCCGGCCGGTGCCGCACCAGGAGCGCCGAAGCCGCCGAATCCCCGTCGTGGCCCCGCATCATCGGCATGACGTCTTTCTCGCAGGACATTCCGCGGCGACACCTCCCGCAGGGAATCCGTGGCCGCGCCCGAATCGGTTTGGTGCGGCCGTCCACGGCAGTCAGGCGTGCGTGAGCGGTGCTGCGCGGGACATGTCCCGCAGCGCGGTGCTCTGCAGTGCGGTGATGCGCTGGACCAGGCAGATCGCCAGGACCGCTGCCGCGAGGTCGAGTGCCTGCGAACACCACGAGGACGGCCGGCGAGGTTCCTCGGGCCTGCTGATCCGCCACCGTGATCACCACGTGCCCGGCCCACGCCGCCCACCAGACGTTCACCAGGACATCGCGCGCTTCCTCGCGCGTCGCCCCGGTGCCGCTCGCCTTCAGGACGTGGCCGGCCCGGAAGGAGGGCCGGCCGCGCGGCACCGGTGACGCTGCCGCCCGTCGCTCAGCCGCGTCCGCGCCCGCTGCCCAGCGACTCCAGTACGGCACGCGCCATGGCTGCCTCACCCCTGGCGTTGGGGTGTGCGGGCGCGGCCGGGGAGGCCGGCTGCAACGGTTCGATCCAGCGGTCCGCGGGGGCCTTGCACATGTCGTGGCCGACAGTGGGCCGGTAGGTGTCGACGTACTGGGCACGGTTCCACGCGGCCACCAGGCGAAGCACGAGGTTCAGCCGCTGCTCGGTGTCCCGTAGATACGGGAAGTCCTGCGAAGCGAACGGCACCGAGGGGAAGCAGCCGCTGCCGTCGTCGGGCAGGAGATCCGGGTAGCCGACTACGACCACCCGGGCGTGCGGCGCCCTGGCGTGCACGGCCCGCAGCACGCGGTCCACCTTCGGTGCGGTCTGCGCGATGTTCACCGTCAACTGGTCGAACCCGGAAGAACTGTAGTAGCGCCGGCACGGGTCTCCCACCGGCTCCTGGGAACCGAGGCGGGCGCAGGTGGCGATGATGGAGCCGAAACCGACGTCGTTGCCACCGATCTGCAGCGTCACCAGATCGGTGTGCCGGTCCAGCGCGTTGAGCTGGGCGTCGTTGGTGCCCTGCGGCTTCCACATGTTCTCGGTCGTCGCCCCGCTGCAGCTGACGTCCTTGAACGCGGTCACAGCCCCCTCCGCCGCGACGATCGAGGGGTAGTTGTGGTCCGAGCGGGCACAGTTGGCGTCCACCTGTTGCGGGATGCCCGGGCCCGAGGTGTACGAGTCGCCGAGGGCCACGTAGCGCGTGGTACGGCCCCCTCCCTCGCCGTGCGCGGCGGCGGGTGCCGTGGAAGCGGCGACGAGGGCGCAACCGCCCAGCGCCGCCCCCACGGTGACCGGCCAGCGGTGCCGTCTCGCCACCTCACCCGGATACATGTCGTTGGCCATGCACATCCTCCCCCTCGCACCGGACAGCGCGCGGCGCCGGCACCGAGTACCGGCGGCCGCACGTTCGACTGGGCTTGTATACCGTTCGGTATGTCCCCAGGGCCAGAGGCCGGAACGACCGGTTGCCGCGACTGTTGTCATCTCATGCGGGGCCGCACCGGTACAGGGTCTGGGCGGCGGCTCCTTGGCCGGCCGGTCCCGGGAGGCCCGGGACCGGGGTGCAGGCGGAGCGGACCCAGTCGGTGATCCGAGTGGTGGACGTCGTCCCGCCGGTGTCCCCGAACAGGGCGCTCATGCCGCCGCCGTCGCCGCCCAGCAGCACGTACCGGAGTCTGCCCGAGTCGACCAGCCACCGGAACTGCTCCTCGGTCGGGAACGGCACCCTGCCGCTGAAGCCGCCGAGCGGCAGGACGCGGGCGCCGGTGGCGAGGATGTACGGGGCCGCGCCGTTCCAGTTGGTGGTGGCGAAGACATACGTGGCCGAGCCCTGGTGTTCCCTGGTGTAGCGCAGCAAGTTCCGCTGGGCCGAGGTGAGTTGGCCGTCCCCGCCCATGGCTCCGAAGCCGCCCGTGGCTCCGGAGCCGCCCGGGCCGCCGCGGCCGGCCTGCCTGCCGCGCGTGGTGCCGCCGTCGCCCCAGGGTAGTTGCCCCGTGTGTCCGGCCGCCCAGGTCACCGAGCCGTGGCCGCGGTTCGTGCCGGACGGGCCGATCGCGCCCATGCCTGAGCTGCCGTGCGAGGGGCTGAAGACCTGCGCGGCCCATGCACCCGGTGCGATCAGCACGGCCGTGAGGGACGCGGCGAGCCCGGCGAGGGCGAGCCGGCCCCCGGACGGAGCGCGACCGCGACGGGCCATGACCAGCGCGGCTGCCAGCAGTCCGACGGCCGTGAGACCGAGCCCGCCCACCGCGGGCGCCAGCCACGGCAGGAACGACGGGAACTCGCCGGCCAGGTGGGCGCTCCACGCCGCGGTCGCCGCCACCGCGCCCGGCAGCGCCCATGCGCGGCGGCCGCCGGCCCGGCAGGCGCGCCACATCAGCGCGATGCCGCCCCCCGTGAGCGCGGCGAGCGAAACCGCGATCACACCCATGTAGTAGGTGTGGCCGCCGACGCTGCCCGCGCTGAAGACCAGGAAGAACGTGGCCAGCCAGGTGCCCCACAGGACGAACCCGGAGCGGATCCGGTCGGTGCGCGGCCTGCCCCGGCGCCACAGCGGACCACACACCGCGGCGACGGCCGCGATCGGGTAGAGCCAGCCGGTCTGCGAGGCCAGCGACGTGCCGAACATCTTCGACCAGCCGTTCTGCTCCCCGCCCCGGCCGCCGGCGAATCCGCCGCCTCCGGCCTGGGGCGCGGCGGCCGTACGGCCGGTCGGGCCGGCCTCCCGCAGCACGCCGCCGCTCGCGCCGCTTGCGCCGCCGGGGCTGAGGACGTGCCGGCCGCCCGCGAACCGACCGTCACCGAACCGGCCGTTCTTGCCCCCGCCCTGCGTCGCGCTCACACTGCCCGTGGAGGCCGCGCTGACGCCGAGCGAGGAGAAGCGGTTCAGGAAGTTGTAGCCCACCACCATGCTGAACGCGGAGTTGTTGGTGGTGCCGTCCACGTAGGGCCGGTCCTGGGCCGGGGTGAGGGTGACGGCCAGCATCCATGAGGCCGAGACGGCCGTCATCACCACGGCGGACACGCCGAGATGCGCCAGCCGCCTGCGCAGCGTGATCGGCGCCGACAGCAGGTACACCGCGCAGAGCGCGGGCAGCACCGCCCATGCTTCCAGCATCTTGGCCTGGAAGCCGAGCCCGACCCACACCCCGGCGAGAATCAGCGGGCGCAGCCGGCCGTCCCGGGCCGCGCGCTGGGTGGCCTCGGCCGCCAGCAGCATGCACAGCGTGAACGCCGGGTCCTCGACCGCAGTGCGGAAGAGCCCCACGGCAACCGGGGTCAGCAGGAACGCCGTGTCGGCGATCAGCGCCGCGGGCACGCCCGCCCAGCGGCGCACCAGCCGGTGCAGGACCAGCAGGCTGCCCACCCCCTCGGCGACCTGCGGAAGGATCAGCGCCCACGGATGGAATCCGAAGATCCGGGCGGAAATCGCCTGCGGCCACAGGAATCCCGGAAGTTTGTCGAGCGTGATGGAGTTTCCGGGATCGAAAGAGCCGTAGAGGAAAGCCTTCCAGCTCCCCGTCATACTGCGGACGGCGCTCGCATAGAAGGCCTGGTACTGACTGTGGTTGATGCCCCATGCGTAGAGCACGGCGGCGAGCACGGTGATGACCAGCAGCGCCGGGCGCGCGTACGCGGGCTGGTCGGCCGGCGACCTCCAGAGCGCGCGACGTTCGGCGCCGATGGGGGTGGTCGGGTCGAGGACTGTCGTAGCCATGCGCAGCAGTCTTCGGCATCGGGCGGCCCCATCGGCGCCGACGCGGCCCGATGCGAGCAAGTTCTGATCCGACTGGGGCCAATCCTTTAACCACGCCGGACTGCTTTTCAAGCGGCGAAGTGCCGCCCATTACCTGCCGTATACACATGTTTCACACAGGAATCTCACGGGTGCCGCACAGATTTCTGTCCTGGTTCCCCAATTGTGTTGCGGAGCGCCGGCCTGTTTCAGTCTTTCGCCGTCGACGTCGATGAGCCGTTCGCGCGGTGTGACGGGTGAGTTCGGGCCACAGGCCTGGACCGCACCGGTTCGGACGCCGCCGTACGGAACGTGGCCCGCGGCCCGGACCGGCTGCGGGCCGCTTCGAGGCGGTCGGTCCGCTCCGGGCCTGGCGCCACGGCACTGCTCCTCGACCGCCGGTCGGACGCCGGGGGTGGGTGCTCGAGCCCGGGCACATGACACCTCGCTCACCCCTCGCGGCCGGCCCGGCCCGGCACGGGCCCAGGCGGCCCGCTGCGGGTGCCGGCGGTGCCCGCCGTGCTCGCCCGCGACCGGAGTCCGTTCCCTGCCGCGACGTGCCTACGCCGGTGTACTCCCGCAGAGCTCCACCCGCGCCGGGAGGTCTCCGCCGTCCCTCCCCGCGCGGGGGCCCTCG
This sequence comes from Streptomyces sp. NPDC020801, assembly GCF_044334385.1. Classification (NCBI taxonomy): domain Bacteria; kingdom Bacillati; phylum Actinomycetota; class Actinomycetes; order Kitasatosporales; family Streptomycetaceae; genus Streptomyces; species Streptomyces sp. NPDC020801. The sequence goes on from NZ_JBIRST010000027.1 coordinate 34,855, forward strand.
TGGGCGACCTGCCCTCCACGTGCGCCCGGGACCCGTGGTGCCCCGGGCACGCCCGAACGCTCCAGCCACTCCCGGTAGGCAGGCGCCTGCCGGGCCGCCTCCCAGTAGGCCTCCTCCAACTCGCCATAGCAATCACCGAGTTCGGCCTCGGTGCGGGCCGCGAGCAACAGCCGTACCCCTATCGGGTCGCCCTGCAGAGGCCGGATGGCCAGGTCGGCGCGAGGGGCCGCGGTGGGCTGACTGACCGTGATCACCTCGCCGGTGGCGGCCAGGGAGTACGCGGTGAGGTAGTCGCCGTGCAGCACCTGCGGTTCAAGGCCGGCCTCCCGCAGCACCCGGCACAGGCCGTCCCATTCGCCGTCGACGGTGGAGTCGATCATCCAGCGGTCGTCGACGAGATCTGCGAGCCGCACCTCGCGCTGCGCCGCCGCCGGATGATCCGCGGCGAGGGACACGAACTGCGGCTCCCGCTCGACCAGTACCCGCACACGGAGCTCGGGAGGGATCCGCAGCGGACTGCCCTCCACCTCGTGCACGAAGGCCACGTCGAGCCGGCCCGAGGCGACCATGCGCAGCAGGAAGTTGGCGGAGACGTCCATCTGGAGCGTGGGCCCGGCCCGGGGCACGCGGGCCCGCAGCCGGCGCAGCCAGCCCGGTATCGCCCGGCTCGCGGTGGCGCCGATGCGCAGCTGGGGCCCGCCCGCGGCCCGGGCCGCCGCCGCCCTCGTCTCGGTGACGAGCGCGGCGAGTTCGGCGACCAGGGGCCTGGCGCGACTGAGCACCGCGTGGCCCAGCGGCGTGGGACGGCAGCCGGTGCGTGCGCGGACGAAGAGCTGACCGCCGAGCGCCTGTTCTATGCGGCGCAACTGGGTGCTCAACGAGGGCTGCGCCATGCCGAGTTCCCGGGACGCCTTGTGCAGGCTGCCGTTGTCGGCGACGGCGCACAGGACGCGCAGGTGCCTCATCTCGAGCTCCATGGGGGGAGCGTAGGGCGGGGCGGGGCACCGCACCAGATGTTCAAATCCCAACGGAATTAGACGAGTCGGCCGCCGATAGCTCCGTGCTATCCCCACTTGCCATCATCCGCCGCCCCTTGAGCTCCCCGAGACTCCTGCGTAACCGATCGTTCACCACCCCACACGAACGAGCAGGAGTCCCCCACATGACGTCGTCCCGTACGACCCCCAAGTCTGCCAAGACCTCCAGGAGACTGCTCTCCCTCGCGCTCGGCCTCGGTCTGGCGTCCGCCGCGGTGGGCACCGCGGTTCCGGCGAGCGCTCAGCCGGCCGGCACCGTCGCGTCCGGCTCCGCCACCGCCGGGTACGCCCGGTACGCGGGCTCGGCCGAGAACGCCGCCGGCAACAGGGCGTTCTTCGACGCCGTGCTGAAGTCGGTCGCCAAGAAGCAGGCCGCCCACCCGAACCTGCAGTCGGTGACCGTCTACTACAACGCCTCCCAGGCACCGAGCTTCCGCTCCCAGATATCGAGCGCCGCCTCCATCTGGAACAGCTCGGTGTCGAACGTCAAGCTCCAGGCGACGTCGGGCAGCGCGGACTTCGGCTACTACGAGGGCAGCGACCCGCGCGGGTCCTACGCCTCCACCGACGGTCACGGCAGTGGCTACATCTTCCTCGACTACGCGCAGAACCAGCAGTACGACTCCATCCGCGTCGCCGCTCACGAGACGGGTCACGTGCTGGGCCTGCCGGACCACTACAGCGGCCCGTGCAGCGAGCTGATGTCCGGCGGCGGCCCCGGCCCGTCCTGCACCAACCGCTATCCGAACGCCAACGAGCGCTACCGCGTCGACCAGTTGTGGGCCAACGGCCTCGCCAAGGCCTTGGAGAAGATGAACAAGGCGCACTGACCCGAGATCTCCGGTCCTCCCCGTCCGCCCCCCACCGTTGCCGGTCGCCTCGTCCCGTGGGGCCGCCGGTACCGCTCGCGCGCGGGGAGGACCGGTCACCACGGCGGACGCTCCAGCGCGAACGGCCCTGTGGAGTCCGGCCCCGGCCCCCGGCACCACGTGCTGCGGGATGCAGCCGGCGGTGAACCGAACCGGTCGCGGGTACCTCCGGCGGCTCACGACGGGGCGTGACGGCCGGCGTCACCCCGCGCGCCGCCGACCGGTGATGCTGATGCCGGGGGTGCCGGGGGTGCCGGGGGTGCCGGGGGTGCCGGGGGTGCCGGGGGTGCCGGGGGTGCCGGGGGTGCCGGGGGTGCCGGGGGTGCCGGCGGTGCGTCGGCTTGCACGGTGACGGGCGTCGACCGGGCGACTTCCCGGGTGTGCCGCCGAGCGGTGCCGCGCCCGTTTGTACGGTCCATCTGCCGCCACTCCGGACGCAGTCCGGTCAGGGTCGTGGTGAGGAAGTACCCGGCTCCGCCGGCGAGCAGCACCGGCGCGAGTCCCGCCGAGGCCACCGCCGCGCCGGCGATCAGTCCGCCGAGGGGGATGCCGGCCCAGGCCAGCGAGTCACCGAGCGCGCCGACCCGGCCGAGCATCCGGCGCGGTATCCGCTCGAACAGGACGGCTCCCAGCACCGGGTTGAGGAAGCCCGCCCCGAATCCACCGACGGCGAACACCGCCAGTACGGCCCCCATCGGCGCGCCACAGGCCAGGACGAGGAACCTCGGCGCACCGGCCAGCAGGAACCCGGTGAAGAACACCACCCGGCGCGGCAGCCGGTGCGCCGCCAGCGCGGCGACCAGGCTGCCGCCGACCGCCGTGGCACCCATCACGGTGCCCGTCAGACCGAGCGCAGCCGGCCCGCGGCCGGACTCCCTGGCCCAGACCGGCATGAGTACCGTCGTGAACGCCGCGTCCAGCAGGTTGGTGATCGCGACCATGACGATGACGGTGAGCAGCAGCGGCTCGCCGCGCAGGAAGGTGAACCCCTCGCCGAAGCGTCGCCAGTAACCGGGTTCCGTCTCCCCGGCCCGTGCCGGGGTCTCCTCGGCGGCACGGCCCATGCCACGAGGCAGCGACAGCCCGATGACCACCGACCCGAGAGCGAAGCAGCAGGCGTTGACGACGAGTCCTGTCAACGGGCCGAGCAGGGCCACCAGCGAGCCGCCGGCCGCCGGGCCGATGGTCGAGGCGAGCCGCTCGGTCACGCCGGACAGCCCGGTGGCCCGCTCCAGCGGCACCCCGCCTCGGTCGGCCGCCTCCGGGACCATCACCTCCTTGGCCAGGTCGCCGGGGCCGCGGGCCGCGCCGATCAGCGCGACCAGGGCCAGCAGCACCGGAAAGGACAGCAGGCCCAGCGCGTGCAACACGGGCACCGCCGCGGCCGCGGCCGCGCTGGCCAGATCGGTGGTCCAGGAGACGGCCCGTGGGCCGGTCCGGTCCACCAGCGGCCCGGTGAACGCCTTGACCAGGACGTAGGGGGTCATCTCGCAGAAGGCGACCAGTCCCGTCCGGGTGGCGCTGCCGGTGGTGACGAGCACGAACCAGGGAAGTGCCACGGCCGAGACCCGGGTACCGGTCAGTGAGACGGCCATGGCCGAGAGCACGCCTACCAGGGGGCGCAGGCTCCGCCCGCCGGACATGGTGGTGGCGCCCGGGACACCGCGGGTCACGACGTCTCCGTTCCGGTCGCTTCCCCGGGGTGGGAAGGAACCTCCGGAACAGCGGGCGCGTCCAGCTCGGGCAGGAGCTGCGTGATGACGGCGACCCGCTCGGCTCCCTCGGGAGCGCCGGACGCCTCCTGAGGTGTGTCCCTCCGGTAGCGGGCGACGACGTCCCGCAACTCCTGGCGCAGGGCGACGGCCTCCTCGGGCGTGAGCCGCAGGGCCCAGTCGCTCATGTCGAAGGTGTCCCGCCACGCACGGGGCATCGTCTGGACCTCGTTGACCGCCCGCTGGATGCGCATCGTGTAGGCGGCGGCGACGGACTGGAGGTAGGCCAGCGCGGCCTCCGGCTCCCGCTCGGCCAGCTCCGGGTCGTTGAGCTCCGTCGACTGGTGCACCGAACGCCACCAGCGCTCGCGCGCGTTGCCGCGTTCCGTGTCCTCCTCGACGAAGCCGGCCGCGCCGAGCTGGCGCAGGTGGTAGCTGGCCGTGCCGGAGTTCACCCCCAGCCGCTCCGCGAGGCGGGTGGCCGTCGAAGGGCCGTACTTCCGCAGCAGCCCGACCAGCTGCACACGCACGGGGTGTGCCAGGGCGCGCAGCCCCTTGGCATCCAGGACCACCGCGTCCGGTTCGGCCTTCGGGCCGGCCGGTCGCTCGCTCGGAACAGTCATGACGGGCACTCTAGACTGCAAACAGTTCTTCGCAAAGACTTCTTCGCAAAGAGTTCTTTGCGAAGAGTTCTTTGCGAAGAACTCTTTGCGTGCCGCCGGTGGTGATGTCCCTTGAAGGCGTCGAGCCGAGCCATGCGGTCCTGGCTGCCCGCGCCTGTTCCGGGCGACCCGCGCCGACGGCAACAACCGCCTCGTGGCGGCCTTCCGCAAACCGGCACCGGCTCGCCATGGCTTCCGGCTACGGAGAAGCGCCGAGCACCGCCAAGGGGTGACGGTGCTCGGCGGGTGCCCACCAGGCGGACGGGGTGTCAGTGAGAGCGGCGCGTGGTCCGGCGGCGCAGCGCCGGTACGGTGCCGCCACCGGCCACGACCAGTGCGGCGGCGACGCCGGCGATCACCGGGTGCTGCTGCTCGCGCCGGTCTCGGCGAGGCCGGTGCCACCGCCCGCGGGCGACGGGGCACTGCTCGCCCCCGGCGCGGCGGCCGTGCCGCTGTGGGTGGGGACGGCCCCCGCCGGAGCCGTGGTCGACGGGCGGCGGACGAGGGCGCGGAGGAGGCGGGCGCGGACGGCGAGGCAGGAGCCGAGGAGGCGCCGGAGGGCATGCACTCGCCGCCGGAGACGACCAGGTCGGGCCCTGTGGTCCTGTGGTCCTGTCGTCTCTGTCCCTCCTCGGCGTCCCGGCGGCATGTCGCCGGGACGCCAAGCGCACCACGACATGCCGCCGGGACGGCGAGTGCACCTACTCGAGGAGCTTCCTGGCGACCCGCGCCGCCGCCTCGCTCTCGGCCGCGGCGGGCGACAGCTCGCTCAGCGTGTCGAGGTCGGTGTCCTGTTGCAACTCTGCCTCCCACGCGGCGGCGAGCCTTACCTGTTCCTCGCGCGGCAGCCGCTGGACCTGTTCCCTGTGATGTGGGTCAAGGGCGGCCAGGAAGCGCTCGATGGTGTCGATGGGCATCTGTTCTCCTCCGTCACGGGGTCGGCCCCTTGGGGGCACCACCACCAGCGTGATCGGGAACGCGGGCGTTGTCGCCGCCGCCGTGGCCCGCGCGCACCCGAACGGAGGAAGCGGTGCGCAGCGCGCCCACGCCCCGGACGCGGCGCCGGTCAGAAGGAGGTGTGGGCGAACCAGCGGTCGAGGACCGCGCTCTCCCCCCGGACCTCGAAGGCGGCATCCTTGTACGTACGCCGCCCGTACAGCAGGAGCAGGAGGTCGGCCGCCGGTCCGCGTACCGTCGCATGCGCCTCGGACGGCTCGGCGTCGGCTCCGTCCCTGGGCAGCAGGCGGAAGCCGTCCGGATCGAGCCGCACCCGCCATTCCTCGACGGTGTGCCCGGCGGGGTCCGCGCACTGGAAGGCGACGGACTCGCCGTCGCCGCGCAACTCGGCCACGGTGGGGGCGAAGAGATGCGCGTAGGGCAGGTTGACGAGGAACTCGTCCACCCCGTCCCTGGCGGGCACGGGGTCGATGTGTGACTCCCGGCCGAGGGCGTGCTCCGCGTCCACCCGGTGCACCAGGGTCTCGAACAGCATCCGGCGGGCCCAGAACCGGGCATGCTGGTCCTCGCCCCAGGCCCACATCGCCGCCCGCGGGTCCGTGTCCCGCAGTACGGCGGCCACGTGGGGTACGCCCGCCGCCACCCAGGCGGCGTACTCCTGAGCTCGGTCCGGCAGCCCCAGGTCCACGTCGCGGCTGCGCGGCGGTTCCTGCACCAGCCGGGTCAGCAAAGTGCTGAACCAGCGCTGCAGCGCCCCCACGTGCTGCATGAGATCGGCCAGGGTCCAGCCGGGGCAGGAGGGCACGGCCGTCGCCGGGTCGGCACCCGCGACCACTTCCGCGAAGAGCAGGGTCTCCCGCTCGATGGCCTGCCGGTAGGTGTCGTAGGGCAGAGGGTGCCCGGACGGGCTGGTCGTCTCCATCTGCTGCCGCCTTTCTGTCCGCGGGATGGATCTTGCCGGGCTCAGTGTGGATGCTGGAGTCCACTCGAAGGCAAGTCCCACCGTCCACGCCGCCCCTGCCACCTCCCTCCCGGACGGCGCCGGTTGGCCCCGGAAGCCGGAACCCGCCCGGTACCGAAACGGGGAGCGGATCACCGCAGGCCGCATCGGAGGGCCAGGTCCCGCAGCCGTGGAGCCAGCGGTTTCTCGTGGCCGGTCGGGGTCAGATGTCCCGCGTGGTCAGGTGGTCCCGAGGGGGCAGGTGGTCCCGCGTGGTCAGGTGCTCCCGGATCCTCTCCCGAGTGCGGGCGCAGGTCGATGCAGTCGATCCCCGCTACTTCTCTGCCCGACGCGAACGTTGGCCCGGCTGCCGTGGGTCTTCCGCCTCCCGGGCGATCCGTCCGGCGTGTCGCCCGCATGGTGCCCCGGGAGGTGGACGGCGCATCCGCGAAGGATGAGGCATGGGGATCGTCCTGCCGACTCTGTTCGCCGTGCTGGCCGCGCTCAGCAACGCGCTCGCCACCGTACTGCAGCGCCGCGCAGCGCTGACCGTGCCACAGTCCCAGGGGTTCCGCCCGGGGCTGATTCTCGACCTGCTGCGGCGGCCGGTCTGGGTCGCCGGGGTGCTGACGGTGGTGACGGCCGGCGTGTGGCAGGCGGCCGCGCTGGCGACCGGCCCGCTTTCGCTCGTACAGCCGCTGTTCGTCCTGGAGTTGCCTCTCGCCCTGCTGCTCGCCTCGGTGATGCAACACCGCCGGCCGTCCGGCGCGCTGTTGCTGAAACTGTTCGTCGTCGTGGCGGGACTGGCGCTGGCACTGCTGTCCGCCGCGCCGGCAGGCAACCGCACGCACGTCGCCATCGACCGCTGGCTGCCCGTCCTGGCCGCCTCCGCGGGCGCTGTCGTGGTGCTGACCGCGGTGGGGCTGAGGCGACCGCCGGGCAGGTTCCGCGCCGCCTGCCTGGGTACGGCCACCGCTGTCTGCTTCGCCCTCACGGCCGGCCTGATGAAGACGGCCGTGCACATCCTCACCGACGCCGGACTCGGTGCCTTCCTCACCTCCTGGCAGACGTACGCCTTCGGCGCGAGCGGCGTCTGCGCCATGCTCCTCCTGGAACACGCCATGCAGGGGGGCCCCCTGATCGCCTCTCAGCCCGCCCTCACCCTCGGCGACGCCACCGTGAGCTTCCTGCTCGGGGTGCTGGTCTACGAGGAGCACGTGCGGGCCGGCTGGTGGCTGCTGCCGCTGACCCTCGGGATCGGTCTGATCGCCGCGGGAGTGCTCGCCCTGGCCAGGAGCGAGACCGAGTCGTTGTAGCGGGCCTCGCCTGGTGCGGACCGTCACCGATTACCTGTCAGGTCATCGACCCGGACACGCACACGGCGCGAGGATCGTAGGCGCACGGATGCCGACGGACCGACCGGAAGGACGCCATGCCCGCCTACGCCATAGCCCACCTGCGCGATGCCGCCCCGCACCCGGAGATCGCCGAGTACATCGAGCGGATCACCGCCACCTTCGCGCCGTACGGCGGCCGCTTTCTCGTGCACGCCGCGCAGCACGAGGTGAAGGAGGGCAGCTGGCCCGGACATGCCGTGGTGATCGCCTTCCCGGGGATCGACGAGGCGCGGGCCTGGTGGGACTCGCCCGCATACCAGGAGATCGCACCCCTGCGCTCACGGCACATCGAGGGCGACATCATCCTCGTACCGGGAGTCCCCGACGGCTACGACCCGGCGGCCGCCGCACGAGCGATGCGCGAGGCCCTGCCCGCCCGGTAGCCCCGCCCGCATCGCCGCCGGTGCACTGGCCGCGCGGCACCTGACCGTGGTCCGCGGGTGGGCCGCCTCCCCGGCGTGTCTTCTCTTCCCTCCGCTTCCCCTCTTGACGTGTCTGGTTCAGACCTTTAGGTTCACGGGTCACCAGTCATCCAAGTACGCATCCGTTGTTCATCATGATGAACAACGGCAGGGCTCACTCCGCACGATCAGCCGTGCACGCCCACGCTCTCCACCACCACGGGAGGCCCCCCACATGACCCGTCCCCAGCTCCTCGCGATGACGACCGTCGCGGGGCTCGTCGGCACGCTGGCCGCCTTCGGAACCGGCAGCGCGAACGCCGCCGACCCGAAAGTCGCGCCCGGCGGAAACTTCGATCTGTCGACGTGGCAGCTCCAGGAGCCGGTCGGCTCCCCCGGATCCCCGACCACCATCCCCCCGTCCCGGCTGCGGGGGCCCGACGGTTACCAGGACGCCTACTTCTACACCGACACCCGCGACGGCGCGATGACCTTCTGGGCGCCCGAGAAGGGTGTCACGACGCCGAACTCGCACTACGCCCGCTCGGAGCTGCGGGAGACGAACCGCGACGGCAGCGCCGCGAACTGGTCGCTCGGCGGCACCCACCGGCTGAGCGCGACCCTGCGCGTGGTGTCCGTGACGTCCAACGTGTGCGTGGGCCAGATCCACCTCGGCACCGGCGGCTCGTCCACCAAACCGCTTCTGGAGCTGTACTACCACGCCAACGGCGACATCGTCCTCGGCACCGAGAACTCACCGGCCGGCGGTCAGACGCCCCACCAGGTCGGGCACGTGCCGATCGGCAGGACCTGGAGCTACACCATCGGCGTCTCGGGGGGCGACACCATCGACCTCACCGTCAACGGCAGCACCACCCACTACCCGATCCCCGCCTCCTTCAAGCCGTACAAGCAGTACTTCAAGGCCGGCTCCTACAACCAATCCTCCTCGGAAAGCACCACCAAGGGGGCCCGTGTCGCCTTCTACGGCCTGACGGTCGCCCACGGCTGAGCCGCGTAGTACCGCGGTACCACCCGCCCGGCGCAGTTCGGCCCGCGGTACCACCGAACCGGGGCGATCCGGACCTTAGGTTTGCGGGTGAGGCGTCAGGAGCGACGGACGGGCGCCACGGTCCGAGAGAAAGAGCGCCAATGATCGACGCACAGCGGCTGACCAAGAGGTACGGCGAGAAGACGGCCGTCGACGGGCTGGACTTCGTCGTGAAGCCGGGCACCGTGACCGGGTTCCTGGGGCCCAACGGCGCGGGGAAGTCCACCACCATGCGCATGATCGTCGGGCTTGATGCCCCGACCAGTGGTTCCGTGACGGTGAACGGCGGCCGCTACGCCCGCCACCGGGCACCGCTGCAGGAGGTCGGTGCGCTTCTTGAGGCCAAGTCGGTCCATCCGGGCCGCTCGGCGTACAACCACCTCAGGGCCCTGGCGCTGACGCACGGGATTCCGCGCCGCCGGGTCGACGAGGTGATCGAGCTCGCCGGACTGGGCAGCGTGGCGAAGAAGCGGGCAGGCACCTTCTCCCTGGGCATGGGCCAGCGCCTCGGCATCGCGGCGGCGCTGCTGGGCGACCCGCAGACGGTGATGCTGGACGAGCCGGTCAACGGACTGGACCCGGAAGGCGTTCTCTGGATCCGCAATCTGCTGACCTCCCTCGCGCTGCAGGGACGGACCGTCTTCGTCTCCTCCCACCTGATGAGCGAGGTGGCGCTGGTGGCCGACCATCTGATCATCGTGGGGCGTGGACGGCTGCTGGCCGACACGACCGTGCGCGACCTGGTGCGCGAGGCCGGGGGCGACACGGTGAAGGTCGCGACGCAGGACCCGGCGCGGCTGCGGGACGTACTGGCCGGGCCGGGCGTCGACATCACCGGGCGGGTCGGCGCCGAGGAACTGCAGGTGACCGGACTGACCGCCCGTGAGATCGGGCTGAAGGCGGCGGAGCACGGAATCGCGCTGTTCGAGCTGAGCACACGGACGGTGTCGCTGGAGGAGGCGTTCATGGAGCTGACGAGGGACGCCGTGGAGTACCACGCGTCCACCACCGGCACCGAGGACACCGAGACGCTCGGGAGGACGGCATGAGCACCCTCACCGCAACCACCGGGACGCCCCGCACCGCCCCCGACCGCCCCGTCCACCGGGTGACCGGCCGTCGTGTGCTGTCCTCCGAGTGGGCCAAGCTCTGGTCACTGCGCTCGACGTGGATCAACCTGGGGCTGGGCCTGCTCTTCCTGATCGCGTTCGGGCTGATCGCCGCGAGCCGGTACAGGTCGGGGATCGGCTCCGGCCGCATGGACAGGGACTTCGCCCGTTCCACGGCCGTGAGCCTGTCCCTCTTCGGTACGCACTTCGCGCAGCTGGCACTCGGCGTGCTCGGTGTCCTGGTCACGGCGGGCGAGTACTCGACCGGGATGATCCGCTCGACGCTGGCGGCCGTGCCGCGCCGGCTCCCGGTGCTGTGGTCCAAGGCGACGGTGACCGGGCTGGTCGCGCTGGTGGCCGGCACGCTGGGCGCGTTCGTCGCCTTCCTCGCCGGCAGCGGAATCGTCTCGGGGACGCCCGCGGCCATGGGCCTTGCGCACGCAGGTGTCGTACGGAGCCTGCTGGGTGCCGGGCTGTACCTCGGCCTGGTCGGCGTCATCGGTACCGCCCTGGGGGCGCTGCTGCGGTCGGTGGCCGGGGGGATCTCCGTGCTGGTCGCCGCCCTGATGCTGATCCCGGGCCTGGTCTCCCTGCTGCCCAGCTCCTGGCAGGGCGACATCGGCCCCTATCTGCCGAGCAGCGCGGGGGAGTCGATGTTCGCCCTCACACACGACGCCACCACCTTGGCGCCCACGGCCGGGTTGCTCGTCTTCCTCGGCTGGACGGTCCTCGCGCTGGCGGGGGCGGCGTACCGGCTGGTGCGCGGCGACGCCTGAGCGCCTGCACCATGGCCGGGTGACCATCATGACCCCCATGACCACTGCGACCGCAGGCACCGCCCCGGCCACCGGCAGAGCCGAGGACATCGGCGGGATGGGACCGCTCGTCGCCCTGCTGAGCCGGAGCGGCCAGCGGTTGCGGCAGGCCGACCGGGCCCGTCCGTGGGTGCTGGACACCGCGGTGGTGGCGCTGGTCTTCCTGATGTTCTGCCTGCCGGACCTGCTGCACGCGGGTGCCGGACACGGCGACGGCCCGCGCCGGTTCCGCCTAGTGTTCGCCCAGCTGCCCCCGGCGGGAATGCCGGCGTTGCAGGCCGGGCTGGTGCTGCCGCTGCTGTGGCGACGGCGCAGGCCCGCGGTGGCCTTCGGCGCCGTCGCGGCCGTGTTCGTCCTGCAGTGGTCCCTGGGGGCCGCGCTGCGCGCGGACGTCGCCCTCTTCATCGCCCTGTACAGCCTGGCGCTCCACGGACGGCTGCGGCAGCTGCCCTGGGCCTGCGGGATCATGGCGGCCGGAATGGTGCTGGCCGCGGTGCGGGTGGCGTCGGCGGTGTCCGTCTGGGACGCGCTGTTCTTCCTCCTGAGCACGGCGACCGCGGCCGTCGCGCTCGGCCTCGTGGTACGGATCCGCCGCGCCCAGCTCGCCGGCCTGCGGGAACGTGCGGCCCGCCTGGAAATCGAGCGCGACCAGCGCAGCAGGCTCGCGGCCGCCACCGAACGGGCGCGTGTGGCACGCGAGATGCACGACATCGTCGGCCACAACCTGTCCGTCATCATCACCCTCGCCGACGCCGGCGTCTACGCCACCGCGACCGCACCCGAACGCGGCAAGGAGGCCCTTCGGCTCATCGGCGACACCGGCCGTCAGGCCCTTGGCGAACTGCGGCGCGTGCTGGGCGTACTGCGCGCGGCGACGGACAGCCACTCCGGCGGGCCGGAGCTCAGCCCCCAGCCCGGCATCGCGGACATCGACGCCTTGTGCGCCGGCGTGCGGACCGCCGGACTGGAGGTGGTCTACCGCACCGCCGGTAACGTCGAGGCCCTGGACAGCGGAGTACAGCTGACGGTCTACCGCATCGTCCAGGAAGCCCTCACGAACACTCTGAAGCACGCCGGCGCCGATACACGGGTGAACCTGGCGGTCGTCGTCGAGGACACGCGGCTTACCATCCGGGTCCGGGACATGGGTCGGGCCGTCGGCCACCCCGGCCCGAACGAGGAAGGTCAAGGCCTGGTGGGCATGCGCGAACGAGCGGCGCTGTACGGCGGGACCGTCAGCGCGGGACCCGCCAAGGGCGGCGGCTGGACGGTGGAGGCAGCCCTCGACCTCACACCCCGAGGCGGTGCCCGGTGACCACCGTGCTCATCGTGGACGACCAGCCGCTGCAGCGGTTCGGCTTCCGCATGCTGCTCGACTCGGTGCCCGAGACCCAGGTGGTCGGCGAGGCCGCACACGGGGCCGAGGCCGTCCGCATGGCCGCCGAACTGCGCCCCGACGTCGTCCTGATGGACGTACGCATGCCGGGTGTGGACGGCATCGAGGCCACCCGCCGCATCACCGCCGCCGGGGACCGCTCGCGCGTCCTCGTGCTGACCACCTTCGACCTCGACGAATACGTCCATGCGGCCCTGCGCGCCGGGGCCAGCGGCTTCCTCCTGAAGGACGTCCGTCCCGAGGAACTGCTGGCCGGCATCCGCGCCGTCGCGGCGGGCGATGCCGTCATCGCCCCGGCTCCGACCCGCCGCCTGCTGGAGGAGTTCGCCGAGCACATCCCCTCGCACCGGAGGAGCGGCGCCGAGGACCCCAGGCTGACGTCCCTCACCGACCGGGAGCGCGAGATCCTCGTCGCCATCGGCAAGGGCTGGACCAACGGCGAGATCGCCGGCCGGTTCGTCCTGTCCGAGTCCACCGTCAAGACCCACGTGGGCCGCGTCCTGGCCAAGATCGGCGCCCGCGACCGCGTCCAGGCCGTGATCTTCGCCTACGACTTCGGTCTCACCCGTCCCGGTGCCGGCTGAGCCGGCGAGTGGGCGTGGCGCCGACGATGCCGGCCCTCGCCACCAGCAGCACCGCGCCGCGGAGCTCGCGCCGGGACGCCCGGTGGAGGGCTTCCGCCGCCCGGTCGGGGTGGGCCGAAGGTGCCGCTGGAACGTCCGTCAGTCGACGGGCCACGTGTGGACCGGGGCGTTGAGGTGCATGTAGTCGATGTACAGCTGCGTCATCCGCCGCAGGGCCTCGTGGCGGCCGGCGTGGGTGGAGGCTTCGATGTGGTGGAACATCTCCTTCTGCCACACCGCTCCGTTGCGGGCGGTCACGCACCGCTGCTCGATGATGCCGAGCAGCGGCTCCCGCCAGGCCTCGTCCATGCCGGACCGCTCCAGCCCCCGGTGCGCCAGCGGCAGCAGACGCCGCAGGACGAGTTCGGGCACCGGCACCTCACCCATGCCCGGCCAGTACAGCCGTGCCTCGATGCCGTGCCGCGCCGCCGTGTGCAGGTTGTCCTCGGCGGCCGAGAAGGACATCCGTGACCACACCGGCCTGTCCTCCTCGACCAGGGCGCGGGTGAGCCCGTAGTAGAAGGCGCCGTTGGCGAGGGTGTCGGCGACGGTCGGGCCGGCGGGCAGTACCCGGTTCTCCACCCTCAGATGCGGTTTGTCGTGGGCGATGGCGTAGACCGGGCGGTTCCAGCGGTAGATGGTGCCGTTGTGGAGCGTGAGCTCGGACAGTTCGGGGACGTCACCGCGGTCCAGTGTCTCCCCGGGCTCCTGCTCGTCGCACAGGGGCAGCAGCGCCGGGAAGTAGCGCAGGTTCTCCTCGAAGAGGTCGAAGACGCTGTTGATCCACCGTTCTCCGAACCACACCCTGGGCCGCACCCCCTGCACCTTGATCTCCTGCGGGCGTGTGTCGGTGGCCTGCTCGAACAGCGGGATACGGGTCTCGTGCCACAGTTCCCTGCCGAAGAGGAACGGCGAATTGGCCGCCAGCGCGACCTGGACCCCGGCGATCGCCTGCGCCGCGTTCCAGTAGTCGGCGAACTCCTCGGGGGACACCTGGAGGTGGAACTGGGTGCTGGTGCACGCGGCCTCGGGGGTGATCGTGTCCGCATACGTCCGCAGCCGGTCGACGCCGTCCACCTCCAGTCGCAGATCCTCGCCGCGAGCCGCGAAGACCTGGTCGTTGAGGAGCCGGTAGCGCGCGTTCTCCGACAGGGCACCCTCGCCGACGTCCTCCTGCCGCAGCGTGGGAAGGATGCCGATGATGATCAGACGCGCACCGACCGACCTCGCCCGGTGCTCCGCGTGGTTCAGCGCCGAGCGGATCTCGGACTCCCAGGAGTCGGGGCCGCCCGCCGTCAGCCGGCGCGGCGGAATGTTGATCTCGAGGTTGAACCGGCCGAGCTCGGTGGCCCAGGCGGGGTCCGCGATCGCCTCGAGCACATCGCTGTTGCGCATCGCGGGTTCCGCCCCGTCGTCGACCAGGTTCAGCTCGATCTCCAGCCCCACCTGCGGCCGCTCGGACTCGAACCGTGACTCGCGCAGCATCTGCGCGAAGGCGTCGAGACACTCCTGCATCTTGATCCGGTACCGGCGGCGGTCCTCGCGGGTGAAAACCAGCGCCGGGACGTCCCGTCCCATCGGCCCTCCCGGGTTCCCATCTCGGACACCTCTGCATCCAGCGTCGCACCACCGGGCGGCCCCGACCAGGCGGAATGGGGACCGCCTGGGCGGGGCGACGCGGGGCGGGGCGCGGCAGCTGCTCGCGGACCCGTCGCCCGGGTTCGACCCGCCGGCCGTCCGCATGGACCTCCTCCGGGTCAGCGCGATGGGCGCGTGCCCTTGCGCCGGCCGAGGCCGATCCCGAGGAACAGGACGTCGGCGAGGAACAGCACGATGCCGATGGCGAGCAGAAACGTCATGCCGGTGACCGTGACACCGATCGCCGCCAGGGCGACGGCCACGACGACGAGGAGGAGGAACAGAGCCCACATCTTTGATCGCTTTCCCGGCTCGCTCACGGGGACCGGTGTCCGTGACGTGTCCGTGACGTGTCCGTGATGGCTGATGGCTGATGAGTTTCCGCGGTGACCGATGGCAGGGGAACCCATGAGTGCGGTGTGCGAGGGAATCCATGAGGAGGGCATGAGGCGTGGCCGCGGCCGGCCCCTTGCTCACCGGCGGGCCAGCCGCCGCTCGCCGGCCGATCCGGACTTGTAGCGCAGGTCGTAGTGGGCGAAGATCGCCGGCTCGTCCGCCACGGGGAGCTCACCATCGGTGTCGATGGAGGGGGCGTCCTTGACGAGCTTTCTGTCGAACGCGACGTTCAGGTGGCCGGGACTGACGGTGGCTCCTGCCAGGGGGACGAAGACCAGCCGCTGACGTCCGAGCATGCCCGTCTTCACCGTGGCGAAAAAAGGCTGGTCAGTGATGGTGTCGACGTAGATCGCCTCCAGTTCGCCGATCTTGCCGGCGTCGGCGCCGTGTACGGCGTGTCCGCGCCACTGGCGGATGTCCTGGGCCTCGAACATGGTCTTCCTCCACTTCACCGCACCATTCACCGGTCTGAATCCATCTACCCGCCCGACCGCGAAATTCTCGGTCCGGGTGCGGGGCCGCCCCCATGACCGTGGCGCGGGGTGCCTCAGCACGGCGGGGACCCTTCCTTCCGGTCCGGCAGTGTCCGTATGTGCCCGTGCTTGACAACTCCTCTGCCGAGCAGAGTAGTTCGGCTTCCCGAAGGGTGCGTCTGCCGTCGGGCTCGCCGCCCGGGGCCGGCGGGCGCGAGCGTCGCCTTCGCGGCATCCGGCTCGGCCCCGAACCGGGCGGCCGCCCAGGCCGTGGTGCCGCTCGCGGTGGTCGGCCCCGGCCTGACCAGAACTCAGGCCAAGGCTGCCCAGCGCCGGCCGAAGGCGCCTCTTTCGCCGGTCGTGGGCGGGGCGGCAGGCACCCGCGCGAGGCACGCTCCGTACGCCCACGCGAGGCACGTTCCGTACGTGCGCGCGGGACAAGTTCCGTACACCCGTACGGGACAAGTTCCGTACGCCCGCACGGGGCGACTTCCGTACGGGAGGCAATCCGTAGGCCGTCCGGCACCGAATGCACCGTGGGGGTTCGGCAGCGTGCCCCCACCGGGCCGGCCCGGCAGTGGCGAGGTACCCGCCCGAGTGCCGGGCCGGCCCTGTAGTGCCGGCGCGGGTGGCGTCGTGTGTCGCGCCCCGGTTCCCTTGATCTGCTGGCACCCCTTGACCGAGTAGGTCTTGTTACGCAACTCTGGAGGCCAAATACCTCTTGGTGCGAGGAGGCCGGCGTGGAGTGGACGGGCGCGCGGTACGCGGACGGACCGACGGTGGAGGTGCGGACCTGGATCCGGGCCGCCCCCCAGCGGGTGTGGGAACTGGTGTCGGACGTGGAGCTGATGCCGAGCCTGAGTGAGGAACTGCAGTCGGTCGAGTGGCAGCACGGAGCGACCGGGCCCGTCGTGGGAGCCAGGTTCGTCGGCCGCAGCGAGCACGAGGCGCTCGGGAAGTGGGCGACCACCTCGACCGTCATCGAATGCGAACCCGGGCGGGTCTTCGCCTGGGCCGTGGAGGACCCGGACCGTCCCGCGGCCGTCTGGCGGTTCCGGCTGGAGCCCAGGGACGGCGGGACCGAGCTGTCGGAGTGGATGCGGCTGGGCCCGGCTCGATCCGGCCTGTCGTCCGCGATCGACCGAATGCCGGAGAAGGAGCAGAAGATCGTGTTCGTACGGCTGCGGGAGTTCGAGCGCAACATGACGGCGACGCTGGAGCAGATCAAGAAACTGGCGGAGGCGTGATGCGGACCGCCACGACCGTCGAGGCGTCGGGCTTCGACTCCTGGACCCGGCAGGCCGATTTCGTCGCCGAGGCCGAGAAGCTCGGTCTGGACATCTGCTGGGTGGCCGAGGCATGGGGCTCGGACGCCCCGTCCGCCCTGGGCTTCTACGCAGCCCGGACCCAGAGGATCCTGCTCGGCTCCGGAGTGATGCAGGTGGGCACCCGCACTCCGGTGGCTCTCGCCCAGACGGCGATCACCCTGGCCAACCTCTCCGGCGGACGCTTTCTGCTGGGCCTGGGCCCCTCCGGCCCCCAGGTGATGGAGGGCCTGCACGGAGTGCCCTTCGCCCGCCCGCTGGCTCGCGTCCGGGAGACCGTGGAGATCCTCCGGCAGGTGTTCGAGGGCGGCAGAATCTCCTACTCGGGCACCGAGTTCCGCATTCCGCTGCCCGGCGGGGAAGCCGTCCCCATGCGGCTCTCACTGCGCGCGGAGCATCCGATCCCCCTCTACCTGGCCGCCCTGTCCCCGGCCATGCTGCGGCTTGCCGGAGAGGTCGCCGACGGCTGGCTCGGCACCAGCTTCGTACCGGAAGGCGCGGCAGAGGCCTACTTCGCCCCCTTGGACGAAGGTCTGGCCCGGGCCGGGCGCACCCGCGCCGCACTCGACGTCTGCCAGGGCGCGGAGGTCTCGTTCGCACCGGACGAGGAAGCCCTGCGCGCGATGGTGGCCGGGCGCAAGAAGGAACTGGCCTTCAGCCTCGGCGGGATGGGGCCGGCGTCGAGCAACTTCTACAACCGGGCCTACGGCCGTCAGGGCTGGGCCGAGGTCGCCGCCGAGGTGCGGGAGCGCTGGCAGTCCGGCGACCGGGACGGCGCGGCGAACCTGGTGACCGACGAGATGGTACTGGCCACCACGCTCATCGGCACCGAGGACATGGTGCGCCGCCGGCTGCGCGTCTGGCGCGACGCGGGCGTGGACACCGTCCGCCTGTACCCGGCCGGTGACACGCTGGAGGCCAGACTCGACACACTGGGCAGGGCGATCGAACTGGTCAGGGAAGTGGGAGGCGAGCCGGTCGGGGATGCGGGCGGTGAGCCGGTCGGGGAAGCGGGAGGCGCGTCATGAGCCCGGCACGTCCGTCGTTCGCCGACTGGCCGTGCTCGATCGCGCGGACGGTGAACCTGCTGGGCGACACGTGGACGCCCCTGATCCTCAGAGAGGCCTTCTACGGCAGCCGGCGCTTCGACGAGTTCCGGCAGGAGCTGCGCATCGCCCGTAACACCCTCGCCGACCGCTTGCGCCGCCTGGTGGAGGAGGAACTGATGGAGAGGCGGCCGTACGAGAGCGAGCCGCCCCGCCACGAGTACGTGCTGACCGAGAAGGGCCGGGACCTGTTCCCCGTCCTTGCCGCGATGTCACGCTGGGGCGACCGGTGGCTGGCGGGGGAGGAGGGCGTTCCGGTCACCCTGCACCACGACGCGTGCGGCCACGACGCCCACGCGCGAGTGGTCTGCTCCGAGTGCGGCGAGCCGATGCGCGCAGAGGACACGTCGGTACGGATGGGCCCCGGCTATCCGGCGCGGCTCAGGACACGGCCCGACGTCCAGCGCCGCTTCGCACGCCCCTGACAGCGCCGGGCACGCCGGCTCGCGCCGGGCACCCGGGTGCGCGGGGCACCCCGAGCGGTGAAGCACCTGCCGTCCCCGGACACTGGAAACCGGACCACGCACCCTGCGGCCGCGGACGTGCTCACGTGCACGCGCTCAGGAGATGACGCCGTGAACTCCTTGTCACCCGGCTTCCACGGGCGGGGCAACCGCCTGGCGGACCGGCTGCCCCCCGGTCAGCAACCGCGCACGCAGGACGGCAGATCCGGCCCGGTGGACCGGGATCACGGGTAGCGTGGGCCGCGGGCCGGAGGGTTGCCCGCGAGACGGCGGACCGATGGTGGCGTGATGTGTGCTGCTCGCCGGCGACCGGCGGCTGCTGACTCCGGGGATCCTGGTCGCCGTGGGTGCGTTGGCCTGCTGGGCGCTGTGGCGGCTGGAGTTCGTCTCCACCTGGTGCGCCCTCGCGGCACTGTGCTCGGTCGCCCTGCTCGGTTGGGTGCGTGGCCGCCCGGCCTCTTCCCATGGGGCATCGCCGTGTTGCGCATCACTGACGCCGAAAAGGTGTCTGCCGGGGGCACTGCGGTCATGCTGGTTCCCGGAGTCGCGGTAGGCCGGGAGGTGCACGGATGCGGTGGTGGGCCGGAGGATGGGTGATGGCCGGGACGGTCGTCCTGGCGGCGTGCGGCGGACCCACGGGGGGTGGGCCGGCCCAGGAGCCGTCCAGGAGCGGCTCTGCTACGCCGTCGGCCGGTGCGCCGACACCGAAGCCGACGCACACGTCCGCGGCCCCGTCCACGAGCGGGCGGCCCGCGAGCCCGCCGCCGACCGGCCGGCCGGCGTCGCCCACGGCACCCTCCGCCACCGCGGGCAGGTGTGCCTCCGGACATGTGGACATCACCGTCGGGCCCGGTGACGCGGCCGTCCGGCGGCTGTGCGTGCGGCCCGGCACCGTGGTGTCCCTCCTCCTGCGGCCGCGCGTGGACGACAAGCGGTGGACGGGCGTGCAGAGTTCCGCACCGGTCTTCGTCCTCGTGTCCGGATGGCACCTGGACGCGAACGGCACCGCCCACGCCACGCTGCGCTGCGCGAGCACGCGCGCCGGCGCGGCCACGGTGACCGCGCCGGCGAAGGCGCCGGACGTGGCGGGTGCGGCGCGCGTCGCCTTCACACTGGACGTGAGCGTGGTTCCGTACCCGAAGGAGGGCTGAGCGCCGGGAACCGGCGCGCTTGCGTCTAGCGCGCCGTGACCGTCAAGTAGCTGGTCTTCCTGACCCGGCCGTGGTGTGCCACAACGGTCACGGGGTAGCGGCCGGGCTTGAGGCCGGCCCGGACGGTGGCCGTGTTGTAGTAGCGCGGGTCGTCGCCGTCGGCGCCCTTGCTGTCGTCGGCGTTGAGGCGCAGTACGTGGGTGAAGGCCGGTGACGTGGCGGTCAGCCGCCGCTCCTCGCCCGGGTCGGGGTCCTTGTCGTGCCACATGACGGCGACCCGCCCTCCGGGGAGGACCTTGAAGGCGGGTCCGCGGGGGCTGTCGGCGTAGCCGATGTCCGGGTCGAAGAAGTCGGGGCCGTACGCCTGGCCGAGGTAGTCGGGATCGCCCGGGCGGGACGAACGGACCGTCAGACGTTTCTCGGCGATCCGGCGGCCGTGCGCACCGTACAGCCCGAAGGTGTACGTGCCGTCCGCCAGGCCCGGTTTGAGCTGCGGCTCGGCCGAGAAGGCCCGGGGGTCGTAGTAGTCGTACACGTCGTTGTGCACGAGACGCACGGTCCGGGGCAGCGCCGCCGACCGTACGGTGAAGTCGGTGCCCCGCTCGCCGGGGTACAGGTCGTCGAAGTGCAGCGGCACCGGCTGCCCGGGCCGGGCCGTGTTCGACCACACCGACAGGGTGAACGACGGGCGCTCGGAACGAACGACATGGATCCTGTCCCGGGCCACCGCGCGGCCGGCGACGGTCACCGAGAGCTCGTACCAGCCCGGCTTGTCCTTCATCGCCAGGGCCGGTGCCGCCCCGTAGAAGCCGTTCTGCCAGCGCAGCGGTACCGGGCCGCTGAACGCCGGCGACCGGGCGGTCACCGCGTCGTGTCCCTGGTCGCGGCTGATCCCGTCCAGCCGAATGTCGACAAGTTGCCCGGGCCGGGCGTCGAGTTGGCCGTTCAGGATCAGCATGGGTTTGCCGGCCCCGGGGGCAGGCGTACCCGGTGTGCCGCCGCCCGGGGCCTGGTGCGTGCGATGCCCGCCCGCCCCGCCGGTGTTCGCGGTGCTGCCGCATCCGCACAGCACCAGACCGGCCACCGCACCCGCTGCGAGCCTGGACCAGTTCATCGTTGCCCCCAGTCGGTTGGTCACCTTCAGAGAGGGAGGCAGGGCACCGTTGGTTGTCTGTGAACATCGGGAGATTGCGGACAACAAGCCCGAGTCGTCGCTCCACGGAGTGTGATTTACGTGGTCTCACGGATGACGCGTGGTCAGCCGACTGTGAGGATCGGGCGCGAGCGCCGGCCCTGCACTCGGTGTGGGCGCAGCGGTGGCCATGAACATCTACGGCCGCCGGCGGCGTGGCCTTGCGCAGGAGGCGCCCGGAGGGAACGTCAGCCGTCGTGCTCCGGCGCGGCATGCCTGGGTGGCTTCTTGTCCTTGCCGCCCGGGTGCCGGGCACCGTGGGCCGTGGCGCCGGGTTGGGCGGGGGTGCCGTCCGCTGCCGCGGAGCTCCTGTGCCGCGGCCCGGCGCCCGGCTCACGGCCGCCCGAAGGCCGCGTCGCGTCGACCGGGTGCGCTCCGGCGGCGGAACGCCCGGCCTGGCCACCGGAGCGGACGGCCGGGGTGCTCGATGACGGCGGGGCGCCGGGCGGCCGCACCGTGGGTGAGCCGCTGCCGGTGGGTGCCTGGGCGCCGGCGGACGTGTGCGTGTCCGAGGCGGCCCGGTCACCGCTGTCCCCGCCGGCGCCCGGGGCCACGGCGAGAACGGCCCCCAGCGCGGCCGAGAGCACCGTCAGAGCGGTGCCCACCGCGAGGCGGCGGGACGGTCCGGCCCTGCGGGCGGCCTCATCGGCGGTCCGGTCGACACCGGGGCTGTCGGAACCGGCGCCTTCGAAGAAGCCTGCGGGTGCTACGGACGTCACGGCAGGGTCGAGTGCGGGATCTCCTCGCAGGCCGTCGGGCACCCGCGAATCGTCCGGCAATTCCCCGCGCGCTCCGTCTCGCAAGTCGCCGAGGACCCGGGCGCATCGCCCGGCATCGGGCCTGGCCTCCTCCTCCAGAGCCGTCATGTCACGCAGCAGCCGGGCCAGAGGGCTGGGTATCCAGCCGGGGACCACGGGTTGACGGTGCAGGCGGGCCACGGCGGCTTCCAGGGGAGTGCCGTCGTACTCCAGCCGTCCCTTCAGGCATTCCAGCAGTACGAGCCCGAGCGCGTACACGTCGGCGGCCGCCCCGACGTCCTTGCCCAGGGCCTGTTCCGGAGCGAGATAGGCCGCGGTCCCCAGCAGCACGTCGGGCGCCGTGTGATGCGTGGCGTCCATCAGGCGCGCGATGCCGAAATCCGTCAGGTACGGATCTCCCGAGCGGCTCATCAGCACATTGGACGGCTTGACGTCCCGATGCACGATCCCGGCTCCGTGCACATGGGCCAGCGCCCCTGCGAGGTCGGTGCCGAGTCCGGCGACCGCCCGCGTGGTCATGGGGCCCGACGACAGGTGCTGACGCAGGGTCCGGCCTTCGACCAGCTGCATCACCAGGTAGGCGCGGTCCCGGTGCCGGCCGGCGTCGTAGACGGTGACCAGTCCGGGGTGGTCCATGCGCGCCAGGAGGACGGCCTCCTCGGCGAAACGCTGTTCCGACTGCCGTCCGGCGCACGACCTGAAGACCTTGACGGCGACCCGTCGCCCGAGGCGGACGTCGACCGCCTCATGGACGTCGGCGGCCCCTCCCCGGCCGATTCTCGGGCCCAGGCGGTACCGGTCACCCACGACCTCGGCGGACGTCCGAAGTGCGGACGTCCGAGATGCGGACGTCTGAAGTGCTGACGGGAAGTCCGACAGGCCGCTCATCTGCCTCTCCATCACTGTCACCGCGAACACGGCTCGGCACGAACGATGCTGCGGCGTCGGGTACCCGCTCTCGCGCCGGGCACCCGGGCCGGAATCCGGCGGGCGGCCCGGGGCGGCTGCCGGGCTTCCTCGGACAGGGCGGTCAGGCGGTCTTCTGCGAGGCGGCGGCGTCGGGGCGCAGGTCGGCCAGTGCGAGTGGGTGGGCGGGGGCATCGGGCAGGACGACACGGGAGGTGACGTCCAGGTGCCGGTCGACGTGGAGCAGTTCGCCCGGTGCCATGAGGCGCCAGTGCGGATTGTCGTCCATGCGCTCGCTGGCGACGACGACGGACGGGTGGCCGGCCAGAGCGGCCGAGTGGACGCGCAGGTGCCCGTGGCTGCCGCTGTGGTCCAGATGCCGGGTGCGGTGGTGACCGCCGGCCGGCCGCTCCAGGACGTAGAGCTCGTGCGTGGCCGGGTAGCGCAGCGCCCACAGTTCGCCGGAGGTGACGAGCACGATGTTGAGGGCGTAGAGGGGCAGGTGCTCGGCGACCCATCGCGCGGCCTGCCGGAGGCCGGCGCCGACGTCCCCGCCGTGCCGGGCGGTCTCCCGGGTGACGAGGGCGAAGAAGCGCTCGGAGTCGGTGTCACCGTGCACGAGTGAGCGGTCCTCGCCCAGGTGGCCGTCGAGGCTGTCGAGGCCCTCGATGACCCCGTTGTGCGCGAAGAGCCGTCCGTCCTGTTCGAAGGGATGGGTGTTGCGGATGCTCAGGCCGCCGGTGGAGGCGTAACGGATGTGGGCGACGAACGTCGCCGACTCCACCTGCCGGGCCTCCTGTGCGAAGGCACGGTCCTGGTAGGCGGCGATCGGCGCCTTGTGGACCCGCGCGGAGCCGTCGGCGCCGAAGAACCCCAGCCCGGTGCCGTCGGGGTCGCGGTGGCTCTGGTCGCTGAGGCTGTCGGGAGCGTCCAGCAGCCAGAACGTGGCGCGGGTGCGCCTGGGGGAGCTGATCAGTCCGAACAGGCGGCACATGCGCCCTCCTTCGTCCCGCTCCACGCGCGGGGCGCAGCGTGATGCGCACACCGCCTTGCGCTCCACCCCACAGGCGAGAGCGCGTGATGTCCAGCCGGGCGGTGCCCAAGGGCGGACGGCCGCCCACGGATGGCCTCCGCACCGGCCGGCCGGTTTCACCGGATTCCTTCGTGGCCCCCGGCGACTCTTTGGAGACGGCCCGGGAGAAGATGCTCGGGTGAGCCATGAATCCGATGACATCGACGAGGCGGTGGCGGGCGAGCTGCGCCTCATGGACCCCCGTGTACGGACGTCGCGGGAGGCGGCCCGGCGGTTGCTGGATCCGGAGTTCGTCGAAGTGGGTGCTTCGGGCCGGCGATGGACCCTCGAGGAGATGCTTGCCGCGCTGCCGGAGATGTCCGGTGGTTCCACGGACGCTCCACGGTACGAACCGTCGGCGATGGCGGGGGTCGTGCTCGCCCCGGGTCTGGTGCATCTCACCTACGAGACCGCGATCGGCGGCCGACGGGCACGCCGCAGTTCCCTGTGGCGCAAGCGCAGCGAGGCGACGGGCTGGCAGATGTACTACCACCAGGCCACCCCCGTTCCGCCCGAGGCCGCATAGCCGGCGGTGGCGGTCCCCGGCTCAGAGGAACCCCAGAGCCGACCGTGGCTGGCGGTGGACGGCAAACCGCGCCATGCTCGCCTTGTCATGTTCATGTATTAGTGCGCGGGTGCGCGATCCGCCCCCGGGCTCCCAGACCGGAGGAGTGACCCCCATGAACTTCTCGCCGGCACAGACATTACGTACCGTACGTCCCGGTGTGCAGGCCCTGTTCCGCCTGGTGACCGGCTTCCTCTTCGCCTGCCACGGCGCGGCGTCCCTGTTCGGCGTCCTCGGTGGAGCCCACGGCGGCGGCACCGTCCCCACGCTTCAGTGGCCCTCATGGTGGGCCGCGGTGATCGAGCTGGTGGGAGGCGTCCTGGTGTTCCTGGGCCTGTTCACACGGACGGCGGCCGCCGTCTGCTCGGGGTCCATGGCCTACGCGTACTTCACGGTCCATCAGGCACACGCCCTGGTGCCCATCCAGAACGGCGGTGAACCGGCTGTCCTGTTCTGCTGGTCGTTCCTCCTCATCGCGATCCTCGGACCCGGCGCGTACGCCGTCGACACGGTGCTGAGCAGGCGCACGGTCGCCACCGCCGACCGCGGCGCGGCACCCGTCCCCTCCTAGACCGGCCCCGAGTCCCGGAGGGTCCCGAGCGGCCGGACCGGCACCGCGCGAGGCCGGTCCGGCCCCCGGCCCGCCCCGGAGGCAACACTCCGGGGCGGGCCCGTCGGGGGTTCCGACGCGATGTCACAGTGGACGGTCGTCGGCCCGGGCGGACTGTTCGACGCGGCGGCGGTCAGCGAGTACGAGACCGGCACCTCACGCCTGCCGGGCCGGTACACCGTGCGGGCCGATCTCGCCCACGAGCTGCTGCGGCAGGCGGTGGAGGGGCGGGAGGTGCGCGTGTTCGTGGACGTGCGCACGACCGTGGGGACGCCGAACTTCCTCGACCTCGTCCGGAAGGAGGCGTTCGGGCGAACGGAGCGGGTGAGCTGAGTGCCCGCCGCCCGGAGGCACCGGGCGGTGTGCCGTGGGCTCCGGGCCACGGAAGGCGGCGTGGCGGGCGCGCGGTGCCGCGGAGGCCGTCCACCGCGACGCCGCCGCGGGTGCCTCTGGCCGCCCTGGCCAGAGGCACCCGCAGGCTCAGTGTGGTGGCGTGCCGGCCCGGCCCCTACCGTCGGTCCACTTGGCGGTCCACTGCCGACAGAGCGGTGATGACCGCCTCGTTGGCCGCCCGGCTGCCGACGGTGAGCCGCAACCCCTCGCCCGGGTAGTGGCGCGCCTGGACGCCCGCGGCGGTGAGCGCCACGGCGCCCCGGTCGACCGGATCGGGCGTGGCGAGCCAGACGGAGTTGGCCTGGCCCGGGCGCACATGCCAGCCGAGACCGGCCAGTTCGCGCTGCAGCCGTTCGCGTTCGGCGACCACCGTGTCCACCCGGCGGCGCAGCTCGTCGCCGGCCCGCAGCGAGGCCTTCACCGCCGCCGCGGCCACCGCGTTGATCCCGAAGGGCAGCTGTTGCCGGCGGATCCGCGCCACCAGGCCGGGGGCGCCCAGTGCGTAGCCGATGCGCAGGGCGGCGAGGCCGTAGGCCTTGGAGAAGGTGCGCAGGAGCAGCAGGTTGGGATGGGTGTCCAGCAGGGCGGGCGCGTCCGGGAGATCGGCGCCGCGGGCGAACTCCACGTAGGCCTCGTCGAGCAGCACGGTGACGTGCGGCGGAACGCGGCGCAGGAACGCCGCAAGTGCATCCGCGGTGACCACGCTTCCGGTGGGATTGTGCGGATTGCACAGCACCACCACCCGCGTGCGGTGGTCGAGCGCCGCGAGCAGCGCGGTCGGATCCTGGGTTCCGTCCGGCGGCAGCGGTACGGCAACGGGCTGCGCGCCGACCATGCCCGCCAGCAGGGGATAGGCGTCGAAGGTGCGCCAGGCGTACACCATCGAATCACCGGGCTCGACCACCGCCCGCAGCAACTGCAGGGCCACGCCCACCGATCCACTGCCCACCACGACGCGGTCGGGTGTCACCCCGCACCATGCGGCGATGCGCTCGGTGAGGTCCTCGGGATGGAACTGCGGATACCGGTGGGCCTGTGCCACGGCCCGGTGCATCGCCCTGCGTACCGAGGGCAGCGGTGGGTACGGGCTCTCGTTCAGGGCCAGTCGGTGCAGCACGGGGACGTCCATCGCTCAGGCCTGCCCGCCGTGCCAGCGGACGGCGACGGCACCGGCGAAGTCCCCCGCGTGGGCGAATCCCGCCAGTACCACCAGGTCGCCGTCCTCGACCTGCCGTGCGCGGACCGCGCGGTCCAGGGTGACCGGGATCGCCGCTCCGAAGAGGTTTCCGTACTCGTCGAAGGTGTCCAGGTGCCGTTCGGCCGGCAGTTGCAGAGCCTCTCGCCAGTTCCGCAGGAAGGTGCGGTTGGGCTGGTTGGTGATGAGGACGTCGATGCCGCTGGTCGGCACGCCCAGCCGCCGGCACACGGCCGTGACCGCCTCCGGGACGAGACGGTTCCCGCGTGCCAGGACCTTGGCCACGCTGGAGTCGGTGAAGCCGATGCGCAGTTGGGACTCGCCCGGCTCCCAGTACTTGCGGCCGTCGTCGACCGCCACGGTCATGTCCCCGGCGTACTGGCCGATGTGCCGGGCCTCCACGTCCAGGACCGGTGCGCCGGCCGACGTCGTCACGTACCCCACGCCGCAGCCGTCGCCCGGGATCGCGGCCTGGGCGAGCCTGCGCACCTCGGACTGGGTGAACCACTGGCCGGCGGCGCTCTGCGCGTTGCAGATCAGCGCGCTCTTCGCATCGGTGGTGGTGAGGATCTGCCGGGCCAGCTTCAGCATGTGGATGAAGGAGGCGCACCCGGCGTTGGCCACGTCGACGAGCCATTCCGGGTTCAGGCCCAGCCGCCGTGCCACCTCGGTGCCGGCGCCCACGAACGGCAGGTCCGGCAGCTGACTGTGCACCAGCAGGACGTCGACGCCCCGGATCGCCCTGCTGCCGTGCCGTTCGATCAGGGGCTGTACGGCACGCTCGACCATGTCCGCGTTGGTCTCGTCCCGGGGCACGTGGTGGCGGGTCGGCGGGATCTTGAACATGGGGTGGTCACGAAGCTTGTCCTCGGCCCCCGGGCACTCGGTGTAGAACGCCGCGGGGACCGGCTCGCCGGGAAGGTAGCTCGCGACGTCGGTGAGACTGACGGTGGTCACCGGGCCACCTTCCGCGCCACGGGGACGCCGACCGGCAGGCCGTTGCGGTGGCGGTGTTCAAGGATCGCCTTGAGGTTGTTCATCTCCAGGGTGTGTCCGGCGTAGAACAGGTCCCAGTAGTCGCCGACCCAGGGGCGGTCGGGGTGGGGGGACAGGCCGGGGTGCGGGTTGTCGTCGTAGTAGGGGTGCCGGCAGTTGGTCCAGGTGATGACCGATCCCGGCCGGTCGAGCACCAGCGCGGCCGGGACGACGCGCATCAGGTAGATCATCCACAGCTTGTCGCCCTGGTCCCAGGAGCAGTGGTAGTCCACGGTCATGGCGTCGGGGTTGGCGACCACCCTGCAGTAGATCCTGGTGTCGTCCTCCAGCCGGTCGTGACCGACCCACAGCCCCGGTGTGCCACTGGGCCCGAAGTCGCGCAGGCTGCAGGTCCATTCCTCCAGGTGGTGGCCCTGACGGAGGTAGTCGTAGGCCTGCTCCGGCGGGCAGTCGACGTACGCGTGGATGGTGCAGTACTGGCCGTACACCTGGTCGTGGGGGTAGACGGCGTGGGTGAGCTCCATGCAGTGGGCGGCCAGTTCCTCCTTGCCGGTGTTCTCGATCCGCATCAGACCGGGGATGTCAGCCAACGTGGACGACTGCTCGCTCATCTGAACTCTCCTTGCTCTCGGTGGCTTCCGTGCTTTCGGTGGCTTCCGCGGCTTCCGCGGCTCGCGTGAACGGCTGGAAGGGAAGGAACGGGGGGATCTCCCGCGGGTCGCACTCGACGGCGACGAACGCCGGGCCGGTGCCCGCGTTGCCGCGCAGCAGGGCTTCGCGCAGCTCCACCGCGTCACCGGCCCCGGTGGCCCGCAGGGACGGGAAGGCGGCGGCCACCCCGGCGGCGAGGTCGGTGCGGACGAACAGGTCGTCGTCGCGGACTCCGCCCTGGAGGAACTCCTCACGCAGCACGCACATGGCGTGGGCGTTGTTGTTGAAGACGACGAAGGTCACGGGTGCGGCGTGCTCCACCGCGGTGTGCACTTCCATCCCGTGCATGAAGAAGGCCCCGTCGCCGGCGAGGACGTAGGTGCGCCGGCCGGTGGCGAGAGCCGCGCCGATCCCGGCCCCGAAGGTGTAGCCCATGCCGCCCATGCCGACCGCCACCACGAAACGCCCGTGCCGCGGTGCCGGGAGGAGGTGGATCGCGCTGGCCCCGGTGTTGCCCGCGTCCACGAAGACGTGCGCGTCCTGGGGGAGGGCCGCCTCGACCGCGGCGACGGCCTGGGCGTAGGGGATGGCGCGGCCGGGGGCCTGCGGGACCGAGCCCGGCAGGGGGGTGGGGCGGGGACCGGAGTGCGGCGGGCAGGCACGTGGGTGCGGCGCAAGCCGGTGGGTCACCGCGCGCAGCGCGTGCCGCACGTTCCCGGCCAGTGCGGTGGCCGCGACGAAGGGCGGTTCGCAGCCGATGCTGACGACGTCGGTGGCGGCCAGGGCCGCGTCGAGGCCGCCGCGCGCCAGGACCGGCAGCCGGGAGCCGGCCAGCAGGCACACGTCGGCCCGCCGCAGGCAGTCCTCGACGTTGGCGTGGCCCATCACCCCGGCCACACCGGCGAAGCGGGGATCACGGTTGTCGAAGACGTCCTTGGCGTCCGGGGTGACCGCCACCCACGCCCCGAGCCGGCGGGCCAGTTCGGCCAGCTCCGCGCGGGCGTCCGCGGCGGCGATCTCCTCACCGGCGATGACGAGGACGTTCCCGGCCCCGCGGAGGAGGTCCGACACGGCGGTGAGGGCCGCGGCGTCCAGCCGCGCGTCCGTCGCCGTCGTAGCCGTAGCCGCCACGTCCGGTGCCGGGACGTCCGGTGCCGGTCCCGTGCCGCGGGCGGGCGCCTGGATCCGTGTCTGCTGCACGTCCTTGGGCAGCAACAGCACCGCCGGTCCCCGCGGATGGGCCTGTGCCGCTGCCATCGCCCGGGGCAGCAGCTCGGTGAGCGCCTGCGCCGTCTCGACCCGGGCACAGAACCGGGAAATCGGTGCGAAGACCTCAAGCGCGTCCAGGGAACCCGCCTTGCCGCTGGAGTCCTGGAACGCGCCGCGGCCCTCCTGGCCGGTCGGCGGCTGGCCCACCAGGGCCAGCACGGGCACCTGAGAGGCGAATGCCTCGGCAAGACCCGGCACCAGATTCATCGCCCCACCGCCCGAGGTGGCGGCGACGACGCCGAGACGCCCGGTGGTACGGGCGCAGCCGTCGGCCATCGTGACGGCGGAGAACTCGTGCTTGGCGACGATGCCGCGTACGGCGCCGCCGCGGTGCAGGGCGTCGTACAGGTCCTCGATGTTCGCGCCGCCGACCCCGAAGACGTGGGTGACGCCGGCCCGGGCGAGTTCCCCGGCCAGGTGGTCGACCAGGCGAACCGTTCCTTCCTCGGACACCTCCGAGGTCGTGATGGTCATGCGGGGCTCCTGTCCGTCTCGTGGTGGCGGGCGATGAGGCCGGAGGGCGAGATCACCTGGAAGCGGTGCCGGTACTCCTTGGGGGTGAGCCCCAGGGATCGTCCGAAGGAACGGAAGAAGGTCTCCGGGGCGGCGAATCCGCAGCGGCGCGCCACCTGACCGATCGACAGGTCGGTGGTCTCCAGCAGCTCGCGGGCGCGGGCGATACGCGTCTGCTCGACGTACTGCCCGGGGGTCGTGCCCACCTCGCGCCGGAAGACCCGGGCGAAGTTGCGCAGGCTCATGTTGGCCCGCCGGGCGATATCGGCCACGGGCAGCGGATTGTGCAGGTTGTCCAGGATCCACTCCTGAGCGGCCCGGATGGGCGGATGGTCGGCCAGCTGGGCGTCGAGCACGGCGCTGAACTGGGACTGTCCGCCGTGCCGTTTGAGGAACAGCACCAGGAACCGCGCCGTCTCCAGCGCGAGTGCCGCACCGTGATCGGCCTCCACCAGCGCAAGCGCCATGTCGATCCCGGTCGCCACCCCCGCGGAGGTCACGAAGGGGCCGTCCCAGATGAAGATCGGCTCGGCGTCCACCGTCACGGCCGGATAGCGGTCGGCCATCGCCCCGCTGTACGCCCAGTGCGTGGTGGCGCGTCTGCCGTTGAGCAGGCCGGCCTCGGCCAGCAGAAAGGCGCCGCCGCACACGGAGGCGACCCTGCGGGACCGTGTCGCCGCCCGGCCGATCCAGGTAACCAGCGCCCGGTCCGCGAGGGCGTCGCTCAGTCCCCAGCCGCCCGGCACGAGAAGCGTGTCGATGGGGCCCAGCCCCGCCTCCAGCGGCGAGGCCTCCACGATCACTCCCGAACTCGTGCGCACCAGCGGCGCGTCGGCGGAGACGAAGTCGACCCGGTAGGGGACCCCCGACGGCCCGAGAAGCCGGTTGGCCGTGTCGAACACTTCAATAGGTCCGGTGATGTCCAGGGCCAGGGCACCCGCGTACACCACCACAACAACACGTCGCTCTAACACGGTCACAGCCTGTATCGAATGTCGTACTGGCTGCAATGACAGATTACTGACGCATCCGGCCAGCAGCCGGCCGCCGGGTACCGCGGTGCGGCGCCTGCCAGGCAGTTCGAGCCGGGAGCCCGGAAATGCGGGGTGAGGCAGCTCACATGGGGGCCGGCGCCCGGCCCGGCCTCCCCGTTCGAGCCGTGAGGCCCACGAGGAGGGGCCGGACGGCTCGAACGACCCGTGGCTCTCAGCTCAGATGGGCGCGGGCGACGGCGGAGGCCACGGCCATGATGCTCAGTTGGGGATTGACCTCGGGACAGGACGGCAGGACCGACCCGTCGGCGACCAGAACGCCGTGCACGCCCCGCAGCCGGCCCTCCGGGCCGACCGGTGCGCGGCCGGGATCGGCGCCCGCGGCCGCCGTGCCCGTGGGATGGAACGCCGACAGGTGCAACTGCCGTGCGGTGACACCGCCGAGCAGGGTTTCCAGCTCGTCCGGAGTCCGGGCCCGGGGCGCCTGCGGCACTCCGGTGAGGACTTCTCGCGCCCCGGCGGCGAAGAGCAACTTCCCCATGGCCCGAACGGCCGTCAGCAACCGGCGGCCGTCGCGCGCATCCAGCGCGTAGCGGACGAGGGCGCGGTTGCGGCCCAGGACGTGCCCCGAGGCACGGTCCGCGATCATGGCGCCGAGGACGGCCAGGTGGTCGGCGTCCTCCAACTCGCGGCGCAGGGCCCGGCCGACACCTGGCAGGACGAAACTGGTCATGCCGGGCGGGCTCGCGGTCGCCTCGATGAGGATGCCGCGATCGTGCAACTGCTCGACGCCGACGCTCTGCAGTACGCCTCTCCAGGACGTGACGGGCTCACCGAATCGCCCCGCGACGCTGGTGGCCGGATGCACACTGAGGTTCCGGCCGATTTCCGGGTGCGCCCCGAGTCCCGACCGGCGCAGCAGCGGGGGAGTGTGCAGGGCACCCGCGGCGGTGACGACGAGCGGGCTGAGGATCTCGAACGCGGTGCCGTCGGGTCGCTCCACCCGCACCCCGGCCGCGCGTGGGCCCCCGGGACGGTCGTGGTCGACCAGGATGCGCCGGACGCGGGCCCGGGTGACGATACGGGCGCCCGCGGCACACGCGTCGGGCAGCACGGACAACTGGACGCTCTGCTTGGCACCGGTGGGACAGCCGACCACGCACTGGCAGGAGCCGGCGCACCCCGGTGCGTTGCGCCGCAGTGGACCCGCCCGCCAGCCGAGCCGTTCGGCCCCGGTGAGGGCGAGCAGCCCGTTGGCGCCCAGGACGTCCAGCGGCTGAGTGGCCACGCGCAGCAGGGCTTCGACCTCGTCCAGGCGCGCGTCGAGGCCGTCGGCCAGGTGGAAGCCGAAGCCGCTGCTCCAGCGGGCGAGCACATGCCGCGGAGTGCGGTAGCAGGTACCGGAGTTGACGACGGTGGTACCGCCCACCGCGCGTCCCACGGGCAGCAGCAGGGGCGGGTCGCCGAGGGCCGCGGACGCGCCGCCGTCCCGGTACAGGTCGGTGAACCGGTCCAGCGGGGCACGGCCCGCGAAGGAGGACGTGGGATGGTGTTCGCCCTCCTCGAGCACCACGACGTCGAGCCCGGCGCGCGCGAGAGCGTGGGCGGCGACGGCTCCGCCCGCGCCGGATCCGACCACGACGGCGTCGGCGGTGGAGCGGGTGGGCCACTGTGCGGCCGGGACACACGAAAGGGGCGGGTCCTTGGGCGGTACGGGGGCCGGCACGGGCGCGGTGCGTTCGGTGGCCGCAGCCAGTAGCACCGGCACTTTGAGGAGGTCGAGCAGGGGGGCGAGCCCGGGACGCCGGCCCAGCTCGGAGAGGACCGCCTCCCGCTCGTCCGGGCCCAGGGCGGCCAGGCGGCGGCCGGTGCGTACCACGGCGTAGGCCTCGACTGCGGCGACGCCGGTGCGTGCGGCGGTCCGCACCGGCCGGGGCAGCGCGGCCAGCAGGGCCTCGAGCCGGCCCGGCACGCGGGCGGCCCACGGGGCGTCACCGTTGTCGGCGAGCAGGGCGGCGACGAGTCCCTCGGCGGTCACCGGTCGCCCACCTCCGCATGCGCGGTGCCCTCCAGCGTCCAGTCGGCTTCCGTGCGCCAGCGGCCCCACCAGCGCTCCAGCAGGATGCGGGCGTCGGCGGTCTCGCTGTTGCGGCACACCGCCGGGGCACCGTCGGGGTCCCGGTAGTCCAGGGTCAGGGTGCGTTCGGCGGGCTGCGTCACCTCCACTCGCACGCGGCGCAGCGTCGTGCGCCCGGTCACCGCCCAGTCCGCATGGCCGATACGGGCCCGGAAACGGCCGATGCCCAGCAGCCCGGCCGCGGAGCGTTCCGCACGCCGCGGCCAGGTACGGCCACGGTGCCTCAGGCGCAGGAACACGAGCGGCGGCAGCCGGCGCAGACCCGGGCGGGTCGACGTCGCCGCGACGACCTCCAGGACGTCGCCCGCGCCGAGGTCGGCGTGGAGCCAGGCCCAGCGACGGGCGTTGCCGTGGCCGTGGATACGTGCGGACGCGCCGGGCGCGGCCTTCAGGGTGAGGGTGCGCTCCCCGTCGAAGAGGGTGCCGTGGTAGGCGGCACGGGCCGCGGGGAGCAGGTGGGCCGCGGGGAGCAGTGGGTGCCGCCACGACCAGCGCGGAAAGGTGAACAGCGGGGAGTCCAGGGACGCTTCGGTGAGATCCCAGCGGAATTCCCCGGCACTTCCGGTCAGCCGTCCGGCGGCCGCGGTGACGCCGGCGGCGCGGAATCCGTCCGCGGGCCGCGGCCAGGGGGCGGGACCGAAGCGGGCGTGGCGCACCTTCCCCTCGCGGGGGAACGTCGCCACCCAGCCGTGGGCCGTGGGCGCGGATCCGTCGGTGGGCGCGGTGAGTTCGTGGTGCAGCCACACCCCGGTGCCGGTCGCCGGGTCGGTCAGGGTGGTGTACCAGACCTCCGTGCGGCCCGGGGCGCCGTCCCACCGGGGCACGGCGTAGTGGGCGGAGTCCTCGCGCCGGGGGAAGCGGAAGCTGAGCAGGAAGGGTACGAGCCCGGTGGCGGGCGGGAAGCGGAGGGTGCCGGCACCGATGCGTGTCCCGTTGTCGTACACGGTGAAGGGCAGGACCGTCATCGACCGCACCGGATGACGGGGTGTCACCGACTTCCAGCCGTCCAGGGCGAGGGTGCGCCCCCCGGCGGTGAACGACAGGCGGTAGCGGATGCGCCGGCGGGCGAGCGGCGAGATCTCCATCTCGCCCGAGGCGTGCCGGTCGTCGGCCACCCCGGTGATGCGCAGGCGGCCGCTCAGACGGGCCGTGGTGGTGCGGTGCGGCCTGAGCACCTCGCCGGCCTCGGCGCGCAGATCGAGGCGCATGCGCCGGTCGCGGTCGTCGCCGTCGAGGCGGACCGTGCCGAACAGTGCCTCCGTGAAGGACGTGCCCCTCATGACAGTCCTCCCAGCATGATCCGCTCGGTGTCCCGTAGATAGGCGTCCGCGGCCGACCTGGCCCTGCCGGTGTCCGCCGAGCCGACGGCGTCGACCACGGGGGCCAGCCGCCGGTGGGCGGCCTCCGCGTCGGTGAAGGGGCCACGCAGCGCGGCCCGCACCGGAAGGTAGGCGTTGAAGAGGGTGTTGGTGAGCAGTACGTAGACGCGGTTGCCGGTGGCGCGGGCGAGGGCGCGGTGCACCTCGACGTCGGCCAGCTGCACGTCGTCGGGGCTCCGCCCGTCGCGCACCGCCTCCAGCAGGGCGGCCAGTTCCGCCCGTTGGGCGGGCGTGGCGCGGGCGGCGGCCCGTTCGGCGATCAACGCCCCGATGCTGCGGCGCACTTCGAAGACCTCGTGGATCCACCGGGAGTCGTGCCGTACCAGCATCGGCAGCAGGTCCGCGCCGCCGAGGCGGGCGAAGTCGCGCACCCGGGTGCCGACGCCGTGCCGGGTCTCCAGCAGCCCCGCCTGCGCGAGGCGTCCGAAGGCGTGCTTGAGGGTGGTGCGGGTGACTCCGTAACCGTCGGCGAGCTGCCGCTCCGGCGGCAGGTAGGTGCCGGCGGGATGGCGGCCGGCCAGGATGTCCTCGCGCAGCCGGTTCTCCAGGACGTCCACGATCGTCTCGCGGGGCAGCGCTTCCACGCATCCTCCTCATGGCAGCATACTGGCTGAGTGGCTCATCCACTGAACCAGCAGAGGTGACCGATCGTCAATCCCCTGGAGACCACTGCCGGGCCCGCCTCCCGGCGCATGACTCCGGCGTCCGCCTCGGCCGGCACGACGAGGCGGACGGAGAACGGCGAACTGCTCGATGGTCCGGCGCGCACCGTGGCCTCCCGGCTGCGGCAGCGCCGGTCGTTCACACCGCTATGGCTTCCTGGAGCCAGCGGCTGACCCGGTAGGGCAGCCACCACACCAGGTCACCCAGGCGCAGGACGAGGTGTTCGGCCGTGAACTCCTCCAGCACGCCGGCGGGTACGTCGGCGTGGTGGGCACCGGGGTCGAGGAGGGCGATGGCGTCCTGGTAGCGGGGTTCGTCCGCGGTGAAGCGGCGCAGGTCTCCCCACCGGCGGTCGCGGATCTGGATGAATCCCGGGCCCTGGCGCCAGACGAGCTTGCACAGGTAGTGGCGGGTGCGCCAGCGGTGCAGTGCCTCCTGGGGGTCGGCGGGACCGGTGAGCGTGCGCGGCGGGTGCAGGTGGGACAGTACCTTCCACTGCTGTGCCGGCTCCTGCGACGGCAGACGGCACTCCCAGTCGACGGAGACGGCGTGTGCGGTGAGGTCGCGGACCAGACGCAGCCGGTCGACCGCGGCGCGGTGTGCCGCGGGACCGGCGGCACCCAGGTCGACGGCCGCGTCCAGCTCGGCATGGCGGACGCCCATCGCCCAGAGGCGCTCGACGTCCCTTGAGCCGGGCGTCACGGGGAGCGGACCCAGGGACATGCCCGGCAGGTGGCGGGCCTGCGGGTCGTGGTCGCGCCAGGCGCGTACGGTGAGTTCCGGTGCGGTGACGGTCATGTGCGGTCCTTCCCGGAGTCAGGACAGGGCGGGCGCGGGCCCGGCCGGCGCGGCGGGTGCGGGGGTGGGGGTGCGGCGGGGCTCGGCGCGGGCGTGGACGTGACGCATGTAGTCCAGGCGCAGCAGGTCCTGGTTCACCGCGGCCGGGGCGATGTGGACGTACTGGCCCGCGTCGGTGAAGACCACTCCGAGGGTGACCCACTCCCACAGGAGCGCCTCGAGTTCCTGCGGTGTGCGCTCGGCGGCCCCGGCGGAGGCGGATGTGATCTTGCGGTGCAGTGCCGTGGTGCCATGCGGCTGGTCCAGGAGCCGGAAGACCGCGATCTCGAACGGATCGGTGAGCTCCATGGTCCGCCAGTCGAAGGAGTGGCGCCTGCTGACCAGCACGATCCGGTCACCGAGGTCGGTGTGGGTGAGGCGGGCGTCGGCGTGGTGCTTCTTCCAGGCGGCGATGCCGTCGTTGAGGCGGCCGACCGTCGG
Organism: Streptomyces sp. NPDC020801; assembly: GCF_044334385.1. NCBI lineage: Bacteria > Bacillati > Actinomycetota > Actinomycetes > Kitasatosporales > Streptomycetaceae > Streptomyces > Streptomyces sp. NPDC020801. The sequence continues at coordinate 70,946 of NZ_JBIRST010000027.1, forward strand.
TTCGGTGATGCCGCGTTCGGGGGCCTGGAAGACGTAGGCCAGGTCGTGCAGTTCCGCCTCGGGCAGGTCGTAGGTGAAGAGGTAGTGCTCCTCGGGGCGCAGCCCGGTGAAGCCCAGTTCGGGGCGTTTGAAGTAGGGGCTGAAGCGTTCGATGGCGATCCGGGCGGACAGGTCGACCGGCGGGTTGAGGTGTTCCAGGGCGGGGAGTTGGCCGATGACGGGTTCGTAGTCGTCCGCCGTCTCGCCGGGGAAGCCGTGCAGGTAGTTCCACGACACCGACAGCCCGGTCTCCGCGGCGTCGCGGAGCATGCGCACGTTCTGGCAGCCGCTTACCCCCTTGTCCATGAGGTCCAGGACGCGGCTGTTGAGGCTTTCGATGCCGGGCTGCACGTAGATGAGGCCCGCGTCGGCCAGGACCTGCAGTTGCGGGCGCCGCATGTTGGCCTTGATCTCGATGTGCATGCGCAGGTCGTAGCCGCTGTCGACGATGCGGGGCAGGACGGTGGACAGGTAGCGCATGTCCAGGATGTTGTCGACCACGTACATGTCCAGCACGCGGTGGCGCTGCGCCAGGTCCATGATCTCCTGGTAGAAGGTGTCGGGGCTCTTGCTGCGGAACTCCATGAACGAGCCGTTCAGACCGCAGAAGGTGCAGTGGTGCTTCTCCCCCCACCAGCAGCCGCGGGCGCCCTCGACCACCAGTTTCGGTTCCACCCAGTTGCGTGCCACGGACGCGGCGAGGCGCTCGAAGTAGCCGCTGTAGTCGGGGGACAGGATGGCCGCGGGCGGCAGCGGGCCGGCAGGCATCGGGTTGGCGACGTGCGGCAGGTCCGGTGTGCGGTGGCACAGCCCCGGAATCGAGGCGACGGCGGCCGTCTCCCCGCCCCGCAGCGCGGTCAGCAGCCGGGGGAAGGCGTCCTCGCCCTCGCCGCGGATCACGTAGTCGACGAAGGGGAAGTTGCGGTGGACGGCGGCCCCCTGCTCGGCATCGCAGTTGGCGCCGCCCATGACGGTCACGATGTGCGGGGCGAGGCGCTTGATCTGCCGGGCGGCGGCCAGCGCCGCGGTGTTCTGCTGGAAGGTGGACGTGAAGCCGACGACGTCCGGCCGCATGTCCACCACGCGGCGGGCCACGCCGGCGACGAACTCGGGGACGACGCGGTGCAGTTCCTGCGTCATGCGCATCCGTGACCGGCGCAGCCTGTCCGTCATCACGGCGAGGAACTCGCGGCCCTTCCACTCCGGGTCGTCGTAGAGGGCGGAGGAGAACACCCAGTCGCCGCAGCCGAGGAAGTAGGAGGACAGGGCGTAGTACTCGTAGTCCCCGGCGGAGAACTCGGTGCGGTCGGTGATCCAGTCGGTGAATTCCAGGTTGGCGTGCAGCACGTCGCAGGTCGCGTCCTCGACGCGCTCGGCGACGCTCCGTTTGAGGATGCCGAGGGCCAGCGAGGGCAGGTCGATCGGTGACCAGGGCATGTTGACCAGAAGAACGCGCACGGTCGGCTCCTTGCGCACGAGCGGTGGCGGGGAATGCGGGAAGGGGGCCCGGCCGGGCCGCGAGGGGCGGACCGGCCGGGCCGTAGCTCACTCCTCGTCGCCGCCCTCGTCGGCGTTGCGGAACGGCACGGTGATGGTGATGCCGATGCCGGGCTTGCGGTTCTCCTCGTCGCCGGCGAGCGGGTCGTTGTGGATGATGTCCTTCTGCACGGTCGTCCTCCTTCTCGGACTGCGTGGTTCTCCGTGGTGCCTCGAGTGGGTGGTGCTGTGCAGGTCCCGGCCCCGCTGCCTGCATCAGCGGGGCCGGGGTCCGCCCGGTCGTGCCGGGGGACGCCGAGGGCCGGCCGGTACCGGTGCCGGCAGGTGCGTGCGCAGGAAGGCCAGGGAGCGGCGGAGTACCGCGACGTGCGTGGCGCCGTCGTAGCCGTCGTGGCCGGTGTCGAGCCACATCTGTTCGTGTTCGACGCCTGCGGCGGTGAGGGCGGTGAGGTAGGTGCGGATCTGCTCGGGCGGGCATTTTGCGTCCTGGCCGGCGCCGACGACGAGGAGCGGTGCCGCCACGTCTGCCGCATAGGTCAGGGGCGAGCTGCTGGAGTATCGTTCCGGCACCTGTTCGGGGGTGCCGCCGAACCAGCGGACGTCCAGGGCGCGCAGTGCGGGTGTGGTCGTGCGGTGGGCGGTGACCCAGTCGGCGACGGGCTTGACCGCGATGCCGGCCCGCCACAGCGCGGGGCGGACGCCGAGGGCGAGCAGCACCAGATAGCCGCCCCAGGACACCCCCCACAGCGCGATCGCCCGCTCGTCGACGAGTTCGCGGCGGACGAGATCGGCGCGGACGGCGACGAGGTCGTCCACCTGGGTGTGGCCGACACCGGCCCCGAAGGCACGCCGCCAGCGGGGTCCGTAACCGGTCGAGCCACGGTAGTTGACGCGCGCCACGGCGTATCCGGAGGCCACCAGCGAGTGCACCGTGGCGTCGTAGGCGTCTCTGTCCTGGTCGGCCGGGCCGCCGTGCACCAGGAACACGGCCGGCGGCGGGGCGGTGGCAGTGGTGTGCGAAGGGCCCGGTCCGCTCTCGGCGGGGTGCGGCAGGCTGAGCAGGGTGTGGACGGGCCCGTCGGGTGTCGGTGTCCACACCTCGGTGTGCCGGCCCGGTACGCGCGGCAGGAGGCCGGTTGCCGGCAGCGGGGTGCCGTCGGTCGCGTGGAGGACGGGCGGGTGGGCCGTGTCGGTCCACAGGTAGTGCAGCTCCCCGCCGGGCCGGGGGGCTGCGTCGAGCAGGCTGCCCCTGGGCGTGGGGACGACCCGGGTGGTGCGGGAGTTCAGGGACACCCGGTGCAGCAGCGAGCGGCCGTGGCGGTCCTGGCGGACCAGGACCTCGCGCGTGCTGGGGTACCAGCGTGCGGTGATCTCGGTGTCGAAGCCGCACCAGGGATGTGCGACCAGTCCGCCGTCCGGGGTCCAGGTGGCCAGCGTGTAGCGGTCCTCCAGCTCGTGCACCAGCAGGAGTTCGCGGCGCCCGGGCAGCGGCGAGAAGCCGCGGCACCAGAGCCTGCCCCGAGAACCGCCGGGCGGGGGCAGGGTGGCGGTGACCCGGCCCGTGACCGTGACGACGGTGACGGCCGGGTCGCCGTCGGGTGCCGCCGCCAGGGCCACCAGATCGCCTTCCGGGGGCATGCCGCCCAGACGCGGCTCCCCGGCGATGGTGAGGATCTCGCGCGGGGCGTGGCCACGCCGTCCCACCAGCACGCTCGTTCTGTCCGGCCGGGAGGCGACCACCGCGGCGGCCGTGCCGTCGGCCGTCACCGTCAGCCCGCGCGGCAACCCGGCCGGCGCGCCCGGCAGGCCGGGCAGCCGGGGGCCGCCGTCGAACGGCTGGTACCACCAGTGCCCTCGCCCCTTTGAGTCCTCCTCGAACCACCACACGTGCGCGTCCGCGTCGATCGCGCAGTGCACGGTGCCCCGGGGCCGGTCGGTGACCTGCCGGCCCCTGCGCGTGGCCGCATCCCAGGTGAACACCTCGCAGCGGCCGCCGGCGTCCGCGATGAGCACCATGCGTCGCGCGTCGCGCGGGCACACGTCCGGCAGAGCACCGAGGAAGACCCTGAAGGAGTCACTCACCGCTGTCTCCCTCTTTCCGCGCGGCCGTGGCCGCCGCTGCCCTGTCCAGCACGGCGCGGGCCCTTGCCTGCGTGTACACGGCCAGCGCGGCGAACAGCACGGTGCACAACAGTGCGGGCGCGCTCGCGTTCCACTCGGTGATCAGGACCGCCGCGGCGGCCGGGGCGCCCGCGGCGGCCAGCGCGGACACCGAGCCGAGCACGGCCCCCGCCCGCGACTGCAGGGCGGCCGGTGTGCAGGCGACGGCGAGGCTCGACAGCACTACGGTGATCAGCGGCAGCAGGAAGGACAGCCCGGCGAACGCCACTCCCCAGCTCCACGCGCCGCCGGCCCACAGCAGCGCGCCGCACGGCACGGGCAGCAGCCAGGCGGCGGCCGTCAGCACCCGTGCCGGGCCAAGCCTCCGCACCACCGCGGGCGCCGTCAGGGTGCCCAGCAGACCGGCCGTACCGGAGGCGGTGAGCACCAGACCGGTCGCGGCGCCGTGCCCTGGGCCCAGTTCGAACAACGCGGTGTAGAACAGCAGGGTCAGCGTGGCACCGGCAGTGGACGTCCATACGAGGACGAGCCGCAGCACACCGGAGCCGGTGACCGTGGCCAGACCCGCTCTCGCGGCGCCCGGCCACGCACGCCACGCCGCCGCGCGCCGCCATGGGCGGGGGCCGGTCGCCGGTGCCTCCGGCGCGGGCGCGGGCGTGTCGAGGGGGGAGCGGACGGCTCGTATGCCCAGGGCTGCCGCCGCGTAGGAAAGGGCGTCCGCCAGGAAGGGCACGGGCCGGGCGAGTTGGAAGAGAGCACCCCCCAACGCCGGGCCGAGAACGAGCGCCGCCTGGTCACCCGCCTGCATTCCGGCTGCGGCCCGGGGCAGTTCCTCGACCGCGGCCAGGTGAACCAGGGCGCCACGCGCCGCGGCCTCGTAGGCCACGGCGCAGAACCGTTCCAGCAGGGCCAGTGCCACCACGACCCACAACGCGGGGCGGCCCAGGCAGGTCAGTGCCAGTACGCCCATGCCCAGCGCCGCGAGTGCCGCCGACCCCGTCATGATCCGGCGCCGCCGTCCCCGGTCGGCGGGTACGGCGACCAGCGGTCCGAGGACCACCGCGACGAGCGCGGCCGCGCTCGCGAACATGCCCGCGGCGCCGGGGGAGTGGCCAAGATCCAGGAGCAGCAGGGGGAACACCACACCGGAGGCCTGACTGCCCAGTCCGTCGATCCCGTTGACCCACCACAGAATCCGCAGGTCGGCCTTGCGGCGGGCGGGCGGCCCGGGAGGCACGGGCTCGTCGGCACGTTGCCGGACAGGAGACCAGTCGACCTTCCCCACCTCCCCCTTGACGACGGCACGCGCGTCGGAAGTCACCAGAAAGCAGGCACGCCGGAAGCCGGGGTACGAGCGACCCGGATGTGCCGAAACTGTGTATGAAGCGTGAAAGCGAGCCGGAGCCTAGTCAGCCCGGAACGCCGGCGACAAGAGCCGGACAGCATGGGACCGTTGGCCGATACAGGGACATATGGCCGACACTCGGCTGGCGGGAAACGGCGGGTCGTGCCCACGCATCGGACGCGGCCTGGGGTGCGGTCCGCCCGCCCGCGCCGGGCATCCCGCTTCACACCCGCACATCAGCGGCACGGCACACCGTACGGTCCGGCACGGCTCGCGCATGGCGTCCACGGCGCCGCGGCACGCCCCGTCCACCGCTTTCCGAGGCACGGGCGTGCGCGGGGGCCTCGGTCCGGGCAACCGTTGCGGAGCCGAACGCGGGTGCCGGGCGGGGCGATGACGGCGCGCCCGTCCAGGGCGCCCAGGCGGCCCATGGTGCCCGCGCCCCGCTCCGGCGGGGTGGCGAGGGGCGTTGCCGCATTGGCCGACAGCGCACTCCATCCACGGTCAAAGAGCAATCAATCATTCCCCTTCAGGCCGTGTCGCTTCGCGCCGGCCGTCCGGGCGGTCATGCTGCGCCGCGGTGCCGTCGTCGCACGGATCTGACTCCTCCGTCGCCGCCCGCCGGTGCGGTCGCTGCGCACGCATGGTGCCTCGGTCAGTGGAGTGCGGGCCGCGCGGGCCCGGCTTCCGGCCGGCTCCGCCCGGAGCCCTGGGCCGCGGCGCGCCGCTCCAGTGCCTGCAGAACCGTCCGGCGGCCCCACTGCACGTTGGCCCGTTCCAGGGCCAGGCCGCCCAGCAGGGTGAGGTAGGGGCCGACGCGCTCCGCGGTGGTGAGGAACTCCCCTTCCCCGCGGCCGGCCAGCAGGCGTTGCTGGGCGCGCTCGAAGCGGGCGAGTCTGGCGGCGGACCGCTCCACCCGCTCGAGGACACCGGCCCGCACGGCTTCGAGGTCACCGGCGTCAACGGACTGGATCTTGACCAGCAACTCGTCGCGCAGGGCCATCGGCTTGCTGGAGACCTCGGCGGTGTAGGCGCGTACGGCCTCGAGGCCGGCTCCGGTGAGCGAGTAAAGACGCTTGTTCGGCCGGCGCTCCTGCTGCACCACGCGCGCGGCGACGAGCCCCTCGCCCGCCATCCGCTCCAGCTCCCGGTAGATCTGCTGCGCAGTCGCCGTCCAGAAGTTGGCGACCGACGCCTCGAACCCCTTCGCGAGCTCGTACCCGGACGCCTCGCCCTCCAGAAGCGCGGCCATCACCGCATTGCGCAGAGCCATGGCCGCCAACCTAACACCCGGTTGCATAGTCAACGAGGCGATTACTCGCTCTGGACACGGAGTGGTCCGCTGCATAATCTGCGATGCGCCTAGTCAATTCGTTCACTATACCGAGGTGGATCGATGCACGCCTTCCGCAAGGCCGTCGAGGCCGGCGACATCGACGCGGCGACCGCGCTGCTGGCCGAGAACGTCGTCTTCACCAGTCCGGTCGCGTTCAAGCCGTACACCGGAAAGCCCGTCACCGCCGCCATCCTCCGTGCCGTGGCCCAGGTGTTCGAGGACTTCCGGTACGTACGGGACATCGCCGACCCGGACGGACGCGACCACGCCCTCGTGTTCACCGCGACCGTCGGCGGCAAGCAGATCCAGGGCTGCGACTTCCTGCATCTGGACGAGGAGGGCAGGATCGACGACTTCACGGTGATGGTGCGTCCGCTGTCGGCGGCCCAGGCGCTCGCCGAGGCGATGGGCGCGCGGTTCGAGCAGATCTACCGGGAGGCGGCCGCGGGCGGCCCCGCCTGAGCACCGGACGCCGCCCCGAAGTGCCCGCGACTGTGGGGAACTTCGCCCGGCGTGACGGGGCGTCCGCGGCTCGTATCATGAACACTTGCATTTGGCATGTCCGCCGTGATGTCGGCGGCCGGGCACGCCCGTTATCCCTTCATGGAAGGTGCGAGTGGCACTCATACGCAGACCCAGGCTCGTCGCTGCGATCGCGGCGGCGGCAGCCGTGCTCGCCACGCTGACGGGGCAGTCGACGGCCACGGCGGACTCGCCGACGGTCACCAAACTGACCCTCGGCAGCGACCAGTTCAAGATGACCGACACCAGCTATGTGTCGGCCACCAACAACCTCTACAACAACCACCTGACGAACCACGCCACACTCACGGACGTCATCACCACCGACTACACGAAGAACTCGGCGGGGGCGACTGACAGTTGGCTCAACCTCCGCTCGATGCGCTCCTGCGCCGGCGACGAGACCAAGGCGCTGCCCCCCGCGACGACCTCGAAGGCATGGTGCTGGTCGTCCGCCCACGCCGACGACACCACGGCCCGGTGGTGGCCGCAGGGCCTGAGCACCACCGGCACCGCCGACGGAGGCGACGGAGCCATCCAGGGCGACCATGTCACCGCGGTGGTCTGGCACTACAAGACGTTCCAGCGTGACGCGGCCGCGGACACCACCGGCTGCAAGTCGAACAACCTGCTGAAGCTGACCTTCATCGACCGGGACACCGGCAAGTACCGGCACGTCCTGCTCGCCGAGCCCACGAGCACGTCGTCTAGCGCGTCCGACTTCAAGTACGTCACCGGCCACGGCGGCGGCATCGTCTGGTACGCCAACTACATCTACGTCACCGACACCGCCCACGGCGTCCGTGTCTTCGACATGAACAAGCTCGCCAAGGTCGACGACTACGGCTCGGGGATGACGACGTACGGGATCAACAACGGCCGTTCCAGCGCGTGCGGTTACCCCTACGTGCTCCCCGAGGTGCACTACTACCAGCAGTCCGGTACCCCCTCCGCGTGCGACAGCGACGCCAACAACGGTGTCCTGGACCCCGACCACCTCTGCTACTCGTGGCTCTCCCTGGACAAGTCCGGTGGCAGCCCGTACAAGCTGGTCACCGGTGAGTGGTACGGCGGCGTCGACGGCGGCCGGGTGGTGCGCTACCAGCTGAACCCGACGAGTGCGGCCACGTACCCCGGCCTGCTGAACATGTCCGGCGGCAAGACGGTCATCGAGGACGCCTACGCGGCCTCCCGCTACCGGGGACTGCAGGGCGGCATGACCTGGACCGACGACCAGGGAGTGCTCAACTTCGCCTTCCACAAGGGCTGCGGCACCGTACCCGGTGTCTACTCGCACACCTGGGTCGGTGACACCAGGGCCGCCACGACCTGCGCGGCGGGCGGCAACTGGGCGGCCGGCCCACCGCAGGCCCTCAGCTACTGGCCCAAGCTGGGCACGACCCAGGTCGACGAGCTGTGGGGACTCACCGAGGGCATCTGCCCCAGCACCTCCCTGAAGACCAGCTACCCCGAGGACTTCAAGGACGCCACCGATCCGGACGACGTCTGCCTCGCGCACAACGCCGACACCAGCACCATGTCGCTGCGCTCGGTCTTCGCCGTCGGATTCACCGACCCTGCGGTCCAGAACCTGCACTGATCCGCGGCGATCACGCAGGCACGAACAGCAGTGCGGAGGGCGCCCGCCGGCGTCCTCCGCGTTGTGTCCCGCACCCCTCTGCGAGTCCGCTTCGCGGAACGCCTTCAGGGCGTGGGGATCCCCGCCGGGCGTGCCGGGCGTCCGAAGAGGACGGGGACGCCGGGGGAGTACAGCACACTGGCCGGGGCGCCCTGCGGCGCGGGCAGGCCGGCCGCTGCGACGAGGTTCTCCTCGCAGGCGATCAGCTCGGCCCGGTACAGGGGCCAGCGCGGGTGGTAGTTGGGCAGATACGCCGCCTCGCCACCGAAGAACGCGTTGTGCATGCCCCAGCGGGCGGTGAGGAAGTGCTCCAGCCCGGTGGGTTGTGCGATGCGTTCACCGGGCCGCACGGTGATAGGCTGTGCGCGCCGCGCGGCCCGGGCCAGCGGCGCGAACTGGTGTAGGTGACGGTGCCGGCCGCGGAACGGATGCTCATCCGGGACCACAGATACGGCAACCGGAACCCTACGCGTCCCATGACCACCGGGATCAGCCGTGCCGCGTCCATCGACCGGAACACGACACCGCGCCGCCCGTGCCCGTCCACCGAGTACAGCCGCACGTTGGTCTCCGGAAAGGTGCCGAGATACGGCACCCCGGGCAGCCGGAGCCACCCGACCCGGTGCATGCGGAAGGCGACCAGGCCGACGTAGGTGACCCCGTCATACGTGTCGGGAACCGTCCCGGCCGGAAGGAGCCCCGCCACCACGTCCGGCTCGACGGCCCAGTGGACGAAGGTGAGGTCGAGCCACTGCTGGGTCAGGAGAGCCAGGCGTACGGCCGTGGGAGCCTCGGGAGTGATGGGGTCCGGTGTCTGCACGAAGCCACCCTGGCAGATCCGTGCCGTGGCCGGTGACCACCGCCCCGCGCCCCGTCCGCATACCTGCGGGGCATGTGGGACCGCCTCCCCGACCCGCGGCCCCGGGCGGTCGATGAGCCGATCGCGACGGGCGGCGGCGCCGCGGGGACGGTGGGGTCGGGGCAGTGGTGGGCGTACTCGCCGCCGCCGTCAGGCGGGTTGCTCCTGGCCCTCCTCCGCCGCAGCAGCCGGCTCCGGCGCGTCGGGCGCCGTGTAGAAGACGGAACTGCCCTGCTTGGTGCGCTGGGCCTGGTTCTTCGCCACCAGCCCTTCGAGGGTGTTGCGCACGACGGTCGTCTTGACGGGGTGCTCGGGGCGCTGCTGCCCGAGCGCGGCGGCCAGCTCGGCCGCGGAGCGCGGTTCGCGCTGGGCGGCCAGGAGCCCGCGAACGAGCTCGACGAGGGTGGGCCGGCCCGCCTGCGAGCGGGTCGCGCTGCCCGCGGGCTTCTCGGCCGAGTCCTTCTTGGCGACAGGCTTCCGGCTGGACGCGGCGGACTTCTTGGCCGCTGTCCGCTTGCCCTGCCCTGCCCCGGCGGCTGTCTTCTTGCGCGGCGCGGGCACCGCCACGACGGCGGATTCGGCCGAGGACTCCTGGGACCGGCCCGTCACACCGAGGGCCTGCTGGATGTTCAGCAGGACGGCATGGTCCTGCTGGAGTGCGGACAACTGCTCCTGCAGCGTCGTGATGTCACCAGCGATGCGCTCCTGCTCCTTGAGGTTGCGCTCGAGGTCACCGGCCACTTGGGCGGTGTACTGCGTCGTCAGGCCGCTGGCCGCGGCGTCGGTCTCGGACATGGCAATCGTGCTCCTTCCGGATTCCGCAGCCTCCGTACAACAGGTATGCGGACGTATGCGGAACCAAACGCGTGTGCTCTTTGAGCTGGTGTCCTGGAAGCGGCAGAGGTTACTGCTGCAAGCCGTGTTGCAGCGATGGTACGGAACAACGACGCGCGCCGGGTCCGTTCCGCATGTCCGAGAAGCAACTACCGGACCCAGTACCACGGGGTGCGGTGCCATGTCGCCGACCGCGCGGAGGTGATGCGGGCGACGGCGCGTTGTGCCGTCGCGCGCCGTGCGGCGTGCGGTCCGGGGCGCGGTGCAGGGTCAACCCCTCCATCAGGGCGTCGGGTTGACGGGCGGCGTCCGCCTCGAAGTACCAGCTCCAGCAGCTGCCGGCTGCGGAGCATCCACCGCCATGACGGGTGGAGGTCAGATGTCGCGGACGGGCCGGGCCGGGTTGCCGACCGCGACGACGTCGGCCGGCACGTCCGTGGTGACCACGGCGCCGGCCCCGACGACGGTGTTGTCGCCGATCGTCACCCCGGGGCACACGATGACTCCGCCGCCCAGCCAGACATTGTCAGCGATGGTGATGGCACGAGCGGCTTCCAGCTTGTCCCGCCGGGGCTCCGGCTCCACCGGGTGGGTGGGCGTGAGCAGTTGGACGTTCGGGCCGATCTGGCAGTCTTCGCCGATGGTGATCCGTGCGACGTCCAGCGCGGTCAGGTTGTAGTTGACGAAGGTGCGGGCCCCGATGGTGATGTTGCTTCCGTAGTCGACGTGGAGGGGCGGTCGCACATCGACGCCCTCACCGACGGCGCCGAGCAGTTCGGCGAGGATCGGCCCGGCCGCACCGGCGTCCTCGACATAGGCGGCCTGGTAGCGCGCGGCCAGCCTCATCGCGCGCTGCTGCCGGCGGGCGATCTCCGGGTCGTCGGCGACATAGAGGTCACCCGCGAGCATGCGTTCGAGGTTCGTGCGCGGATCGTCGGCGAAGTGGTCTGTCGGCACGCGCACGATCGTACGTTCCTGAAGGCGCGACCGTACGCATGCCGGCGGACCTCCTCGAAGGCTCACGGGCCCGTGGCCGGCTCATGGCCCCGGCCACGCGCGGGGCTTCACTCGCCCGGGGCGAGTGCGCGCGCCACCACCCGTGACGCGTCGGCGATCAGGGCGTTGTCCACCGCTGCGTCCTTGGCGGCCTTCGAGGACAGCACCGCGAGCACGATCGGTGTCCTCCTGGTCGTCCAGGCGACGCCGATGTCATTGGCGGACGCGTAGTCACCGGTGCCCGTCTTGTCGCCCACGATCCAGCCGTTCGGCAGTCCGGCACGGAAGCGTTCCCCACTGGTGGTGTTGCCCATCAGCCAGCTGAGGAGTTGCTCCCGGTCGGCACCGGACAGTGCCCGGTCCAGCGTCAGCCGCTCCAGGCTCCCGGCGATCGCCGCGGGCGTGGTCGTGTCGCGCAGGTCGCCGGGGGCGGCGGTGTTCAGGTCGGGCTCCCAGCGGTCGAGCCGGCTCACCGGGTCGCCGATCGACCGGAGGAACCGGGTGAGGCCGCCCGGCCCGCCGATCTGGCGCAGCAGGAGGTTGCCTGCCACGTTGTCGCTGTACTGGATGGCCGCGGCGCACAGGTCGCCCACGGTCATCCCGGTGTCGACGTGCTCCCGGGTCCTCGGAGAGTTCGGCAGGATGTCCGCCGGCGGGTAGTGGATCACCTTGTCCAGCGGCGCGCAGCCGCCGTGATCACGCAGGACCGCCGCGGCGGCGAACGCCTTGAACGTCGAGCACATCGCGAAAGGCTCCCGCGCCCGGTAGGACACGACCTGCCCGGTGCGGACGTTGCGGGCGTACACACCGAGGCGGGCGGCGTACCGCTGTTCGAGAGCGCCCAACTCGAATTCGGCATCGGGCGATCCGGAGCCTTTGGCCGCCGGTGCCGCGGACGCGGGCACGGCGGAGGCGAGTACGGCGCCGGAAACGGCAAGGCCGGCCTTGAGCAGGCCGCGGCGCGGCAGGGGGGTGGCACTGGTCATGTGCAAGTCTCCCGTGTGGGTCGTCAGTGCACCGGCGAGCCCGCTGCAACCGCGAGGCGGCGCACCGGTGATCCGGTGCTCCGTTGCTCCGGTGTTTCGGTGTCTCGGTGTTTCGGTCTTGGACGCGGGACAGCGAAGCAGCGCGGACCCACCCATGTCCAAGAGTGAAGTTTGAAGGTCCCATACCTAATTGATATGACTGCAGGGTGGACCTGATCGCGCACCTCGAGGCCTATGTCACGGCAGTCTACGAGGCGAGTTTCTCGCGTGCGGCCGAACGGCTCGGTATCGCCCAGCCACTACTGAGCCGACGGATCAAGACGCTCGAAGAGCACTTCGGCGGCCTGCTGTTCGACCGCTCCCGGCGTCAGGTCGTGACCACCGAGCTGGGCGTCCTCCTCCTGCCGTACGCCCAGGAGGTGCTGGAGCGGACCCAGCGGCTGCGGCACGTCGCCCGGTCGGCCCGGCAGTCGGCGGTACATGCGGTCGGCGTGCCCGCGGACTGCGCCCCGGCGGCGCTGGCCCGGCTCATCCGCGCCGGTTCCGAGCGCGGCACCACCTTCGGCGTGCGGGAACTGCCGCCGGACGAACGGGCGACGGGCCTGGTGGACGGAACGCTGGCGTTCGCGCTGGTCCGTGTCCCCCCGGAGAACGCCGCGCTCCGAGTGCCGCTCGGCCTGGCGTCCGCGCCCCCGCCGGAGGTGCCGGACGTGCCGGACACGCTGCACGGGCCGGACGCGCTCGACGCGCCGGACGCGCCGGACTCCGGCCCCTCCGAGGCCCGGCACGGGCGCCGTCCGCGGACCGTCCACCTGGAGGACCTGCGGCCACGACGCGCCCGGGGCCGGGCGCGCGGGCGGCAGAGCGTGCCACCCATCCTCACCATGGCCGAGGAGCGCACCCCGGACGCGCAGGACCGTCTGGGGCGCGCGGCCGCACGCGCCGGGCTGCCGGAGGGCCAGATCCGTCCGGCCGGAGCGATGGCCGGCGCGCTCGCCGAGACCCTCGCCGGGCAGGTGATGCTGCTGTGCTCCGAGCCGTTCGCACGGCGGCACGGGGCGAACTGGGCGCCGCTGGCCGACGCGTCGCTGCACCGGGGGTACGACCCATGCGCGTCCCGGCGCCACCGGAGCGCGCCGAACGTGCCCGACTGGATGGCCGCGCTGCTGGCGACCGCGGTCGGTGCCGGGAGGACCGCGAAGGCCACGTCGTCGTCCGGGGCCCCGGACAAGGACGCCGGGTCCCGGCTGGCGGCCCGCGGATGAGCGGCCGCCCGGAGCACCGTCCGGCCCGCACAGCCACCGACGGCGCTCTCCTGGACGTGGCCGAGGCGATCGCCGCCGACTGGGCGGCCCTCGGTGTCCGCGGCTCCTTCCTCGCCCGCCACCTCGGCACCGGCGAGCAACTCGGCTTCGACGCCGATGCACCGGTGCCCCTCGCCTCGGTGGTGAAGGTCCCCCTCGCCCTGGTCGTACTGGACCGCATCGCGACCGGTCGACTGGACGCCGCACGGCCCGTGACGGTGGATCCGGCCACGAGCAGTGTCGGATCCACCGGACTGGCCGCGTTCCGGCACCCGGCCACCGTGGCCCTCGGCGACCTCGTCCTGTCGATGCTCTCGGTGAGCGACAACGCCGCGGGCGACGCGTTGTTCGACGTGGTTCCGCCGGAGGAAGTCCACGCCCGCCTGCGCACGTGGGGGTGTTCGGGCATCCGGGTGCGCCACCGGCTCAACCGCATGTACGAATGCGCCGCCGGAGCGGCCGGCAACGACTTCTCACTCGCCCTGGAGCTGGCCATCCGCGACGACCGCTCGGGGCGGCACACCATCGAGACGCTGGATCCGGCACACGCCAACCTCGGCACCGCCACCGCGCTGGTCGACCTGCTGCAGCGTGTGTGGCGGGACGAGATCGCCCATCGCGGCGCGACCGCCGAACTGCGCCGGCTGATGGGGCTGCAGGTCTTCACCCAGCGGCTGTCGAGCGAACTGCGGGCGGACACCCTCCGGGTCAGCGGCAAGACCGGAACCTTCCTCCACCTGCGGCACGAGATAGGAGTGGTGGAGGCGGAATCCGGCGACAGGATCGCGATGGCGGCCCTCACCCGCTGCGACCGCCGCGCCGGCCGGGCGTCGGACATCGATCTCGCCATCGGGGCCGGCGCCCGCGACGCATTCGAGGCGCTGCGCGGCTGAATCACACGCCGGAAGCCGCCACGGACGCCGGCAACGGAGTGGTCAGCGCCGCCCCAGCAGGAAGTCGAACACCGCCCGGCGGCCCGCGTCGTCGGCCGCCCGGTTCTGCACCGAGTGCGCGGCGCCCGGCACCACGACGACCCGGGCCCGTGGCGTGAGCCTCTTCTGGTCGTACAGCCATTCCAGCGGCGTCGACAGGTCCCGGCCCCCGCCGAGAAGCAGGACCGGTACGCCCGGAAGCCTGCGGTGCTCCGGCGGCAGCGGCGGAACGGGCGTGCGCGGCCAGTGCAGACAGCTGAGCATCGAGCCGAGACCGGTCGCGGTGGCGGCGTCGAAGGGGCCGTAGTCGGCCGGGGTCAGCTCCGCGCCCGCCTTCTCCAGCGCCGCCCGGCGGCCGGCCACCGGCGTGTCCGAACTGCCCCAGGGATAACGCCCGTCCAGGCACAGTGTGGAGGCGTGCAGGCCTTGGCTGAGCTCTTCCGCGGTCGCCGCGCTGCCCTGCCGCACGCCCGCGATCAGGCCGCGCAGCGGACCGGGGTCGCCGCCCGCCGCCCGGTGCAGTGCATCGATCACGGCCGCGTAGTCCGGGTCCACGAACTCCCAGGCGGTCAGCGCGTCCAGCACGTCGACGCCGTTGTCGTACCTGTCGACCACCGTGGCCAGATCCGCCGCCGGGTCCGTGGTGCAGCCGGTCGCCCTGCAGGCCGCCGTCAGCACGCGCGGCGCCGCCCGCAGGGCGGCGCGGTCCATCGGGTCGTAGCCGGTCTGCGGCACCACCGAGTCCAGGACGAGCCGCGCCACATGTTGCGGGTGCGCCAGGGCGTACCGTTCGGCGGTGTACGTGCCGTACGAGACACCGTCGAGCGTCATCCGCCGCTCACCCAGCGCCCGGCGCAGCAACTCGAGGTCGGCGACCGTGTCACTCGTGCCGTAGAAGCGGCGGTCGTCGCCGATCGCCGCGGCACAGTCCGTCACCGCGCGGGCGGTGGGCGGCGTGAGGTCGGACGACCCCATCTCCTTTTGCAGTTGAGGACATTGCAGCGCGTCGGCGCCGGTGCCCCGTTGGTCGATCATGACGAGCCGGTAGTCCTTCAGCACGGGCGCCAGCTTCTGGCTCAGCCGTGCCACGAACGGAACACCCGGCTGCCCCGGGCCGCCCGTGAGGAACAGCAGCACGCCCTTCGGGGCCTTGGCGTTGTCCGCCAGCGCCACCTTCAGGCCCAGCCGGCCCGGCACGCCGCCGCCGTGGTCGAGCGGGACGGTCAGCGTGGCACAGGTGAAACCCTCCACGCCGGGACAGGCCGCGGCGCCGGAGAGTCCCCCGCCCTCCCCGGCCGGCGCCGCGGCTGCCCGGTCCTGCGCCGCGGACGTGCACGTCCCCGACACCATCAGCACGCCGACGGCGGCCAGGGCGACCGCCCCCGGCGCCGCGCCTCTGCGCCTCCCCCGCGCCGTCCGGTCCTTCCGCATCCCCCACATCTCCCGGACGCCCCGCATTCCCTGCATTCCCCGAAAACCCCGCATTCCCCGAAAGCCCCGCGGTGTCCGCGCGTCCCGCATCACCCGCACCCCCCGTGACTTCGGCATCCGAGCCGTTCCCGGTGATTCCGGCATCCCGTGTCCTCCCCATCCGGTTTCCGGTGCACCCGCGTCCGCACCAGGCTGCGCCGAGCAGGCCCGCCGAGGCGAGCTTCCGTGCGACGATTCGAGCACGTTCGAAGGGACACGGGGCAGTGGCAGGCAGGGAGGGTCGTGATCGAACTCACCGTGGACGCCACCGGGTTGGCCCGTTCCCGCTTCGCGGTCTCGCCGCTGCACGAGGTCGCGGCGACGCTGCTTCCCTGGGGCGTACGCCCGGCCCCCGACGCCGATCCATGGGCCGCGCACGCGCGACGTGTGCTCCGCAGGGCGGGCCTGCCGTTGCTGTCGGAGCTGGCCCTGCAGGGCGGCGGCTACGTGCCCGACTTCCTCAGTCCCCATCCGTCAGGTCCCTCGCCCACGGTCGATGAGGAACTGGAGCGCGTCCGCACCACCCCGCCCGATCGTGTCCTGGGCGAGCTGGAGGTCTTGCGGGACGGCCACCCGCGCAGCGGCCTGGCCGGCTCGGAGCTGCCGCCGCGGGTGCGGCGGGCCATGTCCCGCGGCGGTGCCTACGTCGCCGGGCAGGCCGCGGACGAACTGCGCCGCTACTGGGACCTGGCGTTCGCCCCGCGCTGGGAGGCCGCCAGGGCCGCCCTCGAAGCGGAGGTCGACCGATGTGCCGGTGTACTGGCCCGGCGCGGTGCGGCCGGCCTCTTCAACTCGCTGCATTCCGGCATCGCGTGGTCGGGTGGCACGCTGCGCGTCGAGAGCCGGTTCACCGTGGAGCTGGCCGCGCCGCTGGTGATCGTGGTGCCGTCCCTCGTGGCGGCGTGGCCCGGCGTGGCCGTGGACCCGGTGCGCGGCGGGCGGAGGCCGCCCATGGTGGCCTATCCGGTGAGCGAGCGGGCCATCGCTCCGGCTCCACCGTCGGCCGAGTTGGCCAGGCTGCTCGGCGCCACCCGCGCCGGACTGCTCACGGCACTGGCGCGCCCGGCCTCCACCGCCCAACTCGCCGAACGCCACTTCCTCAGCCCGGCCACGGTCTCCTACCACCTGGGCGTACTGCACCAGGCCGGCCTTGTCACCCGCGCCCGCTCCGGACGCACGGTGCTCTACCGCCGCACCGCGGCGGGTTCCCGGCTCGCCGGAAGCCGCTAGGAAGGGCGGCGGGATTCCCACCGTCGCGACGCACACCGGCCGGAGTGCCGGTGCAAGGGCAAGGGCAAGGGCAAGGGCAAGGGCAAGGGCAGCTTTCAACCCGACGGTCGCTGGTTTGTCAAGCCCCGAGTTCTGGGGGCATGACGGGCTTGTTTATTCCGGGCTTAATTGAGTCATGGGTTCGAGCGGGCCGGGTGATTCACCCGTATCGGTTCGGGCATTCCTTCCCCTCGCTTCTGCTTAAGGAGAATTCTCATGGCTCGCATTTCCAACCCCCGGCGTTTTGTGATGCTGACCGCTTCGACTGTTCTGGCTGCGGGTGGTGCGCTTGTGCCGGCGAGCGCGTTCGCGGCTCCGCAGACGGCGCACGCGGTGACGGCCGGCGCGGTGGCCGACGGCGGCCACTGGCGGCACCATGACGGCGG